>JBAQWV010000175.1:0-42987 GCA_049299095.1 Anaerolineae bacterium | reverse complement strand
CCGTCGCTGTCGTGCGGCCAAAAGAACTCAGCAGGTACTCTGCATACAGATCCAGGATGTTGTGGTGCATAGATAGAACCTCCGGCTCTATCATACACCAAGCCTACGTCATTGCGTAACATGAGATCTTACTTTTGATCCATCGTTGCCTGCTATCTGGCGATATGGCGATTTCGGATCGAGTTGTGTCCGTCATGCAGCCCCCACAAGGCAAGCTGCGCGCTCCCTGGGACGCGGACGCGCGAGGGGTCATGAACTTTGTCCACGCCAGCACCTGATGCGGCGTAAGCTCAAGCAATTCCCCTCATCGCCGCTTTCCAGCTGCACACTGACCTGAGGATCTGTCGCAATGTTTTTGGCATGGCGCGTCTCCGCGCTTCCGTCAAAGTACAGGTGATCGTTCACCCATACAGCCCGTTAAGTCATAGATAAGTCTCCTACAAAAACGATCAACCAGGCGTCATCGCCCGGCTTAACTCGGCGAGACACCTGGTTGATTAGCCTTTGGCAGTGGAGTCATCTATGCAAAAGGCATATATCCGAAAGAGAAAGAATGGTAGTCTTCGAGGTGAAATTGGGTAACGATTTACCTGTCACCGCGCACGGCTGCTTCGATCGCGGCAATGTCAATTTTTTGCATGGGCATCATGGCTTCAAAGGCCCGCCTGGCTACATCACCGCCCTGAGCCATAGCCTCTGTTAGCGCGCGCGGGGTGATTTGCCAGCTCACACCCCATTTGTCCTTGCACCATCCACATTGGCTGGCCTCGCCACCGTTTTGCACAAGCGCGTCCCAATAGCGATCAGTCTCGGCCTGATCGTCGGTGGCGATCTGGAACGAGAAGGCTTCGCTTTGCTTGAAATGGGGGCCGCCGTTCAAGCCGATGCACGGAATGCCGGCCACCACAAATTCCACTGTCAGCACATCGCCCGCTTTGCCGTCGGGATAGTCAGACGGCGCGCGGTTGACAGCGCCAAGGCGGCTGTCGGGGAAGAGCGCCGTATAGAAGCGCGCCGCTTCTTCTGCGCCTTGGTCGTACCATAGACAGATCGTATTCTTGTTCATCATACAGTCCTTTCATGAAGAGGGGGAAAGCATCATCGGTCTTGTCGAAAATCGTCGTCTGGCGTGGTGGTGAGGCAAGGCGTGCGCGGGCAGGTCAGTGCAGCGCAAAGCCAGCCTGGTGCTTACGCATCCGCTTCCAGCGCGAAGGTCCATCCGTCCAGGTCCGGCGGCTGGATGCCCAGGCCCGTGAGGATTGCCATGATCTGCGAGCGATGTTCGGTGGCGTGGTTGATGGCCTGCGTGAGCAGCATCGTCTTGGGGAGGGTGTAGGTTTCGTCGTCCCAAGTGACCTGGAACGTTTCGTCCGAGCCGACAGTGGGCGCACAGTCAATCAAGCCCGCGCCGCTGACCTCAGCCCAGGCGCGCATCTCCGCGAGGGTGAGCGGCGGCGCATCCGCGGCGCGGCGATAGGGTTGGCCACCGGTGAGCCGTGCCAGGTACGATTTTTCCGCGGTGACAATGTGCTGCAAGGTGTCGCGGATCGAGCCATACGTGCCGATGGCCGTGCTATCGAGTTGTTCATCGGTGAGGCCGCTGCACACGTCAATCAGGCGCAGGGTGGCCCAGCGGTTATGGTCAAAGAGGGCTGTGAGGGTGGCGTCGTGCATGAGAATAGGTCCTTGACGGGCGGAATTTGAACTTGCGAAGTGAAAAGGAGCGTTGTTGCCGGAATTCATTCGCTTTGTATAAGTATTGTACTCGATTTGCCGTCGCCGTCAATCAGTTGGAGGCGGTACTGTCTTACCTCCCCATACAATTTGGAAAATCGCGCTTCGTGTTGCCTCCTGAAGAAGATGCACTCTCCTTGACGAAAGCGACGATCCCCTTTATACTAAATGTAGAACAAATATTCCGAAAGTTGCGTAAAACCGGTGAGGCAAAGAAAAATCCGCACTTTCAATGCAAAGAGGACTCGCCAAAAAAGGTTTTCGTGCGTCATTTGGCATTCCGAATGACAGAAACCGTGTCCACGGCGTAAACCCCGTATTCGTTGAACGAGTTCAACCCTCGTTTAAGATCAAGGAGATTATGATGAGCACCAAAAAACAGACAAAGACCGCAGCCGCGGATGCGGGAGGCTTCACCGCCGAGGAACGTGCGGCCATGAAGGAGCGCGCCCGTGAGCTTAAGGCGGAAAAAACCCGGGCAGATGGGACACAGGACTTGCTCGCCAAGATCGCTGAAATGCCGGAGACAGACCGCGCTATGGCAACGCGACTACATGAGATCATAACCACCCACGCGCCGATGCTTGCGCCCAAGACCTGGTACGGCATGCCAGCTTATGCAAACAAGGAAGGCAAGGTGGTTTGCTTTTTCCAGAGCGCACAGAAGTTCGACGCGCGCTATGCCACGCTGGGTTTCAACGATGTCGCACATCTCGATGACGGCGTCATGTGGCCGACTGCCTATGCTCTCATCGCTCTGGGCACCGAGGAAGAGGCCCGGATCACCGAGCTGGTGAAACGCGCGATGGGTTGAGCCGTACCGTATGATTTGATCAGGGGGCCTTTGACATTTGCCCCCATCTGGCATAAAATGACGTGGCTGCCCACACGGGCAGTCACTCTTTGTTTAGCACTTTTACGGAGATTGCCCCCGGCATGAATATCCAACGTCCTTATGCTGCTGCTGATATCCGCCAAGCCTTCCTGGATTTCTTCGAGGAAAAGGGCCACACGCGCGTGCCTAGCGCGCCGCTAGTGCCGCATGGCGACGATACCTTGCTGTTTGTCAATGCGGGCATGGTTCCCTTCAAGGACACCTTCCTCGGCCTGGAAAAACGACCCTACGTGCGCGCCACCAGCAGCCAGAAGTGTATGCGCGTCAGCGGCAAGCATAACGACCTGGAAGAAGTCGGCCCTTCCCCGCGGCATCACACCTTCTTTGAGATGCTGGGCAATTTCTCTTTTGGCGACTATTTTAAGCGCGATGCCATTCATTTTGCTTGGGAGGCGTTAACCCTCGTCTTTGGCATCCCGGCTGATCGCCTGGTCGCCACCGTCTTTCTCGACGACGACACCGCCTACAACGTATGGGCCGAGGAAATCCGCCTGCCCGCTGCGCGCATTCTGCGCATGGGCGAAAAAACCAACTTCTGGTCCATGGGCGACACCGGCCCCTGCGGCCCCACCAGCGAGCTGCACTACGATTGGGGCCTGGATGCCTGCACCTGCGGACAGCCAGATTGCAGCGTGGCGCTCGATAATGGCTGCGCGCGCTGGCTGGAGGTGTGGAACCTGGTGTTTATGCAGTTCAACCAGGACGCCAGTGGCGTGCGCACCCCTTTGCCCAAGCCCGGCGTAGATACCGGCATGGGACTGGAGCGCCTCGTCTCGGTGGTGCAGGGTGCCAAGGCCAACTACGACACCGATCTTTTTCGCCCGATCATGCTGCGCGTGCAGGAACTGCTCGACCACACCGACGCCCAGATGGCCGCCCAGATTGTTTCCTATCGCGTCATTGCAGACCACGCCCGCGCCATCACCTTCTTAATCGGTGACGGCGTGCTGCCCGGCAACGAAGGCCGTAACTACATTTTGCGCCTGGTGCTGCGCCGCGCGGCCCGGCATGGCCGCTTGCTGGGCTTTACCCAACCCTTCCTGCACGAAGTCAGCGGCACAGTGATCGAGCTGATGGGCCATGCCTATCCTGACCTGCGCGAGCGCGCCGCCTTCATCCAGGCTACCATCAAGCACGAGGAAGAACGCTTCCTGCGCACCCTCGACCTGGGATTGGATTTGCTGGAGGGCTTGATGGCCGCGGTAAAGGCCGACGGCAGCACTGTGCTGCCGGGCGATCAGGCGTTCCGCCTGTGGGATACCTACGGCTTCCCGCTGGATCTGACCCGCGACATTGCTACCGAAAACGGCCTGGCCATTGACATGCCCGGCTATCGTGCCGCGCTGGAAGAGCAGCGCCGCCGCGCCCGCGCCGCCACGCAGTTCGCTGGCGGCAACGACGGCAAGGACTTGGCCGTTTACGCCGAGGCGCTCGATCACCTGCCCGCAGGCGGGGTTGAACACCTCTACCTGCTGGCTTCTGAGCTGGACAGCGAAGTCGCCGCCCTGATTGTGGATGGCACGCTGGTGCAGAAAGCCGCCGCCGGCCAGCGGGTTGAAGTCGTCTTGCCGACCACTCCCTTCTACGTGGAGAGCGGCGGCCAGGTCAGCGATACCGGCGTGCTGCGCGGCGAGGGCTGGGAAGTGCGCGTGACAGACACGCGACGGCCTGTCAGCGGCGTGATTGTCCATGTCGGTGAGGTGGTGCAAGGCATGGTGACGGTCGGCGCGCCCGCACACGCACGCGTGGACACCGAGCGCCGCGCCGACATCACGCGCAACCACACCGCCACGCACCTGCTCCATGCCGAGCTGCGCCGCGTGCTGGGCGATCACGTCCACCAGGCTGGTTCGCTGGTGGCCCCCGACCGCCTGCGTTTTGACTTTACCCACTCCCTCATGCTAACCGACGAGCAACTGAGCGAGATTGAAAACGGCGTCAACGAAGCGATTTACCGCAACTATCCGGTGCAATGGCGCTGGATGGCCTATCGCGACGCCGTGAACACCGGCGCGATGGCCTTGTTCGGCGAAAAGTATGGCGACGAAGTGCGCGTCGTCACGGTGTGCGAACCTGGCTCCAGCTCCGCCTGCATGAGCCGCGAGCTGTGCGGTGGCAACCATGTGGCAGCCACCGGCGAAATTGGCGCGTTCCATATCAGCAGCGAAGGCAGCGTCGGCTCCGGCGTGCGCCGCATCGAGGCCGTCACCGGCCGCGGCGCGTATGCCTGGACGCAAGGCCGCGTGGGTGTGTTGCGCCGTACCGCCGAGGCTCTGGGTGTGCCTGAAGCCGAGCTGGAGCGCAAAGTACAGGCCCTGCTGGAGCAGGGAACTGCCCAGCAAAAAGAACTCACCCGCCTGCGCGAAGAACTGGCCCGACAGGAATTCCAAACCTTGCTCGGCCAGGTGCAGCAAGTGAACGGCGTGGCCGTCTTGGCGCGGCAGGTGAGCGGTGCCGACAGCAACGTGCTGCGTCAGATGACCGACTGGTTCAAGGATCGCGTCGGTTCCGGCGTGGTCGTGCTCGGTGCAGCCATCAACGGCAAGCCGCAGTTTGTGGCCGCGGTGACCGACGATCTAATCAGTCGCGGCGCGCACGCAGGCAAGCTGGTGCAGGCTGTGGCGCAGAAGGTCGGTGGTGGCGGCGGTGGCAGACCCAACATGGCCCAGGCAGGCGGTGTGGACGTGGCAGGGTTACCGGACGCGCTGGCGGCTGTGCCAGAGCTTGTCGCCACACAATTAAGCAAATAAGCGCAGCCGGCCCGTCTGGCGACGCGGCTGCCCATTCCTTTTAAGAAGCTGTTTAACAATTCAGGATTCGGAAGTGGCCAATCGTCTTGAAATCGGCCACCTCCGAATTCTCTGTAACACTTCTAAACAGTTTCTGAGATTAGCATGACTGAACAACAAGCTGTTTCCAACACTGCGGGGAGGCCGACGCCCGTTACCGAGGCGCCGATTGAAACCACATTCCACACAGTAGACGGAAAACCTCAATACGACGCGACCACTCTACACGTCGTCGAAGCGCCGCCGGATTTAAGCGCGGCGGCCATTCGCCAGTTGTTGCGGCAAGTGACGCATGGCCGCGTGGCGGTGGTAATTCCCCAGCGCCACGAACTTAAAAACTTTTGGTCGAATGATGGGGTTAGCCGCGAGGCTGGGTTGGTCTTTCTGCAAAGTTTGCGTCGTCAGGCGGATGCACAAAACATCGAAGTGGCGTTGATCACGCGCGATCTGCGGCTGCGCGGCCAGGCGGCTGACGTGGGATTGCCGGTCTTTAGCAGCGTCGAGGGCGCGCGCAGCCAGCCGTGGCATAATCAACCCTCCGCACTGGAAGGCCTGCCACCCAGCCCGATGCGGGATGCCAACAAGCCAATCAGTGTACAACGCCGTTCGGAAGCAAGCGCGCGGCGGCGTGGCCGTCAACTGGTGGCTGGCAGCCGTCCGTCGCGTTCGCCTTGGTTGGAAACGACGTTGCTGGCCGCGACCCTGGCGCTTGCAGTGGGGTTGATCATGGGCGCACTGGTGTTTTTGGTGCCGGACGCCACAGTGACACTGGTTCCGGCACAGGAGCCGCTGGCAGAAACAGTGACAGTGATTGCCCGATCAGATGTCGTAGCACCCAACACCGAACAGGGCGTCGTTCCAACACGCCGCATCGGCCAGCGTGTCGAGGTTGAGGGCAGCATGGCGACCACTGGCCGCGATTTCGCCCCCAGTGAGCCAGCCAAAGGCACGGTTATTTTTACAAATCGCCGCAGTGAATCGCAGGAAATTCCCGCGGGCACCGTGGTGACGACTTCGACCGGCAGCAATGTGCGTTTTCAAACCACTGAACCGGCGACTTTGTCGGGCGGCCTCGGCTCGCGTGCCACCGTGCCAATCCAGGCGATGGACCCCGGCCCCGGCGGCAATGTGCGCGCGTTTACCATCAATACCACCGAAGGCCCGCTGGGTGTCACCACCAACGTCACCAACCCTTCCGATACGACTGGCGGTGATGTGAAAGAAGTTGGCATTGTTTCGCAGGCCGACAAGGACACCTTGCGCGCACGGCTGGAACAGGAAGCACGGCAAAAAGCCTATCTGGCGCTCGGCGAGTTGTTGGAAGAAGGCGAGTTTGTTCCTTCGGAAACGGTCGGCACGCTGGTCATCGAGGAAACGTATAATCATTTCACCGATGAAGTGTCAGACGAGTTAAAGCTGCGTCTGCGCTTGCTGGCAACTGCGTGGGCTGTGGATGGCCAATCGGCAGACGAGATGGCCTTGCGCGCGTTGAGCGCCAAGATTCCGCGGCGCGGTCAGATGTTAACCGATTCGGTCAAGTGGGAACATGGCCCGGCAGTAGTGACCGAAGAAGGGGATGCGCTTGTCATTACCTTTACCAATATGGCCAGCAGCGTCGCCGTTTTGGACATTGACCCAGCCCTTGTCCGTGAATCGATTCGGGGCAAGACCCCCGCAGATGCAATTGCTATTTTGCAAAGCAACTGGCGGTTGCAAAGTCCTCCTGAGCTGGTACTTGGCCCGGCCTGGCTGCATGACATGCTGAACCGCTATGATTGGCTGCCTGTACCGACCGGTCGCGTGCCGTGGCTGCCCTTCCGCACGCGCGTCAATGTGCAATTTGTTGTCCCGAGCCAATGACGCATCCAGTGAGTGAACTGCCCGCAATCGGGCGCTTGCTGGCTCTCGATGTCGGTGAGCGGCGCGTCGGCGTGGCGGTCTGCGACGAAGGACAACGGTTGGCAACGCCGTTGCTGGTGCTGGAGCGGCGCTCGCGCCTCGAAGATCAAGCCCGCTTGCAGCGCATTGCCCAGGAGCAGAAGGTTGTGGCGCTGCTGGTTGGGCATCCACTCAACGCCGACAGCAGCATTGGCTCGCAGGCGCAGCAAGCCGCACGCTACGGCGCGCGCATGGCGACAGCGTTAGGGCTGCCGTGGCTGCTCTGGGACGAATACGGCTCCAGCCAGGAAGCTGCACAACGTTTGGCCCATGCTCCGCGGCGACGGCGACAGATGGCACTGGATGCTGAAGCCGCGGCAGTTATCTTGCAGGATTATCTTGATCGTGTGCGCACCACATGACGGGCGCACAGATGGTTGTTTTATGACGCAACAAACCAACTCTTCCCCTTCTGACCCTATCAAGCGGCGAGCTGTCGGCGAAGTGCCGGCCCCGCGCCACCTGCCCAAATCTCCGCGTACGTCGCTGGTTGCATGGGCAGGCTCCAAAGACGGGGTTCCGTGGTATAAATTGCTGCGCGACCCACGCGTGTATTTGCGTGTGGCGATCACCGCAGTCACACTGGGCGCAGTGTATATGATGCTGATTCTCAGCCGCCAGCACTTACAGGAGCAATGGCGCGCTCGCCCGGAAGCAAGCACCGGATTGGTGCGGCCCGGACAAGCCGCCGGGCAGGCTTTGAGCCTGGATAACCTGGAAGATACGCTGTTGGGGCTATATCTGCGTGCGCAGCAGTCAACACTGGCATCTGCGGCAGGAACCAGCACCCAGCCGGTTCCCTTCACCGTTGAACAGGGCGAGACGGCCACCAACGTGGCTGACCGCCTGCAAGAGATGGGCCTGATCAGCGATGCCGGCTTGTTCCGTCTGTATATGCGCTACAATGGCATTGATCAGCAACTCGAAGCAGGCGATTTTGAGCTGGCCTACACGATGAACATGACCGAAATCGCGCGGGCGTTGCAGAATGCACAAGTGCGCCAGATTACGTTGACCATTCCCGAAGGCTGGCGCGCCGAACAGGTGGCTGAACTGTTGGAGCAAGAGGAGATCATGGACGCACAGAGCTTCATGGCTGCGGTGCGTCTGGGTGATCCTGCGGTGCTGGGCATAGGAACCTACGACTTCTTGCTCGACCGCGCCGAACGCGCCAGTCTGGAAGGGTATCTCTTCCCCGACACCTACCGTATTCCTGCGCGCGCTAAACCGGCTGACGTGTTGAAGGCCATGCTGGATAACTTCCAACAAAAGGTTCCCCCGCAGTTGCAGATTGATGCGGCAGCATCTGGCCTCAGTTTGGCCAATGCGGTCACCCTGGCTTCGATTGTCGAGCGTGAAGCGGTGCAGGCCGACGAGCGCCCCTTGATCGCCAGTGTCTACCGTAATCGTCTTTCCGGCGCGTGCGCTGCGGATGTGGGCGGTAACTATCTGCAAGCTGACCCGACCGTACAGTACGCGCGTGGTCGCCCCGGCGACTGGTGGTGGAAGCCGCAGTCGGTTGAGGAGTACAAGACCGTGGAGGATCCCTACAACACGTATCTGTACCCGGGCTTGCCCCCCGGCCCGATTGCCAGCCCGGGGCTGTCGGCACTCGATGCCGCGGTGCATCCGGCGGAGACGCAATATTGTTTCTTCGTGGCCACGGGTGAAGATGGCAGGCATGTGTTTGCTGTGACCTACGCGGAGCATGAAGCGAACGTTGCTCAATACGGCGGTCAATAAAGTCCCCGAAAAGCGACATGTCAATGCTGGCATGTCGCTTTATTTTACCTGGCGTGCGCGGGTTTTGTTATCATTTTGTAATCTTGATGACGCCAAACTCGTGGTAAAGTGATGTATTGTCGCATGAAGTCGAACTGTCGAATTCTTGTAAAATGGCTGTTGGCGGGGCTAATCCTGCTGCTGGCTGGCTGTCACAACACGCCGCCAGTCGTAAAAATCGGCCTGATTGCGCCGTTTGAAGAACTTTACCGTTTAGATGGCTATGCGACGTTGTATGCTGTGCAATTGGCGATTGAGGAGCGCAACGCGGCTGGTGGCGTTGCTGGCCGTCAGGTGGCCTTGGTCGCTCTGAACGACGATGGTCAGCCTGCTGAAGCCGTGCGTCAGGCTGCCAGCCTGGGTGTGGACGCATCTGTGCTGGCGGTGATTGGTCCCACCCAGCGTGCCGCGGCGTTGGGCGCGGGCAAGGTGCTGGCCCGGCAAGAACTGGTCTGGATCAGCCTTGCCAGCCTGTCCGGTGCCGAATTGCCCGGCGGGTTCACGCTAGAGGCCGCGCCGGAGCAACTGCGCAGCGCCGTGGCCGCCAGCCAAGCTCTGCCGGTTGTTGTTGCCAGCGAGCCGGTTACGTTGACAGCACCGACGGCGCTGGTGTGGCTGGGCGATGCCGCCAGCGGCGCAGCCAGCTTGCAGCAATTGCCTGCTGATGTGTCGTTTGTGGGCGGCCCGGAGATCGGATCGCTGGTGTTTGCCGGGCGTGCGGGCGCAGCCGCGCAAGGCGTGTCCTGGTTGAGCGTCGGCCCTGATCCGGCAGCCTTGCCTGCTTCGTTTGTGACGGCTTACCAGCGACTGGCTGGCCGACAGCCGTCACCGCAAGCTGTGTTGGCCTACGACGCAGCCAATCTCGTGTTAGATGCGCTGGAACGCGCTGTAAAGGATGGAAGTACGCGCTTGAGCCGTCCCCAAATTGCTCAAGCTGTGGCGGAACTGGGTCAACAAGGCTGGCAAGGCTTAAGCGGCCCGGTGTTCTGGCAGGTAGAAGCCTGTCCGACGGCGCAGCCGTGTGGGTTGCGCCGGGATCCGCCCATTGGCGTGCATCATTGGTAACGTTATGAAAGTACTGGTTTTTACCTGGGAATATCCCCCGCACATTGACGGCGGGCTGGGCGAGCATATCAAGGGATTGCTGCCCGCGCTGATGCAGGCTTCCCAGACGCTGGAATTGCATGTCTTGACGCCGACCTTTGACGGTCAGGCGCGCACCGACCACCTGGAGCAGTTGTATGTGCATTGGGTGGCGGTGGATAAACCTGCGGATCAGCATATTTATCGTGATGTGCTGCGCGGCAACGGCGCATTGGTTGCCACAGCCCAGGAAGTGGTTGCCGCGCACGGGCCTTTTGACTTGCTGCATGTGCATGATTGGCTGCCGAGCTTCGCCGCGCGCGCGGTGGCAGACCAGTTGCAGATACCCTTGCTGGCTACCATCCATGCGACCGAGCGGGGTCGCTATGGCGGCGCGCTGTACAGTGACTTGTCGCGCGGGATTGATGCTGCGGAGATCCAATTGGCCCAGCGTGCCGAGCTGGTGATCGCGTGTAGCGATGCGATGCAACACGAGGTCCATCATTTCTTCCATGTGCCGTGGGAAAAAATCGTGGTGGTGCCGAATGGTATCAACGCGGAGCCGCTGCTCAAGCTGCAAAACAAGGATTTAGCCGATTTCCGTGCCCAGTATGCCCTGCCCTACGAGCAGATCGTCTTTAACGTAGGGCGCTTGGTGTATGAAAAGGGTGCGGATTTGCTGGTGGAGGCTGCGCCGCATATTCTGCATCGCAATCCAAATGCTAAATTCATAATTGGTGGACGCGGGCCATTGTATGCTTTTCTCGAACAGCGGATCCATGCCTTGCATTTGAGCCATAAGATCTTGCTGGCAGGCTTCCTGAGCGATGACGTACGCGACCAGTTGTATGTTGCGGCGGATGTATGTGTCTTTCCCAGCCGTTATGAGCCATTTGGTATTGTGGCGCTTGAGGCGATGGCCGCGGGCACGCCGGTGGTGGCCAGCGCGGTTGGTGGTCTCGGATCGGTGGTACAGCATGAGTATACCGGCTTGACGACCTATGTCGGTGATGTTTACTCGCTGGCTTGGGCTGTGACACGCACCTTTGACGATCCGGCTGCGGCTGTGGTGCGCGCCGCGCGCGCCGAGCAAATGGTGCAAACTGAACTCACCTGGCCGGTGATTGCAAATCATACCCTGGCCGTGTATCGGCAGGTTGCAAAAGAGACTTCGCCGGTTTTTGCGTGAGCGTGCGTGTATTGTTTTAGGAGTTATGCAGAACTCCGACGGCGAACTTCTAGGTTCGCAACAAAAAAGGGCGACCAGCTGGTCGCCCTTTTTTTGTTGCACGCAACGCTTACTCAGCGTTCGCGATGATTTGAGTTTCGTTGGTCTCCTGGTTGGTCATGACCATCACCGACAACTGCTTTTCGTCCTTGGTGTAGGCCAGCGTTGCCATGCCTTCCATAACGGCTGAGTTGTCTTCATCCTTGGTCCACCCCATGCCAGTTAGCGTTTCTTCGTAAAACGCGACCACTTCTTCAACTGACATTGAAGTGTTAGCCATCATGAAGTTCGCGCCGCCCACGTCAACCTTGGTTTCCTCTGGCAGCGGGAAAGCCGCGCCATCAAACCCGGGCATCGAGCCACCGGCCAATGCTTCTTCGGGCACGGTGATTTCGATCTTCTGGTTGACATCCTGCAATTCCAGCGTAGCGCGGACTGTGCCGTTGGCAATATCGCCATCCACATTGCCGGAGGTGTCGTCGGCAACTTCGATGGTCATGTCGTATTTGGTGACGTATTCACCATCCTGCGCGACCCATACATCGCCGGTGGCTGACTTGACGGAACCAATGTCTGCTTTGAACAGATCGGTCAGCATGGTTTCATCAAAGCGATAGTGGCGGCTTTCAATGCCGTTGATCTTCTCATCAGGTCGTACGCGCTTCAGTTTGCTCAGATCACCGAACATGGATTTGGCATCGAAGATCAGAGATGCGACCCCAAATGGATCTTCTTCGTCTATGGACATGTGCGTCCACCCTGTTTCTTCGTCAGAATAGGCGTAGGCGTCCTGACCAACCTGGTAAATTTCCATCTTCTCTTCGCTGACGTTGGCCGGATCGCTCGCATCGGTAAACGTGCCGCTGATGTGACGCGCCAGAGGCTCTTTGACGAAGGAAGTGGTCATGTCGCTTGAACTGTCAACCGGCTCACCGTCAATAGTGGTTCCCTTGGCAGCATATGAAACCATCGCACGATAGCTATCGAGAATATCCAGCGTCTTGATTTCTGTATCGTCGGCCTGGGGGGTGGTATCTTCAACAACTGCTTCCGGTGTGACAGCTTCTGCTGTGGGGGCGTCAGCGGCTGGCTGGCTGGTTGCTGCGGCGGCAGCCGTTGGTTCGGCAGCAGTTGTCGGGGCAGCAACTGCTGTGGCATCAGTGGGTGCGGGTGTGGCCTTGTCGCCACCGCCGCAAGCCGCCACCGTTAAGACAAGCATCAATAAAGCTACAAGCGAGAAAAAGCGTTTCATTGGGATCAGTCTCTCCTGAAAAAATTGGCTGCCTGCTTGCTATACAGGCAGGCGATAGCTTGTGGACGCAGGGTGGCGCAGCGAAGTTCCATCCAGCGCCAGCAGGTTGTTGATTTACATGCTTGATGCTATCATAAACGCATTGCCCTGTGGATTTCGGGCAGTTTGCCTACGATTGCTATCAAAGTGAGATGAATTCATGCCGATTTATGAGTATGTTTGTGACGTTTGTCAGACCCCGTTTTCCCATCTTTGGCGTTCGCTCAAGGCCGCGGAAGCAGGTGTTTTGCCCGCCTGCCCAGTCTGCGCCAGCCCACAAACGCACCGTATCTTGTCGCAGGTGGCTGTGCTTGGCTCTGTGGGAGGCTTGACGCCGGGTGAGCAGGCCGCTCAGCGCACGCAGGAAAATCGAGCGGCCAGCTTTACTCCCAAAGAACAAGTTGACAAGCTGCGCGGGGGCAAGAAAAACAACACGTGAGGGTCAGCGCACAGGCAACGCACACACCCCACACGCAGCGCATAGGTCCTCGGCCTGACCGGCGCGCATCACGCCTGCTTGCTCGCGCCATTGCACCAGCTTTTCAATTTCTTCCTGCGGGAAGGGCTTTTCGCGGCCCAGTTCGACCACCATTCTGGTAATGGCGGCGGCCTGTTCCAGCTTTTCCAGCTTCAGGTACGCATCAAAAACGGTGGGACCGACTGTGACGCTGCCGTGCCGCTGCAAGATCAGCGCGTCGTAACGCTGGATCAGATCAGTGATTGCGGTGACGCCCTCCGCGGACGCGGGCGTGGCGTAATCGGTGGTGGGGATCAAGCCGAAATAGAGGATGATGTCGGGCAGCAGGCAGCGCGCCAGACTGATGCCCGCGATGCTCAATGCAATGGCAATCGGGGGGTGAGCGTGGATCACTGACTGGATGTCAGGGCGCTGGCGATAGGCTTCCAGATGCAGCAAGATTTCGGAAGAGGGGCGCAGGCCGCGCTGCGGGCCGTACTGGCCCATGCCGGTCAGATTACCTTCCCAGTCCACCGTGACCAACTGATCGGCGCGCACAAAGGCCTTGCCGACGCCGCTGGGGGTGACCAGAAAGCGGTTTTCATCCAACCGAATGCTGACATTGCCGTCGTAGCCGAGACAATAGCCGCCTTGATGCAGCAAGCGTGAGATTTGAATGATGTCCTGCCGCGCCTGCTGTTCAGTGGGACGACGCACAGGCGCTTTGCGAGCTTGATAACGCACGAGTTGCGTCATAGTGTCTCCGACAGATCTATTGTGTCCACAATGCCAACGATCACTGCGCGCACGGGCGCGTCGGGGTCGTCGAGCAGTGCGCGCGCGCTGCTGCCTTCGTCTAACACCAGTACGGTGTCGCCCGGCCCGGCCTGCACCAAATCCACGGCAATATCGTATTTCGCATCCGCGCAGCCATCAAGCTGCAACCGTTCCACGAGCAGCAACTTGCGCCCGTTGAAAAAAGGGTGTTTGATTGTGGCAACAACGTTGCCGTAAACGTGGGCGAGGTACATGGGGTAAGCAGGGAGGTAAACAAGTAGGCAAGTAGACAAGTAAATACTTTGCAAATCAAGTTTTTGTTTATAGCAGTTGCTGGTAATCTGTCATTCCGAGGCCCGCCAGGGCCGAGGAATCTTCTCACGCACGCACGGGGACTCCTCACTGCGTTCGGAGTGACACCGGTGGGAGCCTTCAGCTCGCTGAACTTGGCGCAATAACTTTGTTTACGATGTAGTAAACTAAGGAAGGGGATGGATGCAAGTAAACAAGGCGGAGAATGAAAGAGCCTGCCTTGTCTACCTGTTTCCGTGTCTACTTGTGTACTCCTTCAGTCACTTCATCCACAATGCCGATGACGGCGTGGTCCACGGGGACGAAGGTAACGGGCAGAGCCAGCGCGGCTTCGCGGCTGGCAATGAAGAACACTAATTCACCGGAGCCAGCTTGGGCGGTGGCGTCTGCTGCAACCACCGGCTCGCCCGCGGGCTGCCGATGTTTATCGAGTGGCTGGAGCAGCAACAGCTTGATGCCCTCCAGACCGGGGTATTTTTGAGTGGCAACTACTGTGCCAATGACGCGTGCCAAGTGCATGGGATGATTATATCACAGCTCAGGCGAAGGGGTACAGCAGCAGCGGTGTTTCCATCTCGTGGGCAGTCAGGCCGCCGTGATGCCCACGGAAACGTTGCTCAAAGCGGTCTTTTTCATACCACCAAACGGCTTCTCCTTCCCGCGGCAAAATCACCAGATTGCCGACGCGTCCCAAAAAAGTGTCCGATACCGGCAACGGGCCAAAATAGCCTGCTTCGATCAGTTCAGACACCCGGCGTACTTCGCCGCGGTCGCCGACCATGTTGGCAACCAGCAGTTCGGCATCTTCCAGTGCCGGTTCCTTGACATAAAGAAACATATCGCGCGGCGAGCCACCTGGTGTCAGGGTTTGGCCTTGCCGGGTGGTTTTCAGCATCGGCAGCACTTTGCGAAATTCGTCTTGCAGATTCAAATACAGCGTTGTGGCGGGATCCACGGCCACCTGACCGTGATCCGCAGCCAGCATCAGCAGCGTGTCGGCGGGGAATGTGGCTGCGTCGCGTTGGAACCAACGCTCCAGCGCGTCAAAACAGGCGGCGATCTCTGCATCAAGCTGGATCGAATTCGGCCCGTAGTCGTGGCCGATGGAATCAATGCTGCCAAAATAAAGGAAATATGCAGCCTGCCCGCGCTGCCGCTGCAAGGTTAGCGTCATATTAGCCAACGCTTCGGGCAGTGTTTTGTGGGGCGCGACGGTAGCTCCGCGTGCGATGATGCGCGAGTAAGTGGAATGGGCAAATCCTTGAAACTGGTTGAGATAGCAGGCGACGCCATGCTGCACGAGGTCTTCGATGAACCAGTTCACCGGCAAGAAGCTCTCCGGCGGGATGCCGGTGGATTGCAGAGTTTCCGGTACGCGTTCACCGGAAAATGAATATAGCAGCGGGGTAATCATGGCATCCAGTTTTGGTTCGTAGATGTTCCATTCGTAGATACCATGCCGACCCACCGGCTGACCCGTGTACAGGGTCGTCACATGCGCGGCCGTGGTGGAGGGGAATTGTGAGGTGATGCGGGTGACGCTTCCTGCGGTATCGAAGCGACGCAAAAAGGGCAGTTGCTCGCGATGCCGCTCAAAAAAACGCCAGCCAAACGCATCAATGAACAAAAAGATCACCTTGCGATAACGCTGCGGCAGCGCGTCAAAGCCGTTGGGCCGAATGCTGGCAACCGCCTCCGGTAGCAATAATGATTTGATGAAGCCGGGCAGATCGGCAAAACAACCGCCTTCATAGCACGGACGAATAAATTCAGCTGGCAAACCGAGTTGACTTTCCATGGCAATGCCCTCCAACTCGGCATTATATGCGGGCAGGGGCCATGCAGGCAAGTCGTTAGGCGCGTTTGCAAAAAATTCACGCAAAACGGCGATTTTTGATTGACAGTATTCATTCCTTATGGTAAGCTCAATTCGATCGTTTTGCCTTCTCTCCATCCACCAGCCCTACGGGCCTCAAACCCCATCCCCGCTATCGCAAGGAGCGACCTCATGAATGACGTACTCGTGAAGGACTGGATGACCAGCAAGGTAATCACCGTAGACGTTCATACGACCCTACCTGACGCGCATAAGCTGATGCGCAGCCACAAGATTCGCCGTTTGCCGGTGCTGGAGCGTGGCCGCGTGGTTGGCATCGTCACCCGCAGCGACATTCGCGAGGCATCCCCTTCCGAAGCAACATCGTTAAGTGTGTGGGAGCTGCAATATCTGCTGGGCAAGCTGACGATGGCCGATATCATGACCCGCAAGCCAGTGGTGATCCTGCCCACCGCCACCATTCGCGATGCGGCCAACCTGATGTACGCCCACAAGATCGGTGCGTTGCCAGTGGTAGATACTGATGACCGGCTGGTGGGGATCATCACGGAATCGGATATTTTCCGCCTCTTCATTACCTGGTTTGATCGTATGGAAAAGGGCGAGCTAAACGCGCAAAGTGCTTGACAATCTGATTGGAACTTGCTACACTGGGCTTGCGAGTTGCTTTTAAAAAGCTTTTTTGTCGTCCCAGCCTGATGTAGGCTGGTAGTTTCCTGAGTGAGTTTGTTTTATGGAGGTGGTTTCATGCAGCAACAACGTCCTACCGGTATCACGATCCTCGCCGTACTGGCCATCCTTGGCGGCCTGCTTGGCCTGTGCGGTTCAGCTGCCCTGTTCGGATTGAGTGGATTAGGCGCGCTGAGCAGCAGCGGAATATCTGCGGGAACAGGCATTTTGTACGGGCTTTTAGGGTTGGTTTCATCGCTGTTGTACCTGGCCTTTGGCTTCGGGGCTTGGACGCTGCGCCCCTGGGCTTGGATATTGGGCATCGTCGGCGCGGGCTTTTCGGTCTTATCGAACGTACTCAGCCTGGTAACCGGCAATACAACCTTTCTGTCTGCCTTGATAGGCGTGGCAATTGCCGCCGTTATCCTGTGGTATCTGTTCCGACCGGAAATCAAGGCGGTTTTCGGCCGCTCATAAGCATCCCTGTTCAGTTATCATTCGGTTTTTCCTGCGGCGCTGGCATCCATCCAGCGTCGCAGTCGCGTAAACTCTCTGCCTATCCGCATAGGCATGTACTAGGTGCTTTGCCATGCTTGTGGTAAAATAAAGTCATCGTCTCATCCCCTGTTTAGGAACATTGAGCATGCGCCAATTTTTTGTTCGTCTCATTTTGCTGGTCCTCGTTGTCCTGCTGATTTTTGGCCTATATCGTCTGTTGACCATTCGCCCGCTGGGGAACGTCGCGTTCTTCACCAACCAGCCGCGCCTGGCTGCTGTGCATCTGCCCCCTGTTGATGCGGCCCAAGCCGCCGGAGCCAACGGACTGATACTGCCCGTCACTCTGATGGAGGACGGCGTACTGGTCGTGACCGACGCACCCACCCGACGCACGCTGGCCGAGGTTCTGGCGCAATATGCCACCCTGCGCGCGGTAGTGCGGACCGAAGACCCCTCGTTGCAAGTCGTCGCCGCCCTGCTGCAAGCAATTGATACCGCCCAAGCCCGCGACCGCGTGCTGGTCGAAGTGGACGATGCGCTGCTGGCGCGCACTCTGCGTCAGCAAGCGCCCAATCTAGCAACGATCAGCACACGCGCTGAAACCAATGCCTTTTTAACCATGCAGCGCCTGCGCTTGACACCTTTTTACCGGCCTTCTGCGCCGGGCATGCTCTTGCCGGCTGCCGATGTCACGCCGCGGTTATTACACGCCGCACACAGTCGCGGCATCCACGTCATCGCCCTGGCCGATGGCTCTGACGTAACCGCGGTGCAAGCCTTGCTGGATGCAGGCGTGGACGGCGTTGCCCTGTCAGACACCGCGCAGTTATCCGCGTTAGATTGGCCGGGCAACTGACAAAACCCGTTGAGTTGTTGGCACAGCAATTCGGAGGAAGGACATGTTCGTTAAAGATTTCATGACGCGCGACCTGGTGCTGGTGCAGGTGGATGCCAAAGCCGGTCCTGCCTTGCAATTGCTGCGGGAACAGGGGCTGCGCCGTGCGCCCGTGGTAGACACCACAGGTACAGTCGTCGGTTTGATTTCCGATCGCCGCTTGCTGGAGGCATTGGCTGTGCCGGTACGGCGCAGCGAGACCCGACGCGGCAGCCTGCCACCCTCCTTGCTCGTCGCTGACATCATGACACCAGACGTAATTGTAGTGCCGCCCGACATGCCCATGGAAACCGCGGGCGGCTTAATGGCAACCCGACGCGTCGGGTCGTTGGTGGTGGTGGATGCCGGACATCCGGTGGGCCTCATCACCGAAACCGACATGGCCCGCGTCTCGTTGTTGCTGATGATCGGCCGCGAACATGGTATGCGCGTGACCATGCGCGCCCCTTCGTTCCCTGGTATCCTGGCCGACGTCACCACTGCACTCGCACGTGCGGGTGGTAACATCGTCAGCCTGGGCAGCATGTCGCTCGATGATGGCATGATGATTACACTCAAGGTTGCCAATCTGACCAGCGACGACATTGACGCGATCGTGGACGAATTGCCGGTTGACGAAGTTCACATTCTGGCGATGTAAACCGCCACAAAACGAGGAGATGATGAGCGACGGAGCATTGATCGGCCAGCGCGTGCCGGTATTGGATAAAGGCTGGGTAGAGTTGCAGGACGTAATGGGCGACGATCAGGCGATTGTTTCCGCGGCGCGTGCGTCCTTTCTGGGCGAAAGCAAAGGGGCCGACAGGGACAAAAAGCTGCTGTTCTATCTGCTGCGCCATCGCCACACCACCCCCTTTGAGATGGTCGAATTCAAGTTCCGCGTTCGTGCACCAGTCGTCACCTGGTGGCAGTGGGTGCGGCATCGCACCTGGAGCTTCAACGCCCAGTCCGGACGGTATACGCCATTCGATGAAGGCGATTTCTACGAGATCGCCGCAGATAGCTGGCGTTTGCAGGCGCGCGATAACAAGCAGGCCAGCGACGGCCAGTTGGCCGATGGGCAGTGGCTTAGCGACGCCCTGGCGCAGCATTACGCCGAGGGCTTTCGCCTGTACGAACAAGCCCTGGCCAGCGGAGTCGCACGCGAGCAGGCGCGCCTGTTCCTGGCAGGGTTCAGCGTCTATTACACCTGGGTCGCCAAGATTGACGCTCACAACCTGATGCACTTTTTGAAGCTGCGCATGGCTGGCGAAGCCCAGTACGAAATCCGCGTTTATGCGCAGGCAATTTACGAACATTTCTTCAAGCCCGCGCTGCCGTGGACAGCTGAAGCCTTTGAATTGTATGAATTGCAGTCCGCTGCCGATTAACACCTGACGCGCTGTGCTTTTGGGCTGGGTTGGCCTTTTGGGTCACCCGGCCTGTTTTTTCTCAACGCCACATGAACCGACGCCGTTCACCCAGCGCCTCGTCCCTGGATTTTTCACCACCCTCCGCGCCGCCCGACCGCGGGCAGGTGATCGAAGTGACCGCGCGCTATGTACTGGCGCTGGCAGGGCTGTTACTGTTTGGCTGGCCCGCAGAAACGATTCTTCTGCTGTACTTTTTTGACACTATCGCGGCCATGTGGGCGCTGATGAGCGGGCTACTGTTCGGCTTTTTCGATTCTGGTCGCCAGTCGGCCAGCGTTCGCTGGTACACGCTTGCCAGCGCCTTGGCTTTAGCCGCGTTGCCGGCGGGTTTCATCGCCCTGCCACTGGGGATGCCAATCGCAATCATGCTGATGGCATCGCAGCAGCGGCTGGAGATGCTGGCCGCACAGCCGGGCTTTGTGCCTGCGGTCATCGTGATTTTTGGCCTGGCGGTCATCAGCGCGGTGCGTTGGTCTGTGTTGCTGGTGGATGAAAAGCAGGGACGCCGCCTGGCGCGCGCCGAATTCGGCTTGTTGTTTGGCCGATGGGTCTTGGTGATGCCAGTACTGTACACAGTCGGCACGCTGCTTGGCCCGCTGGGTGCGCTGTTGGCTGTGCTGGCCTACACCGCCTTGAGCATTGTCACCGATCTCTATCCGCAGCGTTTTTTGCGGGCCTTCAATATGCCAACCGACCCGGAAGAAAGCTAATTGAGCCTCCCATAAAGAAAAAGCTATGACCATAGTTCCTGTCACTCCAAACGCAACGAGGAGTCCCGCCCTGTTTGCCGGCAGGTTCTTCGACCCAGCCGGGCCGAGGAATGACAGTTTTTTGGTTGTCTGACAATATTACTTCGAAAGTATCTGAAACTGCATGTCTAATTCTGGTTATTACCGTTATCCAACCCTCTACGACGATCAGGTTGTCTTTGTTTGCGAAGACGATCTGTGGACAGTCGCCGTTTCCGGTGGCATTGCCCGTCGTTTGACATCCAACTTGGGCGAAGTGGATTCGCCTGCGTTCTCGCCCGACGGCCAATGGCTGGCTTTCACCGGGCGGGAAGAAGGCGCGGCTGAAGTCTTTGTCATGCCCGCGCTGGGCGGCCCGGCCCGTCGTTTGACCTTCCTCGGCGCGGACGCCTGTGTAGTTGGCTGGACACCCGATGGCGCGTCCATCGTCTTTTCCAGCAGCCATGCCAGCCCGTTCGTCGAAACCATGCTGTACACCGTGTCGCCCGCGGGCGGCGAGCCAAGCCTGCTGCCGGTCGGCGTGGCAACCAGCATTGCCTTTGGTTCGACCGGCGGACGGGTGATCGCTCGCCATGTCACCGATCTCGCCGCGTGGAAGCGTTACCGCGGCGGGCGCACCGGCGACCTCTGGCTGGATGCCCGCGGCGATGGGCAATGGCGGCGTTTGTGCGGTGACGAAAATGGTGAACGGCTGGCGGGCAACGTCGCGCGCCCGCTGTGGATCGGCAACCGCATCTACTTCCTCTCTGATCAAGACGGCGTTGGTAATCTATACTCGGTACCGGTTGAAACGGACGAACCTGTGCCGTGCAGCCCGCAGCGCCATACCTTCAACAGCGATTACTATCTGCGTCACACCAGCACCGATGGCCGACACATTGTGTACAGCGCGGGCGGCGACCTGTATTGGTTCGATCCCGCGGCTGACCGCGCGCCGCAGCGCATTAACATTCAACTGCACAGCCCGCGGGTGCAGTGTAACCGCAAATTCGTAGACCCGGCGCGGCACTTGCAGCACTACGCGCTGCATCCCGAAGGTGCGGGCGTGGCGCTGACCACCCGCGGGCAGGTGTTCGCGATGGCGAACTGGGAAGGCGCGGTTGTGGCCGTGGGGCCAACGACAACCACGGTGGACGACACGCTGGTGGCGGTGCATCAACGCCTGGCCACTTGGCTGCACGATGGTGAGCGCCTGTTGCTGGTCAACGATGCTGACGGCGAAGATGCGCTGGAGATTTACCGCGTAGACGGAACAGAGCCGCCGCAGCGGCTGGCCGGGCTGGATGTGGGGCGTCCGCAGGAACTGTGGGCCTCACCCACGCGCGATCAGGCCGCGCTCACCAATCACCGCAACGAGTTGCAAGTGGTGGATTTGGCGCAGCGCCGCGTGCATGTGGTCGAACGCAGCCTGTACGGCGGGCTGCGTGGCGTGGCGTGGTCGCCCGATGGCCACTGGTTGGCCTATGCCATGCCGCTCAGCGAGCAAATTTCGATTATCAAGCTGTACGAGGTGGACACCGGCGCAATCCACGAGGCCACGCGGCCGGTGCTGCGCGACGAGGAACCCGCCTGGGATCCCGAAGGGCGGTATCTCTATTTCTTGTCTGGCCGCGATTTCGATCCGGTATACGATAACCTGCAATTCGATCTGAACTTTCCGCGCGGCGTGCGGCCCTATCTGATCACGCTGCAAAAGGATTTACCGTCGCCCTTTGTGCCGGTACCGCGCGCGCCTGGGGAGCGCAAGCATAAAAAGGATGCTCACGAACGGCTGGAGACGCCCGACGAGTCTGCGGATGAAAACGCCGAGTTGCCGGCGGCCAGCGAAGACGCCCCAACAGCGGATACCCCCATCAGCGAAGAAACCGCCGCGCAGCCAGCCGACGAGGAGCGCATCACCATTGACTTGGATGGCATTGCTGACCGCATCCTGGCCTTCCCCGTGGAGGATGCCCGCTACGATCAAATTCGTGGCATCGAAGGCAAAGTGCTGTTTTCGTGGTGGCCCATTGAAGGCGCGTTGCACAGCGGGCGGCGTTCCAACGCTACCCCGGGTGCATCGGGCCTGCTGGATGTGTACGATTTGGGCGATCAGAAGGTGGACACCATCCTTGATGGCCTGACCAGCTTCGAGGTCTCGATGGACGGCAAAACGCTGATCTATCGCATGGGCAACAAGCTGCGCGTGCTGAACGCGGGCGACAAGCCAGACAGCAAGGGGGGCGGCGCGCCCGGCCGACAAAACGGCTGGCTGGACCTGAACCGTCTCAAGGTGTCGGTGTCGCCGGGCGTGGAATGGGCGCAGATGTATCGCCATGGCTGGCGTTTGCAGCGCGATCAGTTCTGGACTGCTGATATGTCCGGCATTGACTGGCAACAGGTCTACCATCGCTACTGGCCGCTGGTCAGCCGCGTTGCCAGCCGCTCCGAATTCTCCGACTTGATGTGGGAGATGCAAGGCGAGTTGGGCACATCACATGCCTATGAAATCGGCGGCGACTACAAACCGGAACCGGATTTTGCACAGGGCTACCTGGGGGCAGACTTCGTTTACGATGCGACCACCGATGGCTATCGCGTTGAGCGCATCCTGCGGGGCGATCCCTGGGACGAGAAGGCTGATTCGCCGCTACACAGCCTGGGATTGAATATCAGCGTTGGCGCGGTACTGCTGGCTGTCGGCGGGCGACGCCTGAGCCGGTCGTTCACACCACAGCAGGCGCTGGTGAACCTGGCGGGCGAACGGGTGTTTTTGACCTTCCTCGGCGACGGCGACGAGCCGCACTTCACCGTGACGGTCAAGACGCTGCGCAGCGAATGGCCGCTGCGCTACCGCGCTTGGGTGGAAGGCAACCGCCGGCGCGTGCATGAGGCCACGGCTGGCCGCATCGGTTATCTGCACATTCCCGACATGGGGCCGAGCGGTTATGGCGAGTTCTTCCGTTCCTTTCTGTCCGAGGTCAATCGGCAAGGTTTGGTGGTGGATGTGCGCTACAACGGCGGCGGCCACGTTTCCCAACTGCTGCTGGAACGGCTTTCGCGGCGGCGCATCGGCTACGACGTACAGCGGTGGGGCGCGCCGGAGGCGTATCCTGCCTACACAGTGCCCGGCCCGCTGGTGGCCCTCACCAATGAATGGGCTGGTTCCGACGGTGACATCTTTAGCCACGCGTTCAAGCTGCTCAAGCTGGGGCCGCTGATCGGCACGCGCACGTGGGGCGGTGTGATCGGCATTTCGCCGCAGGACACACTGATTGACGGCGGCGTGACCACCCAGCCCGAATTCTCCTTCTGGTTCGAGGATGTGGGCTGGGGGGTGGAAAACTATGGCACCGAGCCGGATATCAAGGTGGAGATCACACCTGAGGATTGGGTGGTGGGTCGCGATCCGCAACTGGAGCGCGGCATTGCCGAGGCGTTGCGCTTGCTGGACGAGAACCCGCCGACGCTGCCCGATTTCAGCGTACGCCCGCGGCTGGGGATGCCCACCCTGCCCACAAATCAACAGCCTTGATGAGGCACACTGAAAGACTGTGTTAGAACGCCTAAATCGCCCATCCTGCTGGCTGAACCCCTGTCATCCATTGGAGACGATTTTGTAAGGCGAACTCAAAGAGTATGAACGACACGACCTATCACTTTCTGGGTGACGTTACTGCGCACCACTACGCCAATCAACGGCTCGATCTGCGTTGCGGCGCGGCCGCTCTGCGCATTGAAGTACTGGCGCCGGCCTTGCTGCGCGTGCGGCTGGCACCAGACGGCCAGTTTGATCACGGCTTTTCGTACGCAATCGCCAAAACCGACTGGCCTGCGCTGCCGGTGGAATTTGTCGCGGGGGAGGCAACGCTTGAGCTGCGCACCGCGGCTCTGACTTGCCGCGTGCACCTGGCGCCCTGCCGTCTCAGCCTATTGGACGCGTTGGGGCGGCCCCTGCTGACCGACGCGGATGGGCTTGGTTGGGGCGACCTGGTGGATGGCGACCGGCCTGTCACCTGGCGACAACAGATACCGGCGGAGGCGCATTTCTACGGCCTGGGCGAAAAAGCCTTTCCGATGGCGCGGCGCGGACGACGTTTTGAGCTGTACAACACCGATCCGGCCTGCTATACCCTGTACGATGACCCGATCAACCAGAGCATTCCCTTCTTCATGGGGTTGCTGCCGGTGACGTCGGTGGCATCGGGTGGGCGCACCGGCACTGCCAGCGCCGCGTTTGGTGTGTTCCTCGACAACCCCGCACGCAGCTTTTTTGATTTCGGTTATACCAATCCCGCGCAACTACACATCGAAGCGGAGGCGGGCGAGCTGTGCGCGTACTTTATGACCGCGCCCAAGCTCGCCGATGTGCTGGAAACCTACAGCGACCTGACCGGTCACATGCCACTGCCGCCGCGGTGGGCGCTGGGCTATCATCAGGCGCGCTGGAGTTATCCCGACCAGGCGACTGTGCGCGAGCTGGCTGCACAGTTCCGCGCGCGCGGCATTCCCTGCGATGCGATCTACCTCGACATTGACTATATGGACGGGTATCGCTGCTTCACCTGGAACAAGACAGCCTTTCCCGATCCGCGCGGCCTGATCGCAGACCTGCGTGGGCAAGGAATTAAGACGGTGGCGATCCTTGACGCGGGCATCAAGGTGGACCCTGGCTACGCGGTGTACGAAGACGGGCTGGCGCGCGCGGTCTTTCTGCGCACTGCGGATGGCAAGCCGTTTGTGGGGCCGGTGTGGCCCGGCGATTGCCATTTCCCCGATTTCACCGATCCCGCGGCGCGGGCTTGGTGGGGGGAACAGTACGCCGGGCTGCTGGCTGACGGCGTGGCGGGCTTTTGGAACGACATGAACGAACCCGCCCTGTTCGACGGCCATGTGCTGCCGGACGACGCGCGGTTGCACTACGAGGGAGAGGGTGCGCGTCACCGCCAGGCGCATAACGTCTATGGCACACAGATGGCGCGCGCGACCACAGAGGGGCTGGCGCGGCTGCGGCCCGACGAACGCCATCTGGTGATCAGCCGGGCAGCCTTTGCCGGTCATCAACGGCACGCGATGGTGTGGACGGGCGATAACTATAGCACCTGGGAGCATCTGCGCCTGACCGTGGCGATGGGGTTGAGCCTGGGTCTGTCGGGGTTGGCCTTCCACGGCGCGGATGTGGGCGGCTTTATGGGCAATTGCACCGGCGAGCTGCTGGCGCGCTGGACGCAGCTAGGCGCGTTTACCCCCTTTTTCCGCAACCACGCGGCGATGGGGACGGCCGCGCAGGAGCCGTGGGCCTTTGGCCCGGCCATTGAGGCGATTTGCCGCCGTGCGATTGAGCTGCGCTACGAGCTGTTGCCGCTGCTGTACACAGCCTTTTGGCAAAGCGCGCAAACGGGCGTGCCGATCATGCGGCCGCTGGTGCTGGCCTATCAGCACGATGCGCGCGTTGCCGACCTGGACGATGAATTTACATTGGGTGACGATCTGCTGATAGCGCCGGTACTGGAGCCGGGCGCGCGCGGCCGGCAGGTGTATTTACCCGGCGGCACATGGATAAACTTCTGGACGGGCCAACGTTACATCGGTGGGCGCGATCTTTGGGTGAATGCGCCGCTAGAGATCATTCCGCTGTTTGTGCGGGGTGGCAGTGTGCTGCCGATGCAGCCGGTGCAACAGCACACCGATGAGGCGGTAGCGGAGACGATCACCTTGCGCGTGTACGCGGGCACGGGCGAAAGCGAATGGTATGAAGATGACGGCGCGACGCTGGCGTATCAGCGCGGGGCATGGCGTGCGACGCGCTTTACCGTGCGCGGCGATGCCAGCGCGGTGCAGGTCACAGTAAAAAGTCAGGGCAGCTTTGCTTCGCCGCGCCGACGTTGGGCGTGGGAGGTGCGGGGGGTGGCGAGTGCGCCGGACAGTGTCGAGGTGGATGACGCGCCGGTGAATGATTGGCATTATGATGCGGCCCACAGCATGGTGCTGTTGACCACGCGGCCCTGCCGACGATTGACAGTGCGCAGCTAGAGCTTGTTCGAAATACAAAGAATTGGGAAGTGGCAACCTGCACACTTCCCAATTCTTGATTTTGTCAGGTATAACGGCGGCTGCCAGCCTGCTTACAGCTTCATCCGGCGTAGTCGCAGAGAGTTGCTGACGACGAAGATCGAGCTGAAAGCCATCGCGCCCGCGGCCAGCATGGGGTTGAGCTGGTACTTGGGGCCGAGGAAGGGAACCAGCACGCCTGCGGCGACCGGAATGGCCAGCACGTTATAGAAAAAAGCCCAAAACAGGTTTTGCCGGATGCCGCGCATGGTGGCCTTGCTCAGGCGGATCGCCTGCGGCACGCTGCGCAGGTCGCCGCGCATCAGCACTACGTCCGCGGCTTCAATGGCAACGTCTGTTCCCGCGCCGATGGCCATGCCGATGTCGGCTTGGGCCAGCGCGGGTGCGTCGTTGATGCCGTCGCCAACCATCGCGACGAGGGAACGAGCAGTTGGGGAAGCCGTTTGTTGCAATCGGGTGATCTCGGCGGCTTTGTCGCCGGGCAGTACCTCGGCCAGCACGCGATCCACGCCCACTTGCGCGGCAATGGCCTGGGCGGTGCGCGGGTTGTCACCGGTGAGCATGGTTACTGCAATGCCCATTTGTCGCAACTGGCTGATTGCTTCCGCCGAAGTTGGCTTGACTGTGTCGGCGACAGCGATAACGCCCTGGGCGACGCCCTCGACGGCTACCAGCATGGCGGTTTTGCCCTCGCCTTGCAGACGTTCCACCGTGGCGGCTAGTGTGTTCACCGCGATGCCGCGCTCGGCCAGCAAGCGGAGCGTGCCGATGAGCACCTGTTGGCCTTCGACGGTTGCTACGATGCCGCCGCCGGGAATCGCCTCAAACGCGACGGGCTGGCTTAGGTGCAGCCCAGCCGCTTGCGCCGCTTCCACAATCGCCTGGCCCAGGGGGTGTTCGGAGACGCTTTCGGCAGAAGCGGCCAGTTGCAGGAAGTGATCGGTAGATTGCTCACTAGCTTCTGATGGTTTGCTGCTTACTGAATATTGTTGACGGAATACGTCCGTGACGCGCGGCTTGCCTTGTGTGATCGTGCCGGTTTTGTCCAGCACCACAGCGCTCAGGTGCGCGGCAGTTTCCAGCACCTCGGCGTTTTTGACGAGGATGCCATGCTCTGCCCCGACGCCTGTGCCCGCCATCACTGCGGTGGGTGTGGCTAGCCCCAGCGCGCACGGACAGGAGATCAGGAGTACGGCTACGCCAAAGAGCATGGCGGTGGTGAAGCCGACGCCGCCGATGAAGTACCAGGCAAGGAAAACCAGCACGGCGAGCGTGATAACGGCCGGGACGAAAATGGACGCGACACGGTCGGCCAGGCGCTGGATGGGCGCGCGTGAGCCTTGCGCCTCCTGCACCATGCGCACGATCTGCGCCAACGCGGTTTCGCGACCGATCCTGGTGGCGCGGAAGCGAAAACTGCCTGATTTATTGATGGTCGCACCGATGACGCTGTCGCCAACGGCTTTCTCGACGGGCAAGCTTTCGCCGGTGATCATGCTTTCGTCCACGGCGGACTGTCCGCTAAGGATAACACCATCTACGGGGATTTTTTCGCCGGGGCGCACCACCACGACATCATTGATCTCAACCTGATCCACTGGCAGCTCAACTTCCTGGTTTTGGCGCACGACGTGGGCGGTCTTGGCTTGCAGGCCCAGCAGCTTGCGGATGGCATCACCCGTTTGCGACTTGGCGCGCGCTTCGAGATATTTGCCGACCATGATCAGGGTGATGATGACCGCGGCGGATTCAAAGTAGAGATGGCTGTCGAGGCCAAATACTAACACCACCAGGCTGTAGGCGAACGCGGCCAGCGATCCCATGGCGACTAGCGTGTCCATGTTGGCGGTGCGCGCTTTGGTGGCGGCTTTCCAGGCGCTGCTGAGGAAGGGCCAGCCGACCCAGAACTGCACGGGGATGGTTAAGATCAAGAGCAGCCAGCCGAAGTAGGGGATGTGCGGCAGTAAGTTGAAGTCGTGGCCCATGCTCAGCGCCATGATCAAACTGGAGAGCACGATACCAACCACAAGCCGCCGTCGCCGGTCGTTCAGTTCGGCGGTGCGGGCATGCAACTCAACGTCTTCCTCAGCCCTGCCGGAGCCAGCTTCTGCTTCAATGACTTGATAGCCGACTTCGCTGATGCGGCGCTTGATGTCGCTGAGGGTGAGCGTGGTGGGGAGATAGCGCACCTGGGCGCGCTCGTTGGCGTAGTTGACGGTGGCATCCAGCACACCGTCCATGCGCTTGAGCGTGCGCTCGATGGTGGCCGCGCAGTTTGTGCAAGTCATGCCGGCAATCGGCAGGGTCACGTTGGCTTCGGCCACGCCGTAACCGACCGCCTCAATGCGCCGCGTTAAGTCCGCCAGCGACAGTAGCGCGGGATCGTAGACGATCTCGGCGCGCTCGTTGGCGTAGTTGACGTTGGCTTCCAGCACACCTTCTTGACGCTTGAGCGTGCGCGTGATGGTGTTGGCGCAGTTGGTGCAGGTCATGCCCGTGACTGGCACGGAGAGGGTTTTGGTGGTCATACAGTGCTAAATACTTATTCGATCACTCGGAGGGTGGTTAACAGGCCGCCCGGCTCTACACCGTTGTTGGTTAGGTGGTGCAAGACGTGGCAATGGAACATCCAGTCGCCCGGGTTGTCGGCTATGAGCTCAATGTCTACTAACTCGCCCGGGTTGACTGTAATCGTATTGCGCACGATTTGCTGGGCAGGCGGTAGGGGTACGCCGTCATAGGCTATCACTGTGAAATTCATGCCGTGCAGGTGCATAGGGTGAGTAAGCTGGCCTATGTTCGCCAGCCTGATCCGTACGCGTTGCCCCATCTTGGCTTCGATCATGGGGATGTCAGGATAACTTTTGCCGTTGATTGTGAAGTAGTTCGGCTCCATGCCGGCCATTGGCATCGCGGAGTAGGTTTCACCATCTGCGCCAATCCGCCATTCGGATAGCATCCAGCTTACATCCACATCGGGCGGGTTGGTCTCGGTTTTGGGGGTGACGATGAAGGGCGCATACAGGCCCAATCCCACCTGCTTGTCGCTGTTGATGTGGGAATGGTACATATAGCTGCCCGCTGCCGGTGCAGTAAATTCATAAGTGAAGCTATCACCCGGTTTGATTTCGATCATGCCATCCATTGCATTGGGCACACGCATCCCATGCCAGTGGATGCTGGTGGCTTCAGGTAGATTGTTTTGCAGGATAATGCGCACAGCATCGCCTTCAGTGACGCGAATCATGGGACCAGGCACAGAGCCGTTGTAGCTCCAGGCAGTGGCTTGCACTCCGTTGAGCAAGGTCCAGCGCACCGGAGCAGCGATCAACCGGAAGACTTTGCCTCCGTTCTCTATGGTGAATTTCAGCGGTTGGCCGCCAGTCGTTACTGTGGCCGCCGGCACGCCCTCTGAAGGAATCGCCATATTGTGACTGTCGTGCTCCATTGGCATTGCAGCGGGAACAGACATGGTGTGGCTCATGGCTTCGGTGGTATCCATGCCGTGCATGGCTTGCATTTCGTCCGTCATGCCTTGCATCATTTCCATCATCTGCGCCATCTGTTGCTCTTGCTTTGCAGGTGTGGCGGTTTTCATTTGCTCCATCAAATCCTGCATGGCTGTCATCGATTCGCTGCATGAATCTTCCTGGCACAGGGTAGTCATGTCCATGCCATCCATGTCGTTCATCAGACCTTGCATCATGGCCATCATGTCCTGCATCATGCGGGTGTGTTCCTCTGGCGTGGCAGTTTTCATTTGCTCCATTAGGTCCCGCATGGTCGCCATCTCGTCAGCACACATACCGTTTGCGCACATCGCCATCGGCATGGTATGGCTCATGGTGTCAGTCGCGCCCATTGCGTGACCACTGTGATCCATCGGCATGGTATGGCTCATGGTGTCGGTCGCGCCCATCGCGTGGCCACTGTGATCCATCGGCATGGTTTGGCTCATGGTGTCAGTCGCGCCCATCGCGTGGCCACTGTGATCCATCGGCATGGTTTGGCTCATGGCGTCAGTCGCGCCCATTGCGTGACCACTGTGATCCATCGGCATGGCGGTGGACTGGGCGTCAACCGCTGCCTGCATCTGATCTGTTTCGGGAGGACGCGCACACCCGGTAATCAGAAACGTTGCAACTACCATCGTTGCCAACAGGCTACCGGCTTGCCGTAGACGAGCAAAATGTGGGACAGTATTACAATTCATGGTTATTCTTCTCGGTCTAGGTAATGGCTTATTTGCCATAGCTGGCGTATACAGTGGTTGCACCCGAACGACTGAAGGTCAATACATCATAGGGTTGGTTGGGTTGATCTTCAATCACCATACCCGGCGCGCCGATGGGCATCCCCGGAACGGCCAGACCGATCACACCTGGGGGGCGTTCGGCGAGCAGACGATTAATTTCTTTCACGGGCACGTGGCCCTCGATCAGATAGCCATCCACGATGGCTGTGTGGCATGCCTGGAGCGCCGGAGGAATCTGACCAAGTGCCTGTTTGGCCTCCGCACTTTCTAAGTCCCTGATTGTGACTGGAAAGCCGCTATCCTCCATATACGTGATCCAATCGCCACAGCAACCTCAGGTGGGTGAACGAAAGACAGTAACTTCGGGTAGGGCACCTTTCGGCTTTGCAGGTGTAGCCGGAGCTACACAGGCTGCCAGCAAGCTTATCATTGCCAGCCCCAGCCAGATGAGACGCTTCATGGCACAATCTCCTTTGGTTGGTGGTTCTGTGGTTGATAACCGGTAACCAGTTTATTGAATTATCAAGTTACCAGTCACCCGCCACCGCGTCAGTCTGTCATCTCTGTGCCACCGGGTAGCCGATTTCCACCAGCATGGCTTCGACGGCCGGCAGCACGGCTTCGCTATCCACTTCGACCAGCACGGCTTTGGTGTCTTTGTTGGCACGCACAGACTGCAAGCCTGCCACTTCTTTCAGCTCGCGTTCGATGGTCATGACACAGTGTCCGCAGCTGATATTGGGTACGGAATAGGTCTTGAGAGTCATGGAAATCTCCTTGGGAAAGTAGATAAGTGAACAAGTAGATGGGTGGAGAGGTCTACAGTTTCGATGTTTCCTGGAACACGTTGACGATTTCACCAATCATGCGCTGGCGTTCGTCAACATCCGAGCCGCGAATGGCCGTAGTGACGCAGGTGTTGAGGTGGTTTTCCAGCACCAGACTGCTGACGCCGTCCAATGCCTTTTGCACCGCGTGTATCTGACGGATCACGTCAATGCAATAGGTTTCCTCGTCTACCATGCGCTGAATGCCGCGCACATGGCCTTCGATGCTTTTCAGACGGTTAAGCAGTTGGCGTTTCTGTTCGCTGTCGAGCATGGTGGGTGTCCTGAAATTAAAAATAGGCTACCCCTCCCCAGAGGGGGTGGGATAGCCTATTGTAACCCGGTCATGGCTGAAGGTCAAGTAAGCTGGATTGCCGTTGGCTTATGGTAGCTAGTGATTTCGTTGGCAACACAGCTGTCGGATGCTTGTGTGGCCCGCACGTCGCCGCACTTTAGCGCGTAACGTGTCATGTATGCGCTGCCAAGTGCCGTCGTCTCGCCATTGTCGAAAGTAGTAGTAGACACTCTGTCGCTTCGGATACTCTTTCGGCAGCATTCGCCATTGGATGCCGCCTACTACGACGTACAAGATGCCGTTGATCACTTCCCGCATATCCAGGCTGCGGGGTCGTCCACCAAATTTCGCCGGTGGAACAAATTCCTGGAGAATGTTCCACTGACTGTCGGTCATGGCGCTTGGGTAGTTTCGTTGCTTCACAACTACCACTTTTCAAACAGTCTCTCAGTATAACATGCAAACATTACAGAAACATGAAAAACATCCCCCCAAAAAATGACAAGATCGACATACAACACGGCAATTTTAATGCCGCAGGATGATAGGCAGATAGCGGCTTTGAATCAGCGGGGTGGCCGAGGGGGTCGCCGTAGCTGTGCCGGTCGCTGTGGCTGTGGGCGTTGCAGTCACAGTCGGTGTGCGCGTGGCGGTGGCAGTCGGCGTAGCCGTGGTCGTGGGCGTGCGCGTGGCAGTCGGCGTAGCCGTGGCCGTAGCTGTGGCTGTGGCAGTCGGCGTCCAGGTGGGGGTGATGGGCGTGTTGCACACATAGCCGGAACCTTGCCAATGGAAAACGCCTGTGCGCCAGCTCTGAAACGCGGCGTCATCCGGCTCGCACAGCGTGGTGTGGTCAAACTCCATGCTCCACAGGCTATCCAGAGCCGTCAATGTGGCCGGCAGCGGGCCGGTCAACGCATTGTTGGCGACGTGCAGCCGACGCAACTCATTCAGGTTGCCCAATGTCGCAGGCAAAGCGCCGCTGAACTGGTTGTTGTTGACATAAAGTCCGCGCAGCTCAACCAGATTGCCCAGGCTGCCCGGCAGTGCGCCGTTGAACTGGTTATCGTTTAGCGACAAGCCGCGCAGCGTGCCTGCATCTCCCAGCGTCGCGGGCAGCACACCCGTCAACTGGTTGTGGTCGAGCCGCAGCAGTTGCAGTGCGGGCGCAGCGCCGATGCCCGCGGGGAGCGCACCGCTGAAGCTGTTGGCTTCCAGCGAGGCAATGCGCAGCGCGGGCAAACTGCCAAGCCAGTCTGGCAAAGCACCGCTCAGTTGGTTGCCCTGAACATATACCCCCTTTAACTTGCTCAAGTTTCCCCATTCTGCGGGCAAGCCACCTGACAACTGATTGCCTGCCACTGACAGTTCGCGCAGATGGCTGAGGTTGCCCAGGCTGGCAGGCAGCGTGCCGCTGAAATCGTTGTAGCCCAGCCAGAGCTGCTCCAGCCGCGGCAAGGAACCCAGCCAGGCGGGCAACGTGCTATGCAGGTCGTTATTCGACAAATGCAGCACCCGCAGGCTGGCGAGGTCGGCCATCCAGTTGGGCAGCGTGCCGTTCAGCCGGTTATTAGCGATCTCCAGCGACTGAAGATCATGCAACAAAGCTATTTCGCTGGGCAGTGGCCCGTACAGCCGATTGTCGGACAGGTTAATCCGTTGTAGAAATGGTATGTAGCGCAGCGCGATGGGCAACGGATCCACCAGGTTGGTGCTGCTCAGGTCGAGCTTTTGCAGGTTAGGAAGATCACCAATCGCGGCGGGCAACGGCTGTGTCATCGGTTGCCCCGACAGCGTCAAGCCGGTGATGGCACAGCGCACGTTCTGCGGCGTGCTAACCACCTCCAGGAAAGAATCGTAGAAGGGCAGGTTATTGGCCGCCAGGATGCTTTGCACCGCAGGTAAATCCCGTGAATAATAGGTACATGAGCTGACACGCGCTTGCAGCGTTAAATTCGCCGGCCCGTTGGCTGTCCGGCTGGCAACCTCGACATAATACAGCTTGCCATCAGTCACGCCCACGTTGAGATTGGAGCCTTCTGTCCACCAGCCGTTGTCATCGTTGCAGCCGCGGCTGACCAGGTTGCCGCGTTCCCCTTCCCACACCGTCACCACGCTGTCGAAGTCGCTCTTGTCCAAATTCAGGTTGATAAAGCCATTCATGGGAGCAGTAAAGGAATACCACACGCTGCGATAGCTGCCATCCAGCGCGCAGCCCATAGTCGGATCATCCAGCGCCGTCGTGGCCTGCGTCATCTCCAGCGTGATTTCCGCTGGAAAAGTCAGTCTGGCCGCGTTGGCAAAATCGTCGTTGGCAGGCGGGGCCGCAGGGGCATCGGCAGATGGCGAAACTGAGGAAGCGGGAAGCGGGGAGGCGGTGGCCGTGCCTTTCACCACCTCGACAAAGCTCATCGTCTCATCACCATCCGCGCGGCTGCGGATGCGGAAATCGTAGCCGCCAAGCTGGTTACTGAACTGCGCGTCGGTCAGGGTGAACACCGCTTCGCGCCATTGATTGCTGTTCGTCTTGGTGACGATACCCGCGGATTTGGCGTTGTCGCTGACAGCGTCATATTGCAGTTCCCAGGAGTCGTTGCCCGCGTCCAGATACATCACGCGGATCGTCACCGGCAGCGCGCTGTTGTTGAACAGATAGGCATCCTCCACGGCAAAGGCCATGTCCGGGTTGCCCGTGGCCGCATCAGTGCGCCGTGCATAGCGGCCCCACGGCTTATTGCTGTCGCCCCAGACCGGCACAGTGCGCCCGCCGCTTGCCGTGTCATTCTGGCGCAGCCAGAAGTCAAAGTTGCCCCGCTGTGGATACCACACCGACTGCGACTCGCGCAGCGCCACCCACACCCCCGGCGTGTTGGCGATGCTCACGCCCGCATAGCGATCGGCAAAGCGCAGCGCCCACTGGCCCACCGCGTCAGTCGTGGCAAGGGGCTGGCGTCCCAGCAGCAAATACGCGGGATGCTTGTTCATGCCGTTCAGAATTGACCAGAGCAAGTCCGCGGTGGTGGGGAAGTTGCCTGCGGTGCCTTCCCAGGCAAGGGGAACCTGGCCGGCAAATTGGAGCATGGGGTCGTACTGGCCGGTGCGACATGAATCGGGGTGGATGGTGGCCGTATCAGAGCGCACCACCTGGTCTTCGTGGTCCATGATCAGGCGGTTGTGCTTCAGCCCCAGGCCGATGTTGCCAGCATAGTCGCTGAACTCACGCCGTTCTCGCCGCGATAGATACCACGGCGCATATTGCACCAGCAACGGCATATCGTGCCAGTGGCGTTGATAGATGTCGCTGATCTTGTTCACAGTTTCGATCCACAGGTCTTCGGTAAGGCCCGCCGCTTGCAGGCAGTCATCCACCTCGCTGTCCGATTCGCCGGGCATCGTCTCGCCGTAAATGCCGCTGCTCACCTCAACGAAAGCCACGCGCGGGTCGTCGCGGTAACGCCCGGCAGCAGCCTGCACAAAGTTTTCAAACGCGTTCAGGTACGCAGGTGACCAGTACATCGGAATATCCTGCTCTTGCGCCTCGCCGTAAGTGTCGGTCCATGAACAGGTCACGTATGCGTCGCCGGCAGGCCATGCGCCATGCTGCTCGTTGAACCAGATTGGCGCCTGGTTGCCACCGCAGCACTCCCCTTCGTAGGTGTTAAAGGCCAACCCCACTTTCTTGCCCAATTGATCCTCGCTCGCAATCCATTGATCAATCGCGTCCCAGCGGTACTGACCGGGGCCATCGCGTTCAATGGTGCGCCAGGGAAAGACCAGGTGACCGCCTTGTAGCCAGGGGTAGGTGTCAGGGTCAAGATGCAGCCAGTCGAAAAAGGTGTACAAGCCCGCGTCGGGAAAACTCTGATACGACGCTGCGGGCGGCGCTTGCCAGGCCGGGCAAGCCGTCAGCTTGCTATCAGCGGGCAGTACGAACGTGGCGGGTGCAGGCTGTGGTGCAGGCGGCTGTGCGTGCGCGGGCGAAGCCAGGTTCAGTCGCACCGAGACAGCCAACAGAAATAGCCCTATTCCAATCAATAACAGCCAAAAATGACGACGTTGCACGCGCTTCCTCCTTGAAATCGTTATACAAGGCAGCCAAAAAGCTAGCCTGCCTTGAGTTCTTTTATTGTACTGCAATGCACACGGAGCGCACAATCTGGCGATTTGTCGGCTCAGGCAAAAAGCCTTTGACAATTACACTTCTCTGTGATAGAATTCGCAACTGCTATTACTGGACGTAGCACCTCGGCGTCCCACCACCTCATGCTGATGGCGACCTCTTCGCCTCGCTCCATCCCCGGTTCTATTTGGAGCTGAACAGTGCCGATAGATTACTTGCCGATTCTGATCCTGATCGTTATTGCGGCTGTATTTGCGGTGATTGCTATGGCCGTGCCGGCTGTGTTGGGGCCGAAACGCACCACAAAAGTCCGCCTCGAACCTTACGAGTCTGGCATGTTGCCATACGGCGATGCCCGTCGTCGCTATCCGGTCCAGTACTACGTGATCGCAGTACTGTTCATTCTGTTCGATATTGAAGTGATCTTTTTGTATCCCTGGGCTGTGATGCTGCGCCAGCTCAAGCTGTTCGGCTTGATCGAAATGGCAGTTTTCTTTGTCATCCTGCTGGTCGGCTTTGCCTATGTGTGGCGCAAAGGCGCGTTGGAGTGGTAGACAGGTAGACAAGTAGATTGGTAGACTGGTAGACAAGCCCCTTGTGTACTTGTATACTTGTGTACTTCTAAACTTGTATCCTTACGAGGTTTTATGGGTCTGGAAAATAAACTTGGTACGGACGGCGTGGTTGTCACGACGTTGGAAAGTATGGTGAACTGGAGCCGGGCGAACTCGGTCTGGCCCTTGTTGTTCGGCTTGGCTTGCTGCGCGATTGAGATGATCGCAACCGGCGCAGGCCGCCATGATATTGCCCGCTTCGGTTCGGAGTTGTTCCGCGCTTCCCCGCGGCAGGCCGACTTGATGATTGTCTCTGGCCGCGTCAGCAACAAGATGGCGCCGGTGATCAAGCGCCTGTACGAGCAGATGGCCGAACCCAAGTGGGTCATTGCTATGGGCATTTGCGCCAGCGCCGGCGGTCCCTTCAATAATTACGCCATCGTGCAAGGCGTGGACAAGATCATCCCGGTGGATGTGTACGTGCCCGGTTGCCCACCCCGCCCTGAAGCCCTGCTGCAGGGGCTGGTCTTGCTGCAAAAGAAGATCAAGGGCGAAAAGTTCAGCCAATACGATTTAGAATTTATGCAGGCGGCACAAACCCACTCAATGGGACGTTAGGTTGACCGCTTGGGTTGGAACGATGCAAGAAGGAATGTGCTATGACTGATGGCGCACCGGCGACAGTGATCGAACCGGTAGATACCACGGATTTTCACGACGTTGAAGCGGCGCTGCGCGCCCGTTTTCCCGCGTCGGTTATAGATGTCGAGCGCGCGCTGGGCGAAGTAGACTTCACGATCAAGGCCAGCGATTTGCTGCCCGTAGCGCGCTTCCTGCGCGACGAACCGGGGCTGGAGTTCATCCACCTGGCCGATCTGACCGCACTGGATCGCAGTGCGTTGCCTGCGGCCCAACGCAGACGGCCCGGCAGTGCCGAACGTTTTGCCGGTATTTATCACCTGTATTCCATCCCGCACCGCCGTCGCATCCGTCTGACCGTGCCCGCCGAAGGCCCCGACGAAAAGTCCGCAGTTCCCAGCCTCTATCCGTTGTGGAAAGCCGCTTTCTGCATGGAGCGCGAAGCCTTTGACCTGATGGGTGTGCGCTTCGAGGGACATCCCGACCTGCGCCGCATTCTGTTGCCGTGGGATTGGGTGGGGCATCCCCTGCGCAAGGACGAGCCGCTGGGCGGCGAGGCCGTGCCTTTCAGCATGACCTGGAACGACCCCGACTTTGCCACGCTGGGCAAACAGATCATGGACCCGCCGCCGGTGCAAGCACCGCTGCCCAAGGGCCTGGAGAACTCCAGGAACATGATCCTCAACCTGGGGCCACACCATCCCGCCACGCACGGCGTGCTGCGCATCGCTCTGGAACTGGACGGCGAAACCGTGGTCAGCGCGCATCCTGACACCGGCTACCTGCACAGCGGCTTTGAAAAGCAGGGCGAGTACGTTCGCTACAAGGATTTCACCCCCTACACCGACCGGCTGGATTACACTTCGGCGATGGCCAACAACATGGGCTATGCGCTGGCCGTGGAAAAGCTGCTGGGCGTAGAAATTCCGCCGCGCGCACAGGCACTTCGGGTAGTGATGGTCGAATTACAGCGCATCGCGGCCCACCTCGTCTGGCTAGCCACGCATATTCTTGACACCAGCGGCACAGGCATGAGCTTGCTCATGTACGCGCTGACCGAGCGCGAGATGATCCTTGACATCTTCGAGATGACTTGCGGCGCGCGCATGACGACTTCGTACATCCGCATCGGCGGCGTCTGGCGCGATGTGCCGCCCGCATTTGTCGGTAAAGTACAGGATTTCCTGCAACTGATGCCGACCCGTCTCAACGAATACGAGCGCATGTTGACCGGCAGCCTCGTGCTGCGCAAGCGACTGGAAGGCATCGGCAAGCTAAGCCGCGAAGACGCGTTGAGTCTGGCAGTCACCGGCCCCTTGCTGCGCGGCAGCGGCGTCAATTATGACCTGCGCAAGCTGTCGCCATACAGTGGTTATGACCGCTACGACTTCAATGTGCCAATCTCGACCTCAGGCGATTCGTTTGGCCGTTATCTGATCCGCGTCGAGGAGATGCGCCAAAGCTTGCGCATCATCACGCAGGCGCTGGAGGACGTGAAGGCCACCGAGGGCCAGCCGTGGAAGACTAGTGATCGTAAAGTAGCATTGCCACCGCGCGCCGAGCTGGAGACCAGCATGGAAGCCCTGATCCATCATTTCAAGCTGGTAACAGAAGGTCTCAAGCCCGCCGCGGGTGAGACTTACTTCGGCCACGAAAACCCCAAGGGCGAGCTGGGCTATTACGTTGTCTCCGATGGCAGCGCCAACCCCTATCGCCTGCGCGTGCGTGGCCCCAGCTTCGTCAACATCTTTGCGACAAACATCATGGCCAGCGGCGCTTACCTGGCCGATCTGATCGCCATCATCGGCTCGATTGACATCGTATTGGGCGAGGTGGACCGATAAGTAGTGAACAGCAAACAGTGAACAGATGCCTTGTTTACTTGTCTGCCTCCTTCCCAACTCCCAATCTACCAAATTTACGAATATACCAGCGTAATGATCCTACTAACCGACGCGACCCAAACTAAAATCCGTGATTTGATGGCCCGCTATCCCCAGCCACGTTCGGCACTGGGGCCAGCTCTCGATGCCGTGCAACAACAGCTTGGCTATATTTCTGATGAAGCAATGGAGGAAGTGGCCGCGCTGTTCAGCCTGGACGCAGCCGAAGTGCGCGCGTTTGTCGGTTTCTATCACATGCTGCACGAAGAACCGACCGGCGCGTACCACATCGAGGTTTGCACCAACGTCCCGTGCATGTTGCGCGGCGCGGGCAAATGCGCCGAGGAGCTGAAGGCCAAGCTGGGCGTGGATTACCACCAGACCACCGCGGACGGCCTGTTTACGCTGGATGAGATGGAATGTCTCGGCTCCTGCGGCACCGCGCCGATGGTGGCCGTTACCAAGCGGCAGGCCGACTGGATGCGCTATTACGAGCAGCTTGACAGCCCAGAACGCATTGACGCCATGCTGAACGAGTTGCGCAGTCTGGTAGATGTGCCCGCGGATCAATTGCCGGTTCCTGAGCGCAGCGTACCCGGCGCCGATCCCGCGTCCGGCCCCTATCATCACGGCCACAACCCCGCCACCAATACCCTGCTAGCGCGCGTGGATTTGCCCGACAGCCACACGCTGGCAGTGTACGAAGCGAACGGCGGCTATGCGGTCGCGCGCGAGGCGCTGACCAGCAAGAAATCGGACGAAGTACGCGAGCTGGTGAAGGCAGCAGGCTTGCGCGGCCGCGGCGGTGCCGGTTTCCCCGCGGGCATGAAGTGGGGCTTTTTGCCTGCCGGTTCCTATCCCCGCTACCTGGTGGTGAACTGCGACGAAAGCGAGCCGGGCACATTCAAGGATCGCTTGATCGTCGAGTACGATCCGCATTTGCTGATCGAGGGCGTCATCCTGGCGACCTACGCCATTGAATCGGCCCATGCCTTCATCTACATTCGCGGCGAATACTTCTTTGCTGCCCAGCGTTTGCAGCAGGCCATCGAAGAAGCGCGGGCCAAGGGCTACCTCGGCAAGGGCATTTTCGGCACAGACAAAAACCTGGAAATCACCGTGCATCGCGGTGCCGGCGCGTATATTTGCGGCGAAGAAACCGCACTGCTCAGCTCGCTGGAAGGCTACCGCGGCCATCCGCGGCTGAAGCCGCCCTTCCCCGCGGTCGAGGGCCTGTACCGCAAGCCGACCATTGTCAACAACGTCGAGACAATTTCGCAGGTGGTGCCAATTGTGCGCAACGGCGCAGCCTGGTATCGCCAATGGGGCACAGAAAAAAGCCCCGGCTTTGCCCTATACGCACTCAGTGGGCAGGTTAAGCGCCCCGGTGTTTACGAACTGCCTTACAACACGACGCTGCGCCAGTTGATCTACGAGTACGGCGGTGGCACGATTGACGACATGCCGATCAAGTCCATCATCCCCGGCGGTTTGTCCATGCCGCACCTCGCGCCGGACAAGCTCGACACGCCGATGGACTTTGAGAGTATTGCCGCGGCAGGGTCATCGCTCGGCTCCTGCGGCATCATGGTCGTCTGCGAAGGAGTCAACATCGTGCAGCTAGCCCGCCGCACGATGGGCTTCTACCGCGAGGAAAGTTGCGGCAAGTGTACTCCCTGCCGCGAAGGCGGCACATGGATCGAGAAGATTTTGGAACGCATCGAGGCGGGCGAGGGGCAGGTCAAGGACCTGGACTTGATCGAGCGTCTCACCTGGCCGATTGAGCGGCAAAGCTTCTGCCCATTCGGCGCCGCCTCGGTCTGGGGTGTGCGCAGCCTGCTCAAGCTGTTCCGCGGCGACTTTGAAACGTACATCCAGCAAACCAACCCGGCCAGCGAGCCGCCCGTGCTGCCGGTGCGTCCAATCTATCGCCCCGACACCGGCGAGCCTGCGCCCGATCTGCGGGTGTAATATGAAATATGAACATCGAATGGACTGACTATATGCGGTTTCGCATACAAACGCGAGGATATGATCTTGCCGGTCTGGAGCATATTCTTGTCCATTCGACTGAACGATATTTCGATACTGCTACACAACGCTACGTAATTGTCGGCCGGTTTCGTGAAAGTTTGGTACTTATATCGTTTGAATACCATGAAGATCGAATTGTGCCAATCACGGTTCACGCAACAACACGACAGCAGGTTAATTTTAGAGTAAGAACGGGTAGATTGATCTATGCATGATTTAAGAATGACCTATTTTGAAAAGGAAGATGTTCTGCACCTTCTGGTTGCACCTGGCCCAGAGTCACAGAGTGTTGAGCTAGGTCCTGATATTACGGTAGAACTGGATGAACAGGGCCAAATTCTTGGTGTTGAGATTCTCAATGCCAGCAAGTTCATGCGCGATTCGGTCATGGAATCGATACAGGGCCGAATGCTTCATTTAACGCCAGCTCAACCAGCTTGAAACCGATAGATTTAGCGTGATCAGCTACATCAACTGGAGAACACCAGTTCAGCCTGAGAATAGTCCAACATTATGCCCGATCTTGTAACTATCACCATTGACGATGTCGAATACAAAGTCCCGAACGGGATGCTCTTGACCGATGCAGCCAAGCTGGCTGCCGATGTTGACATCCCGGTCTTCTGCTCGCATCCCAAGCTCGACCCGCTCGGCGCGTGCCGCATGTGCCTGGTCGAGCAGGATATGCGCGGGCGCTGGGGCATTGTTACCGCCTGCACCGTGCGCGTAGCCGACGGCATGAAGTTCCGCTATGCCAGCCCGCTTGCCACGCAGGCGCGCGAGGAAACGCTCGAATTCATCCTCACCAACCACCCGCTGGACTGCCCCATTTGCGACAAGGGCGGCGAGTGCCCGTTGCAGGATCAAACCCTCAAGCACGGCCCCGGCCACTCCGAATTCCGCGAGATCAAGACCCACAAGGAAAAGCAGCACCCGATCAGTGATTTGATCATGCTCGATCAGGAACGCTGCATCATCTGCTGGCGCTGCATCCGCTATCTCGACGAATGGGAAGACAAGCCGCAGCTAGGCTTGTACGAGCGCGGCAACGACACCGTGGTAGATTGCTTCCCCGGCGAGCCGGTGGACGCCAAAACCAGCGGCAACATCATTGACATCTGCCCGGTCGGCGCACTCACCAACCGCGTCAGCCGCTTCCGCTATCGTCCGTGGGAGATCAAGCGCACCAACTCGATCTGCACGCACTGTTCGCAGGGCTGCAACCTGCGCCTTGACACGCGTATCCACCAGGTGCGCCGCATCGTCGCCCGCGAAAACGACGCAGTCAACGATCAATGGCTGTGCGACAAGGGCCGCTTCATGCACGCGTTCACCGACGCGCCCGACCGTCTTACCACCCCCTTGATCCGCGATCAAAAAGGCGGCGCGCTGCGTCCGGCCACCTGGAATGAGGCGCTCGGCTTGGTAGCACAGCGGCTCGCGTTTATTGCCGACCTCTCTGGCCCGGCCGCGGTCGGGGCAATCGGTTCGGCCAAGTTGAGCAACGAAGCTGCGTACCTGCTGCAAAAGCTGATGCGCACCCTGGTTGGCAGCAACAACATTGACCATCGCGGCGGCTCGGCCGTGCTGGCGGATCCGCGCGGCCTGAGCAACATCCGCGACATCAACGCCGCGGATGTGATCGTGCTGGCCGGTGTGGACCCTGCCGAAGAGCAGCCGGTGCTGAATATGTTCATTAAGCGCGCGGCGCGGCGGCGCGGGGCCAAGCTGGTGATCCTCAACCCTCGCAAGATCGAAGACACCCGCTACGCTGGCGCGTACCTGCCTTACCAGCCCGGCAACGAAGCTGCTGTGTTGAACAGCCTGACCCAGGCGCTGCTCGGCCAGCCATCCGTGCGCGAGCGCGCGGGCAAACTGGCGGGCTTTGCTGATCTGGCGGGCGCGCTACAAGGCAACGCGGTAGCCGACGAGATCGCGGCCGCGGCGACTCTGGTCGCCAATGCCAAGCAGGCCATTGTGTTGTAC
>JBAQWV010000174.1:0-3586 GCA_049299095.1 Anaerolineae bacterium | reverse complement strand
GGGTATTACTAACTTCTTCACCAAACCTAGGTTCAAGGCATTTTCGACATTGTCCTGCCCAATCACAGCCGAACCATCTGCTCTGTGAAGGTTAAGTAGCTGGTCGACTACTTCCAGATCATGATCGCTTTCGTATTTTTCGGCGATTTTTCTGACACTTTGAGCGATCTCAAGATCACTTTGTTTGAAATCAATGTTGTCGATCGCCACAACCACATCTTTCACCGCGGGGTGTAAGTTGTTTCTTACCGCATGTGCCAATTTTAAATTGCCACCCAAAACCAAACGTTCAAAATCCTGATTCTCAAAATAGTGACGATTGATCTCGGAGGCTATCTCCTTGACAAAGCGTGCCAAAAACTCTGGCTTGCGGCGGTCTTGACCATCTTCGATTGATTTGCGCCCCAAGCGCCACACCTGATCATGCTTGGTTTTCACGGTTTCATCAGAACTTGTTCGAGAGAGGTAAACCTCAACTAATCGAGCTTCTGTCCCTGAGAAAAGGATCACATCATACGTTTTGTACTGATCCAGCGCAAACAGCAGGTGCTTGATTTGGGGAAATCCATAATACACTCGGGTCGGCATCGTGACCGGCAAGTCAGCCGCGATATAATCTTCTTTATCGGTAAACAATACGATAGAACGTCCCGTTGGTTTACGATTCCGAAGGTATTGCTCGATAATCTCTTCAGCTTGTTCCCACTGTTTTTGTACAACCCTGCGCTTCATCAGGTCCGGATCAAGCTCCATCTCCAACGCCTTGGTTTCGTTCTTGAGTTCGATTGACCAAGCCGGCTGTTTTTTCTGGTTATCAGGCTTCGTTGTATCAATATCGGCATACACTGTAAGAATTGGTGTATGCTTATAATCATGAGCAATGACAAAATCACGAAACATTTCGAGAATTTCGTTAACGTGGCTTTCCATATGCAGAATCTCCTGATAAAAACTGGTTTGACAACAAATTGATGTGTGACAGACCGTATATCCGCGTATACCTTGGTTGATCAGTATGCGTAACCAACCCAACCAGAGGTGCTGATGTGATTTTTAAATTTTACCATAAAAGATTTTGTGACTGAAATCCAAGTAGAGTGAAACGGATTTCAACCGAAAAACATACACTACCGACCGCGCGACGCTGTTGCACGATCGCTCGCTTCGCGCTATACTGCCTACGCTGTCAGGTTTGGATCACCCACTGACGGCGCAACGGGCGGCTCTTCAGCCCGCTGCCAGGCCGGGCAGGTGCGCTCCGGCGGCACCGGACGGTTGAAGTGCGCTGATTGCGGCGCGCGACAAAATGCGTGCAGCCGCGTCACCTGTCCGTCGCCATTGCTGCGAAACACATCCAGAAATGCGCAACGGTCACACGTGCGACCGCGCAGTCGTTGCCAGGTTATTACTATCGTCATAAGCTTTCCCTATCTATTATAGCGTCGTGACTTTTTCTGTCCAGCCGCGTTCCCCGGAGCCATCATGCCACTCTTAAACCTGCGTGTGGACCAACTCGATCCCAACTCTGCTGCTGACCGCAAGCGTCTGATAAAGCTGCAATTTCGGCTTTATAAAGGCGATCCATACTGGGTGCCGCCGCTTGTGGCTGACCGTTTGAAATTCCTTGACCCCCGCCATAATCCTTCGTTTGAATATATGCAGGTGGCTTATTTCGTGGCCGAGGCGGTAGTCGTGCCGGAACACTCTCCCACCGGCCTGCCAGTCGGCGGTATGGAGCAGGACGTGGGCATGATCGCGGCGATTCTCAACCCGCGGCACAACGAAATCCACGGCGACAGCATAGGCTTCTTTGGCTTTTTTGAGTGCATCAACAACCAGGACGTGGCCGATGCGTTGCTGGATGCCGCGGCTGCGTGGCTGCGTCAACAAGGCAGAACGGCCATGCGTGGCCCGCTCAACTTTACTATGACCGACGAAGTGGGCCTGCTGGTGGACGGCTTCAACGATGCGCCGCGCATCCTGATGCCCTACAACCCACCCTATTACCCGGAATTAGTCGAAGCCAATGGCCTAAGCGGCGTGATGGACCTGTACGCCTATCACTTTGATCTGGAAGCCCTCTTCGGCAACGATCCCGACAAGTTGCCAGAAAAGCTGGTACGTGTCGCAGAAAAGCTCAAGCAGCGCGGCAAGCTCAGCATCCACAAGCTCAATATGAAGCAGTTTGACGCGGAAGTGGAAAAGCTGAAGGGCATCTACAATGCGGCGTGGGAAAAGAACTGGGGTGCAGTCGGTGTAACCGATCATGAGCTGGCGCACTATGCCCAAGAGATGAAGCCGATCCTCGACCCCGATTTCGCCTTCTTTATCGAGCGGGAAGGCCAACCGGTCGGTGTGGCATTGTCGCTACCTGACGCGAACCTCGTGCTGAAAAAGATGAATGGCCACCTCTTTCCCTTTGGTTTCATTCAGGCATTGCGCTATCAGAAAAAGATTCAGTGGGTGCGTGTGTGGGCGCTCGGCGTGCTGCCAGAGCATCGCCGCTTGGGAGTGGACGCAGTGATGATCTACGAAACAGCGTTGGTTGCCATGCGCAAGGGCATGAAGCATGTCGAATGTAGTTGGATTCTCGCCAACAACCTTGACATGCGCCGCCCCATCGAAAACCTTGGCGGCGAAATTTACAAGACCTATCGTGTCTATGAAAAAGAGTTGTGAGGATAGAAGATAGCAACTAAAAGGCATCCATTCCGCGGCCACCTACCATGTGGCTTCACAGAGCTTGCACGATGGATTAGGTGGACTTAGGCAGTTCGCAGTATGGCGGTAAGAAGATACATTCCATTTCTGGCATCTAAACAACTTTGTGTTATAATTAATCCGCTTTGCTTCTGTCCATATCTTGTCATTCGAGAATAGAAAAGAGCCTCATTACGGCATCTTTGCTCAAGGCAGGAGTGAATTTCCGATCTTATTCATAGAGGGCTTTGTGTAATATGTTGCCAGCTATGATCTATTGGCACTCAGGCGTGTTGTCTATCATTATCTTTGGAATTTCGAAGATATAAACACACGCCTCTTCATTTTTCGCTTGGAGGAAAACATGCATTGGCTTAGCTTCTTTATCGGCCTTCTCATTGGCTGGCTCGCCGAAATGATCATTGATTGGTTTTATTGGCGGCGCAAATACGCAGCGCGCGGTAATGCAGAGGCTGAACTACGCACCGAATTGGCTAATGCCCAAGGCGCATTGCAACTTGCACGCATCGAACTCTATGATGCACAGACGGCTCAAAAGGCCCCAACGGATCAGCTTAATCAGCAGCTCGCCAGTGCTCGTTCAGAAATAGATCTGCTCAATGCAGATCTATTCAATGCACGCGACGAAATCACCACTTTGCGCGCTCAGTTGGCCGAGACTGAGACAGATTATCAGAGTAAGTTGGAACTTTCAAGCACTGATATTAACAATGCGCATAGTGAAATCTCTTCCCTTCGCGGGCATGGTTCAAAAGCCGTGATTATGGTGGGTAAGTAGCTTTACAAATTGAACGAGTATAGATCCAGACATGGGCAAGCAAAATCGTCCTGGTTTGCCAGGGAGGAGTGCGTATTCAGTTGGAGG
>JBAQWV010000173.1:0-41714 GCA_049299095.1 Anaerolineae bacterium | reverse complement strand
GCATTATACTGAGAAAGCTGTTTGTATGTCGCTCATTCATCGTAAAAACCTCATCCTGCTGCTATGGATAGTCCTGCTGGGACTGCTTCCTCCTCGCGCGCATGCGCAAGGCATTACCCACACGGTTTCAGCCGGCGAAACCGTGATGAGTATCGCCCAGAGTTATGGCGTGGACATGCAGGAGCTGATCGAGCTGAACAACCTTGCGGATCCAAGCATGATTAACGTGGGGCAAACGTTGCTGATCCCGGATAGCATTGAAGCTGATCCAACCGCCACTTCTACTGCACCAGCGCCAACAGCCGTTCCCACGCCGACCCCCATCGTCACCCACACCATAGCGGCCAACGAAACATTTGGCCAGGTTGCCAAAGCCTATGGCATCACCGTGCGCGCACTGGCTGAGGCCAACCACATTCAGCAGCTTGCCGATGTCCAGCCGGGGCAACAACTGATCATTCCTCTTGACGCGGTTGCACCCGCGGCCAGGCTGGCTACACAGGGCAACTTGCTGTTTACGGTCAATATCACACGTCAAAGCTGCCAACTGCTGCGCAATGGAGCAGTGCTGTACAACTGGGCCTGCTCGACCGGGCGCGAAGAAGCGGCGACGCGCGCTGGCACGTACTATGTACAAAGCAAGTACCGCAATGCCTGGGGTTCACGCTGGGAATTCTTTATGCCCTACTGGCTAGGCATTTACTGGGCTGCCGGCAGTGAAAACGGCATCCACGGCCTACCATACCAGCAAGGCGGATACCCGGTCTGGGGCAACTCACTGGGTACACCTGTCACCTTTGGCTGCGTGCTACTTGGCGAAGAAGAAAGCGAAACACTGTGGAATATGGCATATATCGGTATGCCAGTAGTGATTAGTTTCTAGATTCGTGATTAAAAGGACTTTTCCATGACTGATAACGCCCTACAATCCTTACTACTGGCTATTGAAGCAGACAACGACGAGGCTGCCGAAGAAATCGTCACAACCCTGGCCGTAGACGCCAACATTTTGCCGGCATTGCTCGACCTCGGCACTTCCGCCAATCCAGATCAACGCTGGTGGGCAATGCGCGCCCTGGCCGAGATGGCCGAAAACAATCCCGACGCGCGCGACCAGGTGACTCCGGTCTTGCTGGATGCGTTGAACGATGCAGAAGATTCAATCCGCTGTGTGGCGGCGCTCGGCCTCAGCCAAATGCAGGCAACGAGTGCAATCCCTTCACTGGCGTTGATGCTGGCCGATGCCAGCGGCTGGGTACGCGGGGCGGCGGCCAATGCGCTCGCACAGATCGGCGAACCCGCAGTGCCTGCATTGGGCGAGGCGATGCAAGATGAGCGCGAAGGGGTACGCGTGCGTGCGGCCTACGCCTTGAATCGCATTAAAAGCATCAAATCAGCGCGCTGGCTCTTCCCCGCGCTGAATGATCCCAACCACATAGTCCATACTTACGCTTATGAAACGCTGGATGAGATGGGACTGCTTAACACTGTTCTAGTGATGTGAGTAAGTTCTTTTTTCTCCAGATGGCCGCGGTGGTCCCCCCCCCACACCGCGGCTTTTTTATTCTCCCGCTGCTGCGGTTTGATTGCGAAAAGCTGGCGCAAGCAGTTGCTCAACCGGCGCAAATTGATCAGTGAGGACGAGCGCAGGCTGCTCGGCCAGCAGATCAGCCAGCGCGGTCTGGCGAAGCAGCAGATCGGCAAGGTTGCGCGTGCCGCTGCTGGCCTGTGTCAGCGCCTTCAGATCCAGCGGCGCATTGGCAGCAATCACAACGAACGTAGACCGCGGCGATTTTCGCCACGCGCTATTAGTCGGTGCCAGATAGACATACGGAAAGCTTTGCTGCAAGGTATGAACGTACGCGCGCAGAAAATCAGCCTGCGGGCCATCAATGATATTGACCAGATAAAGCCCATCATCCGCCAGCCACGCACGCACACGCTCGTCAAACTCGCGAGTGGTCAAGTGATACGGCACAGAAAAGTCGTTGAACGCATCACCCATGATGATGTCATAGCGCTCACCGGCCAGTGGGCTGCGCCGCAGGGCAGTGCGGGCATCCTCGTTGAAGGTGCGAATCCGCGAATCGGCGGCCACGCCCAGTAACTCATAGGCCACTTGTGTCACGCCAGGGTCAATCTCGATCACATCCAACTGGCTGGCCGGGTACACCGCCTCCAGATAGCGCGGGAAGGTGTAACCACCGCCACCGATAAACAAGGCGCGCGGTGCGCGGCTATCATGCGCCCAATAGCGTACCAACTGGGCATACAACTGTTCGTAACCGTACACCAATTCCGTGGGGTCTTCCAGCGAAGAAAAGCTGTGTACCAACCGGTCTAGCGTCAAAACCCGCATTGGTTTGCCGTCGCGCACATCATCGCGCACCTTGATGCAAAAGTAGTTGGTTTCTTTGGTGCAGCGACTTTGCAGCCAGCCAGCGCGCTGTGCACCAGTCAGTCCCAACACAACCACGAAAACAGCCACCGCTGCGCCTCGCCCCGCCCCGCGCAGCAAAAAGACCAGCCCCATACCGATCAGCACCAACGCCACGCCCCACACAATCGCGGTTGTGCCAAACAACGAGATTAACACAAAGCCGGTGGCAAACGTGCCCACGATGCTGCCCACCGTGCCAGCAGCATAGATTTTGCCCACTGTCGCGCCTGTTTTCGCCAGATCGCGCACAGCCAGCTTGGCAACCACCGGCGAAATTGTACCCAGCACCACACAAGGCACGAAAAACAGTGTTGTGATGACCACCAGGATTTGTAGCACCGTCGGCCAGGAGGCAGGCACACCACGCCCGATCCAATCGGCAGCCAGCACGCCAAAGCTGGTCAGGCCGGAAAGCAAAAAGAGCCACCCCAGCAGCCGTTGCGAACCGCGCTGGTCGGCCAGCCGCCCGCCGAGATAGTTGCCGAGGCTGATCCCAGCCAGCACAATGCCGATGATGCTGGTCCAGGTGTAGAGGGACACGCCGATATAGGGAGCCACAATGCGCCCAGCCACCAGTTCCAGGATCATGATGCAGGCGTTGGAAATAAAAACAATAGCGTAGGGTTGCCAAGTCCAGCGTACTGCTGCGGAAGAAGTTGCTTGTGTCATGAAAGCTGCTTTCGGAAAAAATTTTGTGTGCCGATTATAGACCAGCGCACAGGCACAGGCAAGCCGTGCCGATTGTGAACATGGTTACTCGTTGTTGTTGGCAATCGCCAGCCAACGCATTCATACACAATCGCCCTGCGCAGGGCTTGGCAGCGTCCCCGTTCTCGACTATAATTCCTCTGGCTGCGCTGCCGGCCCAGCCACTCGTCTATTTGCCCCCTATTCCATCAACGGAGATGCGACCATGAAGTTTATTGACCTCTCGATCCCGCTCGGTATCGGCACCCCGCCCTGGCCCACCTATGAGCCGCTGCAAGTTAAGTCTTTCAAGCGCCTGGCTCCTAACGGTGCCAACGGTCAGATCGTCACCCACTCCAACCACTTGGGCACGCACCTCGACGGCGAAATCCATTTCTACACCCCCGGCAAGGACATCGCCAGCCTGGATATGAACTTCCTAACCGGCCCCGGTGTCATCGTTGACTTGTCGGATATTGCAGGCGATTACGATATTTACACCTCGGCCATGATCGAGGAGCGCGTAGATGTGCATGAAGGTGATATCTTGATCATCCATACCGGCTATCATCACTTCGGTTGGGATCAGCCCACTGCAGATGAAGTCGCGTACATGGTAAAACACCCTGGGCCGGATCGTGAATTCGCGGAATGGTGTCGGGCCAAGAAAATCAAATGGATCGGCGTGGACTGCGGCAGCGCGGATCATCCCATGAACACCATCATCCGCCAATGGATGCCACGGCAAGCCAAGGAAGCCGATGCGCACTTCTTGGCAAAATACGGCCAGTCGCTGGCCGAGGTGTTCAGCGATGACAAATACCAGTTGATGCACATCGAGATGTTCCCCTATGGCATCATCCATGCTGAATGTGTCGGTGGCGACATTGACCTGCTGCTAAACCAACGCACACACATCGGCTGCTTCCCGTGGCGCTTTGTGGATGGCGAAGCCAGCATCGCGCGCATCGTGGCCTACGTGGACGATGATGAATATGAAGCATTAATGGCGAAGAAAGCTGCCATGCCCAAGACCCGCTTTGGCGATGCTATTGGCCCGCTGCCGAAGATGGCAAAGCGCACCAACATCCAGGAATAAATCGGCACAGCACACAAAAAGCGCCAGATGGCCCCACACGGACCACCTGGCGCTTTTTTTTCTTGCAAAGTCACGCCTGCGCGCTCGCGTTACCTCGGCTCGCTGATCACCAACCGCCCTGGTTCGCGCAGCGCGGCCAGATCGCCCGCTCCCGCACAGAACATGGCTATACGCAATTCGTCAGCAAGATCGTCAATGGTGTCCACCACCGCCTCGGCGGAGATCACCGCGGCTTTCAGGAATGGCCCGGCCAACCCGGCCGCGCAGGCCCCCAGCGCCAGACACTTGGCGACATCAATGCCGCTACGAATGCCGCCACTAGCCAACCGCGGCAAATGCGGCGCAGCCTGCCCCACTGCTACCAGGCTGTCCGCGGTGGGAATGCCCCAATCGGCAAAGGCCAGCGCCAGGCGGCGCAGCCGGTCGTCCGTGGCGCGGTGATACTCCACCTGGCTCCACGAGGTGCCACCCGCGCCCGCTACGTCAATCGCAGCGACACCCGCGTCAGCCAACCGCGCAGCCAATGCGCCGCTGATCCCCCAGCCAACCTCTTTCACCACCACGGGCACGCCGACCTGCCGGCAAACCTGCTCGATCTTGCCCAGCAGGCCAGACCAATGCCAGTCGCCATCGGCTTGCAGCACCTCCTGCAGCGGGTTCAGGTGCAGAATCAGCGCGTCAGCTTCGATCATGTCCACAGCACGGCGGCAATGTGTCACGTCATACCCCTTGTTAAGCTGCACCGCGCCCAGATTCGCCAACAACAAAATGTCAGGCGCGTCACGGCGCACCTGAAAAGAGGCCGCGGTGGCGGCCACTTCCAACCCGGTGCGCTGCGACCCCAGACCCATTGCGATGCCGCGTGCCTGCGCTGCCACAGCCAGATTGCGATTGATGCGCTCCGCCTGCTCGGTGCCGCCCGTCATCGAAGAAATCAACAGCGGCGTTTGCAGCACCTTGCCCAGCAGCGCGCTGCGCATGTCCACAGCCTCTAAATCCAACTCCGGCAGCGCCTCATGCACGAAGCGGTAGCGATCCAGACCAGTGGTCACCCGCGGAAATTGGACATCCTCTTCCAGATTGATACGAATATGATCTGCTTTGCGCGCTTTATGATCCAAAAGATACTCCGTAACTCGTTTTAACCTATGGTGTTTTGTAATTGTCACTGGACACACGCGGCATCTTACCCGCGCAGCAAGGCCTTGTCAAAACAGATCGGGCTTGCAGCCGCAGGAAATTGACAGCTTGTGCCAGCACTGCTAGAATAGCAACTAATTATCACCATGTTTTTGGAAGGAAGGCACCCTAAATGGCAAACCAGATTTTTGAGAGAGTTCGCGCGATCATCGTAGATCAACTTGGCGTAGACGAGAATGAGGTCACTATGGATGCCAGCTTCCGCGATGATCTCGGCGCAGACTCGCTGGACCTGGTTGAATTGATTATGGCCTTTGAAGAAGAATTCGGCGGCGAAATCTCCGACGAAGAGGCCCAGAAGATCACGACGGTGGGTGAGGCAGTCAATTTCTTGGCTGCTCACGGCGCCGACGAATAAAGCCCCACAGGGAAGCATTGCCCGCACGGCATACTTCCCGCACAATTTTGACACCAAGACAAGCGGGCGTCCCACGACGCCCGCTTTCGCTGTTTCCTCGGAGCCAGACCATGCGTTCGTTCAGCATTATCGTGCTGGCCGGTGGAGCCAGCCGCCGCATGGGGACCAACAAGGCGCTGCTGCCCGTTGACGAAGACACCACGCTGATCGAGCGGGTGATTGACAATCTGCGCCCCCTGTCGGAAGACGTGGTGCTGGTCAGCAATGCACCAGAGACGTACGCGGCGCTGCCTGTGCGCCACACCAGCGACCAAGTCCTCAACGCTGGTCCACTAGCCGGGCTGCACGCTGGGCTGCTGGCCGTGCAAAATCCGTGGGCGCTGCTGGTAGCCTGCGACATGCCGCTGATTGATCTGCGGCTGGTACGCTACATGGCACTGCTGGCCGAAGGCTGCGACGTGGTAGCCCCGCGCGTCGGCAACGAGGTCGAACCGCTCCATGCACTCTATCATCAAGCCTGTCTGCCCGCGATTGAAAAGCGGCTGGCCGCGCAGCAGCGGCGCATGGTGGCGTTCTACCCTGACGTGCGCGTGCGCTACCTCGAAGAAACCCAAATCCAGATTTTTGACCGCACCCGGCGCAGCTTTTCCAACGCCAACACGCCGGAGGACTGGGAGCGGCTGCGCGCGCTGCTGGTAAACGACCAAACACCGCGCACCGCGTAGTTGTAGATTTGTGCCTCTTGCGCTACAATCTATAGTAGATCAAAAGTTCTATGACCTCATTCTTCGCTCAAGTTTACGCAGTGGTACGCCACATTCCGCGCGGCCAGGTAGCCAGCTACGGCCAGATTGCCGCGCTGCTTGGTCACCCGCGCGCGGCGCGCACGGTGGGCTGGGCATTGGCCGCGCTGCGCGAGCAAGAGGTCAGCGATGTGCCGTGGCAGCGTGTCATCAACGCGCAGGGCCGCGTCAGCATTCGCAACATGGAACACGCACCGGAAGAGCAAGCCTTGCTGCTGGAAGCGGAGGGCATCGAATTTGGCCCACACGACAAGGTAGATTGGCAACGCTTTGGCTGGGCCGGGCTTGATCCGGCAGAACTGGCAGCCGTGCTGGCTGCGCTAACCTGAACTTATCTTTTCGCGAACTGGAGTTGCAATGACCCGAGAAATTACCGTTGCCCTGGTCCAAATGATCCCGACCCTGGGCGAAACCGAAGCTAATCTGCGCAAGATGGCCGACTTTATCGAGCGCATTTGCCAGGAACAGCCGGTTGACCTGATCGTCTTTCCCGAGCTGGCGACCACCGGCTACGAAGCCGGCCCGCGCTTCACCGAGCTGGCCGAGTATGTGCCCGGCCATAGCGTCGCCTACCTGGCCAAGCGCGCCAAGGATTACAATGTCCATGTGGCCTTTGGCATGGTGCTGAAGGAGCGCGTCGAAAGCATCCTGTACAACGCGGCCGTGCTGATCGGCCCCGAAGGCGAGCTGGTCGGCAGTTACCGCAAGGTTCACCTCAAGGGCGAAGAACGACTGGCTTTCCGTAACGGCTACCGTTTCCAGGTGTGGGATGTCGAGTTCCGCAACGGTCCTGGCCGGCTGGGCCTGCTGGTTGGCTGGGATTTAGCCTTTCCTGAGGCAGTGCGCAGCCTGACGCTCGACGGCGCGGAGGTGGTCGCGGTTTGCGCCAGTTGGGAAATGGAAGAAGACGCGCACTGGCGTGCCTACAACGTCGCGCGCGCCTGCGAAAATGGCACGTTTATCGCGGCGGCCAACCGCGCAGGCGAAGAGCCAAGCTACAGCTTCGCCGGTGATTCGATGATCGTCGGCCCCAACGCCGAGCTATACACCAATTTGGAAGACCCGGTCGAAGGCTACGCACTCGCCACGATTGACCTGGATGACGTGCGCCGCACGCGCGAGGCAACGCAGATCTTGCAATGCCGGCAGCCGATCACCTATCGCAACGTGGTGAAGAAGTATTAACGACACACGGCAACGCCCGCTGTCTATCTACCCCATGACCACACCCTCGCCGCTGGATGCGCTACTGAACTTTGCGCGCCTTTCCCCGACCCTGCTGACAGCCGGTCAGCCCACCACCGATCAATTCGCGTTGGTACGGCAGGCCGGCTGTACTGTGGTGATCAACCTAGCCATGCCCACCTCACCCGGTGCGCTGTCCAACGAAGCTGACCTGGTGGCCGCACAGGGCATGACCTATGTACCGCTGCCGGTTGTGTGGGAACAGCCGACGTTGGACGATCTGGCGCGCTTTTTCGCGGCTATGCAGACCCACGCCGCGGACACAGTGCTGGTACACTGTGCGCTGAACTACCGCGCATCCACCTTCGCCTATCTGTACCGGGTGCTATGCCTACACGAACCAGAAGAGCCAGCACGCTGGGACATGCTGGCGGTGTGGGAGCCAGATGACACCTGGGCTGCGCTGATCGCCGCCGCTTTCGCTCACTTTACTGGAAAGTCTGAATAAGATGCCCGAATTGCCACGCTGGCTGCACGCCGTCCACCATGACGGCTCAGCCTTGTTTGTGTCCAATCTGTACCCGCGGCTGGGCGATCCCGTGCGCATCCGCCTACGCGCAGGCCTGGATGCGCCGCTGCGCCGCGTGCTGATCCGTACCACCCCTGACGGCGAGCAGGCATTCCTGCCCATGCAGCCCGCGGATACCACTTACCCCAGCCGCTGGTGGCAGGCCGAGTTGACAGTCAACCAGCCGGTGCTGCATTACCGCTTTGCGCTGGAGGCTGAAGACGGCGTATGGTGGCTTCACGCGGACGGGATCAGCGCCTATGACCCGCTGGACGCCACCGATTTCAGGCTGCTAGCTGACTACGACGCCCCAGCCTGGCTGCACAGTGCCGTGTTTTACCAGATCTTTCCTGACCGCTTTGCCAACGGCGACCCCGGCAACGATCCGCAGCCAAGCGAGGCCGAGCCGAGCCGCGACCCACATACCTTTCCCTGGGGACAGACGCCCGCGGATGGAGTTCCTTTCCCCTTCGTCTTCTACGGCGGCGACCTGCAAGGCATCACCCAAAAGCTTGATTATGTCAATGCACTGGGCATCAACGCGCTCTACCTCAACCCGATTTTCACAGCGCCATCCAACCACAAATACGATGTCACCGATTATTATGCAGTGGATCCACACCTGGGGGGTGATGGCGCCCTGTGCGAGCTGCGTGCCGCGCTGACCGCCCGCGGGATGCGTTATGTGCTGGACATCGTGCCCAACCACTGCGGCTACTGGCACCCGTGGTTTCAGACGGCCCGTGCCGACGCCGGCGCGGCAGAGGCGTCCTACTTCACCTTTCGCCAGCACCCCGACCAATACGAATCGTGGTTGGGGGTGTGGTCGCTGCCCAAGCTGAACTACAGCAGTGCGGCCCTGCGTGCGCGCATGTACGGCGATACTGACGCGGTCTTTCGCCGCTGGTTGGCCCCTCCTTACAGTACAGATGGCTGGCGCGTCGATGTGGCGAACATGCTGGGCCGCCAGGGACCCAGCCAGCTCGGCGTGGCAATAGCGCACGGCATCCGCGCGGCAGTCAAGGCAACACGCACAGACGCGTACCTGCTGGGCGAAAACTTCTTCGACGCGTCCGCACAGTTGCAGGGCGATCAATTCGACGGCATGATGAACTACAGTGGCTTTACGCGGCCGGTGCGACACTGGTTACAGGGCTTTCACCAGGGCGCATGGGGCCTGCCGGAGCCGCTGCACTCGACCGTGCCCTTCTCCACTGAGGCGCTGGTGGCTTCGTGGCGCGGACGGCTGGCTGCGATTCCGTGGGCTATTGCGCTGCAGCAATTCAACTTGCTCGACAGCCACGACACTGAACGCATCCTAACGCAACTAAACGACAACGAGGCGCTGCACCGGCTGGCAGTGACGTTGCTGCTGACCTTCCCCGGCGTGCCTTGCCTCTATTACGGCGACGAAATCGGGATGCGCGATGTGTCGGCGCTGGGATCGCGCGGCTGCATGGTGTGGGATGAAGCACAGTGGAACCACGATCTGCTGGATTTTCACCGCCGATTGATCCACCTGCGACGCAGCGCGCCTGCCTTGCAGCATGGCAGCTTCGAAATCGTGGCCGTAGAGCCGGATTTGGTGGCGTATTTGCGACAAAGCGCAGACCAGCGCGTGCTGGTGGTGGCGCAGCGCAGCGCGCGCTCGCGGCCCGCGGGCGCGCTGCCAATGGCGCAAGCTGGCATAGCGGATGGAGTGCGTTTTGTCGAATGGAGCAGCGGACAGGCCGCGGAGGTGACTGCGGGCGCGCTCCCCCTGCCGGCGCTGCCGCAGGGCGCGACGGTATGGATCGCGTAGGGTTTTGTTCGCGGATGGGATGCGAACTCTGTTTCTAAAACAAAAAGCCTGGTTGGCATGTGCCAATCAGGCTTTTTTATGAACTGACGGAGGCTTTACGAAAGCAACAACAACAGCAACTGCGCCAGTAAAATCTTGCTGAACGTAGCGACCGGGAACATCAGCGCATAGCCGACATGCGGCAGCTCGTCGTGTGATTGATCCACCGCGAAGCCAAGCACGCCCGGCTGAGTATGGATGCCGGAAATCATGCCGGTTAGCAGGCCAAACGGGATCTTGAAAAGTTTGTAACCGACCAGCAGCGCCAGCAGTGTGGTGGTGCAGGAAATGATCGCACCCGCCAGGAACAATTGCAGACCGCCGCCTTGCTGGAGCGTTTGCACGAAGGTAAAGCCGGAGCGCAAACCGATACTCGCCAACAACATGATCAAGCCGAGTTGGCGCACCGTCAGGTTGGCGCTGTAGGGCATCGTCCACACAATCGGGCCGGTGCGACGGATCGCGCCCAAAATCAAGCCGATCACCAACGGGCCACCTGCATTGCCCAGCGAAAAACTGCCGCCACCCGGCAACGGTACTTTGACTGCTCCCAAGATCAGGCCCAGCACCAGACCAATACCCAGCGACAACAAATCAATCTCGCTGAGCGCCTTGTACGAATCACCAAACTGCCGCGAAATCGTGCCCATATGTTCACGCGGGGCCACCACGCGCACGCGGTCGCCCAAATCCAGCACCATATTGCTGTCAGCCAGCAAGTCCACGTCGCCGCGGCGCACGCGGGTGATGATCGCGCCATAGCGCGCGGGCAGTTGCAGATCGGCAATGCGTTTTCCAGCCATCTCCGGCTTGGAGAGGAAGATACGACGAAAATCGTAGTGGCTGCGATCCAATTCAGGATGCTCGGTAGTGCGCTTTCCCAGCACCGCCTCGACATCATCCACATCATGCGGGTCGCCGATGATGCTGATTAGGTCGCCCACCTGAAGCAAAGTGTCACCCGTGACCAAGCTCTCATCGCTGCCGCGCACCAGACGACTAAACACGACATGCCATTTGTAGCGTTCCACCAACTCGCGCACTGGTTTATTGGCCGCTTCTCGTTTGGTAATCTTGACGGTGACGTTGTTGATCTCCTGCTCAACCACGTACGCGCTACCGCGCAGCTTTTTCGCTTCCTCGCGATAATCAATCTTCCAAATGCGTTGGAAGATGTAGATCACGATGATCACACCCAACACACCCATCGGATAAGCCACCGAGTAGCCCACGGTGGGATCACCAGCCACAGCCTGCTGGGCCTCTGGCAGCTTGGCCGCAGTTTCAATCAGCGCAGCCAGCGCGGGGGTGTTGGTCAGGCTACCGGCAAACAGGCCCGCAGCTACCGCCGGACCAATTTGCAGGACAAAATATGTGACGCCAGCCAGCAGCGCGGCAATGCCGATCAGCGCAGCCGCAGCCGCGTTGTTGCGCAGACCCTGTCGGCTCATCGAAGCCACAAAGCCCGGCCCGCTGGCCAGCCCCACCGTGTAAACAAACAACACCAAGCCCAGCTCAAACACTGCCGTCGGCAGCTTAAGCTCCGGGTTCAATGCACCCACCGCCAACCCCACAAACAGCACTGCCGCAACGCCCAAGCTGGCGCCCTTGATCTTGATGCGGCCAATCGCGTAGCCGATGGCGGAAACAGCAAACAACAAAAAGACAGAATTTTCGAGGAGAGCTTGCATAGGCACGTTCCTAAAACAAGAGCTACCTGCCACCTGCGCAGGCAAGGCGGGACAACAACATTAACCTGTGCATAATAGCACTAAGCAGAGTGTGTGCCAAGTCTGATGTAGCTTAGCTATGCGCGGGCAGGCCAACGCCAGACACCAGCCCGCGCCGTGCCAATCGGCAGAAAGCCCAGGCGCGCCAGAATGGGCAGGCTGTTTGGCCCGGCGTCTACACTGACGAAAGCTGCGCCGCGCCGCGTGGCCTCCTGCACGCGCGCGGCCACAAGAGCGGTGTAAATTCCCCGTCCGCGGTAAGCAGGCAGTGTCGTGCCGCCCCATAAGCTGGCAAACGCGCTGCCGGCGCGCTGAAACATCCAGGCCGACGCGACTATAACGCCGTCAATCGTGGCAACATAGACCGCCACTTGGTCGGGTTGCATGATCATGGCATCGCGCAGGAAACCCACCAGCCCGGCATACGACTGTTGCCACACGACGCGCTGCACCTGCAAGGCGCTGTCCAATTCGTCGGGATCGGTGAGACAGCGCACGGGCCGCGTCAGCGGCGTCAACAGCGTGATGGGTGCTGTTGCAAGCGGCAACACCATGACCCTTTCCGGCTCTTCAACGGCGAAACCGCGGGCAGCCAGCCGCGCCGCCAAATCGTCCGGCTGGTCGTAATCGTACACTTTCCATTCGAAATTTACCCCGGCTGCGCCGAACGCGTGCAGTTGGGCGTCAATCGCAGCGTCAGTGATTTCCCCGGTCAATTGCGTGTAACTGATGAAGCCGTCGCGGAAGCTGCGCCGGCGCAGCGGCACATGGCGGATCACTGGCCCGTCCACGGTGCGCTGCATGTCGGGATAGGTCACTTCAATCCGCTCGTAGCGGTCATACAGGCGACGTAAACTGTCAATACTGAAGGGAGACATGGGTCAGCGCAGCAGCCCCGCCAGCGCAGCAATGGCAAAGCCGAGGATAACAACGCCGGAAATGCGGTTGATCCAGCGCAAGCCGGTTGGGGTGATGCGGCTGCGCAGCAGGCTGACCAACGTGCTCAACGTGAGCCACCACAGCGCGGAGCCGCTGAAAACCCCGGCCACCAGCACTGCGCTGCCGAGGTAGTTGCCACTGGCCGAACCCAGTCCCAGGCCGGCAAAGACCGCGGCGAAGGAAAGAATGGTGATGGGGTTGGTAAGGGTAAGCGCCAGCGTCGAGGTGTAATTGCCCAGCCAGCCGCGGCCCTGTGTCTCTGCGGGACGCTCGGCCGCGGGGGCCAGTAATGTTTTGATGCCGAGATAAAGCAAGAACAGTCCGCCGGCCAGGCGGATGCCGCTTTGCCAGCTTAGCAGTACGTTGGAGATGAAGGTCAGACCAAACGCGGCCACCAGCCCGTAAAGCGCGTCGGCTGTGGCTGCACCCAGGCCAGATACCAGCCCGGCCAGCCGCCCTTCAGCCAGGGTGCGCCGGATACACAACACGCCAATCGGGCCAACAGGCGCGGCAATGGCAAAACCCAGCGCCAGACCGCGTAGAAAAAAGGAGGCGCCCATTCAGTTAATCCTTGCCTGGGGGGTATACAACGAGACGCTGGAACAGGTCGGTCAATGCTTGCTGAGGATCCGCGCTCAGGCCGCGGTGGGTTGGGGAAACTTGCAGCACGGTGCTGCGCGGCGCGGCCAGCCAGCGAAACCGCTCGCCCTGGTCCAGCGCGCTGAGCGGGCCGATGGCGGTATCACCCGCGCAAACCAGCGGAACCAGGTCAAGCTGTGCCTGCGCGGTTACCAGATCGAAATCCGGCGCGAATGCAGCGAGCCGCACCGAATCCACACGGATCTGGCAATCGAGGAAGTGCCGCGCGCGGCAGTAGAGCAGCACGCCGACGTTGAGGAACTCCTCGCGCTCGACGTGCGGTGTAATGCGCAAGACCGCGTAATCAAACGCGTGCAGCACGGGCACGAAGCGCCTCCTCCACGAAAACAGATGACGCAGCCAACCGCTGGGTCAGATAGGCGGTGTAGACCGCGCGCTGCGCCGCAGGCGTGGCGTTCGTAGCCGGATCATGCAGCCAGACATCAGGTACTTGTGCCACAGCCGCGGCGATAACATCGGGCGTCAGGCGCGCGCGCATAGCCGCATCCGCGCCGGTCAGATCGTCGGCCCAACGCAGCAGCACATGATCGCGGATCTGAGGAAACGCGCTCTGGCTGCGGCGTTCGTAGGTGGTCAGCCAATCCGCGGCGTAATGGAAAAACAGCGCCGCGCCGTGGTCAATCAGCCACAGGTCGCGCCGCCACAGCAGCATGTTGGTGTTGCGCGCGGTGCGATCCACGTTGGAGACAAACGCATCGAACCACACGACCGCTGAAGCCAGCGCGCCCGCGGGAGGCGGCTCCAGTAGCGGGTTGAAGGCAAACGCCATAGGCAAAAAGCGCATGCCCAGGTTCAGTCCCACGCTGGCTTGCAGAAGGGCCTGAATTTCGGGGTCGCCCTCGGTGCGCCCGAACGCGGGATCGAGATCGAGAAGGACTAAATCAGGCACTGCCAGCCCGGCTGCGCGGGCCAGTTCGCCGGCGATCAGCTCGGCAACCAGCACGCGCGGCCCCTGACCTGCGCCGGAGAACTTCATTACGTACAGCTCACCGTCGTCGGCCTGGACGATGGCAGGCAGCGAACCGCCCTCACGTAGCGGTGTAAAATAGCGGGTAGCAAGCAAAGTTGGCAGCATGGCTGCATTATACCTGCGACGTGCCGCGCCCGAAAATTACCTGGCCCCGTTGGGGATGGCTGCATGAAACTATGAGAATCGGGCACTTTGCGGTATAATATGCCTATTCAAAGACTATTCCGGGGCCAGGCCAAACCGGCCCCTTTTTCGTGTTATTTTGATGCGTGGAGTTCCAACGAAACGATGACTGATCCCGAACTGAAGGAAATAGCCCCCCAAGAGGGCGAGGACGGCGGCGAACCATTGAACGGCGCGCTGGCGGTGCGCTCGGTAAATATCGAGCATGAAATGCGCGAGGCGTACCTGGACTACGCCATGAGCGTAATCGTGGCGCGTGCCCTGCCGGATGCGCGCGATGGGTTGAAACCGGTGCAGCGGCGCATTTTGTACGCCATGCACGACATGGGGCTGCGCCCCGGCACACCCTACCGCAAGTCGGCTCGTATTGTCGGTGAAGTGCTGGGCAAGTACCATCCACACGGGGACAGCGCGGTCTACGACGCGATGGCGCGCATGGCCCAGGATTTCAGCCTGCGCTATCCGCTGGTGGACGGCCAGGGTAACTTTGGCTCGGTAGACGGCGATAGCCCGGCGGCGATGCGCTACACCGAAGCCCGCCTGGCACGCATCTCAGAGACACTGCTGCTGGATATCGAAAAGGAGACGGTAAGCTGGATTGATAACTTCGATGGCAGCTTGCAAGAACCTACGGTACTGCCGGCCATTCTGCCGAACCTACTGGTGAACGGTGCCAGCGGTATCGCGGTGGGCATGGCAACCAACGTGCCGCCGCACAATCTGGGCGAGGTGGCACAAGCCATCATCCATACGATTGACAATTGGGAGCGGCTAGAGGAGATCAGCGTCGAGGAGTTGATGCAATTTGTGCCCGGCCCCGATTTCCCCACCGGCGGTGTGATCATGGGGCTGGATGGTATTCGTTCCGCCTATGCCACGGGTCGCGGCCTGATCCAGGTGCGGGCGGTAGCGAACATCGAGGAAGCACGCGGGCGCTTCCAGATCATCGTGACACAAATCCCCTATCAGCTCAACAAGACCAATTTGATCGAACGCATTGCCGAGCTGGCGCGCGAAGGCAAGCTGGACGAGATCAGCGACCTGCGCGACGAATCGGACCGCCGCGGGATGCGCATCGTGATCGAGCTGAAGCGCGGTACAACGCCCAAGAAGACACTCAACCGCCTGTTCAAGTATACTCCGCTGCAATCTACTTTTGCGATCAACCTGCTGGCACTGATCAACGGCGAGCCGCGGTTGCTGTCGCTGAAGCGCGCGCTGTACATCTACATCGAGCATCGTCAGGAAGTGATTACCCGCCGCAGCGAATTTGAGCTGCGCAAGGCCCGCGAGCGCGCTCACATCCTCGAAGGGCTGCGCATCGCGCTGCAATTCCTGGATGAAGTAATTGCCACCATTCGCCACTCGGAAAACGCCGAAGCCGCGCGCGACGCGCTGATGAGCCGCTTCGGCTTGAGCGAGCGTCAAGCACAGGCGATCCTTGACCTGCAACTGCGCCGTCTGGCTGCGCTGGAGCAAGCCAAGATCGAAGAAGAGTATAGCCAAGTGATGGCTACTATTGCCTATCTGGAAGACTTGCTGGCGAACCCGCAAAAAATTCTGGGCTTGATCAAGGAAGATATGCTGGCGCTGCGCGAGCGTTTTGCTGACGAACGACGCACGCACATCTCGCTGGAAGGCGTGACAGAAATGCGCGAGGAAGACCTCACGCCCAACACGCCGGTGCTGATCACCATTACACAGAACAGTTATGTCAAGCGTACTGACGCCAAACATTTCCGCGCCCAGGGGCGCGGGGGCCGCGGCGTGCTGGGCATGGCCACGCGCGACGAAGACGAGATTGCCCATCTGCACTTTGCGCACACACACGACTATGCCCTGTTCTTCACCAACCAGGGACGTGTGTACAGTGACCGCATCTGGAATCTGCCGGAGGCGGCGCGCACCGGCAAGGGCATGCCGTTGGTGAACGTGCTGAATCTAGGCGCGCGCGAAACGGTGACCGCGCTGGTGCTGGTGGAGAACTTCGCCGCCGCGCGCTATATCAGCCTGCTGACCACGCAGGGGCGCATCAAGCGGCTGGAGTTAAGCGAATTTGCCAGCGTGCGGCCTTCCGGCATTATCGCCATGAACTTGGACCCGGGCGATGAATTGAGCTGGGCGCGCCTGACCAGCGGCCACGAAGAGATGGTGATTGTGACGCGCGATGGCTTTGCCTTGCGCTTCGACGAAAACGAGGTGCGGCCAATGGGACGCAGCGCGGCAGGCGTGTGGGGCATCAAACTGCGCGAGGGCGACCGGGTGACCGGCTTCGATGTGGTGCATCCCGACAGTGACCTGCTGGTGGTGACGGCCAAAGGCTGGGGCAAGCGCACGCCGCTGAGTGAATATGCACCGCGCGGCCGCTATACCCAGGGCGTGCAGACCATTGACGTGCATCGCCTGGACGAAATCGGGCCGGTGATTACTGGCCGCGTGGTGCATCCCGAAGACCAAATCTCGCTGATCACCTCCGCGGGCATTATTATCCGTATGCGCGTGTCAGACATCAGCCAGATGAGCCGTGCCACGCGCGGGGTACGCATGGTGAACTTGGACAACGGCGACGCGGTGTCGGCCTGCGCGCGCATCCGCTTCACCGAAGCCAGCAAGGCGGAAGAAGAAACTTCGTAACTACTCGGAGCTGTTTTTTCAGAGACTGTTTGAAAAACTCCAAGTCGGTGGGTGGAAGCCACCGGCTGATCGCACGACACCTGCGCCTGCGCCGTAAGCGAGGTACAGGCGCAGGCTCCTCAGAGCCTGATATTTAGTGGTGGCCCGATTAACCGGAGCGGTTAATCGGGTAATAACGGTCGCATAGTCGGAGGGTCAGCCGGTGAATTCCATTCACCGGCCTGTTGCTATTATCATGATAGATTTGCCGCCCTATCTGTTTTCTCTGCTCGACATAGCGCTGCTAACCAGTCTGACCGCATTTATCCTGATAAGGCGTCCACGGAAGCTGCTTACCTGGGCCTTTGCAGCAGAAATGACCGGTTTAGCGATTTTTTTTATCGCTGAAATCGCTCAAAAACAGCCGGCGATAACCCCCTATGGTATTACCGTTTGGAAATTCGTCCTTACCATGGGATCGCATCTGGCGATCTATGCAGCCCTTGCTCTTGTTTATCTTTTGCGGGACAAACACCTGGAGAAGTGGGAGGTTTTTATTGTTTTGATCATCATCGGAAGGATGATCGTGGATGCAGTTTGGGCGGCCGGGTTTTATCTACTCCAACCCCCTCGCGTTTGTTTGAGCATTGTTGCCTTTGATCATTTAAGGTGTCTCTATGATGAACCACGGGCAATCGCCACAGCACTAATCGCTGAGGTTTTGCTCGGTTTATTGTTCCTGAGCACTGCTTTCAAAGCTACAGAACCTAAGCGTTCCATTCTACGTCGCTATCTCCTGTGGATTGTTCTGATGATGGTTGCGGGTAGTGTCTTCTGGCAAAGCCTGGAGTTAACCAACAGCACCAAGCCTGACATTTTACCGGTTGCTCCCATCCTGTTGATTTCATTTCTGCCGGGGCTGCGCCTTTTTTTGGCTTTGGAAGAGAAAGAAACCGGTATCAGCATTCCCATTACAACTTGGCCGATTATGCTATGGGTTGTGCTTTTGCTGGCCGCGGTTATTCTCGATCTGATCTGGGGAGTGCCCAATGCGCCGGTCTGGACACTGCTGGCACTGGCAGGCGGTTTGACTGCGGGAGCAGCGGTGCTTTTTAATTCAGCAGAATCGCATGCTGCTATAGCTTCATCCGATTTCGTTTCGTCTCCAGCAGCGACATCTGAGACCTCACTCCCGCCGCAATTGCTACAAATTTACCTTTTCGGCCCTATGCGAGTTGTCCGAAACGGCGAAGCTCTGTCTAACACGTCCGAAGTCTGGCGCTCTGCCAAAACTCGCTCACTGTTGGCTTATTTGGCCCTGAAAGGAAATGACGGGGTCACCCAGATCGAGCTGGTAGATGCACTCTGGCCCCACAACGGCGACATCACCGGTGCGGACGATCAGCGGCACCGCAAGAATCTGAACAGCTACCTGTCAACCCTGCGCAAGGTTCTAGAGCCGGATGGTGATCGAGGGAGCGAAACCTTCGTTGAGCGCGACAGCGAGCGAATCTACCTGAGACACGCTGCCGGAATAGAGGTGGACATCTGGGAGTTTGAGCAGCTTGGCACAGCCGCGTATGCGCACAGACGCGCCGGGGATGAGGAAGCAATGCTTGCTGCGTTGAATGCGCTGGTAAAGCTTTATCATTTTGATGGATTGTTGCCGGATGAGCTGTATCTACCGATCGAATTCATCGAATCCCGCCGTGAATACTATCGGCAACAGTGGATGCGGGCAAGACAAATTTTGGATTGTTTAAACCCAAAAATTCCTGGCTGACACGATCAAAGCTCCGGGGGGGGCTTGCTAATGTGCTTCCCAGCTTCAGCCTGGTTGAGCGGAATAAAGGCCACTTCGTCAAAGGGCGAGACGGTGAATTCTATGCACCGCGGCGAAGTAATTACCTGCTGGTTAGCAATTTCGTAGCACTTATAAAGTATTTTGGGGGTATTGATACACCGCATGCACGTGGTCGCAAAGGGATATGAGAGGAGTTCGCCCAATGATCTCACGATCTGGCAGGTATATTTATTTCACAGCCGTGCTCGTCCTGTTTCTATCACTGGTAACACCACCGGTTTTTGCCTCTCCAACCCCACCCATCTCCACCACCTGGGAGATCAGAGCTCCGATGCCAACGCCCCGCGGAGCAGCAGCCTCAGCAGTTCTGAACGACAAGATATACGTCATAGGCGGATGGACAACGCAGGATTCCGCCGTGGTGGAAGCCTATGACCCGGTGACCAACACCTGGTCAACCAAGGCGTCCATGCCAACGCCGCGCAACAACCCTGCTGCAGCGGTCGTTAACGGCAAGATCTATGCCATCGGCGGATGGTCCGGCACGGCCAATACCAATGTAGTTGAAGTCTACGATCCGACGTCAAACACCTGGTCCAGCGCCGCATCGCTGCCCGTTGCAACCTATGGCCTGCGGGCCGCCGTGGTTGGTGGCAAGATTTACGTGATGGGTGGCTGGCGGCCGGGTGGAGTTACCGACGACACAATGATGTACGATCCGGCTACCAATAGCTGGACATCCCGCTCACCAATGCCAACTGCACGGAAGGAACTCGCTGTTGTAGCGACTGCGGGAAAGATCGTTGCGCTGGGAGGATCATCGGATAACGGCGCACTTGACACAGTTGAGATCTACGACCCTGTCACTAACTCGTGGTCTGCCGGTGTTTCTCTTCCGATCACCCGGCACGCACCGGCAGCAGCGACCATCGAAGGCAAGATCTACATTGTTGGCGGTGGTGACAGTACGCATCTTCGCTTCGATTCGACGACAGGCGACTGGCAGACACTAACACCTGTTCCCACGGACCGATGGAGTCCTGTTGCAGAAGTAGTCGCAGGCAAACTGTACGTGATTGGCGGGTGGCCGGATACTGGAAGCCCCAACGCGAACGAAGCCTATACGCCACCGGCCGCCGCAACAGCGGTGGTCAGCGTAGCAGCCGACCTTGGAGCCAGTGAAATTCAGCCATCGCTCAATGCGTTTGTCAATCAATCCCACTTAATCGCAACCTATCGCCGCCACGACAATCTATGGACGTTCTTGCTAGACTGCCAGACGCTCAACAACTGTCCTGCGGTGGCGATCGTACCCAATCCCGGCCTAATCAAGCAACTGGCCGAGAGAGACGCGCTCCAGGCCATTGATTCAACTGTCCCAATGTTCGATACGTATTACGCCGCGAGCTGGCGCCGTTTAGGTTCAGTTGATGGAACACTCTATGCTTTGCCTGTCAATGCATCTTCCAAGAGCATGGTCTGGTATCGAACTCAGTCATTGACTGGCGTCGGCGCAACACCGCCGAGTGACTGGGCAGGGCTGCTCAACCTGGCCGACAGCTTCGTCGCGCATGGTCAGACTCCCTTTGCCATCGGCGCAGAGAGCGGCGCTGCATCCGGCTGGCCGCTGACCGATATCTTCGAAAACATCCTGGTCCGCACGGCCGGCCCTGAGGTGCATCGCCGATTGGTGAATCATACCATCGCCTGGACCGATCCTGCGGTGGTTGCCGCCATGCAACGCTTCACAGACGTCATCGGCGATGAGCAGTACGTGGCAGGGGGCGCTACCGGGATATTGAAAACGCCGTTTTGGGATGCCATTGCTATGGCCTTAGGCGATCCTCCGTCCGCGGGCATGTACTTTGGCGCTTCCTGGGTGCAAGGCCTGATTGACTCGGCGCTCACGCCCATTGACGACTACAACTACTTCCCGTTTCCCACGATCAACCCGGCAGCAGGCAACCCGATGGTAGGCGGCGGCGACCTGGCGCTGCTGATGCAGGATTCCGACGCAGCACGGGCATTCATGCAGTTCCTGGCCACGCCGACTGCCGCGGAGATATGGGTCGCCAGCAGCGAAGGGCACATCTCCCCCAACAACAGCGTCAGCCTGAATAGCTATACCAATCCCATCACCCGCGCGGTGGCGCAAGAGTTGTCCTCGGCCTCTGACTTCCTCTTCGACCTGGACGACCAACTGCCCAGCGAACTGCAAACCTATTTCTGGCAGCAACTGCTGTACTTTGTGGCCCACCAAGACCAGATCCCCGTCGTCTTGCAGCGCATGGAACAGCAGGCAACGGAACTGCAAGGGCCGCCCTATTCGATCTTTCTACCCACCGTACTCAGATCGTCCTGAGTTACTGTCGCAGTTGATGATTCACCGACTTTCTTTCAGGAGCACGTCATGAAAATCGCTCGCATTGCCGTATCCATCCTGGTTCTCGTTATTTCATTGACCGGTCAGGTAGCTGCCGGGACGGAGCGGCCTCCAGAAAAATTACCCACCTCCATTGATCTTGCGGGCGCGTCGCAGACCGCACCGCTGTCACCGACCGTAGACCTGGGCCAGCCGCGGGCCGTCTTCGGCTACACCCGGTCGCTAGGCGAGTCGGTGACGCCATACCTGGTGGACAGCCAGCATCTCAACGCGCCAAATGGACTTTTCATTGATGGCAACAATTCACTGTTTGTAGTAGAAGAAAACGGATACCGTGCCCTAAAATATACTTCGGCAGGTGTTAACACGCTGACCCTGGGACAAGCCGGCCAGCCGTGGCACCACGATCGGTTTCTTTTCCGCCCCAGGCATGTGGCAAGCGATAGTGTAGGCAACATCTGGGTCACCTTTGACAACGCCATTAAGAAATACGACGCGAATGGCAACGTCATCCAGCGCTTCCCTAACTCCGATCCATGGAACTCGGGCAGCGACAACGGTCACTTCAACGACACGCGCGGCATCGCCTTTGACAGTGCGGGCAATCTTTACGTAGCCGATCGCTACAACCATCGCATCCAGGTATTCTCGACAGCCGGCGGCAGCCTGACCTACCTGGAGACCATCGGCGTCACCGGTGAACCAGGCAGCGACAACGCACACTTCAACGGGCCGGCCGATATCCTTATTGACAACAACAACCGTCTTTACGTGGCGGATGTCGAAAACTGGCGAGTTCAGAGATGCACCTTCGCAAACTCGTGGACTTGTTCGACGTTCCATGGAACAGGCACGGCCGGCGGCGGCGCGAGTGAGCTAAGCTGGGCCTTCGGCCTGGGCAGCAACTCTACCGGCGACACTATCTACGTCGCAGACAGCGCGAACGGCCGTGTCAAGCAATGCAGCAGCAACGGCAACTGCACCACCCTGGTGTCTGGTCTCCAATGGCCTGCCGATGTCGCCGTTGACGCCGCCGGAAATGTCTTCGTCAGCGATTACTACGATCTCACCGTGCGTAAGTACAGCAACAGCGGCGCCTTCCTCGGTGTCTTTGCAGGCGTCAGCGGCGTGCCCTATGTCACCGACGGCCAGCACTTCAACGGGCCGCGCGGCTTCGCACTGGCGCCGGACGGCGGTTATTATGTAACTGAGAACAAAGGCTATCGCCTGCTCAAGCTCGACCGCAGCGGAGCGATGCAGTGGGCAGTCGGGCAGCCGGGCGTGCACGGCTCGGACAACGCACATTTTGGCAGTTGGTGGGCAGGCCTAGAGGGCAGCCTGGCAGTAGACGCTGCCGGGCGCGTCTACGTCCCTGACACCGGCAACCATCGCATTCAGGTTTTCAATCCTAATGGCACGTACTATCGAACGTTCGGCAGCTACGGCACCGGCAACGACCAGTTCCATTGCCCGGCGGGCGTGGCAATCAACCCGACAAACGGCTACATCTTCATCTCTGACAAGTGCAACCAGCGCATCCAGGTCTATGCCAGCAACTGGATGCACAGAATGACTTTGGGGGTGCTCGACCAGACCGGAACCGACAATCGCCATTTCGCCTGGCCGCAGAGCATCGCGCTCGACAGCAATGGTGCACTGTTTGTCGCCGACAACGACAACAACCGCGTCCAGAAGTGCACATTGTCTGCTAACGACTACACATGCACCACCTTCGCGGGCGAGACCGGCGTTTGGGGAGACGACTTCACTCACATGCGCCCGACTGCAGTAGCCGTTGATAGCCTTGGTCGTGTCTTTGTGGCGGATTCATCGAATGCACGTGTGCAGGTCTTCGACGCCAACGGCGTCTATCTGACTACCATCAGCGGCCGCTGGGGCGCAGCGACTGGTGAGATGACATCACCCTTTGAGCTTGCTGTTGATCAGTCAGGCGCTATCTGGATAGCTGACGCTACCAATCACCGCATTGACCGGTATATGAATGGCGTCCCCGGCTGGCAGCAGCGCAACGTCAACGGCTTTGGCGACCGTAATAACCGGGCTGTGTGGTCGCTTGGTGTTTTCGGCGGTCGGCTGTATGCAAGCACTGTCAATCAAGCCTCAGGCGCCGAGCTGTATCGCTTGTCGCCAAACGGCGCATGGGAAAGAGTGGCAACTGGCGGATTCGGCCAGGCAGCAAACATCGGCATTGACCGCCTGACAGAGTTCAACGGCCAGTTGTATGCCAGCACCTGGACTGACGGCAGCATCGGAGCGCAGATATGGCGCAGTCCCTCAGGCAACGCCAACTCTTGGAGTCTGGTAGCACAAGGCGGATTGGGCAGCACCAACAACGTCGAATTCATGTCGTTGACACCCTTTAACGGTTATCTCTACGCGGGAACCTGGGTAGGGGACAGCAACGATCACGGCGCGGAAATCTGGCGCAGCAACACGGGCAACAGCGGCAGTTGGACGCGAGTTGCAAGCAACGGTTTCAGCAACGACAACAGCAACTATGCCATTCTATCCATGAAAGTCTTCAACGGCTCCTTGTATGCGGCTACCGGCAATGACATGTCGGGCGGCGAGCTTTGGAGGAGCAGCGACGGGCTAAACTGGACACAGGTTAACTCTGACGGTTTCGGCAGCGCCGATAACACCCGCGTGGTGTCGCTGGAGACCTTTGCAAGCAACCTCTATGTCGGCACCTGGAATAGCGCAACTGGCGGTGAAATCTGGCGCACGTCGAACGGGACCACATGGGAACGCGTCATGCAAGGAGGCTTTGGCAACTCAGCCAACACGGACATCGGCGCTCTGATCGTTTTTCGTCACGAACTTTTCGTGATGGTGGGTAACCGTGCCACCGGCCCGGAGGTATGGCGCTCCGCCACCGGCGATAGCAGCAGTTGGCGCAAGGTGATGGATACCGGCTTTGGCTCTGGCAACGCTCTGAGCGTAGACTCGGACAATCACGCCGTCGTCTTCGACGACAACCTGTTCATCGGGACGTTCACTTTCGGCAACGGCGGCGGCCGGCTGTGGCAGTACTTGCCCAACCGCACCTGGCTGCCATTGCTGATCAACACCTACGCGTCAAGTACCAACTAATGTCAAACTGCCTTTAACCTGGCCGTACTCGCCATTCGCCCCACGGAGGAGCATTGCATCGCTCCTCTTGCAAGACGCCGCCGCATCTGGTGGCGTCTTTGCTATGCGCGCCGGACGAGTCTATGGTACAATAGACCTACTGAGCGTTGCTCTGCCATCGCCAAACACAGTTATTGCATCGGGTAATCACGCCATGATCTTGAAACCGACCTCCAAACACGGCTCCGGCCCCAACACGGCCTACATGCCTCAGTTCAACACCGAGTTGCTGGCAGAAACGCTGGTGGCCTTTGCCAACACCGACGGCGGCACGGTACTGCTGGGCGTGGATGAAAACGGCGCGGCCGCGGACGCATTGTTTGGCGAGGAGTTGGAAGAGGCGCTGCGCGCCGCACTGCGCGAGTGCCGCCCCCCCGTGCGCACCGAGTGGGAGCAGATCGAACTGCCCAGCGGCGCGGCCGCGGCTATCCATGTACCGCGCTCCACCGAGCTGCACACGCTGGCCGATGGCCGGGTGCTGATCCGCAGCGGCAGCGAGAATCGCCTGCTTGAGGGTGAACAGGTACGCCAGTTGGCCTCCGGCAAGTCCTCCGGCGATTACGAAATGCAGGAAGTGCCCGGCGCCGAGCTGGCTGACCTTGATCCGGCTATTATTGACGACTACATCACCCACCGCGAGGAAAAGCAAGGCCGGCAGATCAAGCTGCCGCGCGAACGCCTGCTGCGCCAGATCGGCGCGCTGACATCTGAGGGCAAACCCACTGTGGCAGGCGTCTTGCTGTTTGGCTTCGATCCACAGTTTTTCCTGCCGCAATCCGCGCTCACTTTTGTGCGCTTCAGCGGCACCGAGCTGCGCGGGCCGGGCGGCCTGCCGGGCTACACGCGCCGCGACGACATCACCGGCCCAATGGCCCAGGTGATTGAACGCACCTGGGCCATTCTGTTGCAGGAAATGCGCATGGAAGCGGTCGTCACCGGCCTGCGCCGCCAGGAGCGCGCCGAATATCCGCAGATTGCCGTGCGCGAGGCGCTGGTAAACGCCGTCTGTCATCGCGATTACCGGCTGGGAGGACGACGCATCGAAATCCGTATGTTCGACGACCGCCTGGAGATCAACAGCCCCGGCAGTCTGCCCGGCTACATCACCGTGGACAACATTGTGGAAGAGCATTTCAGCCGCAACCCGCGGCTGGTAAATGGCCTCTACCACTGGAACTTCATCGAAGAACTGGGCCTGGGGATTGACAAGATGATCGAAGAGATGACGAAGGCCGGCCATCCGCAGCCTGCCTTCCGCCCTACGCCGCACAGCTTCACTGTGGTGTTGGAAAACGTGCGCGAACGCCAGACGTACCCAGGCATGGCTGGCTGGCAAAACAGCATGAACGAGCGTCAACTGCGCGCGATGCAGTACATGCGCGAGCATGGACGCATCACCAGCCGCGACTATCAGGACCTGTGTCCAGATGTCTCGCCGGAAACGTTACGCCTCGACATGGTGGACCTCACCGACCGCGGCCTGGCGCTGAAAGTTGGCATGAAGCGCGGCACCTACTACATTCTGAAATAGCTGCGACCGGCTCACGCACGTTGGAGCTTCGCTCAGGCTATGAACACATGGTTTAGCAGGTCACGTCCTGCAACGCGATGGTTTTTGAGTGCGCTATTATTGCTCTCCACAGCAACAACAGCTATTGCGCAACAAACAGCGCCCCATTCTTCCAGTTGGGGAAACTGGGATGAGCCTTTGGAACACCCTTTGCCGTATCAATTGACCGAACAGGGCGAAGGAGAGTGGCGCTTTATCTACGACTTTTGGCAGTGGGGAATCAGCTCGCTGAGCGGCCTGGGGCCGGTTTCGCCGATTCAAGGGCGACGTGCGGTCATTGCCAACGCCGACATGATCAGACAGTGGGCACCGGACGATCTTGAACTGCTCGTGGCCGCGTCCATCGCCCATCAAGCCAGCGATTTCAAGGATCGTCCTTTCGGCACCGATGCGCTGGAAGTGGTTTGGCGCGAGCTAGTAAACGACAACATCAGCGTTGGCATTGCGCAACTACGCCAAAACGAAGTCGTCTACTGGGCTCCCTACCTGAAAGATGTTGATCTGCTCTCGCCGGAAGCCGCGATTCGGGTGATGACAGCCAAGTTGGTGCAAACCAACAGCTACATCCTACGCGTCGCGCCTGATGTCGCCGTCACCGACCGCATGATGCTGCTGGCGCTGGCGCAAAACGCCGCTTCGTACCGCATGGTACGCGAAACCGTGGACTATTTCTTTGGCCCGGCCAATCGCAACTGGAATGCTATGCTGGCCAGTCAATACGCCCAACAACGCGACTGGCAAGAACAGCTACGGCTAGTGCTGATACATCTGAACTGGTTGGTAGAACAAGGTTGGAATTTGCCCAGTGGACTGGACCTCTCCAAGTGGCAATTGGTGGCTTTCACCGGCCTGTAGCCTGAATTTTGCCCGCGCGGTGATTTTTGCCCGACTCGGCAAGGTGTGCTATAACTTGACACATGCACAAGAGAATACTCGATTCCCTTCGATCCCTTCCCTTCGTGCTGCTCATCACCCTCTTGCTTCCAAACATTGCCCTGGCAGCCGGTCCAACCGGCTCGTCTGGCAAAGAGCAGCCACCAGCCTTTGAAAGGCTGGACAACGCAACTCCATCCAGCAACTCGCTCGGCTTTGGCTATTACTACACAGTCAAAGCTGGTGATGACGTTTGGCTTCTGGCAATCGCCCACGGCATCACGATGGAAAAACTGGTTGAAGCCAATGGTCTCAAAGCGCCGTATGTGATTCACCCAGGTGACAAACTCTGGGTTCCTACGGCTCCTGTTGCGATCAAACGCCAACCCACTCCCAAGCCTTCCCCTACTCCCAGCAAACCGACACGGTCGGCGGCTGCGCCCGCGGCGATTGTGATTACAATCCCGACGGCTGTCCCGCCGACACCCGCGCCCCAGCCAACCGCGACGACCGTCGTCAGCGCAACGGTGGCATCGGTGGAGATCACAGCAGCGGAGGTGGTATCAGCCACCATCGTGCTGGAACCGACTGCGACAGTGGAGCCTACCCCCACCGCAACGCCGGAACCGACGGCAACGCCGCTACCGACGCCTACGCCACAGCCGCAGCCCACTGCGACTCCTGTGCCGGCCGCGCCGCAGTCCAGCATGGCGCTCACGCTGCTCAATCTGATGAATGAGAAGCGTGTGGCAGCGGGCTTGCCCGCGCTGCGTTGGTCAGATACACTGACCGCGGCTGCGCAAGCCCACGCCAACGACTGCTCCCGCCGCGGCTACGGCAGTCATGTGGGTTCAGACGGCGCCGTACTGCGCGAACGCCTGGCCCGCGTCGGCTATTACCCGTCCTACAAGGGCGAGAACTGGGCCAACTACGGAACGGTGCAGGGTGCGTTCCGCATGCGGTGGTCGGAAGGCCCCGGTGGCGCCCACTGGGAAAATATCATGGGCCCCAGCTTCACCGAAGCAGGCATTGGTATTGCTCCCAGCGCATGGGGCTACTACTTCATCGTGGATTTTGGTCGGCCTTAGGAAGCAGGCTGACAACTCCGCCGGATACTCATCTGTTGGGTATCTCTGGATTTGAAGACAAGAAAGGAAAGAGGCTGACGATTTAGGTCGTCAGCCTCTTGGATTCTACGCCAGATTAAAGGGAGGCCGGCCAGAACGCGGGCGCATACGCGCGTAGGGCAGGCAGCAGGCCGTGCAGATCAGCGGTCGGCAAGACCACACAAGCCGCCTCAGCCACAGCCGGATGATCCGGCTGCACTGCCACGCTCACCGCGGCCAGCTCGAACAAACCAATATCGCTGCGAGTGTCGCCCGCAGCCAGGGTCTCCGCCGGGGTCACGCCAAGCTGGGCCTGCAAGGCCGCCAGCACCGGGCGTTTCGCGCCATAAGGCACATGAGCGGTCACAATGTTATTGACGCGCGCCGTGTCGCCTGTGCCGTCAAAGCCGATTTCATTACCGAAGACCAGCCCAATGTCAAACTCCTCCGCCACCATCTGTGCATGGAGCAGCAAGCCGCTGCTAATAATCGCTACCGTTACGCCTGCGGCACGCAGCGCGGCCACAGTCTCGCGTGCCCCAGGGAGATACGGGATTTCCCGCAACAACGCGGTCAGAGTGGCGCGCGGCTGTCCGATCCACAGGCCGGTGTCTAGCCGCAGCCATTCGTCATAGGTGATTTGTCCGCTGAAGCCAAGCGCCGTGAATGCCTCCGCGGCTTCCAGTGTGCCCAGTCGCTTGTGCAGATAGACAAAGGGGTCGCGCTCACATTTGAGCGTGCCATCCAGATCAAAAACCGCCAATTTCAACATACCAAAACATTTTCTAGGCTGGATCGTTAGGGCGAGCGCCGTCAGCGGGGGGTACGCTCAAGGTGGCTGGCGGCGCGAGCGCCGCCTCGGCGCGCCGCCGGGCGCGTGCCCGGCCAATGCCCCATTCCAGCAGCAACAACAGGAGAAAAACACCAAAAGCCAGCAGACCGGTCGGGATCGTCACCAACATAAACCAGCCACTAACACCCATCGAATAGAGCGTTTCGCCCATGTCGCGGCCATTCACCACGCAGGGATTGACGAACCCTTCGTGCAGCGTGCAATTGTTTGCAGAGGCAATTGCACCTGCGACAGTGATCAATACCAGCGGCCAGATCGTCCACGCGCCAATGATGGCAAAGATGATGAGGTTGCGAAGCAGCTTCTTGATGCTCATGCTTCTGGCTCTGGTGCAGGCATACCACAAGCTTGCGAAAATTGGTGCCGGTTGTCACGGAAGGTGCGATAGCCCCAATCCCACACCTGGCGCAGGCCGGGGGTCACTGAAAACAGGTAGAGCGGAAAGGCCCACCAAATATGTTGCACCGCATAGCGATACACAGCCGCGCCTTCCAGATCTGTGCCATCTTCAAACAGGATGCGAATGTCGTGAACGAGTTGCTCCGGTGGCAGGGACAAACGGTCAGCAACCCACGGCGCTTGCAGCGGTGCGATGTCCAGGCCAATGCCGCGCAGCGTCTTGCCCCAAAAGGGGATCCACTCGCGGCAAAAGCCGCACGTATCATCGTATAAAACCCAGCCAATGCGCTCTTTCTGCTTCATACCAACCTCGTTGTCTTAAGATGGTTTTGCACAATAAAAAAAGCTGACCTGTCAGACAAGTCAGCTTGATTGTACCGTAAGACTGAGGGCGCTACAAGAGAAGCAGCCTACAATCCGCAGAATTTACTTTTTGTGCAGAACCGGATGCTGATACAACGCGGCCAGGGCCAGCAGCCCTGCCAGCCCCAAAATGCCCGGAGCCAACAGCGGGGCCGCACCAGTGAGCGTTTTCAGCAAGACTTCGCTAAAGGCTGCGTTGGGCTGGATTTCACGAAAGAATTCCATGTTCTCGTTGAAATGCAGCAGCGCACCGAACGCACCGCCAGCAATTTCCAGCACCATCACCGCGCGCAACGCCTGCAACAGGCCGCGCTGCGGGTTGCGCAGGGCCATCACTACGAGGACGAGGCCCAGTACCGACAGTACAAACGGGATGAACTGCGCGGGCGACTGGAAATGCTCGGCCAGCAACAGTTCCAGCGGGGTCGCCAGGAACACAGAGCCGGCCAGCAGCAGCATGAACTGGCGCAGTCGTTGTAAAACAGCCGAAGTGTCCATGCCAGCCTGCCTAGTCAGCGAGATAGGAAGCCGCAGTAGCCGCATCAACCGTGGGTGCAGCCTGTGCCAGCGCGGCCAGGAACGCGCCGTTGGACGCATACGGGCGACCCGCGATCAGCGCGTCAGCCGCGGCCTGATCCAGCCCCGGAATTTGCAGCAGCGTGGCCGCGTCCGATTGATTCACGTCCACCGGCACATAGACATACTGCTCGTATTGCGCCACCTGTGCATCGTCCACGTATTTGCCGATCTCGCGGCGGAACTGCTGGATGCTGGCATACGGGCGATATTCGAGGAACTCGCGCACCATGCGACTGCTGAAGTTGGGAATGGTGGCCAGATACTCATCACCAGCGGCGGTATTCAGGTTCAGCTTGGTGTTGACTGCCGGCTGCACCGCAACAGGCGCAGTGGGGGCAACGGTTGCAGCCACGGTCGCAGTAGGCGCTTCGGTGGGGGCAGTCGTTGCAACCGCGGCTGCGGTGGGCGCTTCGGTGGGGGCAGTCGTTGCAACCACGGCTGCGGTGGGCGCGACCGTGGTCGGTGCAGTGGTCGCGGCAAGGGGTACGGAAGTGGCCGGTGCGTTGCATGCAGCCAGCGCCATCATCACCATACCAGTTGCTAAGCTTAAACGAACAGATTGTTTAACGATCATCCTTATTTCTCCTTCTATACAAAACAAAGACATAAAATCTATGTGAATTTACCAAAACAACACAGGGGAAAGTGTACTACAAACTTCTTTAGAAATTGTGAAGATCACATTACAGTCAGAATAGGCTTTCTACGCATTGGATGCAGCCTTACACTTGCCCAATAAAAAAGCAGGACGCACACAAAAGTGGACGTCCTGCTGCAAAGCTGCTACAGCCGGATCAGGCCGCGTTGCGGCGCATTCGGATCAGGTTCAAGGCAGAACCGGCCTTAAACCATTCGATTTGGTTGTCGCTGAAGGTGTGACGCAGCGATGCTTCGTCGCGCGTGCCATCCGCGTGCTTGATGACCATGCGCACGGTTGAACCGGGGGCCAGTTCAGTGATCCCCAGCAAGTCAATGCGGTCATCCTCGCGGATCAGATCATAGTCCGCTGGGTTGGCAAAGGTCAGCGGCAGCAAGCCCTGCTTCTTGAGGTTGGTCTCGTGGATACGGGCAAAGCTGCGTGCGATCACGGCCACGCCGCCCAGGTGCCGCGGCTCCATCGCGGCGTGCTCGCGGCTGCTGCCTTCGCCGTAATTTTCATCACCAATCGCAACCCATGACAAGCCGCGCGCCTTGTAGTCGCGGGCAATGTCGGAGTAGGCCAGGTCGTTCTCGCCGGTCAGGACATTATGCCCCTTGCCCGCGGGATGCTCGAACGCACTGATTGCGCCGATGAACATGTTGTTGCTGATGTTGTCCAGGTGGCCGCGGTATTTCAGCCACGGGCCAGCCGGCGAAATATGATCGGTGGTACATTTGCCGCGCGCCTTGAGCAAGATCGGCAGATCGTAGAAGTCTTGGCCGTTCCAGGGAGCAAAGGGCTGCAACAGCGACAGACGCTCGCTGGCGGGGTTTACCTGCACATCAAGGCCACCGCGATCGGTTTGCGGTGCAACCAGACCTTCGCTGTCCTTGATGAAGCCATTGACTGGCAGTTCGTCGCCCGTCGGCGGATCAAGCTTGACCTGCTCGCCGGCCGCGTTCACCAGCGTATCAGTGAGTGGATTGAAATCGAGACGGCCCGCCAATGCAAACGCAGTCACGATCTCCGGCGAGGCGATGAAGCTGTGCGTGCCGGGGTTGGCATCGTTGCGGCCCGCAAAGTTGCGGTTGAAGCTGTTAATGATGCTGTTGCGCTCGCCCTTTTCGATGTCGGTACGCCGCCATTGGCCGATGCACGCGCCGCAGGCATTGGCCATGATCGTCGCGCCCAGTGCTTGCAGCGTACCAAGCTGGCCGTCGCGCTCCACAGTGGCGCGGATTTGCTCGGAACCGGGGTTGATCAGGAACTGCGTCTGGCTGACCAATCCCTTAGCCAACGCCTGCTGTGCCACGTTGGCCGCGCGGCTCAGATCTTCGTAGGACGAGTTGGTGCAGGAACCCACCAGCGCGGCGGTTAGCTCCACCGGATAATCCTTCTCGCGCAGCTCGGCGGCCAACGCGGAGATCGGGCGATCCAGGTCGGGGGAGTACGGCCCGACCACATGCGGCTCCAGGGTATCCAGATCAATCTCGATCACCCGGTCGTAGAAGCGTTCGGGGTTGGCCTCGACCTCAGGATCGGGGACGAGATGCTCCGCGACCTGCTCGGCCAGGCTGGCAATGGCCGCGCGCTCGGTGACGCGCAAATACTCAGCCATGTGCGCGTCAAAGGGGAAAAGTGAGGTGGTGGCGCCGATTTCCGCGCCCATGTTGCAGATCGTGCCCTTGCCGGTGGCGCTAAGGGTGCGCGCGCCGGGGCCGAAATACTCCACAATTGCCCCTGTGCCGCCCTTGACGGTCAAAATACCCGCGACTTTGAGGATCACGTCTTTGGCCGAGGCCCAGCCGTTCAGCGAGCCGGTCAGCTTCACGCCGATCACGCCCGGCCAGCGCAGTTCCCACGGCATGCCGACCATCACGTCTACCGCGTCCGCGCCGCCGACACCGATAGCCACCATGCCCAGACCGCCCGCGTTCGGGGTGTGGCTGTCGGTGCCGATCATCATGCCACCGGGGAAGGCATAGTTTTCCAGCACCACCTGATGGATGATGCCCGCGCCGGGCTTCCAAAAACCCATGCCGTAGCGGCGAGCGGCGCTCAGCAGGAAGTTGTACACCTCGACGTTTTCGGTGACAGCGATGGGCAGGTCACGGTCTACGCCGAACTGGGCGCGGATCAGGTGATCGGCGTGGATGGTGGAGGGCACTGCGGTGTCGTCGCGTCCGGCCAGCATGAACTGCAAAATGGCCATCTGCGCGGTGGCGTCCTGCATGGCCACGCGGTCGGGATTGAAATCCACATAGCTCTTGAGACGCACCGGCGGCTCACTCAGCTCACCAGCCACGTGGGCGAGCAAAATCTTTTCGGTCAGGGTTAACGGACGGCCCATCAGCTTGCGACCAGCCGCCACTTTGGCCGGCAGCTCGGCATAAAGCCGTTCGATCATTGCAAAATCCATGGTCATGTGTAGCTCCAGAGAAAAATAGGAGTAGGTTGGGAAATTGGTAGGTTGGGGGATTATACCGTCTTGCGGGCGCTGGTGGCAAGTTAGGAGGTGCGGAATGCTGAACGATAATTGGCGAAAACGGGGTAAAGCCAGCTTCGAGTTGCCAGCCAGCGAATGAATTCGCTGGCTGATGGCTGCAAAGCGAGTTAAAACCGGCTTCAAGCCGGTTTGGCAACGTTCAGCCTTGGGTTTCAACCAAAGGCGCGGCCAGCCAGCGAATGAATTCACTACCGCATCCTACTGCGCCAAGTCGAACGCCACCACCTGACAGCCGGCGTTGTCGGCAACCAGAATACGGCTTCCCGCAGGATCAGCAACAGCCACCCCCACGGGCTTGACCAGCGCGGCGTCGAGGCCGAACTGCCCCAGCGGCGCGCCCGCGGCGTCGAACAGCAGCACGCGACCGCCCTCCGGATCGGTGACGAGCAGCCGCCCATCAGGCAGCAAAGCCAGGTGTGGCCCAGCGATGGTGCTGGCCGCGCCGGGGCCGATCCAACGTTGCACGTCGTTACCGGGGGCCATGATGCGCGTCACCACACCACTTTCTGCTTCCACAAAGTAGAGGTCGCCGGTAGCAGCCAGCGCCGCGTCGGTTGGCTGTTGCCGCGCCAGATCACTTGCCTGCCCCCCTGCCTGTCCCAGCAGCGCGCCCGTAGCATCCAACCGCACCAGGCGCACGCCGCCGGTGTCAGCTATCACCAATTGCCCAGCCGGACTGCTGCCGAGGCCGCGCGGGCGGTAAAAGGTGTATTCATCACCGAAGCTGCCGACGAATTCACCATCGGCGCGCCAGCGTGACAGCCGCTGATTGACCGCATCGAGCGCGACCAGTGTGCCATCCGGCTCTACAGCCAAATCAACCACCTCCTGAAACTGCGCCGGGCCTTCCCCGGCTGCGCCCCAGGCAGACAAGTAGGATCCATCGGCAGCCAGTCGCACAATGCGACTGTTATCGGTATCGGCAATATACACATCACCGCTGGCTTGCGCCACGGCCACGCCACGCGGCCCGGCCAGTTGGCCCTCCTCCACACCGCACACACCGCCATAACGCCACGCCACCGCGGCCGGCAGCAGCGCAAAATCAGTGCTGGGCTGCGCCGCGGGCACGGGTGCATCTCCGGCAGGCGGCAAAGGAGCAGGCTCTTCAAGGGGGCGCTGGAAGACTTCGGCGATCTCTGGCGGCGGCGGCAGGGCAATGCCAGCGGGGATTTCCTCCCCTTCCAGCGGGAAAAGGTATTGCGAATCAATAATCGCGCGGCCCTGACCCGGCGGCTGCCACCAAAGCTGCATCTCGCGGCTGCCGCTCAATTCGTTATAACGCACTTCGATACTGTGAAAGCCTGTGTCCAGCGTGATTTGACCACTGCGATCCTCCGCGCCGTGGCTGCCGCCGTTGTCCACCACCAATTGGCCGTCAATGTAGACGTAGGAACCGTCGTCGGAGCGCGTGCCGATGGTGTAGGTTCCAGCCACCGGCGTTGCCAGCTTGCCGCGCCACAGGATGCTGAATGGCTCGCGCAGTGCGTTATTGGGGGTCACCAGCAGGTCATTGCGCACAAGCTCTGGCTCGCCCGCCCAGTTGCCATTGGGGTAGTAATAGCCTACCAGGCCTTGATCACCCAACCGAAAAGCGAAGACTGCGTCGCTCCCCACGATCTGTTCCGGCAAACCAGGACCGCGCCAGGTCAAACTGAAGTCGCCGGGGGCCGCGCCCGACTGCACCTCAATGCGCAATGGATGAAAGCCAGATGCTAGCGTTATGTCAACATTAGTAACGCCGTCCGCGCCCAGATCGAAACCGTTTTCGCGGCCCAGTTGCACGCTGACTGCCTGCGCCTGCGCGCGCAGGCTAAAATGATATTCGCCATAGGCAGGCACCAGCAACGTGCCCTCCCAAACCGCGAAATAAGGTGCAGACAGCGGTGCTTGCGCCAAATCAAACGCCAATGTGGGGACAGACTGCTTCGCCAACGGTGGCGCGTCGGGTGGATAGCCCGCGTAATACTGGCCGATCAGCCCCTGCGTGGTTGCCAAATCCTGGGCGGGTACGCGGAAGGAGAGAAACAAATTTTGGCCGTAGCGGTCGGTGTGATCTTCGCTCTGCCCGTTGGGATAAATTTGTTGCAGCAGGCTGAGAATGGGACTATCCACCGGCTCCAGCAGATAAACCAGAGCGTGCACCGGGTCTGCCGCGGCGCGGTAAGGCACATCCTCCACCGGATTGAACGCACGATAAGAATGGTCACGGCCAATCAGCTTTACCGCGGAGTGATGCTCGAACTGCGGGGTGATCAGCACCACGTCGTCGGCGGTCAGCATTGCCAAATAGCGCGCGACCGCGGATTCATTGGGGCTGTACGCGCTCCACACCGAGGGATTGGGGGCCTGCACCGCAAAATAGGTGCGCGCATTGCTTGCCATCACCACACCGACCAGTGCGGTCAGTACCAGCCTGCCGGCGCGGTCGCCAAAGCCACGCCAAACCGCGCGCCAGGCCAGTACCCATTGATCCAGCACCAGTGCCACCCAAAGATAAATCAGTGGGATCAGGCCGATGGTACGGCGTGCTGTTGGTGCTTCGTGCGCCACCGACAGCACGCCCAGGCTGAGGATGCCAGCGAACCACAGCAGGTATAACACCGGCAGCGAGCGCAGGCGCAGTGCATACCACAGCGTATAGACTAGTCCCAGCACAAACAGCACTGCCACCAGCGTATCCAGCATCGGCGCGCCGGGCAGGTTATTCAGCGCAGCCGCGTCGCCGTGCCAGTTGAACATGTAAAGCGTCTTTTTGAAGTTGTCAATGACCGGCTGCCAACTCCCCAGACGCTCGACCTCCGGCAGAATGCTGATATGCCGGATGCGGCCAGTGAAAATGGACCAGTTCTGCACGGTGTAGACCCCCAGTGGCAGCAGCGCGGTGAACGCGCCGCCTGCCAGCAACAACACACCCTGCACATCCTGGCGCCAGTTTGCCAGCGCATCCGACGCGCCGCGATGATGGGCGCGGGCTGCCAGCAGGCCGTTACGCAACAGCCAGAAGAGCAAAAATCCCGCTACCACGAACGGGACTACGCGAAAAGCGGTGTAAGTATTCATCCCCACCGCCAGCAACACCCCCGCCAGCGCCCATTGCCACCGTTTCCCTGTGCGCAGCGCGCCCAGCAGCAGCCAGAAAAGCAACGCCATCACCAACGGCTGCATAATCAACTCGTAGACAATGCGGCTGAAGGTAACGTGCCAGCGCGCGGTCGCCAACAACGCGGTGGCAGCCAGCGCGGCAGGACGGCTGTACAACTCGCGCGCCAACAGGTAAAAACCTGCCACGGTCAACACCCCCACCATGGCCGAAACCAGGCGCATTTGCGTGACACCGACGCCGAACAACTGAAAGCTCAACGCGATCAGATAGGTAAAGAGCGTGGCTTGTCCCTCGTTGGTTTCTGCGTAGGGGGTATACGGCGCGCCGCTCAACCACTTGAGCGCGTCGAGGCCATTGTTGCACTCATCGGACTGACAGCCGTTGGGGTAGACATCCAGTTGGTAAAAGCGCACTGCCGCCGCAACTAGTAAAATCAGCAGAAGGAGGATCGTGTAAACAGGAAGCGGCGACCGGCTGGGGTGCACGTCGGTGGTGTTACCGCGCCGGATCGCAGGCAGGGGTTCGACAAGCTCACCCACCGGAGGGCCGCCCGCTGCGATGGACGCGTCGGTGGTGTTACCGCGCCGGGCCGCAGGCAGGGGTTCGACAAGCTCACCCACCGGAGACTGCCCCACCGGAGGGCTGCCCGCTGCCGGGCGTTGCTCCAGCCATGTGCCAGCGACGAACAGCCCCGTCGCTACAGGCCAGAGCAGCAAGCCAGCGGTGCTTTGCAGGTTACGCCATAATAGCGCCAACGCGACCAGCCCCAACCCCAACCCCAGCAGACTGAGCAGCCAGCCACGGCGCGGCCACGCGCGCACGCGCCTGTTGGTGGGTGTGCGCAGCGGCGCGGGCGACTGCGCGCTGAGCAGAAAAATGACGCCCGCCACGATAAACAGCCAGAGCGCGTCACGGGGAATGCCCGGCTGCGGGCCGGTCAGGATACGCTGCGCCCAAATGCCGAGGCCCAGTGCAGATAGAAGTCCAAGAAAGCGATTCATAACGACTCGTAATCAGTTTATGGTGACCAGTTCCTTATTTCAGACACGAACTGCGCGATTCCTACACTTGTCTACTTTCATCCGCGAACTCTGTACTCAAAATCGCCATCAAATGCTCGTCGTGGTAGGCCCCATCGTGAAAGAGCGCCTGCCGCCGCGTGCCTTCCAGCCGAAAACCGACTTTTTCATAAGCGCGCCGCGCCCGCACATTAAAATCGAAGACGTCGAGCTGAACGCGGTGCAGATTCAATGTGTTGAAAGCAAAGCCGACCAGCGCGCGTGTAGCGGCCGTGCCGTAGCCTTTGCCCCAATAGGCCTGCTCGCCGATCACAATGCCGAATACCGCGGAACGATGCACCCAGTCCACCCGGTGCAGGCCAGTGTTACCAATGTACACCCACTTATCACCGACCTGCGCCTCAATACCGTAGACGAAATCGTTGCTGCTCGCCAACAACGCCTCGAACCAGCCTTCTTCTTTGGCCAGCGACATCGGCTCATGCATCAGCAAATAGCTGCGCACCTCCGGGTTATTGAACCAGCTCGTCATGATCGGCACATCGCTGCGCTCCAGCGCCCGCAGACGCACCCCATTGCCATAAATCATCGCTGCCCTCCTCGTGGCGGTCAGGGGGTGGGGGTTAACACGCGCGACGGCACAGGCTGCAAAGCGCCGTTCGGCGGTTGCCACCACAGTTCCAGCGCCTTACCACCGCTGCGCTGGAAATAATCAATGCGGATGCTGTGCGGGCCAGCGGTCAACTCACGCTGCGCCTGGATCAGGTTCACGTTGTCGGGCACGACGCTCTCGCCCACCAACTGCTCATCCAGCCACATGCGCACGCCGTCATCCGCGTTCACCTGGAAACTGTACACGCCATCGGTCGGAAGGGTCAGCGTACCCGTCCAGCGCACCGAGAAGGGCGCGGGCCACGGTTCCGCTTCCGGCCAGGCAAAAAGTAGCAGCGGATCGACGCGCGTAAACACTGCCTCGCCTTCCCACAAATCGCCGACGAAATACTCGCCGCGCAAGCCATGCGTGGGTGCAGTCGCGGTGAAGAAGAAGTTAGGGGGTACTGGCTGATAGACCACCGCGCCAGGCGGCAGCCAGTTCAGCGCAATCGTGGCGCGCGTGTCGGTTGCCGTCTGCGTCAAGTGCAGATTGTGTAGTCCCTTCCCCAGGAAACGGCGCTGATCTGCGGCCCAAACCGTGCCGTCCAACTTCAGCTCGCCGGGGCCATCCACCTGAAAGCTATAGTCACCGCTGGCGGGGATGTTCAGCGAACCTGCCCACGTCACGACGCTGCCATCCCCGCCAGGCTGAGCGGCTGGCTGGGCAGGCAAAAAGCGCGGGGGCGTCGTTGTATGCTGCGCCGGCAGCTCGCCCACCTGCATCAACAAGCCTTGCAGCGCGCTGATCTCATCACCCGGCACGTTGACGCTCAAATACAAGGGTTGACCGCCCGGCCCGGCCACTTCCTCGAACTGCGCGCCGGGGTAATAGGCCAAAAACAACTCTGGCACATCCTTGAAATAGGTGTCAAGCAGGAAGCGCGCATCCTGACCAAAGGGATCGGTCAGGGGCAAATCCGCCGCGGGATCAGCCATGACATAAGCGGGATGATCCAGCCCACCGCCGCCCTGCGGCACCGACCGATAGGCCAGGAACTTGAGGGGGGAAAAATGGTACAGGCGCGGGGAAAGATAGAGGCTGTGATCGTCCATCGCGTCCACTACCTCGGTGGCGACCGCGGTTTCAATCGGCGAAAATGCCTGCCAGACGCGGCCATCGTGCGCCTGGACGTCGAAAAAAACTTTGTAATTGAAGATGCCCGCCCAGGCCAGTAGCGCGGCCGCGGCCAACGCGGGAAGGGTGCGCAACCAGCGTTCATCGCGGCCACGGTCCAACTGCGCCAGCCCTGCGCCCAGCAGTCGGGCACTGCGCACCACAGCATCGCCCGCCAACAGCGCCACTGCGCCGATCACGGGCAGGGTCCGGTAGGCTTGCGGCGCTTCATCCAGGCGGGTGAGGATGCCGCCCAACAGCGGAACCAGCAGCCAAAGCAAGAGCAGTGCATAGCGGTGGCCCCCGATGACGTGCGCAGTGGTGTCCATGTCCGCGCGGCGCGGGCCGTTGGGCTTGAATACCTGCCACAGAGCAAAGCCGAGGGCCAAAAGCAACAGTCCGCCGGTCACCGGATCGAGCAGCGGCGCGCCGGGCAGGTTGTGGCGCGGGTTCAGGTCACCCGATGACAGAAACATAGCCAAATGATAATTGATACTGGCTTGCAGCGGTGCGAGGCTGATGTCAGCAGGCAAGCCGGCTGCGCGCAGCAAGGACGCGATGAAGCCAGTGGGTGCGGGCTGGCCTTGCGCGTACGCGGCCTGCATGTCCAGCAAAATGCTGACCTGCTGGCTGCGATTGGTGAAGGAGAAGGGATTGCGGGCGTAGGTGACGAGCAGCGGTGCAAAGGTCACGCCATATAGCAGGACGAAAACCAGCAGGCCGCGCCAGGTGCGGCGGGCAAAGCCGCGTTCAAACAGCAGCCGATAGAGCAAATAAAGCGCCACGGTCAGCGCGGCCAGGCGCGAAGCCAGGTAAGTATAGTGTCCCAAGCCGAGCAGCAGACCGCCAAGGGCAAAATCGCTGGCGCGGCGGTCGCGCAAAGCACGCTGCAGAAAATAGAGCGCGGTGATCATAAACAACAACGGCGCGACTTCGTTCCACCCCCAACGGCTCATAGTGATGTGCCATCGGCTGATCGCCAGCAAAAAAGTGGCGGCCATCGCCGTGGGTACGCCAAATAGCAGCCTCGCCAGCGGATAGAGGGCTGCCACGGTAAGGATGGCGGGGATCAACGAAGCGGCCTTGAGCGCCGTAAAGGTTGTGCCCAGCAGCTTGAACAGCCCCACCAGATAAAAAGCGTACATGGTGGGTGTCTCAAACCAACCGGTGCCAAAGGGGCTGTCGGGGCGGCCTTCCAAAATGCGGATGGCATCCAACGCGGCGTTGGTTTCATCTACAAAGATACCGGGCGGCATCGCGCGCAGGCGGTAGACGCGCAAGAAGACTGCCAACGCGATCAGGGCCATCACGCCAAGCACTTCCCACAGCAGATGACGACGCTTGAGCGGTACGACAGCCAACAGGCCGCGGCTCAAGCCCGGCCCCAACGCGCCGACAAGCGCGCTGGCCGTCACCAGTACAATCAAACTGACGAGCCATACCCAGCGCATAGCCTGATGGTTATCGTAGACTGCCAGATTGAAGACGGCTACTGCGGCCAAGATCACGGCCAGTAGCATTAACCCAAAGCCGAGTGCCAGCCGGTTTACCTGGTTAAAGGCCGCTGGTCGCGGAGCAGGCAGAGTTTCGCCGTCTCGCTGCTGGGCTGCCTCAAAAGCAAAGCCAGCCAAAGCCGCAGCCAGAGCAAGCCAGCCCCAGCCAGTCACATTCAAAATGGGTGGATACAACAGGCCCACCCCGCGCATACAAGCCAATACTGCGCCCAGCAACGCAAGAACACTGGGCCATAAAGTGGTATGCAGCCGCGCCCGCAAAGCTTCAATCAAACTAATCATAGCTTGCTATTTTACCCCGCACTGCCGAGCCAACCAAATGATTGATATAACCAATTGGCCTTTTCGATGGATTTGTGCATGTTGACAGTGTATAGTGATTTTCACTACGCGAAAACCGCATTCCAACAAGGAGGTAATCTATTTTATCTTGTCTATCCATCTTCATGTGTATCTGTCTACCTGTCTATCTCCCTTCCTCCCGGCCACCGATGCGCCCTCTGCCAGTCGGCTTTACACGCGCACCTGTCAGACTTGACGTGTTTTGCTAAAGGTGTTAAAATCCCGTCGTTCTCGCCCCCATCGTCTAGAGGACTAGGACACAGGCCTTTCAAGCCTGCGACAGGGGTTCGAATCCCCTTGGGGGCACAGAAAAAAGGCGTTCAGGTCTTATCCTGAACGCTTTTTTTTGTACTTATGAAACGAGGCTATTTTACCGCCCTATACATGGTGTTGTCATATCCTGATAATGCAGGTTTGAAGTAGTGTACGTCTTTCGGTTGAAATTTAGTTCAAAGCATGTG
>JBAQWV010000172.1:0-27616 GCA_049299095.1 Anaerolineae bacterium | reverse complement strand
GCCTTGCGCCCTTGACTTCCCACATCATCTGTGCACGCTGTGTTGGGCAGTGTGGAATGGAAGGCATTATGGGTTTGCGATTAACCAAGTTGATAACTCCTGATATGCGCCGCACAAATTCTTTTTCAATGCGTTTCGTTGTCTCCATGAAACAGGGGACGTTATATCTGTTACTTTATCTAATCTTGTGTGTGCTTCCGTACAACCTGACCTTAATGTGTGGCACTCCAGAATTGTACTTGCGAACACGGATACATCCACATGATTGTTACGCAAATAAGTCATGCGGTCGGGCAACGAGACTTTTACTAAATCTTCTTTATTAGGCTTCCATTTTAGTTTGTCCACTAATAAAGGAAAGAGTATTTCTTCGTGAAATAAATCGAGTTGCGATACATATCTGGATGGATTAGTCAGAAACGATAATTGGGCTTGCCACAAAAAATATGCGGCACGGTCGTAGTCAGAGTTTAGTATTGAATGAAAATCAAACGACATTGCAAAGTCTACACTATATTCTTTAGCAAACACATGACGAATATAGCAAGGTTGGTATTGCGGCAAAGACTCATCATAGCCTTTGGCTATCGCCAAGCAGTATTCATTCGGCTTTTGTGTTTCCTGAAGAGATAATTTTTCAATGTTTAATTTCCAATCTACATATAAAAGGTAAAGTGCGGAGTCAATCACAATTGGAGTATTGTCGAGAACTCCCAATCGTAAAATTGGGATTGCTTCGTGGATATTCTTGGCTAATTTCGATGCTTGAATTAATGAGGAGCGTCTAACGATTGGATTAACGGATGGGTTTTCGATGGCTTTTACCAAAACAGTAAGATTGTCTGTTGATGCTCCTAGAACAGTAGCCACAACTGATAATAAAACCCAATCTCGCTCTGAGTTCATCAACCACCTTCTAAATTGACCATGATGCTGACGAAGAGAAACTCCTTTTTTATGCAACATGTCAATAATTCCAGCCACAACGCTATCGTATACATTATGGTCTGAAATGATGGCGTGTAAAGATTTCAAATTATCTTCACTGAGTTGGCATTTGGATAAATAAAAGCAAAAAAGATTTGTAATCCAGGGGCGTTCAAGTAGATTTTGGACAACAAAGTCACGAACAGAATCGTCAGAGGACAATCTCCACAAACAATAACGCATATGTCTTTCTGCGTAAGGATTGTTCCCTAACTCGCTTACCGCTCGCCAAAACAGGATAGACAAATCATTTTGCACATCAGGATTTTCTGGTGATGCTTCTATTGGTTGGTCTGGGTCAAAATCAAATCCTTGCCCTGCTATATCATGTAAAGATGGCTCAGATAAAGTGTCCGTTTCACCAGTTTTTGCTATAACCATCTTCTCTTTATATCTTCTATCTAAATCGGAAAGCACAGAAGATAATCTGTCGAACTCTGATTCTTTTGACGTAATACTGCGCACTACGGTTTTTTTAGTTTGAAGTAAAAGTCCTAATGCTTTTAAGTTTCTGTCAAGAAAAATCAATCCACGTTGTACTTTGTCTTTTTTATCAGCGACTAGCCGAATATCATCAACATATCTGAGATAATGATATTCACGAGTTGCTAGTTCTGTGTCCAACTCTGCCAAACAAACATTTGCAAGCAGGTCAGATGATAAACATCCTTGCGGTACTCCCCTTGGGGATTTTTGTCCTTTTTTAACAGATGCCCAAACTGGCAAGTAAGTTTTCAAATACTCAAGAACAACTTCATCAAGAAAATTCCCGTTTAGTAAGGTTTCAAACAATTTTGAGTGGTCAATGGTTTCGTAAAAAGCGGCTATATCTGTTTCGACAACCCATGAGTTCCCTTCGTCAATTAATTCCCCATATTTTGCTTGAAAGGCAGAATATTGCTCTTTCCACGGCGAAAACATTTGAATTATTTCTGGCGGGCGTAAAACATTTGCGAAAGATTGCCGATTTGCCGCCAACGAAAGCGTAGACCTGCCGAATTCGGCGACAACATTAGCAATTGCTTGAAATGCCACCCTATCTTTTATTGGCAAAACTGCCATTGGTCGAAGCGTTTGGGATTGTTTAGGAAAATACTTGATTTCTGGTGATGATGCTTCAAAGGTTTTATGAATAATGGATTGTCGTAATATTTCTAAATTATGGTCTCTATTTGCGGCGAATACTTTTAGACCTAACCAATCTCTTGAATCACTTCTGTCAAAATACCTAACCCGTTCCCAAGCAAGTTGAAAATTTTCGGGACTTATAAAAAAGTCTCGATGGCTCGTCTTGTTTATATCGGGAAGAGATATTTTATCCATTAACTTTACTTTGCCCTGTTTATGTTTAACCTGTACTTCACTGCCCAACGCCCGCGGTTCAGCCGATTGCGGGCCAGCACGGTTAGCCCCATTGTACGCCAACTTCGCCAGCAAGAAATGTTTGAAAAACCGGGCGGTAGCAATTCGGCTGCAACCGCTTGTTGGGCGGCTTTTACGGACGGAAATCAACCCCGATTGTACCAACCTACGCCACAATATTTTATATCAGGCTACGAATTGAAGCCACCTCTGGATGCAAAAATGAGGTTGCCATACCGTGCGTGGTGCGCTTCGCACGGCGCACTCTTCTTGTTTTCATTGTAAATCTACTTCGCTCCGGCGCGTGATGCGTGGAGTGTTTGCGGTGTCTTTTCCGCAATAAGCGGAACGCATGACGCGCCGGGTAGAGTTTTCGATTATCTTCCCAGTTTTTCTCCCCAAAAGTAATGGATTTGATAAAAATGTTTATTATGTGCTCTGATGTTAGTCTTGAATCATTCAGCTAGTTTATCAAGAATTTCTTTACAAAAAACCTGTGCTTTTAATAACTCAGTAGAATTTACAGTTTCCTCTCTTACATGGCGTAACGCATTACGTACCGATGTCAAACAATCTTTACGCTCATCAAAATAGGCTTTGCTTTTACCAAGGTCTTTACTAAATTGGAAATAAGTTTTCAAATCTCCCCACTCATTGCCGATCAGTCTGAATAAATCTCCCAATTCGGCATAAAGAAGAGCGTCTTCTGGTCTTAACTCTACTGGAGTACATTTAGCATTGGCACACCATGCATCTAATAATGAAATTACTACACCATTTCGATTTTTGGTAGTGATTTTAACGATATACTTTGTTAACCATTCAGGGCCATATTTCTCTTCTAAATGTTCTCGTAAAAGTTTTCGCAAAGCTCTTTCTAAGTTTTTAAGAAGCTGATCAACCTGATTAGTTAAGTCAGGGGTGGGACAAATTACACCATATTGCTTGAACCATCGAATAAACATTTGCCCAGAAGCAGTATAGGTGTCCTGGTCAGCTAAAGAAGAACTAATTCCTGTATGACATAAAATACCTAGAGCACGGTTAATATCGGAAGTACCAAAGGTTTGATGTAAAAAATGACGTGAAAGTGGTTTTTCAGTTTGTACTAATTGACCGTATATCTGTTGAGCTATAGATGGTAATTTTTCCCACCACCTTTCAAATTTATCCGATTCTTTTATATGAAAAGTATCTATTGCTAATTTCAAATAGCGATCTGCTTCCTCTAAATCATTGTTGCACACAAATTGCATTATATATTGGATAAGAAACGGATGTCCTCCTGTTTCTCGAAATACTTGTTCTGTGAATTGAATTGGTAGGTAATTTTTAGTGGGTTCGTTAACAAGTAGAGCTGTATCTTCAACAGAAAATAAAGCAAGTTCTTCCCAAGTTAACACATTCCCCAAAGGTGAACCAATGTCACGGGCAAGATGCAGCATTTCAGAAGCCCCTGTAAAAACAGTACTAATATAAGGTGAGAGAGTCGGTTCATTATGCAGAAAAGATCGCCAGTTTGCGAAAAAGCTTTGTCCCCAATCATAGTTTAGGATAGGTTCAACTTCATCAAATAATGCAACTATCTGAGGACGATAATCAGACACACAGTTAATAAACCTGGCTAAATGTGCTGCAAAAGGATGCAAAGGGGCATTCATTGAAAAGTTTTGATTGGAAATTGAAAATTCCTGATTTGCAGCAACATATTCTTGAATTTTTTGGATAATACCGTTAAAAATGCTATCAGGGCTAATAGGATGAGGTAATGCTTGGGCATCAATATAGACCGGAATTACCAAAAGCCCCCCGTTAATCCATTGGCTCGCTTTTTCTGCTAAGTCTGCTTCTACACGACGAAGTAAAGTCGTTTTTCCCATTCGTCGACCGCCTGTAATGCCAAAAGATTGACCATCACGTAGCCCGTTTACCAATCTATGTCGAAGCGAGTTGCGACCATAGAAAAGATTAATGTTGACTTGATTTGAGCGGTAAGGATTCGGGAAGATACGCATATTATTCTCTGCCTAAACGATACTTACGAAGCCATTCGTAAAGTAAATTAATCTTTATTCGGTATCTGCCTTCAATTTGTTCAACAAGTTGATAACCTATCAGATGATAAAGTGCTACATCTACAGGTTCATTGACCAATTTGCTTAATTCAATTTCACTGTCAACTCCATCTGCAATGAATAAAAGTAAATCATGTTCAATAGGAAAAAACGTGTCCAGACGTTCAAGAATTTCGTTAAATATCGGTGTAGCTTCACCACGTAGAAACTCATTTCGTGCTCTGGCAACCATGTCGAATGTGACTTCCAAGGGGCGACTCGGATTCAACTGACTAATTTGACTACATAAAAGGCGCGTTAAATAAGGATGTCCACTAGTAGCTTGGAATATTACTTCAAGACTTTCTTCGTTATAACTAATCCCCATTCCTCGTCCCAATTTGACATTCATATCATTACAATCGTCATGTGTTAACGGAGGTAGAAACGTTTGGTGATAAAATTGAAAAATTGGATTATCACGTCCTTCCCATATTGCTTGTTCACATAGCGCAGGGTTAGCTGCTGTAATAATATTAACAAATTGTCCTTTAGAACTTTGAGATGTCCCTCGTAAATAAGCAAAGAAATCCGGGTATCCGTGAAATCCAGAACTAAACCCCGGAGATGGTAATAGCCTATCTACTTCATCAAGAATAACTACAATCCTGGTAGACAAGTTCTCTTGTCCTAACTGCGATATCAATGCGCGAATATCGTGGTCGAACAATCGAGGCGTTCTTTTTTGAAATTGAGGAACAGCCTGATTACCTAGTTGAAAAATAACTTTCCCAAAAACCGGAATATTATTCTTTTTTAACTCACATTCTTTGTATATCTCGCGGGCAATTGCCCAGTACATATAAGCACAATCTTGGCTATCACTCGGCACTTGCTGAATATCTAAGTAAACAATAACATCTTGTGTTCTAAGCTCACGTAGCTGTTGAAGTAAAGATGTTTTTCCAACTTTACGTAATCCGAAAACACCAACATTGTGTCCATCATCAATGTCGCGCATCAGTCGTTGTAAATCCAACTCGCGTCCAAAAAATCTACGACCAGATACTGGATAATTGAATCTATACAGATCACGCCTGGAAAGCCATTGATCAAGAATTGTACGTAATGTTTTAGATGAATCCTCATAATGATTTGCTTCTAAGGATGTAAAGTCAACAGGTACTATCGCCTCCCGATTATCACTCATCAACCGATAAAGGGCATCACGTAGTGGGAGAATATCTTCAGCCACAAGAAACGCAGCGTCTTGATTTAGTTTTAGCCCTCGTAATCCTGGGAAAGGGTTTCGCAAGGTATTTTGGAGTGAATTTAAAGATGCAATGTTGACTTTAGAATAATAACATCGCACTAACATCCAGTCTCTTAAATCGTATGTTTCTGAATATTCAGGGAATTTTGCTGATACTAACAAATCCGAACATTGAGAGCTAAACGAATGGGGCTTAATTTCAAAACCGGCTTTTTCAAAAAATCTGTAAGCATTCTTACCAATTGCTGGGCCAGTCAGAATTTGAAGCTTTAAATATGTCTTATCATCTTGCAAATATTGACCAAGTTGTTTAGCTTGCTTTGCATGTTCTGCCGCCTCTATTAAGTTCTCTTCTTGCCCTAATTCAGTAAGTACAACTGCCAACGACCAATGGAGTTGTCGAGCAAATGCCGGAGCCGCGCTTAATCCTTGACGCAGAGTTTCGATAGCACCGTTCAAATCCTTCAATCTGCGTCTTAGCATAGCGTAATCATTGTAAAGAATGCCTGCATCAGGAAAATGTTGAATACCTTTTTCTATTACCCGCATCGCATTTTTAGGGTTTTCCTTCTCTTCCATAGCTGAATATGCTTGAAACACATTCAGAAAGGGGCCTTTCCGAATTGCATCTTCAAACAACTCTCTGGCGCGTTTTATATCACCAAGTTCTCGCGCGGCGAGAGCTCGTTCAAATGCAATGAGGGCAGATTTTGCAGGTGCAGTTTTTGGGGGGGGCAATAATTGTGTTGCAGGAGCTTGAGACTGCTTTGACTCAGGTTTAATAATTACTACATTATAAGCCTGCCATCCTCTAGGTACAGATCTGATTTCAAACTCTACCCGATCAAATTTTTTAAGGGTCTGTCCATAATTCTCAACATCAGCAACCTGAAAAAATACTTCCTGTCCATTATCTGATCGAATAAAACCATAACCACTTTTTCGATCATGATCTTTTACAGTACCTTGAATTCGCTTGCTCTGTCGAGTTTTTGAAGTTTTTGGCAGTAGTGATTCAGATAAACTATTATCAGGTAAATCAGTTTGCGATTCGGCCTTTGATGCTTCGATCTCGGCGTCTTCCAAACGATTAATCATCAAGTTAGTTCGCGTTTCGGCTTCTAGGTTCTCAGTTTCGGTAAGCGGTTTATTATTTTCAATAATAATTTCAGCTTCTTTTACGATTGTAGCTACATTCGTTACTTCTACATTTTCTGAATATGTTATATTCTCAACGCCAGACGTTTCATCGTTCTTTATGTTTTGTGTAGCCGAAAGTAGTTCTTGTGAATCTAATGAAAACGCCTTCTCGTCTAACCACTGATCCAGCAAGACGCGACGTACCCTCCAAGTATTACCAATTCTTACCCCTGGTATTTGACGTTGTTCCAGGCTAGTTAGAACAAATTCAACCGATAATTGTAAATATTTGGCTACTTGTTCAGGTGTAAGTATTTCAGGTAATGATGTATCTTGATTTTGTGGATCCATATTTTGATTGCTCTACAAATTATGAATAATAGCCGCAGCCGCCCAACTAGTAATTATGCGGAATACAGTCCGCATATCAACCGGACGGCTATTCCGTATAATATCCCATCACGGGGTGATATACGGAATGCAGTCCGCATTGCGAAGCACCCCGCTACGGGGTTTTATGCGGATAAAAAATTGTGCTAAAATGCGGAATGTAAACCACAGACCCTTCCTGCTTTCGTCATCCAGTGGGCCAAGTATAACGCCACGCGGCATTCTGGTCAAGGTAGTGTAACGGCCCATGCCGTACTTCTATTCGTGTCAACTCTGTTCAGGGCGGGTCAGGTCACTGCTTGCTGCCTGCCGAGTCGCCACAGCAGGCGGTTATCCTGCACGTCCAGCGCCACGCTGCCCGCGGCGTGCAGCGATTGCAGGCAAGCGTGGATGGTGGTGCGGGTCAGGTAATAAATGGCCGGTTGACTGATGCTCACGCCCAGGGTGTCGGCCACGAACTTCAGCACCGCGCCGGCCTCTGCCGGCTCCTCCACCGCGGTCAGCGTCAGACTGCGAATCTGCTCGATGCGGGCGCGGTTATAGGCCAGCACCGGTGGCAAGGTAGCATGCGTATACGCGTCGCCATGCCCCTGGGCAAACACCGCGTAGGGCAGCGTCGGCAGATCGGCCAGCGTTTGTAGGGTTTGGTCAATCTCGACATAAAAGGGCACGCCGTACTTGTCCAGCACGTCGGGGGGAAAGAAGGCATCCCCCGCAAAGCAAACGCCCTCTGCGGGCACGCCCACCATCACCTGGTTGTGCGCATGGCCCGGCGCGGGGTGGATGATCAGCTCGAAGCCGGCGATCTGCTGCGCGCCCGGCGCCAGCAGGCCGTCCACCGCGCAGGACTGGGCCAGGATGAATTTGCCTTGCAGCGCCGCGGGCGGCTGCGCACCCGCGAACAGATACACCGGCTCCAGCGCGGGGTTTGCGATTACTGCGGCCTCGAACGCGGGCGCGTACACCGGCGCGCCGGTGCGTCGCTTCAGCTCTGCCGCGCCGCCGAAGTGGTCCGCGTGCGCGTGCGTGATCAGCACTGCGGCTACCTCAACCCCCAGCCCCGCGGTGTGCTTCAGAATGCGCCGCGCCGCGTCCCGATCCAGCCCCGTGTCCACCAGCAACGCCCGCGCCCCATCCACCAACAAGCCGGCGTTAGAGCCGGCTCGCAGGTGGTAGGTATGAGGAGAAAGGGGGTGGAGGTCCATAAAGAGGTATACCAGTGGGGAGGTAGACAGGTAGACAAGCTCAGTCTCCTTGTCTACCTGTCTCCTCTCCCTATTCCATCCCTAAATACGCCTTCATCACTTCGGGGTCGTTGAGTAGCTGTTCGCCGGTGCCACTGAGGACGATGTGACCGGTTTCGAGTACGTAGGCGCGGTGCGCGATGGACAGCGCCTTGAGCGCGTTTTGCTCCACCAGCAGCACCGTCGTGCCTTGCTTGTTGATCTCGATGATGGTATCGAAAATCAGGTCTACGAGAATCGGGGCCAGGCCCATGGACGGCTCGTCCAGCAGCAGCAGCCGGGGCCGGGCCATCAACGCCCGACCCATCGCCAGCATTTGTTGCTCGCCCCCCGACAGCGTACCGGCCAACTGCTTCTGCCGCTCTTTGAGTCGCGGAAACAGGGTGTAGACCCGATCCATGTCTGTCTTGATGGCGGCCTTGTCATTGCGAATGAACGCGCCCATTTCGAGGTTTTCTGCCACCGACAACCGGCCAAACACGCGGCGGCCCTCCGGCGACTGCGCCACGCCCAGCCGCACGACATCGTGTGCCGGCACAGTGTGGATCGGCTTGCCGTCCAGCCGAATCGAGCCATGCCGCGGATGCAGGATGCCGCTGATGGTGTGCAGCGTAGTGGTCTTGCCCGCGCCGTTCGCACCGATCAGGGTGACGATTTCGCCTTCGTCTACCGTGAACGAAATGCCCTTGAGCGCCTGAATGGAGCCGTAGAACGTCTGAATGTCATCAATGTGCAGCAGCATATTCGGTTGCTCCCTTGCCCAGGTACGCTTCGATCACCGCGGGGTTGTTTTGCACTTCGTGCGGCGTACCTTCGGCAATCTTTTGGCCGAAGTCCATCACCGTCACCTTGTCAGAAATCGCCATCACCACCTGCATGTGGTGTTCGATCAGCAACACGGTGAGGTTTACTTCGTCGCGCAGGCGGCGGATGAAGTGCATCAGGTCCTGCGTTTCTGCCGGGTTCATGCCTGCGGCCGGTTCGTCTAGCAGGATTAGTTCAGGCTTGATCGCCAGTGCGCGGGCAATTTCCAGCAGGCGCTGGTCGCCATAGGGCAGGTTGCGCGCCATCAAGTCGCCGCGTCCGCCCAGGCCCACGAAGTTTAGCAGGCGGCGGCTTTCCTCGACAGCCCGCTCTTCTTCGTGGCGGGTGGACGGGGGGCGCAGCACTGCGCCCAGCCAGCCGCTCTTCAGGTGGGCCTGATAGCCCACCATGACGTTTTCGATCACGGTCATGTTGGGGAACAGGCGAATGTTCTGATAGGTGCGGGCAATGCCTTGACGGGTGATCGTGTCGGGGGCCATGCCGTCAATCGGCTTGCCTTTGAAGACAATCGAGCCTTCTTCAGGGCGGTAAAAGCCGGTGATGCAGTTGAAGAAGGTGGTCTTGCCTGCGCCGTTCGGCCCGATGACGCTGTGGATAGAGTTTTGGGCAATGGCAACATCTAGCTTGCCGACAGCAGTCAGGCCGCCAAATCGCTTGGTAACGCCTTGAGTTTCCAGTAGTGGCGCCATGAGGTCTCCTATTCCGCCGCGTCCTGCTCGGCTTCGCGCAGTTCCAGCTTGCGCCGCGCTTCCGGCAGCAAGCCTTCCGGTCGTTTTAGCATCATCATCACCAGCACAATGCCATAGACCAGCAGGCGGTATTCAGCGAACTCACGCAGTAGCTCCGGCAGGCCCACCAGCACCAGCGCGCCAACGATGACGCCGGGGATGCTGCCCAGCCCACCGACGATGATGACAGCCAGGATATTGATGGACACTAGCAAGTTGAAGCTGTGCGGGTAGATCGAAGTCAGCTTGGAGGCGAAGATCGCGCCGCTCAGTGCGGACAAGCCTGCGCCGGTGGCAAAGGCTAGCAGCTTGGTGCGCACGAGGTTGATGCCCATTGCCTGGGCCACGTCTTCGTCCTCGCGCATGGCTGCCCAACTGCGCCCCAGCCGCGAATATTTCAGCCGGATGGCAATAAACGCTGCGATCAGAATTCCCGCCAGGATCAGATAGAAAAGGACTTGCTGATCGGACAGTTTGAGCGTCTCGTTGGCCGACAGCGCGCGCGGGATGCGCGTGATGCCGTTGGAGCCACCCACATAGGGCTTGAGCCAGTCGGACAGGAAGATGATGCGGATGATTTCGCCAAAGCCTAGCGTAACGATGGCTAGATAGTCGCCGCGCATCTGCAAGACGGGGATGCCGAGGGTGACGCCAGCCAGGGTGCCGATTAGCACGGCAAAGGGCAACGCCTGCCACCAGGTCAGGTGGAAGCCGAGCCATTTGATTTCCGGCGAGGTGAGGATGCCGATGGTGTACGCGCCGAGGGCAAAGAAGGCTACATAGCCGAGGTCGAGCAGGCCCGCGAAGCCAACTACGATGTTCAGGCCCAGGCCCATCAGGATGTACAGACCGACTGTGTCCAGAATTTCCGCGGGATAGGAGCCGAGTAGCGGCAGCGCCAGCACACCGATGCCGAGCAGAATGTAAGCCACCGTCATCACGGTGCGCTGTTGTTTGGTGGGTAACGCACCGACGGTCGTCGTGATCTTCTCGCGCGCGGGCTGCCAGATGAAGGCGATGATCGCGGCGATGACGAAAGTGATGATGGCATTGGTGAGGTTGAGGCCGCGTCCGGCAAACAGCGATGAATTAAGGATCGAAACAACCGGTATGGCACTCAAGCCCAGCCCAATGGCGCGGCGCAAGCGGGAGGGCAGCAAATAAAGAGCTGCTGCCAACGCGCTGGCAACTACGCCCACACCAATCAGCCATAACAATCCCGTGTTCGTATCCTTTTGGTTAAAGGTGAGGATTTTGAAGAGGTCAGGCGAGGCGTTGATGAACATCGAGCGCAGATTGATGCGCGGGGCAATCCAGATCATCAGCGCCAGTGACAGGCTGATAATCAGGCCTACCAGCGCGCCGCTCAGCAGGCTGGCGACCAGCGGGGCTTTGCCGTGTTGGTCGCTGATCCGCTGCACCGCAGTGTAGCCAAAATACAGATAGACCGCGAGGATAATGATCTGTCCCAGCGTAATGAAACCGGTAACAATAGGGCGGTTCGCCAGGGCGGTGATGATGCCGACCAGCGACAGATACACTGCAATCAGGCCGCCCAGCAGCCCCACCTTGATCACGTTGGACCAGCGGTTGGCGGCGGGCGCTGATGCTACAGGTAAACGAGCCGTAGTTGTGGTCATGGCAGCCCCCTTATGCCTTTTTGGTCGCCAGACGTTCGCCCAGGATGCCGGTGGGGCGGAAGATCAGCACCAGCACCAGCAGCAGGAAGGCCAAAGCGTCTTTCAATTGGTAGGGCGCAGGAATACCCAGCCCGTCCAGCACGAGGTTCGGGAAGAGTGATTCGGCGATACCGAGGAACAGCCCGCCCAACATCGCGCCGGCAACGTTGCCGATACCGCCCAGCACTGCCGCGGTGAAGGCTTTCAGGCCCGGGATGAAGCCGGTCAGGAAGAATACCTGGCGGAACAGGGTGGAGAAGAGCACACCGGCTGCACCTGCCAGCGCCCCGCCGATCAGAAAGGTGATTACGATAATGCGATCCACATTGATGCCCATCAGCGCGGCCGCGTCTTTGTCTTCAGAGACGGCTTGCATGGCGCGTCCGGTCTTGGTGCGCTGCACAAAGATGTACAAGGCGATCAGCATCAAAATAGCGGCGACAATTACCAGCACTTGGGTCTTGAGGATTGTAATGCCCAGCAGGGTGATTGTGCCCTTCAACTGCTCCGGTTCTGGATAGCCCTTGACGCCCGACCCAAAGAAACCGCGGAAGGTGTACTGGAGGAAAAAGGAAGCGCCAATAGCAGTGATCAGCGGCACCAGGCGGGGCGCTCGGCGTAGCGGACGATAAGCAATGCGCTCCAGCAGAACGGCAATCGTGGCTGAAACAGCCATCGCGCCCACAAAAATCAGGATTTCCGCCAGAATAAAATAGCGCTCCAGAAACCCCGATTTGTCCATTGCTGTGGATATAAAATAGCCAATATACGCGCCGGCCATGAAGACTTCGCCGTGGGCAAAGTTGATCATGCGCAGAATACCGTAAACCATCGTATAGCCCAGCGCGATCAAGGCATACACGCTGCCTTGTGCCAGGCCGAAAATGATGAGGTCTACCCAGACTTTGGCGGTATATCTGCCTGAAGCCAGTGTCGTCACTGCACCGTAGATCACACCGGCCAGAATGACAAAGCCAATGATCCACATGATGACTGTCGTGCCCGTGATCCGTCTTCTAAGGCGTTGAAGCATGGAGGGTATCTCCGTGGAAAGCATACCGAGGGCAGTCGAGGGGATAACTGCCCCGCGGCATGAGAGGGTGTCACTGATGCGAAAAGCCGCCCCACAAGAGCAGGGCGGCTTTTCATCAACAGCTTAGTTGTTCGGCCAGATTTTCTTGGGGTTGCTGTCAGCAGCCGCACCCGGGTTCCAGGTGGCTGCATCCGCACTCACCGCTTCGTAAACGGCGATCTTCGGATCGGCGCAGTCACCAGTGGCCGTGCAGGTCAGGTTGCCGGTCAGGCCGGTCATGTTCTGGGTGCCGATCATGGCATCGCGCAGGGCGGTGCGGGCAATGACGGTCGAGCCGTCACCGCAGTTCACCGCCACCTTCTCGATGGCATTGGCGATCAGGTTGTAGGCATCATAGGAATGGGCATGGAACGGAGCCAGCACTGCCTCGCCGTACTTCTCCTGGTGCTTCTTGAGGAAGTCCTGGTAGCCGCTGCCAAAGGCAGAGAAGTCAGGGCTGGACCACAGGAAGCCCAATGAAGCGTCGCCAGCGGCCTTCAGGAAGTCAGGCGAGAAGATACCATCGGCGCCTGCCAACTGCACCTTCGCGAGGTCGGCATTCTGCTTGGCCTGCGAAGTGATCTGACCACCTGCGGCGATGAAGATCGGCAGATAGATGAAGTCAGGCTTGACAGCCGCGATGCGGGTCAGCATCGGGCCCATGTTGGTCTCGTTCGGATCCGTGGCTTCCTGCGCTGCCACCGTGCCGCCCAGTTCCTTGAACTTCTCAGCGAACACTTGCTGCAACTTGTCAGCGTACAGGCTGCCATCGTGAATGGTGGCCGCGGTCTTGAAGCCCTTTTCGACGGCGTACTGGGCCATGGCCGCGCCCTGCACCTTGTCGTTGTGGGCAGTGCGCATGTACCAGGAATACTCAACCGGGCGATCATCCGCAGTCAGGTCAGGTGCTGTGTTGCTGGGCGACACCATCGGAATACCCGCAGCGTACAGCAACGGAATGGCCGCGCGGGCGGCAGAAGAGCAGTTGGTGCCGATAGCAGCAACCACATTGGGGTTGGAAGCGATCTTGGTGCCGGCTGCCTGGCCGCCTTCAGCGTTGCAGCCTTCGTTCTCGCCGATCAACTCAACTTTGTGGCCCGCCACTTCGGGGCGATCAGACTGGGCAATTTCCGCACCGCGCTTGGTGTCTGTGCCGAGCGACGCATCCGCGCCTTCCACCACAAACAGCCAGGCAATGTTCAGCGGGTCGCCAGCCTTCAGCGTGACGCAGCCCTTCGGGTCAGTACAGGCGGTACACATGGCTGTATTGGCGGCATCTACCGCGCCAGAAACAGCAGTCGCTGCCTGTTCAACCACCGGGGCAGCCTGGGTAGCAATGGAGTTGACAGCCGGGGCGGCCTGGGTGGCAACTGCTGCTACGGTAGCAACGGTATCCTGCGTGACGCCGGATGGGCAGGCAGCCAGCACCAGAGTGGCGGCTACCAATACCAGTGTCAACACGAAGTACGACTTCTTCATCTTGATCTCCTCCTGACAGGGTACTACACTGAAAGATTAGACCGGCCAGATGCCGACCTATCGAACCAACGAAAGAAACGGGACGTTGTCCTGAACCCAAAGCGCCGCATACTTCTGGCACGGGGCGACCACAGAGGTTGCCAAGGCAACGACGCTGTTAACCTGAGGAACGTATAGAAGAGGCGACGCTAACAGTCAGCAACAACAAACGCCTTGCACGTAGCGCAAGTAAGGGCGATTATAGGCAACTTATATGATTTGTCAAACGCTTTCGCGTTTGTACCCTGTTCGTACCGATTGTATTATGCGCGTGATTTAGTACACAAATTCTTCGATGTGATAGCGCGAAAATTGGGGTGGTTGGGAGGGATTGTGAGCGCGAAAGAGGGCACGCAGCGCGGCTTCCTGCTCGCGCAGCGCAGGTTGGGTCAGCGGTAAAATGCCCTGCGCAGCAGCCAGCGCGGCATACGGCGCGGTGGGTTGATCTACGAAGTCGGACAGGTAGATAATGTCTCCCTGACCCAATGGCATGGCATTTAGCAGGGCAGCGGTGTCGCGCAGGTGTGCCGCGGCAAAGTGTGCGCCCCCCACACCCAGCATGACAATCACGCTAGCTTGCAGCCCGGCGGCCTTCAGCGTCGTCACGGCATCGAGCACATCCGCGGCGTCGCCCGGCTTGTTCAGCCAGCGCAGTAGCGGGTCGTGGCCACTTTCCATGCCGATGTACACACGCGCCAGCCCGCGCGCGCGCAGCTCCTGCCAGTCGGCTATTGACTTGCGCTCGACATGAAACGCGTCAATGAAGGCAAACCACGGCAAAGAGGCAAGGGCCTGGGCCTGTGCGGCGCTTTCCAGCACGGCGAGCAGCGGCAGCAGCCGTGTCATCGGCGCTACCAGTGCGTTGGCATCGGCCAGAAAGATCGAACGACGCATCGCCGCAGCCGCGCCAAAGAAATTCAGCACCCCGGCGATGTGCTGGCGAAATTCCTCCGGTGACTTGATGCGAAACCGCACATCCTGATAAAAGGTGCAAAAGGTGCAGGCATTGTGCGAGCAGCCGTGCGTGGCCTGCAACACCAGCGCCAAATACTGGTCGGGCGGTAGGATGCCGATAGGAGTGTATATTTGCTGAAAGGCGAGACGGTCGGCTTCCAGCGCGTCCCAGTCCCAACGGCGCAGTGCGGTCAGCGCGGCAGCAATGGCTGGCGGTCGCTCGGTCGCGGTTTGGGCGGCCTGCGCGATGAAGCTATACGCGGCTTGCACGAGCGCACGCGCGTCCGTGGCAGGGAGCCAGCGCCGCTGCCGTTGGCTGTTGCCCGGTTCGCCCACCGACCACTTAGCCAGCACGCGGTTATCCAGGCTGCGACGATAATTGCGTCCTTCGTAGAACGCGCCATGCAGCCGCCCCGCCAGATCAAAAGTAAACGAAGGTTCTTCGTCGTTCAGGAGCAGATTGATGGCGCTGCTGCGCGCCAGCAGGCTGGCACGCCGGCCATCTGACAATACGGTGTCCCAACGCACCGGAGGCGACGCTGCACTCATGCCTTTTGCCGTCGGTTTTGCATGAACACTTCGACCAGTACTACCAGCGCGGCAATGCCGAGCAACAATGTGCCGTCCAGCAAACGACGCAGTTGTAGAAATGCCACTGCAGACGCGGCCAGACCGAGCAGAAAGCCTTGGCGCAGTGCAGCGTGTACCGTGGGAGGACGGCCCCCAAAGGCAATGCGGCGATGCAGTACGCCCAAAAAGGGCGCGACCAAGCCGGTTACAGCCAGCGTCAGCAGTACGAGCGCGGTGGCGATGTCGGGGTTCGTCGGTGGCCGGTTGATAACCAGCCAGGCCAGCCCAGCCGCGGCAGCCAGCCCGGCCAGCAGAGACAATAAGGCGTGAGAGAGACGCATGGTGCTATTGTACCCCACCCCGGCGAGGTCACCAAGCGCGGGAACGCTGGATACATGGGTGCACCAGCACGTCGGCATGTAGTCAACACAACTTGCAAGCACCAACCGCTATTCGTATTCGGGGATGCGAACTCGTATCGCCGGTTCAACCGAATTCCATACAGAACCGGCCTTTGTCTGGTTCGTCATACAACATCAAATCATGGTATAATTTTGTTTTCGAGCCGGTGACACACCATGTCTGTATTGATTGCTAACGATCTCGCCAAACGCTTCGGCCCGCTGGACGTATTCCAGGGGGTCGCTTTGCGCGTGGAAAAGGGCGACCGCATCGGCTTGGTCGGCCCCAACGGCGAGGGCAAGACTACCCTGCTGCGCATTCTGGTCGGTCTGGATACCCCCAGCGACGGCACGCTGACGCGCATGCGCGGTATGACCATCGGCTACCTGCCGCAAGACCCCCCACCCGCGGGCGAGACCACTCTGTGGGACGATGTCGCGACCCAGTTTGACCATCTGCGTCGCCAAGCCGCAGTGCTGCATCAACTGGAAGAGCGCATGGCTGACCCGGCGGAGTACGAGGCTGCGTTGGCAGACTATGGGCCGCGCCAGGCTGCTTTCGAGGCTGCGGGCGGCTATCAGTGGGAACTGCGCATGAAGCAAGTGTTGACCGGCCTCGGCTTTGCCCCGGCTGAACATCACATGCCGCTGGCCCATCTGAGCGGCGGCCAGCGCACGCGCGGCCTGCTGGCCCGCTTGATCTTGCAGGAACCTGATTTGCTACTGATGGACGAGCCGACCAATCACCTCGACTTGCACGCCACCGAATGGCTGGAGCAGACGTTGCTACAATGGAACGGCAGCATGGTGGTGGTGTCGCACGACCGGTACTTCCTCGACCGCGTCGCCACGCGCATTTGGGAACTGGCCGATCAGAGGCTGGAAGTCTACCGCGGCAATTACAGCGCATACGTGGTACAGCGCACCGAGCGCCGCGAGCGTCAGCGCAAGGAATGGCAGCGCCAACAAGAGTTTATCGCCAAGGAAGAAGATTTCATCCGACGCAACCTCGCGGGCCAGAACACCAAACAGGCGCAGGGCCGCCGCACGCGGCTGGAGCGCATGGTCGAAGAAGATGGCCTGATCGAGCGCCCGCGTGAGCAGCGCGCGATCCGCGTACAGATGGATGCCCGGCTGCGCAGCGGCAACATCGTGCTGCGTACCCTCGACTTGGCCGTCGGCTACCGTAGCCAGGCACAGCCGCGCACCCAGCGCGAGGACGTGTCGGGCGGTCACGAATACCTGGCCGCGCGCCAGCCCCTTGGCCCTGACGATACGTTGCTTTTTCGTACCGAAGACTTGGAGCTGAAGCGCGGCGAGCGCGCGGCGCTGCTTGGCCCCAATGGTGCGGGCAAAAGTACCTTTTTGAAAATTCTGCTGGGTCAGACGCCGCCGCTGGAAGGCAAAATGCGCATCGGCGCGAGCGTGCATATTGGCTATTTGGCCCAGGCGCACGCTGACCTGCGCCCCGACATGACCGTGCTCGATGCCATCCTTGCCAAAGCCCCGCGCATGGAGATCGGCGAAGCACGCGGCCTGCTGGGGCGGTTCCTCTTTTCCGGCGATGATGTGTATAAGACCATCAGCGTGTTGAGCGGTGGCCAGCGCAGCCGCGTCGCCCTGGCACGCCTGACCCTGGAAGGGGCCAACCTGCTGGTGCTGGATGAACCGACCAACCATCTTGACATTACCTCGCAGGAAGTGCTGGAAGATGTGTTGTCCATGTTTCCCGGTACCGTGCTGCTGGTGACGCATGACCGCTATCTGGTGGACGCAGTTGCCACGCAGGTATGGATGATTGACGATGGCGAGCTGCGCGCCTACCCCGGCAACTACAGCGCGTATCTGGCGGCGAAGGCCGCGGAAGAAGCGGACGCGGCGGCGTTGCAGGTCACAGCCAGCGACAACGCTACACTGACCGATGCGCAAGCGCACCGCGAGCGCGCCCGCGAGGAACGTCGCCAGCGCAAACAGGCGGAAGCGCGCGCGGCTGAAGCGGATCGGCTGGCTGAACTGATCGAAAGCATGGAACAGCGGTTGGCAAGCCTGAGTGAAGAATTGAGCCAGGCCAGCGCCGCACACGATGCGCGCCGCGTCGATGCACTGGGCCGCGAGTATCAGGCGGTGGATCACCGCCTGCATCAACTAATGGAAGAATGGGCCGAGATGGCCGGTTAACCCGCACTGGGCAGGATCGTATGACAGAACACAGTACACAAAAAACAGTCATCGGCTTGACCGGCAACATTGGCGTCGGCAAAAGCACCGTCATGGCCCTGCTGGCCGAGCTGGGCGCGGACGGCATTGACGCCGACGGCGTGGCGCACGAGGTGATGGAGCCGGGCCAGCTTGCCTACCAGCAGATTGTGGCTCACTTTGGCGCGGCAGTTGCCCCCGACGGCGGCCCGATTGACCGGATGCGCCTCGGCCAGATCGTGTTTAGCGATCCTGCCGCGCTGGCGCAGTTGGAAGCCTTCGTCCATCCTGCGGTGGCGGAGGTAATCCAGCAGCGGCTGGCGAGTTCGGTCGCGGACGTAGTGGTGATTGAAGCGATCAAGCTACTTGAGGCCGGACTGAGCGTGCAGCTTTGCGACCAGATTTGGGTCGTGACTGCGCCGCGCTCCGAGCAAATTCGCCGGTTGATGGCGACGCGCGGTCTGAGCGAGGCCGAAGCGGTGTTGCGCATTGATGCGCAGCCGCCACAGGCTGACAAGGTTGCGCAGGCGGATGTGGTAATTGACAACAGCGGCGATCTGGCGGCTGTGCGGGCGCGGGTGCGCCGCGCTTGGCGCGAGTACATTGATGATATTCCCAGCGAATGTTATTGACGGTAGTGTTCACAAAGTAAGCACGAACGCATATGAAAACTTTGCAAACGCTGTATGATAAGCATCCCAACCTTGTGCTGTGGGCTGTCCTGGCCGCGGGCATGGTGGCGATTTTGGCTTTTACCGCCCGTGGTGTTGGCTTTACGGCCAGCCAGTGGTTGGCGCTCGTTGTGGCAACGATTGGCCTGGCCGGGCTGTGTGTGTGGATTATCAGTTGGGAAAGCGACGAAAACGACTAAATGAGTACCAAACGCGATTATTACGAAGTGCTGGGCGTGGCCCGCAGCGCCAGTTCGGATGAGATTCGCAGCGCCTTCCGCAAATTGGCGCGCCAGTATCACCCCGATGTCAACAAGGACCCGGGCGCGGAAGCCGCTTTTAAAGAAATTAATGAAGCTTACGAGGCGTTGAGCAACGCAGACCGGCGCGCAGCCTATGACCGCTTTGGTCACGCGGGCGCGCAGGGCGGTTTTAACGGCGGCTTCAGTGGCGGTTTTGGCGATTTCGGTTCGATCTTCGAAGACCTGTTCAACATGGGCATGGCTGGTTCGACGCGCCAGGCGCAGCGTGGTCCGCGCCGCGGCGCGGATTTGCGCGTGGGCATCACTCTGACCTTCGAGGAAGCGGTCTTCGGCGTGGATCGCACCGTAGACGTGACACGGCTGGAAACCTGCACCCATTGCCAGGGCAGCGGCGCCGAGCCAGGTACGACCCCGATTCGTTGTCCCCAGTGCAACGGGACGGGTGAAATGCAGCGCCGCCAGCAAAGCATTTTTGGCACGATCTTGACCAGCGCCACCTGTTCCCGCTGCAACGGCACCGGCGAAGTGATCACTTCACCGTGCGCGCAGTGCCAGGGACGCAAGCAGGTGCAGGTGACGCGCCACCTGGACGTCACTGTGCCCGCGGGCGTGGATGATGGCACGCAAATCCGGTTGGCGAATGAAGGCAACCAGGGTTTGAGTGGCGGCCCGGCCGGCAGCCTGTTCGTGGCCTTGTCCGTTCAACCGCATACTGTGTTCCAGCGACACGACAACGACATCCTGATGGAGCTGCCGATCAATATCGCGCAGGCCGCGCTGGGTGCAGAGATCAAGGTACCGACGCTGGACGGCGAAGAAACGCTGGTGATACCCCCCGGCACGCAGCATGGCAAGGTGTTGCGTTTGAAGAACAAGGGCGTGCCACACCTGCGCAACAGTGAACGCCGCGGCGATCAACTCGTTGGCATCAAGGTGGCCGTGCCCAAACAACTCAACCCGCGCCAGAAGAAACTGCTGGAAGAACTGGGTGAAACACTTGGCACGCCCCATGTAGGCGACGAGCGCGGGTTCTTTGACAAGATCGCGGACGCATTTAGCGACGCATTTGGAGGCTAACGCCATGCAATGGGTCGAAATCAGCGTGGTTTGTGACGGCGAAGCCGCGGAAGCGGTGGCTGAATTGTTCAATCGCTTCAACTCGCGGCCAGGCGAAGATGCCGGCGGTGCAGTGATCGAAGTCGGCGGCTTCGGACCTTACGGCGAGACGACCGATCTCGAAGTGACGGTGCGCACTTACCTGCCCCAGAACGACCGCGAACGGCGACAACAGATCGAACAGGGGTTGTGGTTTCTGAGCCGCATCTACCCCATTCCCGAACCGGTGATCAGCGAACTGGTGGAAGAAGATTGGGCCAACGCCTGGAAGCAGCACTATCGCCCCACGCGCGTAGGGCGGCGCCTGCTGATTGTGCCTTCGTGGCAGGCGGACGATCTGGGCGAGCAGGCATTTGACGAAGCGGGCCAGCCGTTGCTACCGGTGATCCTCGATCCTGGCATGGCCTTTGGCACAGGGCTGCATCCCAGCACGCGGTTGTGCATGGCCGAGCTGGAGCAGTTTGTACAGCCCGGCGACGCAGTGCTCGATGTGGGAGGCGGCTCTGGTGTGCTCTCCATTGCCGCGGTGCGGTTGGGCGCGTCGCAGGTGCTGGCGACTGATATTGACCCCATTGCGGTGACGGCAACGGAAGAAAACGCCGCGCGTAACGGCGTGGCCGCGCAGATCGTCGCGCGCGCGGGATCGTTACCGACGCGCGCCGAGCAGCCGGCAGGCTGGCCGATTGTGGTCGCCAACATCCTGGCCGACGTCATCGCGCAGTTGTTGCAGGAAGGCATGGGCCAGCTTCTGGCAGATGGTGGGCATTTGATCGTGAGCGGCATCATTGAGCCGCGCGCGGCGGACGTGGAAGCTGCACTAGACGCGGCCGGGCTGCGTGTGGTAGATCGCATGACCGAGGGCGACTGGGTGGCGTTGGTGGCGGTGTAACCAGCCGCAGCTTGCCAGCATCCAAGAAAGTGTGCCAGGCGCTTGCATCCGCGAGCAACCGGCATTCTTTATCTCAACCAATAACCAGGACAAAACCATGAGCGATCAAAAGATTGAAAAAGTCATTATCATTGGCAGTGGCCCGGCGGGCTATACCGCGGCTTTGTACACCGCTCGCGCCAATCTAACTCCCCTGCTGTTCACTGGCAATGAGGTCGGCGGGCAGGTGGCAATTACCTCCGATGTAGAAAACTACCCCGGCTTTCCAGAGAGCGTACTTGGCCCTGAGCTGGTCGAGAAGTTTCAGAAGCAGGCGGAGAAGTTTGGCGCGCGTGTTGAATACGACTGGGTGAGCGAGGTGGACTTTCGCCAGCATCCGTTTGTGGTGCGCACGATTAACGGCGGCGATTACCGCGCTGAGGCCGTGATCGTTAGCACTGGCGCAACCCCGCGCAAGCTGGACGTGCCCGGCGAGAAGGAATACACCGGCTTTGGCGTCAGCTATTGCGGCACGTGCGACGGTTTTTTCTTCCGCGGCAAGGAAGTGTTGGTGGTGGGCGGCGGCGACAGCGCGCTGGAAGAGGCGATCTTCCTGACCAAGTTCGCCACCAAGGTGACGATTGCCCATCGCCGCGAGGAGCTGCGCGCCAGTAAAATTTTGCAGGATCGCGCGTTCAACAACCCCAAGATCGAATGGAAATGGAACACCGTGGTCGAGAGCATCAATGCTTCTGGCGGCAACGGCAGTGGCGCACCGGCCAAGGTCACGTCCGCGACGCTGCGCGATGTGAAGACGGGCGAGGTATATGACTTTGCAACCGATGGCGTGTTTATCTTCGTCGGCCATATCCCGAATTCGCAACTGTTCACCGGCCAACTGGACATTGACGAGGCGGGTTTCGTTCTGACGGATCGTCGCTATCACACTAACATCCCCGGCGTGTTTGCGGCGGGCGAAATTCAGGACCCGGTTTTCCGGCAGGTGATTACCTCCGCCGGACAGGGCGCGGGCGCAGCAATGCAGACCGAGAAGTTCCTGGCCGAGCTGGAAGATCAGAGTTACGCCGAGTTTGTGGCCCTGCACGCATAAACCCAGTACATACCACGATTTTGCAGATCGTGGACGATGAAAAGAGTGTTTTAAGCCCCGTGGACCATGTCCGCGGGGCTTTTTGCTTATCCCCACATCGGATATAATGCGCGCATGACTACACGTCGGCTACTTTTGTTGTTGAACTTGCTTTTGCTGCTGGCATTGGCGGGCTGCTCGGCGCGCCGCAGCACCCCCACGGTTCAGCCCGCTGCCACGCCGATCATGGTGATGGCGTTGACGCCGACCGCTGCCACGCGCGCGACCCCCTTGCCGCCACAACCGACTGCAACTCTCGTGTCCGCGGCTGATCTGCCCACAGCGACGCCGTCCTCTTTGCCCACATCCGTCTCAACCCTGCTGCCGCCGCCCGTTGACCTGCCGCCGACACCGGTAGCCGCGGCGCTGCCGGAGGTTATGCCAGCGCAGGTGTATCAGGTCAAGCGGTTATTGGTGGGGCCAGGGCAGCCGGGGCGGCTGTATGCCTGGTTGACGGCGTTCGATGAGGGCGAACAGTCAGCAGGGCGTTTGCTGGTGAGCGACGATCTGGGCGTGAGCTGGCAGCGTTTTGCAGGCGGGGATGTGCGTCCGGTGGGCATGGACTATGCCAGCGGCACGCTGTACGGCGCGACCGTAGACGGGCTGGCGCGTTGGGATGGAGCTGCCTGGCAGCCGGTTGCCGCGGTGCAGGTGAATAAGCTGCTGGTGGGGCTGGACGATCCGCAGACGATGTGGAGCGAGATGCAGGGAGAGGTGGGACGCAGCACGGACGGCGGCATAACCTGGCAGGTGCAGCCGGCCAACGGCGTGCCGCTTGATCTGTTCCTTGTGCCGGGACAGCCGGGCTATCTTTTTCTGGCTGGGCATGTGTGGGGCCAGCATTTCCTGAGCCGCAGCACCGGTAACGGCCAGTGGGATTTGCTGCCCAAGCCCGATCAGCCGGGCGAGGCGGTGGGGACGTGGCGTGATATTCGTGGGGTGGCAGTGGATGGAGCGACGGGCGATGTGTACGTGGCGTTGGCCAATCAGATTGGCGCGTTTAACCCACTGGGCAGCCAGTTGTGGCGCACGAATACCCTCGGCGCGGCGGATCGTTTGCAGGTTACGTGGACGCTGCTGGGCGATTACGGCCCGACGGTGCAGCTTCAGCTTTTGGCCGCGGGCTGGAACCCATCGGGCGCGGGGCTGGCGCTGTATGCTAATCTGCGTGACGAGTACTGCCCGCCGCAAGGGGGTACGTGCGACCCGGAACCGCCGTGGGTGCTGCATCGCTCGCTGGATGGCGGGCAAAGCTGGCAGCCATTGACGCTGCCGCAGCCTTTACCATAACGAGTGGGTACGATGCGTCTGCGCGGTTGCTAGACAGGCTGAACGTAGTCTGGATCCATATAAAAGACTTCCCAGATGTGGCCGTCGGGGTCCTGAAAACTGTGCGCGTACATGAAGCCGTGATCATCTGGTTCTTTGTAAGTGCTGCCGCCCGCGGCTACGGCTTTCTGTACCAGGTCATCCACTGTGGCGCGGCTGTCGCAGGCAAAGGCCAGCAACACCTCGGTGCTGCTGTGGGCGTCGCTAATCGGCTTGGGGGTGAAGGTGCGGAAACGTTCTTCTTCCAGCAGCATGACGTAGATGCTGTTTGAAACGATCATGCAGGTGGTGGTTTCGTCTGTAAATTGGGCATTGAATGTGAATCCGAGCGCCGTGAAGAAGTCGACAGATCGTTTCAGGCTTTTGATGGGGAGGTTGACGAAAATCTGGTCAATCATGGTTTGACTCCTCGTGTCGTTTGATGGATACTGCCATTGTCGCGTGGATCGGGCTAAAAAGCAGTACTCATGCCTTCTTTTTTATATTGCCAGACAAAGTTTTATGTGATAAAGTTCGTTCAAATTGACGCAAAAAGGCTATTGACAGCCGGGGCGAATCGTGCTATTCTTGATAAAGGTCAGACGACTATCGTTTGTTCGCTCCGGCGTCCCGACCCCCATTCGCTGCCCCTCGGCGAGTACGTGCCAGACGCCACCCGCTGCGCAAAATTCTTTTGCGACACTCCTGCCAGAAAGCGATATCTTCATGCTCGTGGAACGACGCCGTTCCGTTGCCAGTCAGGCGACCGCGATTCTCGCTGAGCGTATCCGCACGCAGATGTATCCTCCCGGCGCGCGCTTGCCCTCGGAAAGTGAATTGGCCGTGGAAATGGGGGTCAGCCGCGCTTCGATTCGTACGGCGCTTGGTCAACTTGCCACCCAGGGGCTGGTACTGCGCAAGCAAGGCGATGGTACCTATGTCAATGTGCATGTGGAAACTGTGCCCACCAGCTTGAGCGGGCTGTGGAATTTTTTGCGCTTGATCGAAATGAGTGGGCGCAGGCCCTCAATCGAAGTGCTGGCGCAAACTGTGCGCGCGGCCTCCTCGCTGGAGCAGGAGCGCCTGCTGTTGCCCCCCGACGGGCAGGTTTTTTGCCTGCAACGCGTCTTCTTTGCTGATGACGTACCGGTGATTCTAGCAAGCAATGCGTTGCCGCTGGACGCACTGCGCGTCCCCCCCCTGCACTGTGACGGCCACCTCCCGATTGACGAATTTATCCATTGCTATAGCGGCGCACAGATCGCCTATGACATCTTCGATATCAGCGCGTCTCTGCCTGATGTTGCGGTGCGCGCCATCCTGCGTCTGAACGAGCATGAGCCGATTATCGCGCTCGCGCAGGTTTTCTATGACCGCGACAACCAGCCACTCTTGTGTGGCAGTACGTCGTATAACGACAAGCTGCTTAGCTTGCGGCTGGTGCAAAGCTGGTCCTGATCCCGCTGGTTTTTCGTCCAGTTTGGACATAACTCCTTTTACGAGGCACATATGCAAGACATAGTTACTTCCTTGAATGAGCGTGTCGCGGCAGCTCATGATGACATCGTGCAGTTTTTGCGCGACATTGTGGCGATCCCCAGCATGGACAGCGACATCGAGGCTGTCGGCCAACGCATCGGCGAAGAAATGCGCAAGCTGGGCTTCGACGATGTGTATGTAGACCGCTACGGCAGCATTGTCGGACGCATTGGCAACGGCCCCACGATTTTGCTCTACGATAGCCATATTGATACCGTGGGCATCGGCGACCCGTCGCAATGGCCGTGGGACCCCTTCCAGGGCAAGATCGAGGACGGCATGTTTTATGCGCGCGGTGCGCTGGACGAAAAGGGCAGCACGCCGGGCATGGTGTATGGCATGGCGATGGCGCGCGACCTGGGTTTGCTGGATGGCTATACTTTGTACTATCTCGGCAATATCGAGGAGTGGTGCGATGGCGTGGGGTGCAACGCGTTTGTAGAATGGGAAGGTGTGCGCCCTGACTTTGTGGTGATCGGTGAACCGACCTGCATGAACGTGTATCGCGGGCACAAGGGCCGCCTGGAGCTGGAAGTGGTGTGCAAGGGCAAGAGCGCGCACGCGGCCAGCAATTTCATGGGCGACAACGCCGTGTACAAGATGATGCCGGTGGTGAATGCCATTGATAAGATGGACGCTACGCTGCGCACGCACGAATTTCTCGGCCAGGGCCGCATCACGGTGACGCGCATCAGCAGCGTCAGCCCCAGCGACAACGCGGTGCCGGATGAGTGCAAGATCTTCATTGATCGCCGCGTGACCTTTGGCGACACGGTGGACAGCGTGCTGGCCGAGATCGAAAGCATCATCCCGGCCGACAAGCGCAAGGATTTCAGCGTGAACCAGCTCGTCTGGGAAGAGCCGAGCCACACCGGCGCTATCTTCCGCTATGAAAAGTATTTCCCGGCCTGGGCGCTGGATGAGAACGATCCTTTCGTGCTGGCGGGTCAGGCAGTGAAGCAAGCCCTTTGGGGCCGCACCGAGCCGGCTGGCAAATGGGATTTTTCGACCAACGGCAACTATTGGCGCGGCAAGGCAGGCATTCCCAGCATCGGCTTTGGCCCCGGCAATGAAATTTATGCGCACGCGGTCAACGAGCACGTGCCGCTGGAGGATGTGGTCGAGGCCACTAAGTTCTATGCGCTGTTGCCGCTGATGCTGCGCGCAGGGCAGTGAAGTCGTAAACGGGAATCTGCGAGTTACAAATTACGCAGTACGCAGTAAATGGAAATATCCAAGTTACACACCGCCAATTGAGAGCGATCATCTTAACACTATCCAGGAGACCTTTTACGTATGCAAACACATCTGCGTGGGCGTGACCTGATCACGACCCAGGAATGGACCAAGGACGAAATTGATACGATTATGGACGTGGCGATGGACCTGAAGCGCGCCCGCGCGCTGGGCGTTCCGCACGCCCATCTGCGCGATAAGGTGTTGGCGATGCTGTTCTTCTTCAGCAGCACGCGCACCCGCTCCAGTTTCGAGGCCGGCATTGCCCAGTTGGGCGGCCACGGCGCATTCATCGATTCCGACACCACCCAGATCAGCCATGGCGACACCGCCAAGGAAATCGGCGAAATCTATGGCCGCTACTACGATGGTATTGCCATCCGCCAGTGCGACTGGGGCGTGGGCAACAAGTACATTCGCGAGGTTGCCGCGGCCAGCCGCGTGCCGGTGTTGAATATGCAGTGCGATGTGTACCATCCTTTCCAGATTCTGGCCGACCTGATGACGATTATCGAGAAGAAGGGCGATCCGCGTGGCAAGACCATTGCGGTGAGCTACGCCTACGCCAAGAGCTATCAGAAGCCGCTGAGCGTGCCGCAAAGTTTGATCCTGTTGATGGCCCGCTACGGCATGAACGTGCGCTTGGTGCATCCGCCGGAGTTCAAGCTGATGCCGGACATCGTGCAGCAGGCCGCGGACAACGCGCGCTATGCCGGTGGCAGCTTCGAGATCATGGACGACATGGACGCGGGCTTCAAGGATGCCGACGTGGTATATCCCAAGAGCTGGGGCTGCTGGGTCACCACCGAAGACCAGGCCGAGAGCGTGGAAATCGGCAAGAAATACACGGATTGGATCGCTGACGAGCGCCGTATGGCCCTTGCCAAGCGCGATGCCATCTACATGCACTGCCTGCCCGCCGATCGCAACATCGAAGTGGCTGACGCCGTGATTGACGGCCCGCAGTCGGTGGTCTATGACGAAGCCGAAAACCGCTTACACGTGCAGAAAGCAGTGATGGCGTTGACGATGTAGGGAAAGTAGACAAGGAAATAGGTATACAAGTATACAG
>JBAQWV010000171.1:0-3682 GCA_049299095.1 Anaerolineae bacterium | reverse complement strand
GATCACCCCCACCGGCTGGATCACGCGATGAACCGGCCCGCCACAATTGGGGCAAAATCGCACGGGTTCTTCGGAAAATCGCTGGCTTTTCTCGAAATGCAAGCCGCAACTTTCACATTCATATTCGTAAAGAGGCATACCTACTCTGACCTTCCTGCATAACGTAAATCACTGAACGACATCAGTAGATTATACGCAACTCTGTGTTTATTCCAAGCGTCCAATCGCGCTAACCAACTAAAGGGCGTCGGCCCTCCGACGCCCCTGGTCACTTTTTACTGATCTCGACCCTGCGCTTCGGCAAGTTCAGCCCACGCTGCCAGCCCTGCGCAGGCAAATCTACACATACCACGTCCACTTGGAACCGCGCATCTCGCGCACGATGTCTGTGGTAGACAGCACCCCCACCGGCATCAAGATGTCGCCTTGCTGCTCCGTCACTACCAGCCGGTGAATACGGCGCGCAATCATCACATCAACCGCTTCCTGCACCCGCGCATGAGGCGATACGCTGAGTACGTCCTTGCTCATAATCTGCGCCGCAGTTACCCCTGTCAGGTCTGCGCCATGCTGCTTGATAACATCCATATGCGAAACGATGCCAACCGCCTCGCCCGCATCGCCGGTGATCACCAGAGCATGAATATCAGTATCGCTCAGGATACGCACCACATCCGCCACAGACGTATCATATTTGCAGCTAATGACACCATGATGCATGATGTCTTTCACCGACTTCTGTAACATCCTTGTTACCTCCAGAGGAAATTAGGTGGGCAGGCGGGCTTGTTGCGCCGCAAAAACGATTATACGAGCATTGCAGGGGGCTTGCAAGTTCAACGGCGCAGATCGCTCTCGGTTTCGCCGCCCTGCATCCACCAGTCGGTAACGCCGCCCGCCAGGCTGCTGGCCTGCAAGCCCTGACGCAGCAGGTACGCGGCCACCGAATACGAGCGGTTGCCGTGGGCACACACCACTACCCACGTCGCGTCACGATCCAGCTCCGCCAGCCGCGCCGGAATATCGTTCATCGGGATGTGCAAACTGCCAGGGATGCGCACCTGCACCCACTCGAACGGCTCGCGGCAGTCCAGCAACCGCGGCGGGGTTGCGGCGCTGCGCAGTTGCATCAACTCCGTCGCGGAAATTTCAGGGATCATCGTCGGCTCAAAGGCCGGGGACGCCGCGGGCTGAGGGGTGGAGGGCGTTTCCGCGTTGCCCTTGCCCAGCGCCTTTTTCATCGCATCAAATAATGCCATACGGTCTTTTTCTCCCAAGAGCATAAGTTGTCACAAATCCGTCACCCTGTCTAGAGCGCAGGGTTGTATGGACTGTGTTCGATATTAACCTTAATCTTGTTCAACTGCAAACCCATCTGTGTCTCGATGACATCGCGCGCCACCGCGATCACTTCCTCGGTCTTCAGCGGAATGTCCACTTCCGGCGAGGTGCGCAAGCTCAAGTCCACATCCAGCGCATTGCCGCGCGTGCGCACCGTCGGCGTCACCGCGTTGACATCGGCCAACTGGTCAATGTACCATGCCAGCCGCCGGCTCACCGAATCTGCCGTCACCTCGGCCTCGCCACCCGACGGCAACCGCATTCTCACCACCGGCGTCGCCTTGCGCCGCAGCTCTGCCAGCAGCCACGCCGCCAACAGCAGCGTCACCACCAGCACCGTCGCGCCGCGGATCAGCGGATAAAGCCAGCTGGGCTGCAACGCGGCCAGTTGCGCCACAGTTGCCTCCACCCAGGCCACACCCTGCCGCACCCATGCCACTGCCTGGCTGGGCACAATCGCCAACAAAACCAACGCCAGCCACAACAGCAGCGCCAGCACCACCGCAATCACACGATTGAGAAAATTCATCGCACCTGTCTCCTTGCCTGTCGTCTGCCCAACACCAACACCACCAGCCACAGCAGCGCGGCCGCACCACTCAGCCAGGCCCCGCGACGCAGGGAAGCGGGCCGATACGTCCATACCACGCGGTGCTCCCCGGCGTCCAGCGCTACCCCGCGGAACAGATAATTAGCCCGCAGCAACGCCGCCGGCTGGCCGTCCACCTGCACCTGCCAGCCGGGAAACCAGGTATCGGCCAGCACCAGCACCCCCGGCGCGGTCAGCGTCACATCGAACGCGGCCCGCTCCGCACGGTATTCGAGCACCGTCGGCGCGGCATTGCTGGCTGTGCCGGTCGCAAAATCCGCCGCAGCCAGCCCGGCCGCGGCCAGCTCGTCTTCGCCGATCACCACCTCGCGCGCTGGATCGAAATCCGCCGCGGCCAGCCGCGCCAACGCGGCCGCGTCATCAGCCACCGCCGTCACCCGACCCACCACGCGGGCGCGCGGCAACGCCTGCTCAGTCTGGTAAATCTTGACATCGCCCGAATATACCCGGCGAAATGCGCCATCCGCAGGCAGCGTCAGCGCAGCGTGCGCGGCTGTACGGCTGTCCACCAGGCTGGCCCCGCGCAGCACAACCGTGCCCGTATCGGTCAGTTGCCGTACTACGATGCGTTGCGGCGTGAAGGGTGGTTCCCAGTCGAAGCGTGCCAGGTAGTCCCAACCCGTCTCGCCGCGCGGCCAGGGGTGTTGTGCCGCGGGTTGCGCATGGCCCGCGGCCGCGCGCCAGCGTCCTTCCGCGGTATCAATTCCGGCGCGCAGCACGAACGTTGCGCTGCGCCCTGCACCTTCAACGATAATTTCGGCCACCGGCTCGCCCGCGCCCAGCGTCGCGCCGTCCTCCAGATAGCTCCACACGCCGAGGCCGGTGGCTTCCAGCGCGCCCGCGGCCACCGTCGCCTGCTGGCCTGGGCCGAGGCGCGTGCTCAACTCCAGGTCGTAGTAAACATCATCGCGCCACAGATCGAAAGTTTTATCGGTCAGCACGTATTCGATGCTGGCCAGGCTCAGCAAACGGTTCGGCGGTACGGCCAATACCTGCTCACGCAGGCGACCATCTTCCGCCACTGCGCCCGCGGGAATGAACAGTGTTTGTAAGTCTACCGTGCGGCGCAGCGGCAGCACGCCGCCGTCGTAGCCATCCACCGCAGGCAAGCGCCACAGCAGTGACAAATTGGGTGCAGCAATCTCTTGCAGCTTGCTGGCGACGATCAGATCGTAGACGCTGCGAGCAGGCAGCATAGGGGCGAACATACGCTGCAACGCGGCTTGATCGCCGGGGTCGTAGGTGATCCCTGACATGCTCAGGAAGCGGCCCGGAATCTGCCCGGCGGCCTCCGCTTCCTGCGTGGCCGACAGCAAATAGGCGGTAGCCGGACGCAGACTGGTGACTGCCTCCGGTGCAGTGGGGTAGCGATGGTCCAGCGTCAGGCTGGCCGCGGTTAACTCGGCCAGCAGCAGCGGCGCCAGCAGCCAGGCCGCGCGGGGAGCACGGCGGCGCAGCCAGAAGATCCCGCCGACCGCACCCGCAGCGATCACCCAGCCCAGCCAGCTCCGCGCGCCGGGCCAGTGCTGCACGGCCAGCGCGGCCACGCCCAGCAGCCCGACCATCCACCACAGCCAGCCGCGCGGACGCGCAAAGCGCAACGCGGGCGCGGACTGTGCCAACGCGTGTGTACCGTAGCCCGCCAACAGGCTGACGCCGAAGGTGTAGAGCAAGAGCCAGCGCGCCGGCGCGCGAAAAAGATCGAAGCCGGGCATCAGCTTGACCAGCAGC
>JBAQWV010000170.1:0-2417 GCA_049299095.1 Anaerolineae bacterium | reverse complement strand
AGCATCAGGAGAGCGATAAACGCGGCGATTAACAATTCTGAGGGAACGACTTGCCTGAACTACCCACATGATATGAACGATGTGATGAAAATGGCAACAATCAAGTTGCAAGGTGTGGTTGTTACACGATTTAACAAAGATAGATCGATAGAGGTGATATTATGAACGAAAAATGTTACGAATTAGTTTCTGTTTTGATGGGGAATTTTTTAAGGATGTCATTGCTTCTAGAAGCGCATGGCGGTGAGATCGATAGCGATCTTTATCCTGCTGGTGCGGAGTTGCAGGAAGCGGCACGCGAACTGACAGAGTTTGTGAAGGTCAACGGATTAGAACACGCCGTCAAGGCGATGATGAGTGAGTATGGAATTGCAGTTGATGGAATTGCGGTGTGAAAAGAGGTTTATTATGAAGTTAATAAAATTTTTTATGGTTATATGCGGATGGAGTGCCTGCGCTGATTGCGGGGCAAAATTTGATACATGGGAAGAGTTGAGAGATCATTATCAGCAAAACCACTGGAAAGGGCAATAAATAATGAAATTTGTAGAAATTCGCCCTAACCCGCATGATGGGTTGATGGGCATAATATCGGTTATGGATGAGCCACGAGTAGACGTGTTGTACCGCGCTCCGCTGTGGGTGTTGCACATCGTAAAGGGGCATAGACTGGACATCGTTGATCATGATGGTAAGTGGTTGAAACCGACTGCGGACGGGTTTATTTTATCCAATGATCGGCCACAGTGGATTCGCATTTATGCGGCATCAATGGCCGCTAACGTCGGTGGTTCGATGATCAACCACTACCTGAATTACGAATCAAGCCAAACAATTCCTATACAAGCGGTGATTCCACCGCCATATCTAGCGAGTTATCACCGAAAATTCATAGAATTTCATCAGGTAATGGCTCGTGCTGGCGCATCGATTGAAGAATTGATCGAGCGCACAGAGCGATTCACCAACAGCGATGATGTTGATGAAAACCTGTTGGCCGCAATCTCGCCAGTGTTGACTGATGAGCAGATCAACAAACTGCTTTTCCACAAAAATTTTCACGTTAGGAAAAACTTGGCTTGTGAGCAACGGTTGACTGAGGAGCATGAAAACGCTTTATCGATTGACAAACAATTTCTCGTGCGTATGGAGTTGGTGAGGAATCAATACCTTCGCCGTGAAACAGTTGAAAGATTGACGAAAGATCGGCATGATAGGGTAAAAACAGCCGCAAAATTGCGTTTTTTGTTAGAGAAATAAACATAAGCCACTATCAAGGTGGCTTTTTTGTTTGATACCAATTTAGAAATTGGTCTGCTAAAATACTTGACTTTTGATAAATACCGTGATACAATTATATTCATAGTTAGCAATAAACAATAAAGTTAGATAAGGAACGCAAAAATGAGTATAACGATCACAATGATTGAACAAGTGGCAAATTGGATAAAAATAGCCAACGAAACGGCTGACAAGGCCAAGTTGGCCGAGTTGTTGGACACACAAGTTAAAGATGCGGACACGCCATTTGACGACGTGGTGTGGGATTTAATTATTCAGCACGGAAGTCTGAATGACGATATGATTGGGAAACTATCGGCTCATGGAGTTGAGCCGTGTTTTAGTTTGATAAGCAACGAATCGATAACACTCACAGATGACCAGTTAAAGCGGATGTTTGAGTTGCACCGCGATAATGATTATTGGCAGAGTCGGCTGATGCCAACTCTTGGCTACCTCAATTATGAGGTTGACGCTCGTTGCGAGCGTTATACAAAATTATTTTATGAGATTTACAGCGACGTTGTTGCTGGTGATGAGGGTCAAGAATTATCGAGATCATCAAAAAGCGGGCATTCTATTTTGTTGGTAGACTGCTATGATAAATATGATGTTGGTCAAGAATGGGCTTACTACTAAGCCAATTCTTGACATTCATTAAATAAGGAATGTGAACATGGGAAATTATGAAGACAATTTTACGGTATCAGAAAAATTAGGCGATCTGTTGATCACCACAACACAAAGCGGCGAATATGAGCCGATCACTGTGAGATAAGTTTCACATACGGGTTTATATCTGTTTATATCCAGTTCGACGACTATCGCACGATGTGCGAGTTGTCAGTGAAGTTTTTGCGTGGGGATGATGAGGTTAAATTTTCCCGCACGATTAACGGGATTTTAGTAGAGAAAAACTAACGGTTTAGGGGCCGATAGCGTTATCGGCCCCTAATTTGGAGCAGTATCATGATTGAAGATTTTGCGTCGTTATTGACCAATGAGATGGTTAACACAATCTGGAACAAAACAATGAAACGGATACCAGAGGCCGATCAATCGGTGATGGAAACTTTGCTTTCATCGGTTGATAAAACAACGGGCGGGAAGCTGGAAAAACAAGCGGTCAAGCGTAT
>JBAQWV010000169.1:0-6797 GCA_049299095.1 Anaerolineae bacterium | reverse complement strand
AAGGCCAAGGCGCATGCAGGGGTGGATGTGCGCGTGATGGGTTGGGTGATGGCCCCTGAGGTGCTGAACAGCCGCCTGCTGCGCGCCTCGCTGGGCAGCGGGTTGGCCGGTGGTCTCACCGGCATGTTAGACCTAAACGACGACACCATCCAGCTCATCACTGCCCTGCGCGCTGAGCCGGCGCTGGCCGACAAAGCCGTACTGAACATTCTCAGCCACCCGGCGGGTGCGGTGCACATGAAGTTTGCCCTGGTAGGCACAGAATCCAGCGCGGTCGGTTTCACCGGCGGCATTGACATGGAGACCTTTCGCTGGGATGCGAGCTGGCACGATGTCGAGGTCAAGGTCAGCGGGCCGGTGCTCAGCGACTTCTACGGCGCGTTCCGCGACATGTGGAATGAAGTGCGCAGCCGTTCGGTGGTGCGCTTGACCGGTCGCGTCAAGACCGCTGACAGCCACACCACCAGTATGCCCGACTTGCCCAGTCGCACGGTCACTGGGACAGCCGGCACGCTGCACGTACAGAGCCTGCGCACCCTGCCGCGCATGAACTTTTCCACCATCGCCAGCACCGTACTGCCCACCAACCAGCCACTCAGCTACGCTACCAGTGGCCTGTTTCAGATCCGCCAGGTGTGGGAAAAGGCGCTCAAGGCTGCCGACAACGTGATCTACATGGAAGACCAGGGCTTTTTCTCTGCCGAAATCTTCGACTGGATCAACGAAACCATCAAAGCACAAAGCGGCCTGCGGGTGATTTTGCTCACCGGCCAGGCCGATCCCAACGATGCCCCCAACAACATGCTGGCCAAGTTCTTCGCCGTGGCGATCAACAATCACCTGCTGAAGGGCATTCCCGCGGGGTCGCCCATCCTCGACCGTATCGGCGTGTTCTCGCATCGCTCCAAAGTCATTCACACCAAGGCTACGCTGGTGGACGATACTTGGGCCATGATCGGCTCGGCCAACGCCATGCGCCGCAGCCTGTATACCGACATGGAACACAATGTGGCCTACATGGACGAACAAGGGCTGGCTGTGCCGCAGCACCGCGCCGCGCTCTGGCAACCCCACCTCGGTTCTTCGATTACGAATCTTGCCAGCGGCATCGCGGCCTGGTTTGCCATCCCCTTCCAGGGCACGCCCGGCGCGCGGCAGATTGACCGGCTGCGTTTGCCGCTGACCGCGGTGACGCTGACGGCGCAGGAGCAGACGATCTATGACGAGGTGATGGACGTAGACTCGCGGCAGGTGTGGGGCACGGGCCTGGCCCGCGCCTTTATGAGCGGTGGCGGCGCGGTCACCGGTAGCGGGAGCTGAACCATGCTTAATCCAGCCAGCCGCTTCATGCTGCCCGGTCTGCCGGACATCGCCGTGTACACAGACAGCGCCAGCCCCAGCCGCTTCTATGCGCTGCCTGGCCGGCCGCGCGTGGCGCTCGATGCCCAGGGCCAGCCAGAGATCAACTTGCTGTTGTACAAACGGCACGGCGAGGTGGCGGGCGGCCAGTGCAGTCTCACTGTAGACCTTGACTTGACCGAAGTGGAGCGCGCCGCGCTGCAGGCGGGCTTGCAAGCCCGTCTGGCCGCGGCTGCGCCGCCCCGCACACCGCCTGCTGCCATCCCTGTGCCGGAGCTGCTTTCGCCCGATTGGCTGGAGGGCGCGGTGACGCTGGTGCTGGTCGAGGGGGTATCCGCCACGGGTACGCCCTCGCTGGCCGGAGCCAATCGCTGCTCTTTCAGCTTGAACCTGGACGGCGCACAGGCAAAAAAAGTGCAGACGGCGTGGAAAAATAACCTGCCCGATGCGTTTATTGAGTACAAGACGCAGGTACAGGCCACCGGCAGCAGCACGCAAACCCGTCTGGAGGAGATGCTCAAGCAGGCCGGTATGAACACTTCATTGTCGCTGCACAGCACGAGCAGCAGCGCAGCCCGCCACCCCATCACCCTGCGCGGCCCCGTCCATGTCGCCGACCTCGCCGCGTGCATGCAGGTGATCAATCTGGGTTAAATTCGGTAACAGTATTCAGTAAACGGCAAGCCCCAAAACTGGATACTGTAGGCTGAATATTGTTTACTGAAACCACAGGAGCGTATGAGATGCTGAGTTTGTATGACAACTTTAACGTCCCCGGAATTTCGCACGTTAAAATCTATCGTGATGACGAGAATCCCCACAAGTTCTACATGATGTCGGAGCGACCCGTTATTGCCCGTGATGACACCGGCGACCCGCTCTTTTCCTTTCTGCTCTACGCGCGTGATGCCGACCGCCTGGCCCCGGACGATCTGGAGGTGCAGCGCGGCTATGTACAGCTCAGCGTGCAGGCGGGTGTGACGCCGGAGGTGGAGCAAGCTATCCGCACCCACCTACGCCAGCGGCTGAATGGCGAACTAAACCGCGGCTATCGCTTTCTGGGCAAGCAGATCGTGCGCGTCGAGCCGGAGCTGGGCTACCCGCCGATCTTCATGGACGACGGCTCGGTGGAACTGTCTGCGCTGGGCGATACCGGCGGCGGCATGGTGCTGGCTTCATCCGGTTCCAAACAGCCCTCGCTGATGGGCGCGAACACGGCCACCTTCTCCATGCTGCTCAACCAGGAAGGCTCCGAGCTGTTCCGCCAGGCTGTGCTGAAAAACGTCTTTCCCGCCACTGTCTTCTACAAGCTGCGCTTCGCCGCAGTCATCCCGGCCATCAAGATTCACATCTGGGGTAACCTCGACGAGGTGTACGACCACGTCAAGGACTTGATTACAATCACCGAAACACACAAAAAAGATGGCAAAGTAGTCTACCGGCGCACCTGGCCGGAGATCGGCTCCATCACCGAATTTCGCTCACGCGTGCCCAGCCTGCACATCGAGATTGACAACCGTGACTTTCGCGACGCCGATCCCAGTGAAGACGCCACCAAGAAGCTGGAGGAGATGGCGTTGACCATCCTGCAGACCAATATCATCCCCAGCCTGTTCAAGGAACCGATCACCGGCGTCACCGAGGAACAGAGCAAGGACAAGTGGCTCCAACACGCGCGCAAGGAAGAACACACTACGATTGACATCTGGATGGAGCGTTCCGATGTGGTCAACGTCTCGGTGAACCCCAACGCCATGCTCACCACCATGCTAACCGCGCCGGAAATCGAAGCCCACACCGCCTATGTAGATCTGAGCAATCCGGTGTTTCAGGAGCTTGATGTCAAGGTACACGCCAATGTCAACTTTGTGGAAGACCCGGTCTTTGCCCTCAAGGTGTTCATGGACTATGACCAGCAGGATGAGTTGCGCAACGAACGGATTAAATTCGCCAAGGAACTGACCTTCAAGAGCGGCGACGAGGTGAAACGCTTCCGTAAGGTAATGGCTAAAGGCACGGATGGTGCAGTCAAGGATGAATACAACTTCTGGAGCCAGATCGTCTACAAGGACACCGGCCAAACCATTCGCATTCCCGCCAGCGGCACCATCAAAACCCGCGAGCGCGAGCTGATCATCTCCTACCGGCGGCTGGGATTTGTGAAGGTCAAGCTACTGCTGGGCGCAGTGTCCGATCTGGTGAAGGCTGCGCATGTCACCATGCGCTACCCAGGTTCCACCGCCCCCACCGCACAGCAGAGCTTCGAGCTGACGCGCGACAACCGCACCGCTTCCTATTTCACCTACACTGGCAGCTCCAACGAGCCGGGGCCATATTTCTACAAAGTGACCTATATTCTGGCCGACGGACAACGCATGGATTTGCCGGAGCAGCAAGGCCGAGGGGAAACGCTGGACATCAGCGACCCCTTCGAGAAGGCATTGACCACCACCTTCCTGGCCCAGGCCGATTTCGCGGTCGTCGAAAAGGTGGTTGTAGATGCCCGTTACCGCGATGCCACCAGCGACTTCAGCGCCGAGCATCACGCTGAGCTAAGCAGCGTAGGCGCATCCAGTCCGTGGGTGCTGCAACTGCGCAACCCCGACCAACGCGGCTTCAGCTACGACGTGCTGATCATCTTCAAAAACGGCGCACAGGAGAAACAGACCGATCTCAAGCGCGATCTGGGCGGCACCATCCCCGTGGGCATCGGCGCCACCGCCGCGCTGGATGTCAACGTCATCCCCAGTCTCGTTGACTGGACAAAATACAAGCTGGTGATTGCCTCGCTGCGCTACCACGACGACGTGAATAACGTCCATGCCGAGAAGAGCTACACCTTCCGCGAAATGGACGCCGCTGACCAACTCTGGCGCGTGCTGCTGCGCGACCCCGCCCAGCGCAGCTACGAGTTCAAGCTGCGTTTCTTCGGTCAGAACAGCGCCGACAACCGCGAAACCGACTGGAAACCCAGTGAAGACAACGTGTTGGTGGTGGAATAGGAGGAAATCGGATGCCTCAAGATACTAATTTCCAGATCAAAGCCCTGCGCGTTGCGCCCAAGCAGACTCATTTGGCAATGGGCGTCCCGTTGGCGCAGTTCCAGCTGCAAGCCGCGGTGCTGGCAGACGAAAACGCACCGCATTTCACTCCGGAGCGTGAACCAACCAGTGACGGCGTGGTGTACACCTCTACCGCGGGCCAGAACTTCTATCGTCCCCACTTTCAGGTAAAGCGCGGCACGACCGCCCGACCCGAAGTGCGTTTCCTGCGCGACGCCGAAGACAAAATTCGGCTGGAGATTGTATTGCAGGAAAGCAATCCACAGGTCAACGCGGAACCGTTCAATGTTCTGCTCACCGCCGCGGTGCTGCGCTGGAACGATGCCGGCGGCGCACAGCGTTTCGACTTTGCCGCACCCACGCTGATCTATACCGGCGATCCCGTCTTCGCACAAACGCCCAACTACGAAATTCGTCTGGGCGCCGAGTTGAACGGACCGGATGTCGAACGCCTCAATCAGGCGCTCAGTAACCCCGGCGCAGGTGCAGCCCTGGATTTGTCCTTCAGCTACAGCTATTGGATTGATAAGCCGGTAGACAGCGATGATAGTGGCACGAGCACTCGTTTTGATCGCACAATCTTTGCCCGAACGCGCGCCACAAGCAGCCTGACGCGTCTCGCCGTGCCTGCTGCACGCGTCCTGCGTGACACCGCCGATCAGCCGCCGCCACCCGCTGCACCCGGCACCGCCACGTTTCTGCATAGCGACGCCCTTCACGGAGGCTTGTTGTGGAAACCGAACGAACTGGCGGAACTCTTGCGCAAGCGCCAGGTGCAACCCAATTTTCATACCGCACTGCTGACCCGTACCTTGCCCTTTACCTTTGACGCGAACCTGGCACAAAACCGCGCCATCTATGCAGCCATTCGCACCGGCGAGGGAGTGAGTGAACGCTGGGAAAGCACCGCCTTTGGCTTTGTGCGCAACGCACCAGTAGCCAATACCGTCTACCGCCTGCCCGATGAAATCCGTTTGGCCTACAGCGACGATCTGAACGCGCCCCACATGATCCCGGTACTCTTCCACGACGCGGCCAGCGACGAAACGCGCGTGCGCGTGGTGTTGCAGGCCGCTCCCTGGCACGACCCGCAAAAACTGGCCGATCTGGGCGATTTCCTTTACAGCGCCACCGCCGGCGGGCTGGCTGCACCCAGCGTCATCACAGGTGGCTACAAGGAGGCCAAGCTCACCCTCACCGGCGCATTTCCCGAACAGATTACCGCGCTGAAAGGCCAGGAATTCGCAGTAGACCTGGAGGGCAGCTTCGAGTTGGTGCTGGATCTGACGCTGGAGTTCTACCGCTTTCTGTGCGAGCTGCTGCTGCGCGCCGGCCTCACTGGCGAGCTGACGGTTACATTAGAAAACGCCCCAGCCGAGGGCGCGCCCGCGGGCACGCTACCCGACGTGATCGTGCGCCGCGTGCCGATGCGCCTCAAGCTGGACGAGTTGGTTGGTCTGCCGATGGGGGTCAGCGTGTCTGCTGCGGTCACATCCCCCAACAAAGTGGAGATCAGCAACCGTTCCGCGCTGCCGGTGCAATGTGGCGGCTGCATCCCGCGGCTGTTGCAGGTGGATGATAACTCGGTCACCCCGCTGGAGGTCTACAAAGCCGAAGCGACCACGCCATTTCCCGCGGCACTGGCTGCCGGAGAGAAGCTGGAAGTGCAGATCAAGCCCAAGCAAGGCAGCGCGCAGGAAGGCCTGCTCTGGAACGCGGTACAGGTGGAACTGCTCGATTTGCAACCCACGGTGGACAACGAAGCCCTGCTCAACCGCGTGCATGAGCTGGCTCCCGCGGGCAGTCTGACGCAGGATATTGTCATCGAAAGCCCGATCTTCCGCCTGCCGCAGTTGCCCGACGCCTTCGCTGGCAAGTTGTTCCGGCTGGTGGTAGAACTGACCCGGCCTGGCTTTGCCGCACAGCAGCTCACTCTGAGCGCGGACAAGCCGGAAACCGTGGTCAAAATGCAGCGCACCTTACAGGATTTGATCAAAGAGGATGCGCAGGCATTGCTCAGCTTCACCATGCGCGTCAAGAACGTTTACTTCACACAGGAAGGCGCGTGGAGTGCCCCCCAGCCCGGCGAAGGCTCCAGCCTGTTCATCTTCCCCAACCCGGTGGAAATCTAGCGATGCAATCTGCTGTTTGCGCCCCCTTGTTGGTTCGTCCCGTCGCCAGGCGATTTTCAACACCATCTTACCCCGCGTGCCAGGAAAGCCTGGCGCGCGGGGTAGCGTACCTCCTCGCCACGCAGGAACCTGACGGCCATTGGTGGGACTTCTGGCTGCCGGTTGGTGCCTCCGACGCCTGGGTAACGGCCTACACCGCGCTGGCATTGCTTGATGCCGCGGCAGGTCCGCACCTGCCCGCACC
>JBAQWV010000168.1:0-18950 GCA_049299095.1 Anaerolineae bacterium | reverse complement strand
GTATTCGCCCGGGCCAGAGCCGACCGCGTCTACCGCCACGACATACGCACCGGTTTCCGTGCCGTCCACCCCGACCTGACGCACGATCATCAGACGCAGATCGGTCATTTTTTCGTCTTTGGCGGTAGAGACAACAGTGCCAACAACTTTGCCTATGAGCATGACATCCTCACGCGAAGTCAGGTGGGCAGGCTGGCCGCATAGGCTTGCAGGCGCTCGGCAGCCTGCTCGTACACGGGCTGACCGTGGCCGAAGCAGATGAGCTGGATGCCTTTCAGCTCGGCCAGTTTGCGCACTGACTGCCGCGCCACCTCTTTGTGCGGCGTAGCCAGCGGCATGGGCGGGCCGAATTGGCCGTTGCCGCGGCTATTGTTGAGTGCATCGGCCACGATCAAAATGCCGCGTTGCGGTTCGAATAGTGCGATCTGGCCGGCGGTGTGGCCCGGCACATGGATGACCTGGAATCCTTCAGTCAGGATTTGCTTGTCCAGTACCAGCTCGTCCACATGCTGGACAGGGCGGTAATGCAGCGCAGTGCGGGTGAACCAGCCGAAGACTGGCCCATACGCACGCGCCAGCAGAGACGTGCCCATGATGCGCGGCGCGCGGCCTTCAACAACGGCCTTTTCGACTGCGTGGCAGACTACGCGCGCGCCAGTGGCTTGCTGCATCGCAGCCAGCCCGCCGATATGATCTATGTCCGCGTGGGTGACGATGATGCGATCCAGCCGCTGGCCGTTGTTGAGAGACTTGACATAAGCGAGAATGCGCGGCGCATCTGCCGGCATTCCCGTGTCAATCAGGGTCAGGCCACCGTCGGGCCGTTCCCATAAATACGCATTGACCATGCCGCGCGCGATCCCGTCAACCAGATGCAGTTTGGGCGCTACCAGCACGATTACAGTTCCTTCAGCCCGAAGCGTTCGCGATAGAGGTTAACGGAGCGCAAGATTTCGGCCTTGGCCGCATCCGCGCCTTCCCAGCCAAGGGGCTTGGTGCGCTGGCCTTCCAGGTCTTTGTAGACTTCGAAGAAGTGCGCCACTTCGTTCAGGAAGCTTTGCGGCACGTCCTTGAGGTCGGTGTAGCCCTGAAACAGCGGATCGGTATCAGGTACGGCCAGGATTTTGGCGTCTTCCTGACCGCGGTCCAACATGCGGAAGATGCCAATGGGCCGTGCCTGAATGATGCAGCCGGGGAAGGTCGGTTCGTTGACCATCACGATGATGTCCAGCGGGTCGCCGTCTTCGTAGAAAGTCTGCGGGATCAAGCCGTAATCGCCGGGGTAAACCATTGAGGAGTACAAGACGCGATCGAGAAAGATCACGCCGTTAGCCTTTTGGTATTCGTACTTGTTGCGCGAGCCTTTGGGGATCTCGACGATAACGTAAACAACATCTGGTACTTTGGGGCCGGTGCGCAGTTCGCGCCAAACATTTTGCATACGAGGAATCAGCTTTCTGCAGGATTTTGGCGTCCGAGGGGCAGGACGCGATCAACGTTCTCGTGCGGCCGTGGGATGACGTGGACGGAGACGACCTCGCCAACTTTCTCTGCGCCGCGCACACCGGCTTCCACCGCGGCCTTGACGGCCGCGACATCGCCGCGCACGATGGCGGTTACATAGCCGCCACCGATTTTTTCATAACCTACCAGATCCACCTTGGCGGCCTTGACCATCGCATCCGAGGCCTCGACCATAGCGGCAAATCCTTTGGTTTCAATCATGCCCAACGCTTCTGCCATGACTTTCTCCTTAGCACAGAATACAAGTGCAAACCGTCTTGTCGTTGCTTCAACCGGGCTTTAATCCGTAAACCCGTAATTCTCAACTCTCAACTCATGCAAAGGACATCCTTGCAGCCGTAAACAGCCCGTTAATCGCCCGCGCCGCCAGGATCACGACCACTGACGGCTTGCAGAGCGGCTACTGCGGCATCGTAGCCAGCCATGATGTCGCGCTCTTCACCGCCCAAATATACGCGCCCAAACGCGCCGAAAGCGACTACTTCGAGGATGTTGATCTCGGCGCGCTTTTCAGCTTCATTCGCCGCCAGTGCCGCGTAGCCCGCGGGTTCCACTTCCAGCACATACATCGTCTGCCCGGCCAGCAGCATGTGCCCGTGGCGCATCCGGTTGATGAGCTGTACCTGATGCGCGTCAATGTTGCGAATGATCTGGCTGGACAGGATGCGCGGCTTCATGCGGTCCGCCTCTTGCAAGCCGAGCGCCTCCAGGATGGCTGCGCCCGCGGCGCGTGTTTCGGCCTGTGACGAGGAATGCACCTCCAGCAGGCCATAGCGTCGCTCCACAATCTGCATCCCGGGCCGCACCTGCGTGGACTTTAGCGCGATGTCGGTGATGCGGTTGATTTCAATGCCGGGGGAAATCTCAATCCACAGTGACGCGTCATAGGGCAAGGGCAAAAAGCCGCGCGCAACCGTGCCTAGAAAGGCCGCGTGCTGCGGTTGCAGGCTGTCCAAAAACACGTAGGAACGCAGGTCAACGCTCACGGCGACCTATCCTTTCCGGGGCTAGAGGTGGCGCAACCGGGCGCGCGGGTGATTGATGCCTTCATTCAGCTCGGAGGCACTGATCCCCATAGCCGCGGCCAGGATTTCGGTGTTTTCGAAGTCTTCCGGTGTGAGGCGCGTGATCAGATGACGTTGTTCCGTGGTCATTTTGCGCCCCATGGTCGCCCGCTCTGGCGCTTCCAGCAGCCGATCGCGACACATTTCGCACTGCATCACATGCCCCAGTAGCACCGCGAGATCACTAACACGATCTGCGGCGGTGTTATTGCGATCAGAAAAGAATGTCACGCAGAACCTCCGGCCAACTGATCGAGGATCTTGATGCTGGCGCTAACCCCCAGACGGCTGGCTCCGGCTTCGAGCATCGCCAGCGCGTCCTGCGCGGTGCGGATGCCGCCCGACGCCTTGACGCCCATCGAGGAACCGACTACGCGGCGCATCAAGGCTACGTCAGACGCGGTGGCTCCGCCCGCCGCAAAGCCGGTAGATGTTTTGACATAATCAGCGCCTGCTGCCTGGGCGATTTCACAGCTTTTGATCTTTTCTTCCTCGGTCAGCAGCGCGGTTTCGATGATGACCTTGACTGTGGCTCCCAGATCGTGGGCGGTGCGCACCACTGCGGCCACGTCGTCGGCCACTAGTTGGTAGTCGCCCGACTTGAGCGCGCCGATGTTTTGTACCATGTCCACCTCGCGCGCGCCGTTGCCAATGGCTTGAGCAGCTTCGTAGGCTTTGACATCCGTCAGCGTGGCGCCGAGCGGGAAGCCGATTACGGTGCAAACTTTCACCGGGCTACTTGCCAGCATGTCGGCGCAGAGGGCTACCCAGGTGGGATTGACGCACACGCTGGCAAAGTGGTATTGCAACGCTTCATTGCACAGCTTGAAAACTTCGTTTTGTGTTGCATCAGGCCGCAGCAAGGTGTGATCCATCATGCGGGCGATTTGCTCAGTGGAAGGGGTGTGATGCGTGGTCATAGCGTACCTGTAGGGGCTGCCCGCAACGCGGGTCAGTTAGTAGCGGCGTGATAGCCCGGGTCAGTCATGCCGTGTCGCACGATGCCCCAGTCGTTGAGCGGCCAGTAAGAGAAGATGACCTTGCCGACGACTAAATTGGTTGGCAGGTTGCCCCAGCTATGCGAATCGCTGGAGTTGGGGCGATTATCTCCCAGTACAAAGAATTCGTCTGGCCCCAGCGTAACCGGAGCCATGCTGTAGCTGGCTTGATTGACAGTTGCCAAATCTTCAATGGGCTGACTATTGATGTAAACCGCGCCGTTGCGGATCTCAACCATTTCGCCCGGCAGGCCAATGATGCGCTTGATGAAATCGCGGCTGGGATCGTAAGGATAGCGAAAGACGATCACATCTCCGCGCACCGGCTCACCGAGGCGATAGGCCAGCTTGTTGACCAGCAAGAACTGACGATCGTGAAAGTTCGGTTCCATGCTGCTACCCTCGACACGGAAGTTTTGTACCACCGTGCGTACCAGCAGGAAGATCACCAAAGTCAGAATAATCGTTTCCAGCACCTCGCGCAGAACCGCGCCCCAAGATGAATTCGAGGTAGGTGCACCGGCGGGCATGGGTTCGGAGGTGGGTATTTGTGGCTCGATAGGCCCGTCGTCCACAGAAGGCAACCGCGGCGGGTCAACGAGGTCAGATTGTAAAAACGAGCGTGTATCTAAGTTCACAACAGCAGTCAACTTCCTTGAAACAAATTCTGGGATATTATAACACCCCGCATCGCGTGAAGCAAGTCTTGCGGATGAATGCCATCCTTGTAACATGGCTGTACCGAATATCACATTTGTCAACACTTTTGACACATTGCGTCAAAAGTGTTAAAGTGTAGGTGACAAATTTTCTTCGACGCCAAACGATTTTGTAGCCGATCAAGTCAAGGAGGACGTGATGGACTATCCCGAAGTGGTCATTGTAAGCGGCGCTCGCACGCCTATTGGGCGTTTTCAGGGTGCGCTCAGTGCGATTCCTGCGCCGGAATTGGGCGCAGTCGCGGTCAAAGCTGCGGTGGAGCGGGCCGGTATTGACGGCGCGCTGGTGGACGAAGTGTTGATGGGCAATGTGGTGGCGGCTGGAGAAGGACAAGCCCCGGCGCGTCAAGCCGCGCTGCATGGTGGCCTGCCCGACAGCGTCAGCGCCACCACCATCAATAAGATTTGTGGGTCTGGGTTGAAAGCTGTGATGATGGCTGCGCAGGCCATTCGCTCCGGCGACGGTAATATTTTCGTGGCCGGTGGCATGGAAAGCATGAGCCTGGCTCCCTATTACCTGACCAAGGCGCGCACAGGCTATCGCATGGGCAACGCGGAGATGGTGGACGGCATCGTTCACGACGGCCTGTGGTGCGCTTTTGAAAATCAGCACATGGGCAATTCGGCGGAATGGGTCGCCCGTGCCTACGGCGTTTCCCGCGAAGATCAGGACGAGTTGGCTGTGCGCAGCCACGCCCGCGCGTTGGCTGCAATGGACGCCGGACGCTTCAAGGCCGAGATCACGCCTGTGCCGCTGCCACAGCGCAAAGGCCCACCGGTACTGTTCGACACCGACGAAACACCGCGCCGCGACACATCGCTGGAGACGTTGGCGAAGCTGAAACCGGCGTTTGAAGCCAACGGCACGGTCACTGCCGGCAATGCGCCGCCGCTCAGCGATGGCGCGGCCGCGCTGGTAGTGATGAGCGCCAGCAAAGCCAAAGCATTGGGCTTGCAGCCGCTCGCACGCGTGACCGGTTACGCCCAGGCCGCGGTCAAGCCGCTGGAAATCTTCACCGCGCCGATCTTTGCTGTGCGTCGGCTGATGGACAAACTGGGCGTGGGCATGGATTATTTCGATCTGATCGAGGTGAACGAAGCCTTTGCTGCACAAGCCATCGCTGATGGCCGCGAATTGGGCATGGATTGGGACAAGGTGAACGTCAATGGTGGTGCGGTGGCGCTGGGACATCCGATTGGTTGCTCGGGCGCGCGCGTACTGGTGACTTTGTTGTACGCATTGCAGCAGCGCAATCTCAAGACCGGCCTGGCAACGCTCTGCCTGGGCGGCGGCGAAGGGGTTGCCCTCAGCGTGGAGATGCTAAGCTGATCTGATAGCGGACGAAAATCGGTTGATTTCTGCCTGGGAAGTTCGTACTCTGAAGTGTTTGATTTCCCAGATACAAATGGGCTGGCGTTTCAAGTTGCGATGTCTGCACGGGCAGACAAGGCCCATCGTTCAACCGAAATCCGTACACAATCATCTTGTTCAAGGATTGCACAAGGGCGCTTCCTCTGGTACAATGAGGAAGCGCCTGTTTTTGTCAGACGACTTTCCTTTCAGGTTTACATCATTTAGGCAGCATCCACTCCGACGTGAAACGCTTTATTCCAGGGTGGTGCTGATTCGTGAACAAGCATTTCGTAATATAAGGACGGCATAGGCATGACAACGAAGTCCTCATCGAGTATGGTAGACCCTGATCAAGACATCTCACGTGTGCGGGACATTTTGCTTGGGCCTCAGCTGCGCGAGTATGATCAACGCTTTCAGCTTATGCAGCGCGATTTGGAACGCTTGCAGCGGCTGGTTGACCAGCTCAAAGAACAAGTTCAAGAGCAGGTTGACAGCCAGATGACCCGCATTGCCACGCAACTTTCTGAACAGGTTGGACGTGTGTCGCATCGCATGACCGAGGAAAGCCAGCGTGCCGTCGTGCGATTGGACGATCTGACCGAGCAAGTGCGCAAGGACAATAGTGATTACAGCACGCGCCTGACGCAGGAAAGCGAGCGCTTGGATAAGCAGATCGTCGCGGTTGAAAGCGATCTGAGCCGGCGGTTGCAGCTCATGTAGCGCGATCTGCGCGATGGTGATGACGATCTGCGCCGCGAACTGCGCGAGTTATTCGATAGCCTGACCCACGACAAGACTGATCGGCAATCGCTTGGGCAGATGTTGGTGGAAATGGGCAACCAGATCATTCGCGGCAACGAGGCTGTCAGTCTGGATGCTTTGCTTGCCAGCTTGCCGACTTCGTCCGAAGAGTAAACAACGTCCTGGCGGGGTAAACCGTGGAACCTGTGGAACAAGCCTTGCCTGATGCCGCCAAATGCTGCCTGCCGACGATAATCGTGCGCCATCCCCCCCAGCTGATGGAGAGCACGATCTGGATCGGCTGCGCCGCATTCTGCTCGGCATTGAGCAAGACCGGCTTGAGATCCTGACAACCGATGTAGAGGACTTGCGTTTGTTGCTTGCGGACAAAGAGGCATTGACAGCTTTGCTGTCTCCCTCGATTGAAGCCGCTATCCAGGAACGCGTTACCCAGGACCCGTCGCAGCTTGTCGAAATCTTGTATCCCGTCATCGGTCAGTCCGTCGTGCGCGCGGTAAGCGAAGCGATCCAAGACCTTGCACGTAACGTGGATGCGCGTACGCGCTCCACATTGACCCCCAACGCTGCATTGCGTCGGGTTCGTGGCATGGCCAGCGGCGTTTCCAATGCCGAAATGGTCCTGCGCGACGCACTACCCTTCAAAGTGACAGAAGTCTTCGCGATTCATCGCGAGACCGGGCTGTTGCTGCGCCACCTGTCGTTGAACGCCGAGGCTGCCCCCGACCGCGATCTGGTCAGCGGTATGTTAACCGCGATTCGCGACTTTGCCGCTGATGCTTTTGGTGAAAGCGAAGGCGGCGAACTGGCTTCCGTAGACTACGGTGACCGTCGCATTCTGTTGGAAGCTGGCGAATTCGTCTATTTGGCGGTCGTCGTCGTTGGCATCGAGCCAGCCGGCTTCCGCAGCCAAATGCGCGACCTGATTTATACCATTGAAAATCGTTACCGTTTTTTGCTGCGTAATTTCCGCGGGGACACCGCAGATTTTACATCACTGGATAGTTTGATCAGCGAATTGCATGGAGATGCTCCCCAGGCAACTCCCCGACGTGCTTCCAAGCCTTTAAGTTCGCGTCAGAAAATTGTATTTGTTAGTATTGCCTTGTTCATTGTCGCCTGTAGTATTCTAGCCTGCTTAGCTGGTATCTGGACGATTCGCGCCGTCAAGAAAATCGAATCGTTGCCGCAACCCACTTCCTGGCATGAGACAGCCCCTACTGTCTCGCCTGAGACTGACTTCAGAGCTTTAATACTGCAACCTCCCCTAGTGTATCTTAGAAAGGACGATCCGTGGTAAGCCTGAGCAAAAAGGTGTGCCTGTTGGGCGACTTTGCCGTTGGTAAGACGAGCCTGGTCCGCCGCCTGGTACACGATATGTTTGATGATCGCTACATCAGTACCATCGGCGTCAAAGTTAGTCGCAAAACGATCACAATCGCCCGAGATCAGGATATTATTGACTTATCAATAATCCTGTGGGATTTGGCGGGCAGCGAAGAATTTAACCACATGCGCGCGAGCTATCTGCGCGGCGCTTCCGGGTTATTTTTAGTTGCTGATGTCACGCGGCCAGCCACGCTCGCTAATTTACCAGCATATTTAGCTGACTTGGATCAATCGGTTGGTCGCATCCCGATTGTACTAGCAGCCAACAAAGCAGATCTGATGAGCAACAGCGATGATTCACCGTTGTTAGCCGCGGTTCAAGCGCAAGCGGCCGCGCCGGAAGCGCCCTGGTTCATGACCAGCGCGTTGACAGGCAGTGATGTCGAGAATGCCTTCCGCCAGTTAGGCAGGATGATGGTGTTAGATGCTCCATAACTCGATTCCCGAAGATGCAGAAGTGTTATCTGCTTTCTTTGAGGAATGTAAAGTCGCTTATATCATAACCGATGAAGCTCTGCATATCCGGCGTGTTTACGACCCGGCCAGTTTGCTATCTCCTGTAAGCGCGTTGATTGAAGGCGCCGACTTGCTTCAACTCGCTCCTGAACTGTTCGGCAACGAAACTGTCCTCGCTGATATTGCTTCCGGCAAGGAAAAGCGCATCCAGATTGATTTGGTCAATCGGATTGACGAGAACGGTGATACCCACTACTTGCGTATTTTGCTGCGAACGCGGTTTCTGAATGGCTCCAACATCGCTGGTGGCTTACTCTGTCTGGTGGAGGATGTCACCGATGTCGGACGCATCCAGCAGGGGTTGATGCAAAGCCGCAACGAACTGTTGTTGCTGCGCGATGCACTGGATACCAAGAATCGCGAATTGACAGCCAGCAACCTGGAACTGCGTAAGCAGATCGAGCTGAACACCTCGTTCGTGTCCATCGCGGCCCACGAACTGCGCACGCCACTGGCGATCATCCGCGGTTATGCCGATATGCTGCTCGATGAAGTGCTCGGCGGCCTGGTAGAGCCGCAGCGTGAGGGGCTCACCATCCTGCGCGAAAGCGCCGATCGTCTGCTGGAAATCGTCACCAACCTGCTCGATCTAGCGCGCCTGGAAGCAGGACGCATCGAGTTGGTCATGCAGCCGCTGGATTTGGGCGCGCTCATACAGGCCACAGCCCGTGAGTTCCGCCCTCTGTTCCGTAATGCCGATCAGCAATTGACGGTCACAATTTCACCCGACTTGCCTGCTGCCCTGTGCGACGAAACCCGCGCGTTCCAGATTCTGGGCAACCTGCTCAGCAACGCATCCAAATACACACCGCGCGGCGGCCAGATCGGCCTGCGCGCGGATTTGATGGAGCAAACCGGCGAAATTCAGGTGTCTGTACACGACAACGGCATCGGTATTCCCGCGGACGAACAAGCGCGCATGGGGGACCTCTTCTTCCGTGCGCGCACCGCTGACCTCGTCAGCACCTACGGCGTAGGCATGGGGCTGAATATCACGCGCTCATTAGTGCAGCTACATGGGGGCCGCTTCTGGTTTGAAAGCGAAGAAGGCCACGGCTCCACCTTTTATGCCACCTTCTTGCTGGCTAATCCGACGGAGCTATAATGCCGCTTTCTTCCGCATCGCCTCCAGCCGATCAAGTGGCCGCGCTGGCTGATTTTGCCCATGCACTCGCCGATGAAGCCGGCCAACGCCTGCTGCACTGGTTCGGTCAAACCACCCCCTCCCTCAAATCCGATGGCAGCGTCGTCACCCAGGCCGATCTCGAAGTAGATCGTTTCATTCACACCGCAGTCGCGGCACGCTTCCCCGGTCACGGCCTGTTGACCGAAGAAACCTCGCTCGTGTTCGAGGGCGCGCCCTTCACCTGGGTAGTAGACCCGCTCGACGGCACCAACAACTTCTCCAATGGCCTGCCCATGTGGGGAAGCAGCCTGGCCCTGCTGTATCACGGCGAACCACTGATCGGCGTGGTAGACTTTCCCGCACTCGGTCAACGCTGGAGCGCAGTGCGCGGCCAGGGCGCAATCTGGAATAGCCAGCCGCTCCACCTCATCCCGCCCGCTCAGTTGGAAGGCAACCAATTCTTTGTGCTGGATGCCCGCAGTTTTCGCCTGCTGGAGATCAACGTGCCTCCCAAGGCGCGCATCCTCGGCTGCACCGCGTTCGATCTGGCGTTGGTCAGCCGTGGTGTAGCGGTGGCCGCCTGCGAGCTGCTGCCCAAGATTTGGGACATCGCCGCAGTCTGGCTGATCCTGCAAGAAGCTGGCGCAACGGTCGCCCCGCTGTTTGACGGCGCAGCGATCTTTCCCCTGCACCCCGGCGCAGACTACGCCGAAAGCATCTTTCCCGTCCTCGCCGCCCCCACGCCTGCAATGTGGCAGACACTACGCGACGGCCTGCACGTCCCCCCCCGCAGCCAGCGCCTGATCGCCAAGCTGCAAGCGCAGGGCTGGCACGTGCCCTGATGCCCCTCTTGACGTTCGCCAACAACGCCATCTTTTACGAACAATCTGGTGCAGGGCCAGATGTAGTGCTGCTGCATCATGCCATCGGCAGCGCACAAAGCTGGCGCAAGATCGTGCCAGCCCTGGTCGGGCGTCGGCGCGTCACCGTGTACGACCGACCCGGCTTCGGCCAATCCACATGGCGCGGGCCGTGGACGCTGGACTATCTCGATCAGGACGTAACCGAACTGATCGTACTGCTGGACGCCCTACACATCGAACAGGCCGCGCTGGTAGGCCACAGCGACGGCGCAAGCATTGCCCTGCTGGCCGCTGCCCGCTTCCCCGCGCGTATCACACGCGTGCTGGTCGAGTCGCCGCATGTCGCAGTCGAAACCCCCCGTTGCCCGGCGGCCATCGCCGCGTTCGCCGCTGAAGTCGCGGTCTCACCTGCCCTGCAAGCCGCGCTGGCACGCAACCACGGCCAGCGTGCCCTCGATGTGGTGCAGCGTTGGCAGAGCCGCTGGTGCGACCCTGCGTTTTGGACGTGGAATGTCGCGGCTGAGCTGGCCGCTGTGCAGTGTCCGGTGCAGGTGGTGCACGGCGCGGACGATCCTTATTTCTCTGTGGAGCATTCAGCCATGATCGCCCGTCACACCCACGGCGTGCTGCACTTACTGCCCAGCGTCGGCCATTCGCCGCACAGCGAGGCGCTCGACCAATTTCTACCACTGCTGGCTTTTATCTGATCATGCCAACTCTTGCAACCTTCCAGCCTTCTCTTTACGTCGCGCAAACCGGCACAGGCCCGCAGCCGGTGGTGTTGGTGCATGGCAGCTTCGCCACCAGCCGCTGGTGGGAACCGCTGCTAACCGCGCTGCCATTGGACGAATTCACCTGTTACGCGTTCGATCTGCCCGGCTGCGGACAGTCGGGGTGGCCGCAGTCGGACGACGCCTACGCCATTGCCGCCCAAGCGGAGGCGCTGGCCGAGGCGCTGGCCGCGCTCGATCTGTGGCAAGTGCATCTGGTGGGACATTCGCTCGGCGCAGCCATTGCGCTCACCCTCGCGGTCACGCAGCCTGCGCGCGTCGCCTCGCTCACACTGATCAGCGCACCCTCGCCCAGTGGCACGCCCACGCCGCCCGAAGGCTACGCGCTGCTGGAGCAGATGCGCAACAACCGCGACCTGCTCGCACAGGCATTGGCCAGCACCATGCCCAGCCGCGCGCCCGATGCCTTTTTCCAAACCCTGGTGGACGATGCCCAGCGGCAGGCTCCTGCCGCGTTCCAGGCCACGGCCCGGGCATTGGAAACGTGGCGCTTGCCCGCGGAGCAACTGGCGCAGGTACGGTTGCCGGTGCTGCTGATGTGGGGCGACCGCGATCAGATCATCGAACGGGAAGACCAGGTGGCGTTGCTGCTGGCACTGCCCGGCGCGGATAACCTCGAAGTCCTGCGCGGTTGCGGCCATACGCCGATCTTAGAGCGGCCCGCCGACGTAGCCCGGCTGCTGCTCGCCTTCCTTGGCCAGGACTTCGCGGCCTATGCGGCACTGCGGGAACAAGCCGCTGCACAGGAGCCGCCCGTATGACGCGTGTGGTGGTGGTTTTTCTGGATGGCGTTGGCCTCGGCGAGGACGACCCGCAAGTCAACCCGCTGGTCGCCGCACACTTGCCGACCCTGACCGGCCTGCTGGACGGCGCACGGCTGGTGCAGGGCGTGGGGCGTCTCACCGCGACGTTAGCCTCGCTGGCTCCCACCGACGTTCACCTGGGAGTGCGGGGGCGTCCGCAAAGCGCCACCGGTCAGACCGCGATTGTGACCGGCCTCAACGCGCCGCAGCTCATCGGCGAGCATTTCGGCCCGCGACCGAACGCGGCCTTGCGTCAATTGCTGGAAGGGCCAACTCTCTTTGCGCGTGCGCTGGCTGCTGGTCGCCGTGTTGCCTTTGCCAACGCCTATCCGCAGGGTTATTTCGACGCTGTGGCGCGCGGCAAACGGCTGCATGGCGCGCTGCCGCACGCGGCGCAGGCCGCCGGGGTTCGCCTGCGCACCGCTGACGATCTGCGCGCCCGGCAAGCCCTGAGCGTGGACTTGACCAACGCGGCCTGGCGCAGCGACCTCGGCTACGCGGACATGCCGTTGTGGACACCTGCCGAAGCGGGCGCGGTGCTGGCCGGGCTGGCCGAACAGCACGATCTGGTCTTCTTCGATCATTGGGGCACCGACATGGCCGGGCATCGCGTAGATTTGACGGCCAGCGTGCGCGTGATCGAGGAAGTTGACGCGTTTTTGGCCGGATTGCTGGCCGCACTGGATCTCGCCAGCACGCTGGTGCTGATCATCAGCGATCACGGCAACCTGGAGGATGTGCGCATCAAGGCGCACACCGAAAACGCTGTGCCTACGATTGCCATCGGCGCAGGACACGCGGCCTTCGTTGAGCGTATTTACACCCTGACCGATTTAACCCCCGCGCTGCTGGACGTTCTGTAGGCGCTTTCCAAAAACGGTCTTTTGTGGCACAATCGGGCTATGCCTGACCAAGTCAATCCTTTGAGCAAGCGGGAGCAGGAAATCCTGGAACTGGTGGCGCGCGGTCTGACCAACCAGGAAATCGCACGCGACCTGGTCATTTCTCTCAACACAGTCAAGGTGCATCTGCGCAACATCTTTGCCAAGCTGGAGGCTGCGTCGCGCACCGAGGCACTGGTCAAGGCCGCACAGGCGGGTTGGATTGCGGTCAGCGGGTTGGAGGAGGACGCGCCAGAAGCTGCGGCGGTTCCACCGCCGTTGCCCGCCGAGCCAGGGTTGGCGCGTTGGCAGCGCGTTTATTTCTTCCTAGCTGCGGCTACGGTGCTGCTGGCGCTGCTGCTGCCGGGCCTGTGGACGCGGGCGCAGAGCCAGCCCACCGCGTATGACTTAAGCGACGCGGCTCGCGAGCAGGTGGGCGCAGGCGCGCGCGTCGAGGCCAGTCGCTGGACCAGTCTTGCACCCTTGCCGCAGGGCAGCAGCCGTCTGGCGCTCGCTGCCCTGGACAAGCAGTTAGTGGCCGTGGGCGGTGAAGATGTGCAGGGCGTGACCGGAGCCACCTACGTGTATGACATGGAAGCCAACGGCTGGCTGCCGGGCGCGGCCAAACCGACGCCGGTGTCGAACGTGCAGGCTGGCGTGGTCAAGCAGTGGGTGTACGTGCCGGGCGGCAGCGGTAGTGACGGCCTGCCTGTGGCCGCGCTAGAGGTTTATGACCCCGCGACGGACCGCTGGAGCAGCAAAGCCAGCTTGCCTGTGCCGCTGGCCGGCTATGGGTTGGCCGTTTTCGACGATCAGGTGTATCTGTTTGGTGGTTGGGACGGCACGCGCTACACCGATGGGGTGTGGGTGTACGATCCGGCGGCTGATAGCTGGAGCAGTTTGCCGCCGATGCCCAACAACGTTGGTTTCGTGGGTGTCGCTACGCTGGCCGACCGGGTTTTGGTGGCGGGCGGCTACGACGGACAGCGTGTCTACTCGACGTGTAACGCCTATTATCCTGCGCTGGCGCGCTGGGAAACGTGCGCTGCCATGAGCCAGCCGCGCGCCGGGCTGGGCATGGTAGCTGATGGCGTGTCGGTGTATGCGATTGGTGGCGGCTGGCAGCAGCCGGTCACGTTTAATGAACGGTATGATAGCCTGACCAATACCTGGTCATCCATTCCGTCGCCGTTGCCGGGCGCATGGGTGGCGCCGGGGGTTGCCAGCAACGGGTCGCTGGTGTACGCGGTAGGCGGCTGGAATGGTGCGTATCTGGACAATACCGAGGCGTTTCAGGGAACCTTCCGGGCGTTTATCCCCCTGACGACGCGCGATCAATAATTCAGAGTTCGTTACGGCGAATTCGGAAGTGGCAGTTCGCTCGAAAACAGTATTCGTTAGCTGATGAGCGCTGCTGCGCCTATCAAGCCACTTTCGATTTCTTTGCAACCAAAGGAGCATCTCATGTCTGATCTGCAAACCCAGTTTGAAGCGGCCGCGCAGGCTGTGCAGGGCCTTGCCAAGCGGCCCGATGATCAATCGCTGTTGAAGCTATATGCCCTGTATAAGCAGGGAACGACGGGCGATGTACAGGGCAGTCGTCCCGGTTTCATGGATATGGCTGGTCGGTTCAAGTACGATGCGTGGGCCAAGCTGAAGGGCACGTCGCAGGAGCAGGCTATGCAGTCGTACATTGACCTGGTGAACCAACTGAAGGCCAAGCTCGGCTGAGCATACCGTGCGGCGCGCGGGCAAGCTCGCCCGCGCCGCACGGTAGCAGGAACGGGAGGCAGGGTAATGCAAGTTTATCTGGCGGGCATCATGCAAGGCTCGCATCCAGACGATGCCATGCATGGACAAGGTTATCGCGCCTTTTTGACTGACTTGTTGCGGACGCACGCGCCGCAGATGCAGGTTTTCGATCCGTGGGTGGCGTACCCGGACAGCCAGACTTATCCCGACGAGCGTGCGCGCACGGTGCTGGTGGACAACGTCATGGAAGCCGCCGCGTCGGATGTGGTCATCGCCTACCTGCCGCAGGCATCTATGGGCACGGCGTTAGAGATGTGGGAAGCGTGGCGCGCGGGCGCAACGGTCATCGCGATTACGCCGTTGGCGGGCAACTGGGTGGTGCGCACCTGCGCCGCGCAACGCTATGCCACTTTGGATGAGTTCGCGGCGGCTGTGCAGGCCGGCGCACTGGCTGGATTGACACCCACCTGAAATCGGGTTAAAATTGCGCAGTTCTTGCCCCCGTAGCTCAGCGGACAGAGCAACAGCCTTCTAAGCTGATGGTCGCAGGTTCGATCCCTGCCGGGGGTGCTGACCGGAGGTCACATGCAAGTGATCTTCGGTTTTTGTTTGTCCGCTAGCTTAACATTAACTGATAGAGCAGTGCGCCGCCCAGCGCGGTGGCCAGCAAGAGAATGATTTTGAAGTTGGCCTGGCTGGTTTTGTGGTGAAACAACATCATGCCTAACCAGCCACCTGCAAAGCCGCCGATCAGCGCCAGACTGTGCAGCAGCACCTCCGGCACGCGCGAGCGTTTCAGACCGGCTTGCGCCTTGTCAATGCCGTACAGAATGAACAGGGTGATGGACCAACCGAGCAGCCAGTTCAGATACCAGAACAGCCAGTTGGAGAGCATCAGGATGATGAACAGGCCGAGGCCCAGAAGCAGGCCAAAGAGAATAAAGGCTTGATTGCTAGCGGAGGGTCGTTGCGCCATAGCTGCTTTCCAGAAAAAAGATTGTGCTGAATTGTACACAAACTGGAAAAAATCTGAATTTTGGCATACACTATATCAACGTTTCAATATTATTCTAAATAGGAGTTACGCAGTTGGTGTCATTTTTATGGTCAACTGCGTAAGTCCTATCCAACTAATTATTCCAACCAGGAGTTTTTATGCCCTCGCAATTGAGCCGACGTGATTTTCTCAAAATCGCGGCTGTCACCGGTGGTACAGCCGCAGCCGTGGGTGTGGGTGGTGTTATGCTGGCGGGTGAAAAGCCGTTGGTGTTTCCACCCAACGACAGTTACTGGGCGCGGGAACAGCCGCTCGCCAACGCGCCCGTGCAGGAAGATATGACGGTGGATGTAGCGATCATCGGCGGTGGCTATACAGGGCTGTCTGCGGCCTGGCATCTGGCTACGCAAGCGCCTGATCTGCGCATTGCGCTGTTGGAGGCCAAACAATGCGGCTACGGCGCGTCAGGACGGCATGGTGGCATGGTGCTTTCGCAGCCGGGCGTGGAAGCGTTCGAGATCATGCACGATCTGGCGACGCATAAGGTGACCTACGACACCACGGTGCAGGCTATGCGCTCGTTGCAGCAGGTGGTGGCAACCACTGGCGTTGACTGTGATCTGCGGCTGGACGGCTTTGTGCATGGATACTTGGACGAAGAAGATACCGCCTATTACGCGGAGTATCTGGAGCAGGCGCAGGAAGCCGGTATCCCGGTGGAACTGTGGGATGCTGACCGCACCGCGGCCGAGCTGGGCACAGATGTCTTCGCGGGTGCAATGTTTGATCCCAACGGCGGCTCGGTTCATGCCATGAAGCTGATCCGGGCGCAGAAACTGGCCGCGGAGCAGGCTGGCGCACGCATCTACGAGGACAGTCCGGTGCTGGACATCCAGGAAGGGGAGGTGATTCGTCTGCGCGTCGGTGAGGCAGGCCACACGGTACAAGCCAAGTCTATTGTGCTGGCGACCAACGCGTACACCTCCAAGCTCGGCTATTTTAAATCGCGCGTGATGCCAGTACACGCGCAAACGGCTTCAACCCCGCCACTCAGCCCGCAGCAGCTTGCTGAAATCGGCTGGAGCAGTCGGCTGCCCTTCTACGACTCGCGTAATATGCTCTTTCACATGGTGCTGACGCCAGACAATCGCATTGTGGTGGGGGGTGGCGATGCACGCTACTGCTTCCGCGACGATCTGGAGTACTGCGGCAGCATGAAAGAGGTCGGCGCGCTGATGCTGCGCGAGCTGGTCGCCATGTATCCCGCGCTGGAAGGCATCGCTTTCGATTATGTGTGGGATGGCGTGCTGGGGATGTCCTTTGACGGAACGCCGTCGGTGGGGGTGACCGGCAAGCACGATAATATCTACTACGGACTGGCCTATAGCGGGCAGGGAGTCAACTTGTCCTGGCTGTTTGGGGATGTTATCGCGGCCCTGCATCAGGGCATGCCGCACCCGTGGCTGTCTACTCCCTATGCCAACAACAAACTGAGCTATATCCCGCCCGAACCATTCCGCTGGATTGGCGTTGAAAGCGCGATGAAGTGGTACGGTTGGGAAGATAAACGCTGATGCAGGTGGTGTCGGTGACAGGTGAGGTGACAGCAATGGCAAGTGACAAGACAAATTCCCCTGGCGTTGTCCGCGCGTCGCGGCGGGCAGGCATGGGCGCGGTTCTTTTTGATGGTGGCGTGTCGTTTCGCGTGTGGGCACCGAATGCGCAGGCTGTCTTCGTGATGGGCGATTTCAATGACTGGAGCCACACGGCCGCGCCGCTGGCGCTGGAAGGTGACGGCTACTGGTCGGTGTCGGTGCGCGGTGCGCAGCCCGGCCAACGCTACAAGTTCCGCATTCTGAACGGCGAGCAGGAACTGTTTCGCGTGGACCCGTACGCGCGCGAGGTGACTAACTCGGTCGGCGATTCGGTGATCTTTGACCCCACTTTCGACTGGGATGACGACGGCTTTCAGACGCCCCCCTGGAACGAGATGACGATCTACGAGATGCACGTCGGCACGTTCAACCGGGCGGAGGGCGCACATTCGGGCACATTCGACACTGCCATCGAAAAACTTGATTATTTGCGCGATCTTGGCATTAACACAATCCTGATGATGCCGCCGATGGAATTCGCCGGGGACCTGTCGTGGGGCTACAACCCCGCGCACCCGTTCGCGATTGAAAGTGTCTACGGCGGGCCGAGCGCTTTCCAGCGTTTCGTCCACGCAGCGCATCAGCGCGGCCTCGCGGTGTTGGTGGATGTGGTGTATAACCACTTTGGCCCCAGCGATTTGTCCTTGTGGCAATTCGACGGCTGGAGCGAGAACGGCATGGGCGGTATTTATTTCTACGAAGATTGGCGCAGCAAGACGCCGTGGGGCGACACGCGGCCCGACTATGGCCGGCCTGAGGTGCGCCAGTACATCCGTGACAATGCGCTGATGTGGCTGGAAGACTATCATTGCGACGGGCTGCGCTTCGACGCCACCGCCTATATCCGCAACGCGGCGGGCGAAGCCGGCCCGGAAGATGACATCGAGGAAGGCCGCGATCTGCTCCGCTGGATCAACGACGAAATCGAACAGCGCCAGCCGTGGAAAATTACCATTGCCGAAGACCTCCGCTCCGATCCCAACGTGACGATGGCAACTTCCGAGGGTGGGCTGGGCTTTGACGCGCAGTGGGACGCGATGTTTGTGCATCCTGTGCGTACAGCCATCATTGCGCAAAGCGATGACGAACGTAACATGGCGGCTGTAGCCGCGGCGATCAGCTTCAAGTATAACGACAACAGCTTTGCCCGCGTGATCTACACCGAAAGCCACGATGAAGTTGCCAACGGCCAAAGCCGCGTGCCGACGGAAATTTGGCCGGACAATGCCGCGTCCTGGTGGGCCAAGAAACGCAGCACACTCGGCGCGGCCTTGGTCTTCACCAGCCCCGGCATTCCGATGATCTTTCAGGGGCAGGAAATGCTGGAAGAAGGCTGGTTCGACGACTCCAACCCGCTCGATTGGGTGCGGCTGGAGCAGTTCAAGGGAATTTTTGCCCTGTACGAATCGCTGTTCAAGCTGCGTCGTAACTGGGCGGACAACACCGCGGGCTTGCGCGGCCACGAAGTGCAGGTCTATCATGTCAATGAAGCTGGCAAGGCGCTTGCTTTTCAGCGGTGGCAAGACGGCATGCCCGGTGACAGCGTCGTGGTAGTGGTGAATTTCCGCGATCAGGCATTGGAGAATTATTGGATCGGCCTGCCCGCGGCTGGGCTGTGGAAAGTGCGTTTCAACGGCGACTGGAATGGCTTCGACCCAGAATTCAGCAACACCTTCACCGCGGACGTGGACGCAGTGGCCGAGGAGCTGGATGGGCTGGACTTCAAGGGCTGTCTCAATGCAGTCGGCCCCTACAC
>JBAQWV010000167.1:0-2142 GCA_049299095.1 Anaerolineae bacterium | reverse complement strand
CGGGCAGCGCTTGATCCGTATCTCGTTCAACGCCTCCTCAACGACAGGGGACTCGAGCCGCTTGGACGAGCGACGGTTCGAGACCAGTGGGCCGCCGCAGGTTCCGACGATCTTGCACGACGAGAGGTGCTCCTCTCTCAGCTCGAAAGCCTGAGCATTCGCCGCGGTGTCGTAGGGCGCTCCTTCGACGAACAACGCATACAGATCCTCTGGCGACCGGCAGCCACAGCCGGACCGCGGTCGGCGTCGGACTCAGAGACACGCGAGGGCGAAGGCCGTCGGGCAGACTGAGAGTGTGCCCGAGGCAAACACGCAGGCAGTTGGGCCTGAGGTATCGTACGCGTTGAACTACGAGCTTGATGGCTCGTCATTTGCCGTGCGCGAGAATCTCGCTGACATCTTGGAGCGGGAGCTGCTCGGCCCGATTTATGGGCCGGAGGAAGTGTTGCCCTTCAGCCCGCGGTCCCAGTACCTCATGGGTCACATTGCCCCCGTCAAGCTCACCGGCAAGGCTGCCGTCGCTGCGCCGAGTGATGAGGCCGATGATCGGGGTGACTTGGTCGAGGTCTCCGTCAATGCGGATGGGCCCGCTGAAGGGCGCGGCGTGCCGGCGAGTGCCGCCGACGCGTCTGAAGCGGACACGGAGGGTGAAGACGCGGAAGATCGAGCACCCAAACAAGGACTGATGATCCCGGCGTCTATGGGTTTGCGATTCCAGCTTCCTGTCGGCCAGGAGTCGTTCACGGTGACTGCCTGGTGGGGGACATACTCATCGGTCGAATCGGGCGAGGTCACCAAGGCGGGTCGTCCGGTACGGCACTTTCAGCGCACTCCGGTGGAAGAGGTTCGGCTGATCAAGCTAGCTGATATCAAACCGGGTCTTACGGCGACGATCCCGCTCCGCGATTCGAGCTGTCTGCGTCTCGACCGATACATCGATGAGCAGTTCGGACGGGAGCTGATCGAGATCGCCTTGTGCAACGACCGCGAGACACCCACACCAATCCCTCTGAGCATGTGGATGTTTCAGACCAAGCTGCGTGTCGACGCTGGCGGAGCTGAAGTGTTCCTGCCCGTGCATGACGTGCTCGAGCAGGACTGGCAGGAGCACGACGACGAAGTCCGGTGCCTGAATCTCCAGTACCGCAACCGGTTGGAGTTCGCGATCGGCCGAACCTGCTCGGCGGACTGGGTGGTGCGTGAAGGGGCGAGGCGCGCAACCGAGGTGTCGACAACGTGGTTGCCGATTGGTGAGACACCACAGACTCGCGCCCGCTCCGTTGCCGGTGCGCTGCTGTCGATGGACTCGCTCGCCATCACGACGGCGAGCGAGTTGCGCTCCGGTCTCGAGCCCCTGGTCACGGGATACGAAGCGTGGTTAGCGGAGCAGGAAACGGCTGCGAAGTCGTTGCCGGGGCATCTGCAGGAAATCACTGAGGCCGTGCTGTGGCAAGCCCAAGAGGCACATAAGCGCCTACTCACGGGGCTCGAGCACGTCGTAACCGACGCTGAGGCCTTGCGCTGCTTCCAGTTCATGAACCGTGTGATGCGCGATCAACGCATCGCGTCACAGGTGTCTGCATTGCGTGCGTCGGACACCTCGGTCACACTCGATCAGGCCCAACAGGAGGTCGCCAGCCGAGGCACGGACGCAGCGTCGTGGCGGCCGTTCCAGCTGGCGTTCATCCTGATGCAACTCGGAGCGCTCACCGAACCGACAGCGGAGCGGCGAAGTGTGGAAGACAAAGCGACCGTAGAGCTGTTGTTCTTCCCGACCGGTGGTGGAAAGACCGAAGCCTATTTGGGGCTGGCCGCGTACACGTTCGCGATCCGTCGTCGGCAGGGAGTCGTGCAGTCGACGGATGGTCCGCTGGATGGTCGCGATGGTGTCGCCGTCTTGATGCGCTACACGCTGCGGCTGCTCACTGCGCAGCAGTTTCAACGAGCGACCACCCTGGTCTGCGCCGCCGAGTTGGCCCGTCGAGAGGACGAGACAACCTGGGGCGCTGAACCGTTCCGCATCGGATTGTGGGTCGGCACCGATGTCAGCCCCAAACGATTCGAGGAAGCCGACGAGCAACTCACCAAGGCCAACGAGTACGGCTCGCACCGCCTGACGGTGCTGCAGATCCAGCGTTGCCC
>JBAQWV010000166.1:0-6498 GCA_049299095.1 Anaerolineae bacterium | reverse complement strand
GTCGCCCAGCGTCACCGCGACGCCGCGTTGGGCCGCAGCTTGTGCGTTGGGTGTTGTGCTTTCTGCCAACAGTGTGCGTGCGCTGATCAGGCTGGCCTCCAGCAAGCCTTGGGCCGCGACGGTATCGCCGCGATGCTGACAGTATGCAGCCAGACCGCGCTGCAAGCGTCGCGCCGCGGCGCGGTCTGCCTCGGCCATGGCTGCGGCCTGACCGGCCAGCAACCACGCCTCCCACTGCGACCAGGTGTAAGGCTGGTATGCCTGGGCAATAGCCACGGCCAACCAGGCCGCGTCTTGCGGCGCGGTCTGCCAATTGCCCAGCAGCCAGACCGCGGCCCGTTCCACCTCGGCGCGCTGACGTTCCAGCCATTGCCAGTCTGCGGCGCTGAGTACTTCACGCTCGTCCAACAAGTGTTGCCAGTGGCGCGCGTGGGCCAGCCTTGCCGCGGTCAGCTCCGCATCGCCCGCGCGGTGCAACCGCTCCTCCGCATACTCGCGCAGCAGGTCGTGCATCCACCAGGTGTCGGGCGCGATTTCCTCCAGCAAGCCAGTCGCGACCAGGCGTTGGGCAGTCTGGCGCGCGGCGTTGGCATCTGTGTTCCACACCGCCTGCAACGCGGGCAGCTCGAATTCGTTGCGGGCAAAGACGCCCAGCCCGCGCAGCCGCACTTGATCTTCTGGCACCAGATCATGGTAGCTGGCGTCGAAGGTGATCACCACGCTCAGATCGGCCCGCGTCGGGTCTTCGCCCTGGTTGAGCACCTGCAACCGCCGCGCTTTGAGTTCGGCCAGCAGCGCGGCCAGGGGCAGGGTTGCGCTGGCGTCGCGGCGTTGGGCAATCTGCCGGGCGCGGCGCGCAGCCAGGGTTAGGGGCAGCGGGATGCAATCGAGCAGAAGCGCAATCGAGCGGGCGGCATCCAGCTCGCGCGCGCTCCAGCCGGCGGGCAACAGCGCCGTCAGCAAGTCGTGCGCCTTGTCCGGCGAGAGCTGACCTAGCGGCACAATGGCTTCCGGCGGCAGGGGTAGATCCGTGCGGCGGCTGGTGATCAGCAGCGCACAAGGCGGGCAAGGGGGCTTGAGGTGCAGGAAATCGGCCAGGTGGCTGCGGCGCAGATCGTCCAGCACCACCAGTCGGCGCGGGCCGTCGCGCAGGGCCAGGTGCAGCGCGTCGCCGCGCGCAAGCAGCGCGTCTGCGTCCAGACGTACACCCAATGCGCGGGCCAGCCGCTCCTGCATGGCAAACACGTCGTTGGCGCCCCCCTCCAGCCAGATCACCTCCGCGAAATGGGCGCGCAGGGCCGCCACCGCGGCAATCGCGACCTCGGTTTTGCCGATGCCGCCCATGCCGCGCACCGCCACCACCGCGACTACACCCGCGTCGCTGTCGTCGGCAGGGATCAGGTAGTTGCAGACGCGCGTCACGTCGTCGGCGCGGCCGACCAGATGACGCGCGCGCGGGTCCGGCACGCGCGTGGGGATGGCCGCGTGCGGCGTAGGCGCGTTGGTTTCGAGGAACCTACGAATAGCGTCGGTGTCGTCTTTGATGTCCGGCAGCAAACTGAGCGCGCCCAGAACCAGGTCAAACTGCTGCTGAAGATAGGTTTGCGTTTGTGCCAGCAGTGCATGATCGTGCAGGGCTTGATCTACCATCACCTGCTGAAAGGCTTTTTCCGTGACAGCCGCTTTGAAGCGTGCAGTTGCATGTTGCACCAACCGCAGGACCAGTTGTGCATAATCTGTTTCACTCAGGGCATGGCCGCCGATGACAAGCGCCTGCTGCTGAACCAGCGCCTTTGCCAGAAAAACGGCAAAATCCTGACTGGTCAGTTCACTCAACGGCATGGAGGCTATGGATGTTGCCAACTCATAGTGCAGCGTCCTATGCAGCTCTTCACGCCCAAGCGTGATCTCTCCATCAGCATAGCGGGCCAGCCGCGGACGCTCATCCTGCAAAGCAGCCTCGAATGCGTCCAGGTAGAGGTCTTCCCAGGCGCGCTCGTTGACCTTCTGCCAACCGGCTTTCAGTAGATCGTAGACGGCATTGCTGGGGACGCCAGAGAAAATATATTTGTCCAGAAGATCGAGGGGATTAGGCATAATGCACCTTGTTTTTAGCTGCGAATCTGCAAAACACGCGCAAGGGTTTCAAAGGCCCACCTCATACAGCAGAACAGAAACAGGCAGATCAAATCCAACAGCGCCTTTTCCGGTGTGACTACAAAAGCAAGCTGACCTCAAGCTGCCGAAGCTATGTGTCCAGCGCGTCAACTGACGCCGAACGTCCGCGGGGTCTACGTTGCCTGCCAACAGCAACCAGTCTCGAAAACCGGTTCTTGTCCTGCGATTTCGATAAGTTGCTAGAATTCCATCGCAGGAATATGCCATAAATGGCAACTTATCGCAACCAAAACTAGGCGCGCTGGCTCAACTCCACCACCAATAGTTCAATTGCCAAGTCGTCGGGCTGTTTGCCGGTTTTAATCGCCAGGTCAGCCGCCAGCAGGCGGTCGTACGCGGCGGCCAGGTCACTCATCCGCCACGCACGACATTGCTGCATGGCCTTTTGCGTAGGGAAGGGGTGCAGACCAATGGCTTTGGCGATTTCGTCCTTGCCGAGACCCAGGCTCATCTGATCGGACACCTGCACGAGGATGCGGAATTGGCGCACGATCATCGAAAGCAGGTAGAGCGGCGCGGCGCCGTCGCGCTCCAGCTCGCGCAGCAGACGCACCGCGCGCGGGCCATCCTGCTGGCCAAGCGCATCAACCATATCGAAAATGCTGGCTTCCTGCGTGTATGGCACGAGCAGGCGCACATCCTCGCGGCGAATCGTCCCCGCATTGCCGCGATAAGCCAGCAGCTTTTCCAGTTCATTGTCCAGCAGGCGCAAGTTGCGGCCAATACTGGTAGCCAGATCGAACGCGGCCTCGCGCTCGATTACCCCACCCTTTTGTTTGGCCCGGCGCAGCACCCAGTCGGGCAGATCGCGCTCCTCCGGCGCGTCGCACAGGACAATCTCCGCGCGCCCCTCACCCGCCAACTGCGTCAGAGCCTTGTATGGGCGTTCGTTGCGCGCGACTGGCTCCGCCTCCAGCAGCACAAGATCGGTCGTGTCGGGCATGGTTGGCAGATAAGCCAGCAAGGCATCGCGCTCCGCGTCCGCGCGCGTGCTGGTGTCCCCCTCCGGCGCAAGGTCCTTTTTTTTGCCACCCGCTTGCCGGCGCTTAAGCTGCGCCAGCAGACCATTGACGATTACCAGCCGTCGCGGGGTAAGAAATGGCATCACATCGCAGTGATAACAAACCTCTGTCACCGAGGTTTTGCGCCCATCCAGCCACGATGTGCTTAGCTCGGCTAATTCCGGCGCGCCAAGACCGGCCCGGATGGTGGCCAGGCGTTCACTGCGCAGCAATTCATCGGGACCGTGGAGGAGGTAGATCATGGGAATTTGAATTTACAAATTAGGTGTTGTACGCGGGCGGGTGCGGGGCGACTGATCAATCATGGCTGGTTTGCACCCAGTGGATCACCCCGCTGCCGATCTGGCGGCGGGTGATGGCGGCGATGCGCAGATTGCCCACATCGGCCAGCGTGGTGACATCGCGCTGCAAGCGCAGCCCCACTGGCCGGCTGGCAATTACAGCAACGGTGGCTGCCAACACCGCGCTCAGTACGCGATCGAGCAGGCTGCTGTGCCGCAACCGCCCGATGGTGGTGGCAGCGAAGGCCGCCAGGCCAGCCATTGCGCCGGTGGTCACCAGGTTGGTGCCACAGTTGGGGTGAATCGCTAACTCGGCCTCGCCCCGCTGCAAGCGCCGCAGCGCGTCGTTGACGGCTGCCGCCAGCAGGTCCGTGTCCACCGGGCCAAAGACATAGAAGCCGCGGTGATCGCTGCGCCCCGCCACCATCGCGGGCGCGTACTCGCGCGCCATCAGCAAGGTAATGGTGGCGTGTTCGACGGCGTGGTTCTGTCGTACACGCCGCAGCGGGGGGAGGTCGAGAAGGTTCATGTTAGCGTGCCCAGAGGGCCAGACCCATTTCGTGCTTGTTGAGCATTTGCGGATGATACGGCAGCACGCGCACGCCGTAGATTTGCGCGCCGGTGTGCTGCGGCTGGAAGTTGCCTTCGTACACCTGAATTTGCTTGTCCGCGGCTGTCGGTTGCATCGCCACATCAAGCGGGTTTGCCATCGCGCCGCCGCGGTCTTCGCCGTGGACGATTTCAACCAGTACGTCCTTGGGCGTCAGCTTGCCCAGCGCCACCTGCGCTTGCACCGCGGCGCTCTCGCCGATGGTGAACTGGCTTTCGTTCGGGCCGATGGCAGCAGCTTCCACGCTGGGCCAGAGTTGCATCACCCGCTGCTTCCAGGTTGCCAGTTCGCGCGCGACGGCGAATTTGTCGGCGCTGTAACGCTGGTTGGACTGTGCCGACGGCACGTACAACTGTTCGCAGTATTCTTCCAACATGCGGCGGAAGCTGAACGCCCACAGGCTGCTGTGCATCGCTTCCTTGGCAACCGTCACCCAGCCGTGCGGAATGCCATCATCGCCGCGGTCGAAGTACAACGGAATAATATCATGTTCCAGCGCCCGGTACAAGGAGAGCGCGTCAGCGTCGTCCTGAGTGTCGAAATCGCGGTATTCGCGCTCTTCGCCGATCACCCAGCCGTTCTTGCCGTTGTAGCCCTCGACCCACCAGCCGTCCAGCACGCTCAGGTTCGGCACACCATTCATCGCGGCCTTTTCGCCGCTGGTGCCGCTGGCCTCGCGCGGGCGGCGCGGGTTGTTCAGCCACAAGTCAACGCCCTGCACCATGTAGCGCGCCACGTTCATGTCGTAGTCTTCGATGAAGGCGACGTTGTCCCAGAATTCCGGTGTCTGGGCCACGCGCACAATCTGTTGAATGTAGGTCTTGCCTGCATCGTCAGCCGGGTGCGCCTTGCCAGAGAAAAGAATTTGGGTAGGTGCGTTGTGGTTATGCACCAGACGGCTGAAGCGTTCCATGTCATGGAAGATCAGCGTGGCGCGCTTATAGGTGGCGAAGCGGCGGGCAAAGCCAATGGTGAACGCGTCCTCGTCCAGAACATGCTCAATCGGTTCGAGGATCGCGGGCGATTCGCCCTGCCGGATCGCGCGGTTGCGCGCACGCAGGCGCACGAATTCGATCAAACGCCGCTTGGCTGCGCGGTGTACCTGCCAGAAAGCTTCGTCCGGGATCGCGTAAATGCCATCCAGCACGCCGGCCTCGTCCAGTCGGTCGCGCCAGTTGGGGGCCAGGTGCGCATCGAGCAGCGCGGCCATGTCTGGCCCCAGCCAGGTTTCCAAATGCACGCCGTTGGTCACGTGTCCAATCGGCACTTCGTCCACCGGTGTGTCCGGCCACATCCATTGCCACATTGCGCGCGAGACTTCGCCGTGCAGCGCGGCCACGCCATTGGTGCGGCCTGCCATGCGCAGCGCCAGTACGGTCATGCTGAAGCCGGGGCCCCACGGCTGATCGTGCCGCGCCAGCTCCAGGAACTGCTCGCGGCTCAGACCAAGCTGCGGCCAGAAATGGCTGAAGAAGCGATCCATCAGCTCCCAGTTGAATACGTCGTGGCCCGCGGGCACGGGGGTGTGCGTGGTGAATACGCTGCTAGCGCGCACCACTTCCTGCGCCGCGGCAAAGCTTAAGCCCTCTTCCTGCACCAGATTGCGGGCGCGCTCCAGGCCAAGGAAGGCGGAGTGCCCTTCATTCATGTGCCATACCGCAGGTTCGATGCCGAGCGCGCGCACTGCGCGCACGCCGCCAATGCCCAGCACGTATTCCTGGCTGATGCGCAGGTTCTGATCGCCGCCGTACAAGCGTGCGCTCAGCTCGCGGTCGCCCGGCTGGTTCTGCGGCACGTCGGTGTCCATCAGGTAAAGCGGGATGCGTCCGACCTGAATTTTCCAGACTTTGGCGTACACATCGCGCCCCGGCAGCTCGCACTTCACCAGCACCTCTTCGCCGTCCAGGCCGATGGCCGGGGTGGCGGGCACTTCCGAAAAGCTCAGCTTGCTGTAGCGCGCTTCCTGCCAGCCTTCGCTGTTGATGTACTGGGTGAAATAGCCCTGCGGATAGAGGAAACCAACCGCGACGAAGGGCAGGCCCAGATCGCTGGCGGTCTTGCAGTGGTCGCCGGACAACACACCGAGGCCGCCGGAATAGATGGGCAGCGCCTCGTGCATACCGAACTCCGCCGAGAAATAGGCAATGGTCTGGTTGGTGTCGTTCGGGAAGGTGCGGCTGAACCAGGTTTCCCGCGGGTTCATGTACGCGTCAAAGCGCTCCAGCACGGTCTGGTAGTGTTGCTGATAGGTGGCGTCGGCCGCGGCCGCGTCCAGCCGGGTCTGGCTGACTTCGCGCAGCATCTTCACAGGGTTGTGACCGACACGCTCCCACAGGTCAGGGTCAATCTCGCGGAACGCCGCCTGTGCATCGCTGTTCCAGCTCCACCACAGGTTATTAGCCAGCTC
>JBAQWV010000165.1:0-15975 GCA_049299095.1 Anaerolineae bacterium | reverse complement strand
ATACCGGTGGCACGCTCTTTGTTGACGTGTTGGACAACCGCAACCCTGGCTCAACCAGCGACGATGCCGAGCGTTGGAGCGTGGACATCCCCGACGATTTCAGCGGCTGGCAACTCTTCCGCTTTGTGTGGGCTGACTTCCATCGCAAGGACATCGGCAACGGCGCGCCCAACGACGGCTTTACCCTTAGCGAAATTTACGGCTATGGCATCGGCGGCTACGGCAACGTGGACATGGGCAGCCGTACCTACTACGCAGATGAGGTGACGATCTTTGGCGATACCGGCGTAGTCGAGCAGCCGCTGGAGCTTGAATTTGCGGCGTCCAGCTACGAGGTAAGGGAAGGTGAGACAGCTACCGTCACCGTGACCCTTTCGGTGAGCGCCACACTGCCCGTTTCTATCACCTACCGCACGGCGGAGGGGTATGCCATGCCCGGACGTGACTACACGCCTGCGAGCGGTGTGGTGGTGATCGCTCCCGGTCAGCTTACGCAGAGCTTCGAGGTAGTAACGTTGCCAGACAGCAAAGCCGAAGGCGACGAGGCGCTGATGCTCAACCTATACAATCCGGTCAACGCCGCGGCTGGCTTCCAGGTGCGCGCTACGCTGACCATTCTCGACGATGACCAACCCGATCCCACACTGCTGGATGATTTTGAGGGCTATTATCTGTTCAACGAGATCAATAATGCTGCATTGAGCATCAGCGAAATCACCGCTGGCACGGCAATGGCATTACCGGGTCAGGGCGCTTATGAACAGATATTAACGGCTACGGCTGGCAGCACAGGTGGAAGCGGCAACCCTGCCTTTACGCGGCTTTTCCCTGTGGCACAGGATTGGAGCGCCTACAACGGTCTAAAATTCTGGTACTATGGCAACAACAGCGGCGAGCAGATCGCCGTGCAGGTGCTGGACAACCAAAGTGCTACCACGGCGCAGACATCACCTGCTGACTGGGAGCTGATCTGGAGCGATGAATTCAACGCAGCAACGGGTGCTGCACCGAATGCCAATGTCTGGCGCAACGAAATCGGTGACGGTACGCTCAACGGCATTGCAGGCTGGGGCAACAGCGAACTGGAGTATTACACCGCTGGCGCAGACAACGCGGCTGCCGATGGCAATGGCAATCTGGCCATTACCCTTGACCAAATCGCCCCTGACAGTGGGCTGCTGTGCTGGTACGGGCCGTGTGAATACAGCTCAGCCCGCCTGATTTCCGCCAACCGCATCGAAACGCAGTACGGACGCATTGAGGCGCGCATTCGCGTGCCCGACGGCGCGGCTGGCCTATGGCCTGCTTTTTGGATGCTCGGAACCAACATTGATGAGGTCGGCTGGCCGCAGAGCGGCGAAATTGACATCATGGAGTATGTCAGCCGTAACCCTAACGAAGTGTTCGGCACCATCCACGGCCCCGGCTATTCCGGCGGCGCGGCTATCGGTCGCACCTACACCCTGCCGCAGCCCGTGGCTGACGACTATCACACCTTCTCGGTGGAGTGGAGCCCGGATGAGCTGCACTGGTATGTGGATGGCATCAACTACCACACTGTCACCGCAGCCGATGTAGCTCCGCGGGAATGGGTGTTCAACCATCCTTTCTATCTGCTGCTTAACCTGGCCGTCGGCGGCAACTTCGGCGGCACAATCAGCCCCGACCTCACCTTCCCCCAGCAGATGTTGGTGGATTATGTGCGGGTGTATCAGGCAACCAATACTTCGGAGCGCTTCGTTGCCAGCTTCACTGATAACTTCAGCGGTTGGCGGGAAGTCTCGCTGCCTTTCTCGGTCTTTACTCGCGACACGTTGCAGCCGGTAGGCGCACCCAACGACGGGTTTGGTCTGGACGATGTTTGGGGCTATGGCTTTAGCTTGCCGGAGGCCGGCAATAGTACGCTGAACCTCGATCAAGTGCGGCTGGCGCGTACACCGCTGATCCCCCGCTCACGGCGTTTCAATATTGATCAGGACACCTTCCTGAATGGCGCACAGCCGAGCATGGCTTATGGCAATGCCCAAACGATGTGGGCCGGTTTCTTCGGCCTGATGCGTCCGCTGGTGCATGTGCCGGTGAGTGGTATTCCGGTGGATGCCGAGGTGGATGCGGCTTATCTCTATCTCTATGTTGTCGAGGGGCGCGGCTTCACGCAGTGGTCGAACTCCGTGATCAACGAGGTGGCAGCTCAGGCCATCACGACGCCGTGGCTCGCGGATAGCGCCACTTGGTCTATGCCGTGGACGATGGCTGGCGGTGATTATGGCCCTGCACTGAGCGCCACTCATCTCGGTTCGGGCAAGCTCAATACCTGGCTGCGCCTGGATGTGACCGCTGCAATGCAGGACATCGTGCGCGGTGAGGACAATAATGGCTTCCTTATAACCGCGAATGATGACCACGGTGTACGCTATGCTCTGGCTTCGCAGAACTACTGGGACCCTTCAAAGATCGGTTATGTGCGGGTGTATTACCGCACTGTAGAGTAATCACAACCACGCGCGGACTGCGGAAGTCGCCTGGTGGGCTTCCGCAGTCCGCGCGTGCCCATTCACCTACCCTGAAAGAGCTATCGCGTGCCTGTTCGTTACTTTTGCAGTGCCCAACATATGCCTTATCGCCTCACCGAGTTGCCACCGCTGGCTGTCAGTGACGAGCGTCCAGCCTTTGCTTCAGTTTTTGTCAATTCCGCAGTGCAATATCAGCTAATTGAGGGTTTTGGCGGCGCGTTCACCGAGGCCGCAGCCCTTGTCTTTGCTGCCCTGCCCCCGCCGCGCCAGGCCGAGCTTCTACGGGCTTACTTTGACCCTGTGATGGGGCACGGTTATACGCTGTGCCGCACCCACATCAATAGTTGCGACTTTTCCCGCGGTAATTATGCCTACGTGCCGGAAGAAGACCCTGACTTGCGCGGGTTTTCCATAGCACGCGACCGCGAGGCGCTGATCCCCCTGATCCAGGCCGCACAGCGAGCTGCCCGGCGGCCGATCAAGCTGCTGGCTTCACCGTGGAGTCCACCTGCATGGATGAAAACCAATGGCCGCATGACCGGTGGCGGTAAGCTGAAGCCGGAATTTCGCCGCGCCTGGGCAGAATACTATTGCCGCTATGTGCATGCCTACGCCGCGGAGGGGTTGCCGATTTGGGGCTTGACGGTGCAAAACGAGCCGGAAGCGGTGCAGACGTGGGAATCGTGCCTGTATAGTGGTGAAGAGGAGCGCGACTTTGTGCGCGACTATCTTGGGCCGACGCTGGCGCAGTATGGTCTGGACGATGTGCGTTTGCTGATTTGGGATCACAACCGTGATCGTATGGTGGAGCGGGCCGCGCTGGTACTCAACGATCCAGACGCGGCGCGCTACGTTTGGGGCACGGCTTTTCATTGGTACGAGGGTGACAACTTCGCCAATGTCCAGACGCTGCACGATCTCTTTCCTACTAAACAATTGCTGTTTACTGAAGGGTGCCAGGAGGGTGGTCCCCATCTGGGCGAGTGGGCTGTCGGCGAACGTTACGCCCGCTCGTTGATTAACGACCTTAACCGCTGGACAGTTGGCTGGATAGAGTGGAACCTGCTGCTGGATGTGACCGGCGGCCCCAACCACGTTGATAATCTGTGTAGCGCGCCGATCCTCGCAGATACGGCCACCGGCGAGCTGCATTATCAGAGCAGCTACTATGCCATCGGCCACTTTGCCCGCTTTGTACAGACCGGCGCGCGCCGTGTCTTGTGCGCTGTCTCTGCCGATGCGTTGGAGGCCACCGCTTTTCGCAATCCTGATGGGCAAATCGTGGTGGTGGTACTCAATTGTTCTGACCGAATGGGTCTGCTGGCTTTGACTGTGGATGCCCAGCAGGCTGTCGCGCAATGCCTGCCCCATTCGATCGCTACATTTTTGCTGGAAGGGCATGATGACTGACCCCAAGCCTGTTACCTGGATCGGCGACACCTTGCTGTTTGCCGACGATCAGTTCGTCGCTGGTGAGTATGTATCACTGGACGGTGAAGACTATTATCGCATCGCCTGCGTAGACAAAATGTCGCCCTTTTTTATGAGCCTGGTGAGCAGCGCCGACCATTGGCTGTTTATTGCCAGTACGGGCGGCCTTACAGCCGGACGCGTCAACGCAGATAATGCGCTTTTTCCCTACGAAACCGAAGACAAGATCATCGCGCATGGTGAACAAACCGGTGGTAAAACGTTGGTACGGGTCACGCAGGCAGGGCGCACTTCTCTTTGGGAGCCTTTTTCTGCCTGTTATGCCGGGTTGTATCGTTGCGAACGCAATCTCTACAAGAATGTTTACGGCAATAAACTCGTTTTCGAGGAGATCAACCACGATTTGCAGTTGATGCTGCGCGTCGTCTGGCGCACCGGTGATCGCTTCGGGTTTGTGCGCACCTGTCACCTGTACAATCTGGGTGAGCAGGAGTGCCGCGTGGAAATCCTCGACGGCATGCAGAATATTCTGCCCGCCGGTGCAACGCAACTGTTGCAAACCACCCTCAGCAATCTGCTCAATGCGTATAAACGCAGCGAGCTAGATGTCGCTACCGGTCTGGGTATTTTTGCTTTGAGTGCCACTCTTAGCGACCGTGCCGAGCCAAGTGAATCGCTCAAGGCCACAGTGGTGTGGCAAACCGGGCTACTGGCTGCCCATCACCTGCTGAGCACCACCCAGTTGAACGCTTTTCGTCATGGTCGCCCCCTTAGTGCAGAACAGGATATTTGCGGCCGGCCTGGCGCGTATTTCGTTCACGCCACCTTGTCGCTGGCGGCACACACCGATCACACCTGGCACATGGTGGCCGACGTTCAACAGGACCATGTCTCGGTGGAGCGTTTGCATCGTCTCTTGTTAACGCCGCCGCAAACGCTGGCGCAGCAGCTCGAAGCGGACATTGCCCGCGGTACAGAGCGTCTCGTTCATCTGGTGGCCGCAGCCGATGGTTTGCAGTTTGCCGCCGAACGCACCACCACCGCGCATCATTTTGCCAACGTGTTGTTTAACATCATGCGCGGCGGCGTGTTCATTCACAACCATCAGGTGCTGCGCGACGATCTGGACGATTTCCTGCGTGCCCGCAATCGCGCTGAATGGGCCGCGGCCGCCCAGTGGCTGGCCGACCTGCCGCCGCAGCTTGCCGTGGATGACTTGTACACGCGCGCCCGCGCCACGCGACGGCCTGATCTTGTGCGCCTGTGCTACGAATACCTGCCCCTGACCTTCAGCCGCCGCCACGGCGATCCCAGCCGCCCCTGGAACCGCTTTTCGATCCATGTCAGCAAGCCAGACGGCTCAGCGCGTTTCGACTATCAGGGCAATTGGCGCGATATTTTCCAGAACTGGGAGCCGCTGGCGTTAAGTTTCCCCGCTTTTGCAGAGGGAATGGTGGTGAAGTTTCTCGATGCTATGACCGCCGACGGCTATAACCCCTATCGCCTCACGCGCGAAGGCGTCGAATGGGAAACGCCGGAACCGGAAAACCCCTGGGCCAACATCGGTTACTGGAGCGATCACCAAGTGATCTACCTGCAAAAGCTGCTGGAAATCGTCGAGCAAGTCAACCCGCAGGCTCTGGCTGCGCTGCACAACGCGGCGATCTTCTCCTATGCCGATGTACCCTATCGCCTGCGTCCGTATTCGCAGATGCTGACCAATTGGCATGATACCATCGAATTTGACCACGCAAAGGATGCCGCAATTGCCGCCGCTGTGACCGCCTCCGGTGCGGATGCGCGCTTGCTGCACGATGCCGCGGGCGCAGTGGTGCATGTTACTTTGGCCGAAAAGGTGCTGGTGCTGCTGTTGGCCAAGCTCACCAACCTCGTGCCGGAGGGTGGCATCTGGATGAATACCCAGCGCCCGGAGTGGAACGATGCCAATAACGCCCTGGTGGGCAAGGGGCTGTCAGTGGTTACAGCGGCGTATTTGCGCCGTTTTATCGCTTTTTGGATACGTCAAACCGCACAGACCGCGGGACAGACATGGGTTGTGAATGCTGATCTGGCTGAATTCTTCGGCAAGGTGCAAGACATTCTGCGCGCTCACCGCGATAATCTTGTCGGCGGGTTCAGCGATACTGCGCGGCGTGCAGTGATGGACCAACTCGGCACGACCGCAGATGCCTACCGAACGCGGCTCTATCAGGCTGGCATTGCCGCGGATCAGGTGACACTGGATAGCTCCGCAGTACACGCCTTTCTGACGCTGGCGCAAACCTATATCGAGCAGACCCTGCGTGCCAATCGTCGCGATGACGGGCTTTATCACAGCTATAACACGCTCAGTCTGGCAGAAAACAGCGCAGCGGTGGATCATCTCCAGCTTATGTTAGAAGGCCAGGTCGCGCTTTTGTCATCCGGGTGGCTGGAGCCGCAGGAAGTGTCAAGAATGTTGCACAGCTTGCGTCACAGCGACCTGTACCGTGCTGACCAACATTCCTATTTGCTCTATCCCGACCGCCGGCTGACCGGGTTTCGTGAGAAGAATCAGGTATCAGCCGCGGCTGTGATGGGGTCGCGCTTGGCCGCGGCGCTGGCTGCCGCGGGTGACGTTCGCCTGCTGGTGCAGGACGATACAGGCGATTTCCACTTCAACGGAAATTTTCGTAATGCGGGCGATGCCGCGCGCGTGCTCGACGAGTTGGCGCAAGAAGCCGCGTATGCCGAGCTGGTGCCAGCCGAGCGCAGCGCAATCCTTGAGCTGTTCGAGACAACGTTTAACCATCGCGCTTTTACAGGTCGCTCCGGCACTTTCTTTGCCTACGAGGGCCTGGGCAGCATCTATTGGCACATGGTAGCCAAGCTGCTGCTGGCTGTGCAGGAGCGCCACGGGGAAGCCGTGCGTGCAGGCGCTTCCGCAGACATCATCGCTGCGCTGGCCGCGGCTTACTACGACATCCGTCAGGGCTTGGGCTTCAACAAATCGCCTGCGTTATACGGCGCGTTCCCCACTGATCCCTATTCGCACACACCCTCTGGCAGCGGTGCGCGTCAACCCGGAATGACCGGCCAGGTGAAAGAGGAGATTTTGACGCGGCTCGGCGAGCTGGGAGTGTCAGTACAAAAGGGCATCCTTTGCTTCAAGCCGATTCTGCTGCGTCGCGCTGAATTTCTGACTGCACCCGCGGCCTTCAGCTTTGTGGATGTGAGGGAACAGAGCGAATCGCTGACCTTACCGGCTAACTCGCTGGCCTTCACGATTTGTCAGGTGCCAGTTATCTACAGCTTGGGCGCACAGACGCAGATTGAGGCGTTTTTCCACGATGGGCGCGCCCATACCGTGAGCGGTAGTTGTCTCGACGTGGCAACTTCGCATAGCATTTTGACACGCAGCGATCAGGTTGCCTTTGTGCACGTTACACTCGACCAGACAGCCGGCGCGCTGCTTTCGTTGTAAGACTGGTTGATTGCTGCGCGGCGACTATGTGACCGCCGAAGCCCGATTCTGGGGGGAGGGCGTATTGCGGTTGCGGGGAAGCCGGTTTTGCGCTAAAATCGGGCAGGAGCCAACTATGGAAATTGAAGCCAAGTTCATCTTGCCCGACGAAGCCACCCTTGCGCGGCTGCTCAACCTGGAACAGTTGGCTGGCTCGCCAGTCGGCCCGGCGCGGCACGTTCCGACGCACGATATTTACCTTGACACGCCCGCGTACACACTACTGGCCGCGGGCTTTTCCTGTCGCTGGCGACGCAAGGACGATCATGGGCCGATCCTGACTTTGAAGTCGCTCAACCGCGGTCACGGCGTGTTACACAGGCGCGAAGAAGTGGAAACCCGCCTGCCCGCAGACGCCGACTGGACGCCGCAGCACTGGCCGCCCAGCCCCGCGGCCGCGTTGACGCTCGATCTGGCGCAGGACGCGCCGCTGGTGCCACTGTTTGAGCTGCACCAGGAACGTTGGGTGCGGCTGGTCGGCCCCGATCAGCACACCCCGCTGATCGAATTGAGCCTGGACCGCGTGCGTTTTTCCAGCCAGTCCGCGCCCGCTCTGCTCGCTATGGAGGCGGAATTGCTGGCCGACGCAGGCGAGGCGTTGCTGCACGCGCTGGCCGCAGAGCTGCAAACCGTCTGGCAACTGACCGTGGACTATCGTTCCAAATTCGAGTACGGGCTGGCGCTTACCCAGCCCGCGCTGCTCGCCCGCTGGCAACAAGGGGATAGACCATGACACCTCACGAAGCAAAGACGACAGCAACCGCCGCAGATCAGCCTGCCAGGCTGGGTGTATCGGCCGACGCGCCAATGACAGAAGCTGTGCGCGCGGTTATGGCGCGGCAATATCAGGACATGCTGGCGAACGAGGCGGGTTGTCGCACCGGCAAGGATATGGACGCCGTGCATGACATGCGCGTGGCGATCCGCCGCTTGCGCGTAGCCTTTCGGCTGTTCGGCGGCTATTACCGCCGCGGCACAGTACGCAAGCTGGAACAGGAATTGCGTGCGGCTGGCCGCGCGTTGGGCGCAGTGCGTGATCTTGATGTGTTCAACAAATCGGCCAGCGAGTATTTGCAGACGGTCCCCAAGGCGCAGCGCAGCGAACTCGATCCATTGCTGACGGACTGGCGCGGTCGTCGCCAAAAAGCGCAGAAACAACTGATCAGCTATCTGGATGGGCCGGACTTCAAGCGGCTGCTCAACGACCTGGGTGCGTTTTTGAACACACCGGGCGCGGGTGTTGAAGAAAAAACACCCGTCCCCGTCGCCCCCTTTCAAGTGCGGCATAAGCTGGGCAGCGAGGTCTGGCGACGCTACGAGGCGGTGCGCGCGTACAGCGTGGTGATTCCCGGCGCCGCGCCGCTGGTTTTGCACGCCCTGCGTATCGAATGTAAGTATTTGCGCTATATTCTGGAGTTTTTCGTCGAGGTGCTGGGGGAGGAAACTCCTGCCTTGATTGCCCAGGTGATCAGCGTGCAGGATCATTTAGGCGATATTCAGGATGCCGAAGTTGCCAGCCGGGTGTTGGCAGATTTTCTGGCTAAAGCCTATCGCCAGCAGGCGGGTGCAGAAACGCCCTTTGCTGTGGATTTGAACGGCACAGTGGCTTATCTCAACCACCGCCGTAAAGCATCGCAGCAGCTTGTGGCGACCTTTCCTCATACTTGGAAACAGATGGACAGCGCCAAGTTCCGCCGCCGTCTGGGTGAAGCCATTGCCGCTTTATAGCTGCCCCAAAAGCGAACACATAGAAAAAATACGACGACCCGCTGATAATGGCGGGTCGTCGTTTTGAGTGCGTTGGCAGAAAGTTACGCCTCAGGCACGGGAGCGGTCGGGCTGACGCCGTGAATCTTGCGGATCACCGCCGCGCGCTGACGTGCATCGGTCACTTTGCTCAGTTGTGCGCGCAGCTTGCGCACCTTATCGCGGCGATGGCGGCGGCGCTTCAACTCTCGGGAACGTTCACTGGACATAAAAAGGTCTCCTCAGTAGTGAAAAATTACATGAATTTTGGACGCTTTGGATAATCAGACGCTTGAGCGATGCGGCTTAAAGCGGCGGGAGACATTCTAGCGTACTTTTAGCGATGCGTCAAAAGCGCGAAATCTTCTGGAGCCGTCAGCGTACCCGAAACGGGTATAGGCGGGCGCTGACAGCGTCGGTAATTCGGCCCTGCGCCGACACCAGCTTCAGCGGCGTTTGAGTGGCGCTGTCGTAGACAATCAGTTCGAAGTGATAGGCGCCGGGCGGCATGTCTGCGGGCAAGGCCAGGGTATACGTATCGGCAAGGGAGGTGCTGGCTGTCCAGCCCGATGTCGGGGCTGCACCACTTTGCGGCCAGGCATCCTGCACCGCCCATTGTCGTCCACTCGCATCCCGCGCGCGTACCGACACCGCATAGTTGGCGTGCAGTGTGTGCAGGCTCTGCCAGTGCAATGTGACAGTGAGCGCATCGCCGGGCCGCGGCTGGCTTGGCGCGTAATCCAACGCCGTCAGCAGCATTTGGTTGCCGAAGTTGATCTGCCATGGCGTGGTCGGGACTTCGACTGTGCCTGCATAGACACTTTCTGCGCCGTCGCTCGTTTTCAAGCGTTCACCTGTGGCGTAGTCGTAGAGGCCCACTTGTAAATGCAGGCGGGCAGGCGTTTTCAGCACCGCAGGCAGTTCGATCACGACATCGTCGGCAAAGGTTTGCCCCGGCTGCAAGAGCGTTGTGGCGATCAACCCCTGCCCCGGATAGCGGTCACGCTGCCCGTTCAACAGCTCGTCTTGATCCAGTAGATGTAGGAACAGGCTCCAATCGCGTGTGTTGGCGGCCAGGCATTGCCAGTACAGACGAACTCGTACCGGCTCGCCGGGTTGCAGGGTCTCTTCTGGCAGATCATAGCCAAGCAGGCGCAGTTCAGCGCCGAAATCTGCGTTGACTGGATGCGAGATGCCGCTTATCTCGCCGGGCGTCAAGCGCGCGGGTGGGGTGTAGTGCGGATGGATGATCAGCACAGGCACGGCCAGCGTGAGTGCGAACAGGGCCGCGGTGAGCAGGCCCAGCCCCCAACGCCGCGCGGCATGCGTCGGCAGAAGATGGTCAAGGCCGCCAATGACCAGCGCGGCAATGGCAGCTTGCGCCGGGAAGATCAGCCGCCCCTGTGAAGCCGGCGTGACACTGGTCCAGCGATACAGGCCGATGAAAATCAGGACGAGCCAAATCACCGGCAGCGCCCACAGGATCATCTGCGTGCGGTCAAGCTTGACCCGGCTGCGCAGCCCGCGCACGATGCCAATCAGCCAGCCCATGGCCGCCAGCAGCAGGATGCTGTTGAGCAGTGTGTAAATCCAGTCTGGCATGGGAATGTTAACGCCGCCAAACAACCCCCAATACGATTGTATGAAGCCAACGCGCTCATCCCACAGCTGCGCCAGCGAGGCGGGTTGCGACCGTGCGCCTGCAATCGCCAGGAAGCGGCTCCAGCCCAGCCAGTCGCCATAAAGCTGGACATTGCGCCAGTACCACCAGAAAGCAACCACGAAAGCCAGCCCAAAGATCGTCAACAGGTTTAGCGCCAGCGTCCGCCAGCGAATGGGGGAGCGCAGCCCGCTGTACAGCACCACCAGCCCCGCCAGCCCAATCAGACCCAGCGCCGACTGCTTACTCAGCGCGCCCGCGCCCAGCAAAAGCCCCAGCACAACCTGTTGCCAGCCCAGCGTGGCCGGTGGTTTGCGCACCCATGCCGCCAGCCGCCACAGGATCAGCGCGCTGAGCGCGTTCGTGAGGGTGTCGTTGTTGACCGACGCGCTGATGAAGCCAAACATGGGGTTGAACCCGACGAAAGCCGCCGCGGCCAGTGCCGGCATGTACCCGCGGCCCGGCCAGAGCGTCAGGACGAAGCGGTAGGTGGCATAGACCCCGGCCGCGGCCAGCAGCACCGACAGCCAGCGGATCAGCCGCGTTGCCAGCGCCGCGCCTGTCCAGCGTGCCCCTTCGTCGAGCCGATGGATCAGCATGTTATTGTTGCCATCCTCAGTTACCAGGCCCACGTCCGCTTGCAGATTGAGCCGGCGCAGTTCTGGCAGGTCGTCGGTGTTAATAGGGCGGGTGACGAACGCCATCAACAGGTAATACAGTGGCGGCTGGCTGCCTTCCTGTCGCCACAGTCCCACGTTGGCGGGATCTTGCACGGGCAGGCCATTGCCATCCGCCAGCGTCTTGACCATCGGGTAATGCCAAAGCTCGTCCGATACTTCGAACAACGGCGAAGCCCAGGCGTATAGCAGGCCGCTGAGGATAAAAGCACAAAGAAGGCTGCCCAGCAGCAGTTGATGTTTGGAGCGGTTTGGCTGAAGCATAGAGAAGATGGAGGCTACCAGATGACCGGCAGCGCGGTTAGGCCGTGAAAGTGGTAGGCGTCGCGGTAAACGGGTTCAGCAGCCAGACGCAGGCCGGGCAGGCGTTGCAGCAAGATCGGTAACGCCACCTGCAATTCCAGCCGCGCCAACGGCGCGCCGATGCAGTAATGAATGCCACCACCGAAGGAAACGTGCGGATTGGGCATACGAGCAATGTCCAGCGTGTCAGGCGCGGCGAACACCGCCGGATCGCGATTGGCCGCGCCCAGCAGCACCGCCACCTGATCACCACGACGGAAACGCTGCCCGCGGTATTCCAAATCCTCCAATGCCCAGCGAGTGAACAGATGCAGCGGCGGGTCGTAGCGCATCAGTTCCTCCACCGCCGGGGCGATCAGGGCTGGCTCGCTGCGCAATCGTGCCAACTGCGCGGGGTGCTGCAACAGCGCCAATAGCCCGTTACCGATTACGTGTACCGTGGCCTCATGCCCAGCATTGAGCAACTGGATGCAGGTGGCAATCAATTCGTCCTCGGTCAGGCGTTCGCCCTGCTCCTCTGCCGCCAGCAGCACGCTGATCAGGTCGTCTTCGGGTGCAGCGCGGCGGCGCTCGACATAATCACGCAGATATGCGACGAATTCCTGGGTGGCCTGCACGGCAGCCTGTTCCTGTGCGGGGGTGCGTGCCAGCTCGTACATTCCCACCATCGCATGTGACCAGGCCAGCAGGTGTGCGTTCATGGCTGTGGGCACGCCTAGCAGCTCGGCAATTACCGTCACGGGGATGGGGGTGGCAAATGCGGTCAGCAAATCGGCCTCGCCGCGCGGCTCAATGGCATCCACCAGCGCGTCACTGAGCGCGGCAATGCGGCTGCGCAGCCGTTCGATCTGCCGTCCGGTGAAGGCTTTATGCACCAGGCTGCGCAGGCGGGTGTGGTCGGGCGGTTCCAGCGCCAGCAGCGTCAGATCGTCCACGTCGTAAAAGGGTTGCAGATCCGCGCGCGGTGGTGGCCAGCCCAGTTCCTCGCGCGTGGCGACGTGCAGAATTTGGCGGCCAAAGCGCCGGTCGCGCAGGATCGCGTTCACATCTTCGTGCGTGGTGAAACACCACAGATCGAAGTCCTCCCAGTAGAAAACCGGCGCTTGCTCGCGCAGCGCGGCGTAGACGGGGTAGGGGTTTTGATAGAAGACAGGATCGCGCGGGTTCAGCCGCGCGTGTTGTTCTGAAAGATGAACGAGAGGAGTATCCAGCATTGTGATGGCATTTCCGTATATGGTATGAATAAGTTGAGTGCCGACTTTTACTCACGACCATTATACGTTCCCGTGCGCGTCTGCCAAGCTTGTGTTGCTCTGGCGCATACTCTGAGCCTAGTCAGTGACTGGAGAGTGAAGCCGCAGTTTCTATAGCAGACGCGGTTAGACAAGCCTTCGCCGCGATGGTATACTGCGACGACTTTGCGTAAAGAGATTAAATTGGCATGACCACTTATCAAACATATCCCGTCCAACCCACTGCCGCGCCCAAGCGACGCAAATTGTTGCTCGTGCTGCTGGCCGCGCTGCTGGGTGTGGCCCTTCTTATCGGCATTGCCGCGCTGGCCATGTATTTTAACCTGCGCGATGACCGCCCGCTGCGCTGGACATGGCAAGACCCGCTGTCCGCCGTAGATTCCAGCCGCGTGCGGCCCGACTTGGCAGTGATTGCCCTGCTCGACTTGCCCAACAGCAACCTCGTGCAGCAATCCATCCTCGCGAATGAACCGGATACCGCCTATGCTGTGCTGGTGTACGATCCCAGCGACAACGACGCGGCGCGCAGCGGCAGCGCCCAACTGGTCGGCAAGGCTTTTGAAGCCATACCCCTGCGCGACCTGGCCGCGCTTTCCTATCAGCAAATGCTTGACACCGCCGCGCTCAGCCCAACCATGGCCGACCCCATGCGCGCACAGGTGACGCTGGATGCCGCCCGCGGCTTTCTCCGGCTGGGCATGACCGAAGCCGTCCCTCCCGCTTTGCAACAGGCGGAAACGCTGGCCCGCTACAGCCCGCTGATCGCACCGGTGCAGCGCCAGGATGTCGCTCGCCAGTTACAGGCGATCTATCACGAGTTGGGGCAGCCCGACACTGCCAGCACGCTCGATCAACTTGTGCGTGAGCCGCGCGGTGTCCCCACTAGCAAGTTTGTACGTGGCCCCTTCCTGCCGCAGTTCGTCGGTCATGTCACCCTGCCTGCTGATCTGCAAGGAGCGGTGGACACGCGCAGAGAACAGGTCTACGCGTTTCTAAGCGCCTGGGATAGTGGCGACCCGACGCAAATCGAAACAGCTCGTTCGCAACTGGCGGGCGCACTGCTGGCTGAAGACGCCCTGCGCACTAGCAGTCTCGTGGCGCGCAGCGAGCAGGCCGTTGAATTGTACGACAAGGCCGCGGTGGCGCTCGACCAGGTGCAATGGTTAATGCAGAAATTTATGCTGGCCAGCGGCGCGGCGGGCTACAACCTCGTGCCGGAGTGGGTACAGACACGCGAACAGATCGCGGCTGACCTGCGCGCGTCGGAGGAAGTGCTGTTTGGCTTGTATCGCGACCAGGCCGGCCGTCTGACCGACACCGACGATGCTGCCTCGGCGCGCGTGGAAATCCTGCGCCAGCAATTGCTGCTGGGGCGGCTCGGGCTGTACCCCGGCTACGAAGAAGAGGCGCTGGCGACTGCGCTCGATCAAGCCCAGCGCGAGGCCAGCACGGTGCTTCCCTTGCTGGTGGTTCCGCAGCAATGGGGTGCTGGATATGTTTTTCGCATAGCCGAAGCGTTTGAATAAGTCAGCGTGGCGTTGGTCGCGGTCGCGTCAATTAAACACCCAAGCGGGCAACGCCTCCAACTCCACTTCAATGCGTGGCTGGGTACGATCAGTGCGCTTGACCAGATGAATATCTACCACGCGACGGTCGTCCATCTCTAGCCCGGCGCAAATCGCGTCTTGAGCGATTTTCAGCCCCCCATCCAGATCGCGGCGTAGCGGTGTCTCAAAATAAAAGTCAATGAACAGGGCCAAATAGCCCGCCTGTGCCTGGGCAATGAAGGCCTCGCTGATCACCCCGGCGCTGCGCAGTTGCTTGATCTGGTGCAGCACCGTGCGCTTATATGACCGTGACTGCTCACTCAGCACGCGGCGGCCCTCCACCGTGGCATATTGTTGATTGATGCTGGGCGGCAGGGGCAGGTTGAAGGTGACCCGCAAGGTTGACATAGCGACTATTGTAGCACGTTTGTTCTGATCAAGTCAAGAAACGCCCCATGAGTACTTTGTATCTTGTCGCAACACCCATCGGCAATCTGGAGGACATCTCCGCGCGCGCGCTGCGCACGTTGCGCGAGGTAGCCTTGATCGCCGCGGAGGACACGCGTGTTACGCGTCACCTGCTGACACATTTCGACATCAGCACGCCGCTGGCGACTTATACCGATGCCTATCAGCGCCAGAAAAGCGCGCGGCAGGGCCGGGTGTTGGAGGAACTGGCCGTAGGCCACGATGTGGCGCTGGTGTCGGATGCTGGAATGCCGGGCTTGTCCGATCCTGGCTACGAATTAGTACAGGCAGTGTTGGCCGCCGGGCATACAGTACAGGCGATTCCCGGTCCCTCGGCGATTGTGACCGCGTTGGCCGCGTCCGGTTTGCCGGCCGACCGCTTCTTGTTCGTGGGGTTTTTGCCGCGCAAAGGCGCGGAGCGCCGTGGGCTGCTGGCCGATCTAGCCGATGAACCGGGCACATGGGTGGCTTTCGAGTCGCCTAATCGTCTGCTGGGCGCGCTGACTGACTTACTGGCGGTGCAGGGGAATCGGCGCGTGGTGGTTGCGCGTGAGCTGAGCAAACGGTTCGAGCAGTTTTGGCGCGGCACCGCCTCCGACGCAGTGGCTTATTTTACCGCCATGCCCCCGCGCGGGGAGATTACGCTGGTCGTTGCGGGTACAGGGCAGCCGCGCGGCGCGGATCGTTGGAGCGAGGCGCAGGTGCGCTCTGCATTGGAATTGCTGGCCGTGGAAGGTGTCGCACCCGCGGGCCGGGCGCGCGTCGTCGCGCGTCTCTCTCACTGGCCGCGTGGAGAGGTGTACGAGCTGGTGAAGGGAGATGAGGTGTAGCGCGTCGCTGTCGGCTTCGACAAGCTCAGCCGACGGGGCTTCGAC
>JBAQWV010000164.1:0-4022 GCA_049299095.1 Anaerolineae bacterium | reverse complement strand
TCTACATACTGTTCCCAGTCGCCCCATGTGGGGCCGATAACGTTGTGTTCCATTTTATTTTCCTTCTGCCTTGCCTGCACGCTCACGAATGGTTTGATCCCAGTGTGCTTCCATTTCATCGATCACTTTTTGCGTTAACTTTGGGTGTTTCATCAACTCCGTGATCGTATCAATCGAACACGAATCAACAATCTTTAACATGATCAATTCGCTGATGTGCGGGTTTCCAGCAAGAATATCCTCAATTTCGTCGCTACTCCACGATTTTAGCAAATCCATAGCGATTTTATCGTTGATCGCTGGGTGGTTAGCAAGCGCAATCATGACAGCAACCCCTCCACGGAAATCGATATTTTCAGACATTTTCTCCATAACCTTGACAGTTATGGCTTCGTTTCTCACCAATTCGATCAGGACATAGTGATCACCTGTCCAGTAATCAGTGTGGTAGTCGTCGGCAATGTTCAGCATCGCCTGCTCTGGAATGGCCGAATTGCCAGCTAGTTCCAACAAAACTCGATCCGATTTATCTGTTGACAAATGGATTGCCGCAATCTCTGGTATTTCAGAGTTTCCAGCGAGTGCAACGCGAACATCTTCTTCAGGATCAATCATCAGCTTTTCATAAATATATTTTATGACGACTGCCACTGGATTGCCAGACAACTTCTTTCGTACTCGTCTGCTCGGATCATCGACCAAGTAGCCAAAGTAGCTCCTATCGTAAGTCCTGTACGCCAGCCCTTCACGATAATTTTCACACTGCTTGCTAATGAACTCTATATCCGTCATTGCTATCCTCCTTGTTCGTACCAGTACGGCTTTGGGAAGCGGCTGGTAAATTCTATGCTTTCAACCTCTTGTGAGGTTATGTTAAACGCTTCGGGCCAATTGACCTTGATATAAGCCTCATTATTGGCGTATGACACGACGATAGCATTATCAGCACCATCGTAGCCACTACACCAAAACGGATACGCTACAGGCCAATTTACAGGCCTCTCGTCGTGTGCGTAGAATCGTACTCTAATCATTAGCTTCAATCCTTCTTGCAACCTTGCTTTTTGTTGCTTAACCGTGAAGATAATTATAGTTTATTTACTACCAAAAGTCAAGCAGTTTATAGATATTGGTGTAAGCAGATTTTTTATTTTGCGCTATACCAGTAGTAAAGTGCATCCATGATTGAGCGAACATACTGTGAAATGAATTTTCTAACCATGCCACTACTATAGGCCACAAGACAATAATCAGCCACAAAATCCACCTTTTATTGTGTTAGAATTTCATATATGGTTTAAGTAATCCTTAATATATATATATTAAGGATAAGTTAAACTACTTATACAATTCTAACGTAAATTGCCTTATAAATTACTTTACTTCTATGGATAAATGAACTATAATAATCTTCGTGGTTAGCAATTAAGTAAACAAGTAAGCGATAAGGAATAAAGAACATGGCATTAGTAGTACTATCAACAGCGTTGGGTTTTGCGGGGATGGCGATTAGGTTTGAGGAGATCGATTTTCCATCAGACCTCACAGGATCGGTATCGTATGTTGGACATCCAGCAACCAAAGCGTTAATCGAGGCGTTGGGGGCAACTACAGTAAGTGGGCGTTGGAACGGCCCAAGTGTTGGTGAATCGTACATCGCCGTTCCACTAGCCAACAACACCCGTGAGGGCGGGTACACTCAGGACGTTGCCATCGAATCGGTGGCCGAACTCAAAGCTATTCGGTGTACACGAATTGAATAAAAAAACGGGGTTGGGGCTTTATCCCCTTCCCCACAATGGAGGTGTAGAATAAACACCGAAAAAAAATCATATTGATGGCATTGTTGGGAACAGATCGGCATGGGTATGGGATTATGAAGGTGGCGAAGGAGCAGTATGGCAAGGTGTTGCCGACAGGAACGCTTTATCGCAATATCGATGAGTTGCTGAAAAGCAAGTTGATCGTGGAATGTCCACCTCCTGCCAGCACGACGCAGGAAGAGCGGGTGGGAAAGATCACCATTCGCCAGTATTATCATCTAACAGATGATGGTAAAAACTCACTGAATAAATAAATTTGCATATATGCAAGCAATGGAGAATGATATGTATCAGAAAATTACGTTAGCAGGAAATTTGGGGAAAGACCCTGAAATGAAATTTATGCCTGATGGTTCAGCAGTAACCACTTTCAGCATAGCGGTCAGCGAAGGGTATGGCGATAGCAAGCACACGATTTGGTTTCGTGTTTCTGTTTTCGGCAAGCGGGCAGAAACGGCCAATCAATATCTGTCGAAAGGAAGCAAGGTGTTGGTGGAAGGACGGTTGAAGGCAGATAAAAAAACAGGCGGGCCAACGGTTTACAAGGGGCGTGATGGAAATTCAGGCTCTAATTTTGAAATAACCGCTACTGACTTCGTTTTTCTGAGCGGAAAAGTGGAGAGCGAAGCACCAAAACCAATCGTTGAGGATGAAATCGAGTTTTAGATGAATGGCTAGAAATAGGCGGTGTGAGTTCCACCGCCTAACTAAACAAAGGAAAAACAAAATGAATTTTGATCCCATTATGAACGGTTGCGCTGGGGTAACGGTTAAAAGAATCGATTACTCAGAGAGTGCGTATGTCCTCACCGTCCGCACGATTATCAGCAACGATGTTATAAACATTCGTGCTGGCGATGGAGCGATATATGCTTCGATTTTGTCGCCGATAGTAGGCACGAAATCGCAATCCGCCTCTGGTGATCTTTCGTGCCAAAGAGATGATCCTGATCGCTCAACGATTTTCGCTTACGTCAAGGTCGATATGTCCAGAGGGCTTGTAGATCACCTTTGCGTAAAACGGAAAAACTTTGACGAATCATTTATGGAGGTGCGTTACATCTGTGGCAGAGGATGGTCAACGGAAAATTTGCCTGTAACACCCGTGTAACGGTAGGTGTTACAAGTGTTACACCTCTGTAACACTTGTAACGGCTTGTAACTGTAACGGATAGCGCGTTACATGGGGCAAAAAACCAGTTGGGCTGATAAAAATGTCGGGCCAACTAGCCAAAGAGAAAAAAGCAATTTATAAAATTGGTCGCTAAAATGGCTTGACTTTTGATAAACGACGTGATACAATTATCTTCATAGTTAGCAATTAAGCAAACCAGTAAGCGATAAGGAATAAAGAACATGAGCATGGATAAATACAAAGTGGACAATTTGATAATTTTAGTAGGAGATTCTACGTTTCCGTGTTTGTTAGCGGCAAAATCCCTTCTAAAAGAAGGGGGAAAGGTCGTGTTGGTGCATACCCAAGCGACTGAGGCTTCAGCAAAGCGTTTGCGGAAGGTACTTGCTGGAAATAATGTCGATCTTGTGTATTGTCTGGGCGAGTTTGATGCACATGAAATCAATAAATCGCTAAATCGAACCCTGAGCAAATTAACAGACCCTAAGAAAAAAATTGGCCTCCATTATACTGGTGGCACAAAAGCAATGGCCGTTCATGCTTATCGAACTGTTCAGGAGTGGGAACGCCGTAATGATCGGAAAGTGGTTTATAGTTATCTCAACTCGCGCACGTTGGAAATGGTCTTTGACCATGAGTGGCAATGCCCAGCTACGGTAAAAATTGAAAACGTAGCAAGTTTAAAAGAGATAATTTTGTTGAGCCATAAAGACCTTTCTGCGACAGAAAAAGAAAATGAAGTAGCTTCGATTGTGGCAACCGAAATCGAAAAAAGCCCTGAATTTACAGGGGCGGAAATATTGGTCAATTCAGTTGTGGCCAATGAATATTATGAGTTTGGGATTGATGTTTCAGTAGTTGTTGGCGGTCAATTGCTGATGATCGCTTGCGTAAATTCTAGCGATACAGAAGTGATTATGACTGAGGCATTGAAGTACAAGAGCCGCGCTAAAAAATTAGCAGGAGAACTAGCTAAAGTTGCCGTTGTTTCTTTGGCTAACAATGGTGATCTATCTGCACTGAAAGCAGAAATTGATTCTGTGAAGTTTTTTACTGGAAATAAC
>JBAQWV010000163.1:0-6703 GCA_049299095.1 Anaerolineae bacterium | reverse complement strand
GCCTTGGCTTCCGCCGGGTTCGCATCAAACCAGTCATTAAGGTGCTCATTAACCGCGCGCTGCACAAAGCCCTTGATCTCCGAGTTGCCCAGCTTGGTCTTGGTCTGGCCTTCGAACTGCGGATCAGTAACCTTTAGCGAAACAACTGCTGCAAGACCCTCACGGCAGTCATCACCAGTCAAGCTGCCATCTTTTTCGCGCATGAGCTTGTGCTCTTTGGCGTAACGGTTCATCAAAGACGTCAGCGCGGAACGGAAACCTTCTTCGTGCGTACCACCTTCATAAGTGTTGATCGTATTCGCGAAGGTGTGAGTAGATTCCTTGTAGCCCTGGTTCCACTGCATGGCGACCTCTACCTCATGGTCATTGCCCTTAACATCGAAGGCAACCACGGTTGGGTGGATCGCGGACTTGGTCTTGTTGAGGTACTTAACGTAATCAACCAGGCCATCTGGATAGTGGTAAGTGACCTTCTTCTGCAGCTTCTTTGAAGAGCCTTCAGTCTTTGCTGGCGCTGGGGTATCTGCGCCTTCTTCTTCAAAGTCATCAACGTCTTCATCATCAAAAGAAGTGCTGTCGAGCTGCTTTTCGCCGGATTCTGCATCCGCGATAGCTTCAAGATCGAGCTGTTCTTTGGTCACTCGCTCATCGATCAGCTGGATGGTCAGGCCCTTATTAAGGAAGGCCATCTCCTGCAGACGACGCGCGATGGTGTCATAGTCATACTCGGTGGTTTCAAAGATCTCTGGATCTGCCCAGAACCGAATCTTGGTACCGGTACCGCGGGCATTACCGCCTTCTTTGAGTTCTTCCGGAACAGCGTTGTTGAACTCCTGGTACCAGTGCTTACCATCAGTCTTGATTTCTGCTTCCACGCGCGTAGACAGCGCGTTCACCACAGAAATACCAACACCGTGCAGACCACCAGAGATAGCATAAGAGTCCGAGTCGAACTTACCGCCAGCGTGTAGCTGCGTCATTACAACCTGGACCGTCGGCGCACCTGAGGCGTGCATGCCGACGGGGATACCACGGCCATCATCTGTAACTTCCACTCCGCCGTCTGCCATGAGGCGAACAATGACTTTGGAGGCATGGCCCGCCATGGCCTCATCGACCGAGTTGTCAACGACCTCCCAGATCAGGTGGTGCAAACCACGAGGACCGGTGGAGCCGATATACATACCTGGACGCTTACGGACGGCCTCTAAGCCCTCCAGGATCGTAATTGACCCAGCGTTATATTCCGGTTGGGTAGCCACGAAACCGCGTACTCCTTTATTCCAAATTTATACGGTGGCAAAGGCGCCATCATAGAAATCAATAATGCGATAAACCCTTAAAACTAAGGGTGAACTAAACAAGGCAGCTGAACTTAGCGTCTGTGTAGTTCTAAGACTTTATCCATTCTACACTGTGTCCCCCTACCTAGACAGACTCCGCTTCGCCCAAACGCCAAAATATGCGTTAATTTTTACCTTTGTTGAGCGCCCAACGCCCTCAGCGAAATAAAAGCCGCTGAGAACAAGCAGGTTAACAGGGTTTTAGATCGAGATTGATAATTTAACCGTATGTATCCTTCGAGCCCTGCGGTTTTACCCACATTGGCCCTTCATAGTTCTTATGTTGTTTAGGGCCGGAAATTTTCAGTTGATAAATGACATTTGGGCCAACTTGTTCCGAGATTCGCTGCAGGATCTGCCGTTGTAAATAACGCAGTTGCGTACCCCAATAGGAGTTATCGCAGGCAACATAGATAATGCCATTTTCAATCCGATCAGGATGCGTATGTTGCGCGATTTTCTCACCAACCAGCTTGTGCCAATGGCCAGTAATCCACCCATGAGCCAAATCATGTTCCCAGCCACGCGAAGTCACTTCACGGGCAATATACGAACCAAGCTTTGGAATATCAACACTACGCCGGCGCCGACGTCCATCTGCTCCGGTTTCCCGACCTTTGCCGCGATACCGCGGGCGCGGAGTCTTTGATAATTCCGCAATATCAAAACCTGGCACCTGGGGGACAGGGATTCCCTGAGGTTTGTCCACCGGCATTTTTGCGACTTTGGACTTAGATACGTGATGCAGCTTCGGCGGATTCGGCGAACGCTTGCGAATATGCTCAAAGGCTTGTTGAACGGGGTCTGTATTAGACATCTTCGTCACCAGCCTTATCCGATTCGCCGCGCTCCTTTTCTTCTATTCTAGGCGCAACAGTATCTTCCTCAGTCGGGCTTTTGTCGGGAGTACGCAAAATCGAGATGCGGCCGCTATCTGTATCTTCTACACCGATCTCGAAGCGCTGCATCGGGATTAAGTTCTCCGGTAGATCCTCATCTACTGCAGCGGTAATAAAGACTTGCTCGACATCGGCAGCAAGCTTGACTAATTTTTCACGGCGCTTGGCATCGAGCTCCGCAAAAACATCATCCAAGATCAAAACTGGATCAGAATCTTCGGAACGCAGCAGTTGAAACTCTGCAAAGCGCAAAGAAATGGCGTAGGACCAGGTCTCACCGTGGCTCGCAAAACCTTTCGCCGGCGCCGTGCCTAGGTGTAATTCCACGTCATCGCGATGCGGGCCGACCAGAGAGATACCGCGCTCGATCTCGCGGTGACGTTTAGCTCCCAGCTCTGCGAGCATGACTGCTTCTAAGACTTCTCGATCAGTGACATCGACGGTGGATTTATACGCAATGTGCGCTGGCCGCGATTCTGGCGCTAACCCCTCATATGCTGCAGGGATCAGCTCAGTTAGCTGGTCAATGAGCTCTAGGCGGGCTGCAATGACCTGCGCGCCCAGGCTTGCTAGCTGGGTATCCCACACATCGAGAGTCGATAAGGCCGAAGCACCTTCGGTGTCTCCGTACCCCCGACGCATGGCTGACGATGCTGATTTCAACAATGCATTGCGCTGGCGCAAAACCTTGTCATAATCAGCCTTCACCCCAGCTAAACGCGGAGTACGAGTAGCAACAATGTCATCGAGATAGCGACGACGTTCTGCTGGTTCCCCGCGCACCAGCGCTAAATCTTCCGGCGAGAAAAGAACAGTTTTTACAACACCTAATAATTCGCGCGGAGTTTTGCACCGCGTGCGATTGATCTGCGCCTGGTTAGCAGCATGCGGTTTGATCAATAAGTGCGCTGTGAGCTCGCGGCCTTGGTTGACCGCGGTAGCTGATACGCGAGCACTAGGCGTTCCTTGCCGCACCAGCGGAGCATCCTGGTTAACACGGTGCGAGCTTAAGTGCGCAACATAGCCTAAAGCCTCAACGATATTGGTCTTTCCAAAACCATTGCGGCCAACAAATAACACTATGCCGGGATTCAGATCGAGGTTTAACTCCGACCACGATCTAAAATCACGCAGGTCAAGCTCACGAATAAACATCTAGTGCGTAGTTTAACCAGGCAAACGTACTGGCATCAAAAGGTAAGTGAAGAAAGTATCCGGAGTTGGGAAATTACCATCTTCATCTGCTTCTGGCAGTTCTTCTGGCTCAGGGATCATAATTGCCGGACGTGATGGCTCAGTAAATCCGAAAACGACGCGATCCGTTGGAATTACAGCGAGGCCGTCTTTGAGGAAGCCCGGGTTGAAAGCAATGAGTAATTCATCGCGACCAGTAAAAGCACAAGGAATGGTTTCCTCGGCATTACCGGTATCGGTGGCACCTGCAGCTAGCTGTACTTCGCCTTCGCTAAAGAGCATGCGGATCTGGGCGTTACGATCAGTTAGCAAGGAGACACGGCGAATAGCCTCTTGCAGTGGTCCGATCTCAACCGATGCCATCGCGGTGTGCGACTTAGGCAGAAGGTGTGAAACGGTTGGGAAATCGGCATCGAGCATACGCGTTGTGGTCTCGCGGTTATCTGCGTGCAAACCGAATAGACCATCAGCTGCAATGCTGTCACCAGTACCAACAGCGATTTCAATGGGATCAGTGATGTGCGAATCCAAAGAACGCGCAGTTTCCTGCAGCGTTTTCGCTGGTACCAACAACTGAGTTTTTACTTCTTCAGCAGTTGGTTCCCATTCCAAAGTACGCACTGCCAGACGGAAACGGTCCGTTGCCGTCAAAGTTACTTCTTTGCCTTCGATAGCCATGCTGATACCCGTAAGCATCGGCAGCGTGTCATCTTTACCAGCGGCAGCCGCAACCTGGGAGACAGCTTCTGAGAAAAGCTGTGGTTGAACTTTACCTGTAACCTCCGGCAAGACCGGCAACTGTGGGTAATCTTCCAAAGAAATAGTCGGCAGCTCAAAACGCGAAGAACCACACTGGATCAAAACCTTGGTGTCTTCTTGACGGATATCAACCGGCTTATTCGGCATAGCCGCAACGATGTCAGACATAAGTTTGCCTGCTACAGCAACACGTCCTGGTTCTTCGATCTCAGCGGCGATTCGAACACGAGTCGAAACTTCGTAGTCGAATCCGGCGATCTCTAAGCCATTGTCATCTGCCGTGAAAATCATTGCTCGCAGTACTGGCTGCGCGGCCTTCGTCGGTAGGTTTCGGGCAACCCATCCAACTGCATGGCTGAGGTCATCTTTAGCCACACGAAAAGACACGGCGTTGGTCGTTAGGGTTTCCATGTGCGTCTTTACTCTCCTTGACTCACTTTCGATGCGTCGTGCCCAGTGTTCACACTGTTGTCATTCAACGCACGCCGACTAGGTCGTTTCTGGTCATTTCTGCTAGTTACCTGGTGGTGAACAACAAGTTGTAATTACCAACAGCACAGCGAAATACCTGAATCTTCCCGGTTTCAAAAATTCTTGGGATCTAGCAACTTACAAAAAATTGCTTTCTTGCAACTGCTTCTAACTTAACCGGTCGCAGCGCTTTGGCGCTACTCGCTTGAAGTTTTTGTAATTCGCGAAATCGACGCTTCCTGGCGGCGGGTGCTCGAACTTCCACACAGGCCCCCTTTCTTCTAGCTGATCTAGAAATAAAGTTAGTAGTAGTAATAACCGTTGTGAATCCTGTGGGTAATTACAAGAAAACGGTGGTCGGTGGGTAGATCGATCGTGTGTGATCACATGTGATCAAGCTGTGGATAGATCGGGGCAATTGTGGATAACTCGAATTACACGAAAGTTATCCACAGGAGGGCCAAAGTTATCCACTGAGATCGCACAACGGTGATCACAGCAGGTCGGAGGTTTTCTTGAGCTTGTGAAAATTGATCTTGTGAGCAAGCTCATTAAATTACAACAATGAAATTACACAAGTGTGAATAACCTTGTGGATAACTTTTTGCCTGCTAAGGGCACTAAAACCACCAAACCCGCCTAACCAAGAGAAATAATCTTGGCTAAGCGGGCAGAAGATCGGGGTTAGCTTCGGGCGCGTCCCTTAATGCGTTGAGTAAGAACCTGGATCTCGTCGTAGGTCTCACGCTTTTCTGTCATTTCTTTTCGGATCTTGCGCTCGGCGTACATAACAGTGGTGTGGTCTTTGCCGCCGAATTGCTCACCAAGTTTCGGTAGCGAAAGATCTGTCAGTTCACGGCAGAGATACATCGCCAGCTGTCGGGCATGAGCAATATCGCGCTTTTTACCAGATCCGGTCAAAGTTGAGACATCGATATCGAAGTACTCTGCGGTGACTTCAATAATCGTATTCGGCGTGATTTGTTCAGCCGCAGAATCTGGTGCCAGGTCGCGCAGCGCAACTTCTGCCATTTGAATGTTGATCGGTTCATTGACCAAAGAGGAATAAGCGGAGACACGGATCAGCGCGCCTTCAAGCTCACGAATAGAAGTTTCAAAGCGCGAGGCGATGAGTTCCAAGACCGCTCGATCAACGGTGGTGCCATCGGCAGACGCCTTCTTCATCAAAATGGCAATACGAGTTTCCAGATCTGGCGGCTGAATATCTGTAATCAGTCCGCCTTCAAAGCGGGTTCGCAACCGGTCTTCCAGAGTGGTCAACTGCTTCGGCGGGCGGTCCGAGGACAAAATAATCTGCTTATTAGCTTGGTGCAGAGCATTGAAGGTATGGAAGAACTCTTCCTGGGTTGATTCTTTACCTTCTAAGAACTGAATATCATCAACCATCAAAATATCGAGGTTGCGGTAACGGCGCTTGAAAGATTCCTGCCTATCATCACGCAAAGAGTTGATGTAGTCATTAGTAAATTCTTCCGAAGATACATATTTCACGCGCAGACCCTTGTGCAACAGCTGCGCATAATTACCCGCTGCATGCAACAAGTGGGTTTTGCCCAGGCCGGAGCCGCCCCAAATAAACAGAGGGTTATAAGCACGGGCTGGGTTTTCTGCTACGGCTACCGCGGCACCGTTAGCAAAACGATTCGAGGATCCAATAACGAAGTTATCGAAGGTGTGCTTCGGATTCAACGATTGTTCGCGATTGGGATCATGTGCCGGGCGCTCACGGGGAATACGCGCTGAGGATGGCGCCTGGAAAGAAGTCTGGTGCGACTGCTGGCTTTGATAAATATCAGCTAGATCATCCAGGTTTGCTGGGGAATGACTAGTCTGCCAAGACTGTTGCGATCCAAAAGAGCCAGACGATGGATCCTCAGTCATGTCATGACGGTTGCTCGCAAGATCATTAAAGCGGGGATTCTGCTCCCGCTGATCGTGATGGGTTTGCTGAGTCTGCTGCGTTTGCGGTGGTTGTTGCCCCAAATTAGTTGAGGTGGGCCACGCCGCAGAATCTGG
>JBAQWV010000162.1:0-11668 GCA_049299095.1 Anaerolineae bacterium | reverse complement strand
GCTCTGGGCTGCTGCGCGACATCGCCAACCTGGTCGCCAGCGAGCGCATCAACATGATTGACGCCCGCGCCACCACCGGCATCAAGGGTCATCTGGCCGAGGTCGAAGCTACGCTGCAAATCAAGGATGCTGAGCAGCTCAGCCGCATTCTGGCCCGCATCGAGCGCCTGCCCAACGTCACCGAGGTGCGCCGCTGGCACGCGTAGCGAGTGCCCGGCATGTCTGGAACCTCCTTGCTGTCGGAATGACACTTGTATTGCGACCTGCGTAATTCCCTGTCCTGAATAAAAACAGCGCCCCATGCTATGTGCATGGGGCGCTGTTTTTAGGTTACTAACAATCAAACAGCTTGTCCGTTACGGTGCGGGCGTCCCTTCGGTCGCCGGAACCGCAGACGGGGAAGGCTGTACCACAATCGTTGCCTGTAAAGAAGCAGGCGTGGCGGTTGCCTGGTTTACCAGAACCGTCAGCTTCGGAATACGCGCCGCCGTCAGGGAGCGCGTAATCTTGGCCTGGGCTTTTTGATCCTGCAACCATTGCGTGAAGTTCGGTGTGCCTGGCGTCTTTTCCAGCGTTTCGATGATGTGATAGCCAAACTGCGACTTCACCGGATCGCTGATCTGATTGAGCGCCTGCGAAAAGGCCACCTCTTCGAACTCGGCCACCATCTGGCCGCGGCCAAAGAAGCCGAGATCGCCACCGTTAGTCGCGCTGCCTGTATCGTCCGAATATTTCTGCGCCAGGGTGACGAAATCCTCGCCGTTGCGCAAGCGCGTGGTGATACTGATAGCCTTGTTCAAAGCTGCTTCGCGATCACTGTCGCTGGCGTCTGCGGCTACACTGATCAAGATGTGGCGGGCGTGTACCTGCTCGCCTTGCAGCGGCATCTGGTCGCCCAGCTTTTCTTGCAGCTTTTCCGTCAGAATTTCATTGCGCAAAGCCGCGATATAGATCGCGCGCACCTGATTCTCCGAAATCTTCGCGCCCTCACTGACATTAGCCAGCACGTTTTCCAGCCCTGTATTGAACTCATCTGTGGTCTGGAGGTGTGCAGTGGGCGTCGGTGCGGGCGTAGCAGTCGGCGTCAGCACCGCAGTAGCGGTAATTGCTAACGTCGAAGTAGGCGTTGGCGATGGTGTAGGTGATGGCGTGGGTGTGGCAGCGGCCAACGCTTCGGCTGTAGCCGTGGCATCGGGCGCAGTGACAAACCCCTGCTGCGAAGCAATAAACGACTCCAGACGGGCTTGCAATTCCGCCTCGCCCACGGAAATATCGTTGCTTTTCGCCAACTGTTCAACCAGCGTCTGGTCAATCATATTTTCCATGACCGTATTAGCCAGCGTTTCATTATTGGAAAGCTGGCTGGTAATCTGCTGGATTTGACTGGTAAAAAAGCCTTGCCCGCCAAACTGTTGTTCCAGTTGTTGAAAATATTGCAATTGGTTGATCTGCTGGTATTGGGAAAAGCGCGATTCAACCCCCAGTGAACGGGTCGAAATCTTTTCGCCATTAACCGTCGCCACTGCGGAAGCGGGCAGGATGATCGCCTGATACAGCAGAGCAACGGCCAGCAACAACAAGGCCACCCCTACGACCGCGCTGACCACCAGCGTCAACTGACGGGCGCGCTCGCGCTCGCGTCGGGTCATAGCCGTTTCTTTGCGCGACGGCTCTGAACGTTCTACATTGCGTCGCTTAGCCATAGGTTAATGCTCTAATTTCCACCGTACAGACGCATGTGTTCGCCGGTGTAAGCCAGCAACGCCATAAAACGGGCGCGCTTGACCGCAACCGCCAAACGGCGCTGGTGCTTGGTGCAAAGGCTGGTCTTGCGGCGCGGTCGAATCTGACCACGTTCAGTCAAAAAGCGGCGGAGCATATCCGTCTGCTTGTAGTCAATTTGCTTGACGCCCTCGGAGCAGAAGACGCACGTTCGTCGTGTGCGTACTTGCTGCTGGGGACGACGACGGCGCGCGCCAGCAGGGCCGCCGGGGCGTCCACCCGACGCCCGATCAAATGATTCTGCCATAGTTACCTCGACTAAAAGTCTATTTCGTTATAATCGTCATCGGCCACATACGACCGACCATCCAGGATGATCATTTCGTTGGCGACCAGTTCAGTGCGAAAATGCTTGACTCCGCCGGCGTCTTCCCAGCTACGCGTCTGCAATCGGCCTTCGATATACACTTGCGAGCCTTTACGCAAGTATTGATTACAGATTTCTGCCAGGTTGCCCCAAGAGACAACGTTAAACCACTCCGTTGCCTCTTTACGTTCGCCTTCGGAGGTGCGCCAGCCGCGGCTCACCGCGACACTGAACGAGGTTACCGGCTTGCCGCTGGGGGTATAGCGCATTTCCGGTTCGCTGCCCAGCCCGCCAATAATCATGACCTTGTTCAGCCCTCGAGACATTTTGAACGTCCTTTTCTACGGGGGTCCGTATTACTCGCCTTGGCGCACAAACATATAGCGCAAAATCTGCTCGTGCAGCTTGACGTTGCGCTCGACCTCAGCCACTGACGTGCTGGCCAGTCGCAAATTCATGACCACATAAGAACCTTCGGTCTGCTTTTCGATTGCGAAAGCAAGCTTACGCCGGCCCCATACGTTGGTCTGAACCACTTCACCACCTTGAGCGCCTACCCAACCCGTTACCTGCTCGTTAATCGCAGTAACGGCGTCTGTGTCGGCCTCAGGATGAACGATATACATCAGTTCATACTCGTTCATGGGTGCAGTTACCTCCTTTCCTTGGAATTTACCCACGGTCAACCGGCAGCCATGAGGAGCGCCTGGGCCGTGAGCGAAAAGTAACGAGGGCCGGAAAGGGCTTCCGGTACCCTCGCTGCACACTGATAATATAACACCACCCGCAGGTGGTGTTTTTAAGACCAGTAGTCGGGGCGAGAGGATTTGAACCTCCGACCTCACGGACCCGAACCGTGCGCGCTACCGAGCTGCGCTACGCCCCGTGACTGACTGACCTGTGCATTATACGCAGTTGCTTCAGATTGGCAAACTGGCACATCGGCTGTGCTAAGCAGGCTGGGCTTATCCCAGCGCAACCAGCACCAACCCGGCAAACACCAATGCCACCCCCAACAGTCGTGGCACGTAGATCGGCTCTTTTAGGTAGGTCACAGCCAAAATCGTGCCGAGTGGAATGCTTAACTGGCGAAAGGCCACCGCGTAGCCGATGCTGGGAACCAGCGCCAGCGCGATCAGCACCAGCAGATAGCCCACAAAGATAAAACCGCCCACCAGCGCGGCCTGCTGCACGTCGCTGCGACTCATGTGTTGCCAAAACGCGCGGTCTTCGTGGCGCAGCAGCGCAAATACCCCGCCCCACACGCTGGCACTGACCCCCGCAATCACCGCGTAGACCAGCGTCACTGCCAGATTGGCCGCGGTCAGGCCACCTGCACCGCGCAGCAGCCGCAGCGCCCGGTCATCCAGCAGCGAGTAGCCGACCGTTCCCAGCGCCGCCACCAACGCCAGCCCTGTGGCGGCTGACAGATACAGCCGCGGCTGAAGCTGCCGGAAGGTGCGCAAGGGCAGGATCAAACACCCCAGTACGATCAGCGCCATGCCAGCCACCGCCAGCGCCCCGGGTGGATCGCCTTGGGCCAACAGCATGGACAACCCGGTAACCATCAGCACTGGCAGCGCGCGGATCAGCGGATAGGTCAGGCCGAGGTCGCCCGTGCGGTACGCGCCCGCGAGGCCCGCGTAGTAAATCGCCTGGCTCAGGCCAGTGAAAGCCACGATCCACCACACCGGCGCGGTCAACGCGGCCAGTGCGTGCGGGTACAGCACCAGCACCGGCACGAAGATCAGCGTGCCCAGCGTGTTGGCCAGCACCATAAAGGCGGTGGTGGGATTTTGGCGCTTGCCCAGCAGGTTCCAGGTGGCGTGCAGAGTGGCGGAAATCAGCAGCAGCAGGATGGCAACAACAGTCAACGCGCAGAGCTTTCCAGAAGAACAGAGTACGCAATGGCCCAGTGTCCAGCGCGTTGCGGTGGATTATAGGGCCACGCAGGCTGCTGCACAAGTCTGGGCCATCAAATACTTTGTACAGAATGCGGAAGTGGCTCAAGCAATTGACCGCTTCCGCATTCTCAGGAACCTTTTCAACCCGCTTTCAGATAATCTTGTCGTTCTTGCCGGCGGCCTGACGCAGAATCTCGGTCTGGCCGGTGTGATAGGAATCATGGAAATAGAAAAACATCAGCCACTCAGCCACCGACATCGAGCGGTTGCCGAAAAAAGCCACCGGCTCGGCCAGCGACGCGGGCGTCAGTTCCTCCAGGCGCGCGGCAAGCTGTGTCTGCGCCAGCGCCAGCAGCGCCAACAGCTCGGCCAGCGGCAGCACCCCCTCCTCCGGGCCGGTGATCGGCTGCGACTCGCGCCCGTAGCGCCGCAGCCGTGCGGCTTCCGCGGGAAATACGCCGTTCAGCAACTTAAAGACGTTGTGCCGGTTGGTGACAATATGGCCGACGATCCAGTTCATGCAATTGCCACGAAAGGGCAGTTGCACCAGGCTGTCCGCGTCGCTCAGCCCGGCAGTCTGCTGCTGGATGATCATCACGTTGCGCGCGTACGCGTCCGCGAGGATGGTGGGGGTAATCATAGGCCCTCCGTGAATTATTCGGGTGGTAGTGCGCTATCAGACGAAGTTCTTGCAGTCATCGTTGCCTCGCAGGTACTAAAGAAAATCACCACTAACAGGCTTGTTTGCCTGCCGAGTGTACCATATCTGCCCTGTTTTGCCCAGCAGATTAAAATTCACAGGTTTTTTTAAACTCAGCGAGTCTGTCGCCCGCGCCCAGCACCCAGCGCACCGCGGCGGCAAGATCGGCCACCACGGGCGTGGCCGCGAGCGCGTGGCCGCGCAAGCGTTCCCGCTGGCGCGCGCCGCGACCGGTAAGCACCAGCAATGGCTGGCAGCCCGCGGCCGCAGCCGCCTCCAGATCGCTTACGGCATCCCCCACCAGCCACGAACGGCTTAAATCCAGGTTCAAATCGGCCGCAGCCTGCGTCAACATCCCCGGCCGCGGCTTGCGGCAGGGACAACCCGCGTCCGGTGCGTGGGGACAGGCGTATACTGCATCCACCCGCCCCCCCGCCTGCTCGCTCCATGCCACGATGTCATGGTTAATCTCCGCCAGCGTCGCCGCGCTCATCAACCCGCGGCCAAGCGCAGATTGGTTCGTCACCACCACTACTGCGAATGCGCTGGCCGCCAGCGCGCCCAGCGCCTCTTCCACACCCGGCAGCATCACCACCTGCTGCCGCGTGCGCACATAGTCGGCGCGATTCTCGTTCAGCACACCGTCGCGGTCGAGAAAGACCGCGGGCCGTGGTGTCGCAGCAGGTACAAAGGGATGGGGAAAGAGCGCCAGGGGGTGCATGATCAACGCTCCGGCAGGCGCGCCTTGCTGCGTTCCAGGCGCAATACTCGCACCGCAGTTTGTGCCAGCACCTGCAAGTCCAGCCAGATCGTCCAATTGCGGATGTAGACTGTGGTCAGCCGCATTTCGTCGTCCAGAGTACGTTCACCGCCGACGGCCCACGGCCCGGTGATCCCCGGCTTCACCGTCAACAGGTTGGACAGCCAGGGCGAATGTACATCCACCTGCCCCAGCGACACTGTGCGCGGCCCTACCCAACTCATCTCGCCGCGCAGGATGTTGAAGAGCTGCGGCAGCTTGTCCAGGCCAGTATCATACAGCAACCGCTGTAACGCGGTGACCCGCTGCACCACCGCCGCGCCGCTGTGCGCGTCCACGCTGATGAGCGGATGGGCAAAGCGCGGCCGCGGGGTAGTGTCCAGCCCGGTGTGAAACTTCCAGGTGGTGAAAGAGCCGCCGCCGCACGCCAGCACCTCGTGCCGATCCATCACCGGCGCACGCGAAGTCAGGCGCAGCAACAGCGCGATCAGTGCGATCAGCGGCGCGGTCACCAGCAGGTTGAGCAGCGCCAGGCTGTAATCCAGCACCGTTTTCAACACCTTATCCGCGCCGGTGATGCGCTCGCGGTTCACCAGCAGCAGCGGCACGTAGGCGCGCTGCGTCACCTGCACGCCGGTGGTCATAATCTCGTAAAAGCCGGGCGACAGCTTCAGTTCGAAGGAGGGTGCGTCGCGGCTGTCCACACTTAGCCGCTGCATGATCTCCTGAAAGGTTTCCCAGGCCACGGCGTTGCTGACCAAGACCACCTCGTCCACCTGCTGCTGCCGCGCCACGTCGTACAGACGGTCAGGGCTACCCAACACGCGCAGCGGCGCGCCATCCGATCCGGCAATCGGCACGGGCGCGCCAACCGGCAGAAAATCGTCAATGAACCCCACCACATCCACCCCGGCGCCGGTGGCAGTTTGAAACTGGCGGGCAATCGCCTGGCCCTGCTCGTTTGCGCCGACGATCAACAGCCGCGCATGAAGCCGGCCGCGGCGATGCGCCCAGGCCAGCGCGCGGCGCAGCAGAAAACGTACACCGCCCACGAACAGCACGCCGAAGGCAAATACCAGCAGCAGCCAGCCGCGGCTGAGCGTCGCCACCCGCACCCAGTAGCTGAGCAGGATCACCGCTACGATGCCGTAGATGAACGACTTGGCGACGTGGCCGTAAATCTCGATGCCATCCTGCAACAGCCGCCGGTCGTATAGGTTATTCAGCGCAAAAATCAGCAGGAAAATCGGCACGATCAGCGCGCCCACGCGCAGGTACACGGTGAATTCTTCAAACGCGCGCCCCGGCAGCAAGCCACTGTCCACACGGATCCAATACGCCACCAGCAACGCCAGCGCCACGCCGAGACTGTCCAGTGCGAGCAGCGCAAAGAGGAGGCGGCGGCTGTCCTTCTTGTCCATCATGATGAGGCCATCCTGGCGGTGGTGCGCAACACCGCGGGCGCGTCTTGAGCTACGGGCAAGCCGCCGGACGCCGTCAGCCAACTGGCGACCGGTGCGCGCGGTGCAGGGGGCAAGCGCAGCCCGGCATTCATCAACACGCGCGCGCCGGCGCTGTCGAAACGGAAGTCCATGCGCAGCAGGCCGCGGCTTTCCAGCGCCGCGGTCACCTCTGCTTGATAAGGGCGTTCGCAGTAGAGCATCAGGAAGCCGCCGCCGCCTGCACCGGTGATCTTGCCGCCCACCGCGCCCAGCCGCCGCGCGTCGTCATAGCTTTCGTCAATCAGTGCATTGGTGACCCCCGGCGCAAAGCGTTTTTTCTGCATCCAGTTCTCGTGCAGCAGCTCACCGAACGCGTGCAGATCGCCGCTGGTCAAGCTGTGGCGCACGTCAGCCACCATCGCCTTGACGCGGTGCAGCGCTTCCACTGTGCCGGAACTGGATTTTTTGCTGGCTTGCGTTTGCTCCTTGAGGATGTCCGCGGAGTTGCGGGAATGGCCGGTGAAAAAGAGCATCAGATGATCCTGCAAGCGTTGGCTGGTTTCCCAGGACACGTCGAGCGGTGTCACCCGGTTGCCCTGTGCGGTAAACTCGATCTCGTTCAGCCCGCCGAACGCGGCCGCGTATTGATCCTGCTTGCCGATTGGCATCCCCATCTCCTCGATTTCGAGGGTACAGGCCAGCTCGGCCAGCTCGGCTTTGCTGAGTTGCTCACCGAGTGCGGTAGTCAGCGCCTTGATGATCGCCACAGTGACAGTGCTGGAGGAGCCGAGGCCGGTGCCGGGGGGTATTTCTGACGCAAGGAACATAGACAGGCCGCGCTCGATGCCGAAATAGCGCAAAATGGTACGCGGCAGCTTGAGCGTGCCTTCGACCGGTGCGCCCTCGCCGTTGGCCGCGTCCTGCCGGTAAAAGGTGCTGTAATCGGACGAGGCGATTTGCAGCGATTCCCCCTCGCTGAAGGCGCGCAGGAAGACGTAGAAATATTTGTCAATGGTGGTGTTGATCACCAGACCACCGAACTGGGTATAGTAAGCGGGGAGGTCAGTGCCGCCACCAGCCAGGGAAATGCGTACAGGCGCGCGTGTAATCAGCATGGGAGGTTAGGAAGAAATAGGTAAGTAGACAAGGTGCGTGCCCTGAGTTGTTGAAGGGCAGGTGACGGCGGCAGTCGAGTAGGGTGCGCAGCAGGCGTACCGAGACCAACGGCTGGGTACTGCCCTATTCAGAACGGGTCATTCACCGGTTACTGTTTACTGGCCAACGTGCGCGAGCGGCGCAGCAAACGCCGGGCGTAGCGTGCGGCACGCTGGGAGCCAGTTTCCCCAGCCGCCTCCAGCCCGCCCAGCTTTTCCACGGGTGGAAACAAGCGCCACCGCAACTCCCGCGCCATCGCGCCCGGTTGATCGAGCAGCAGCACCTCGGCGGGAGCAAGGCGGGTCCAACCCGCGTCCTCTACTTCCAGCGGGGCCAGTAGCGCATCTTGTTGCAACACCGATGCCAGCAAGCTGCGCCGCAGCGCAGAGGGAGCCAGCGCGTCCAGCCAGCGTTGCGCCACCGGCACGTCCAGGGAACGCTGCGCCAAGAGCACGGTGGTGTAGAGCAAGGTGCGCAGCCCGGCCGTATCTGCGGCAGCCAGCAGTGCGGGCCAATCCAGCTCGTTTTCAAAACGCCGCAACAACGTGGCCACGTCTACCAGCCAGCGCAGCCCGACATAGCGGTGCTTGCGCATGTGCAACGCCAGATGCAGCAATTGCTCGCCGGGTGCAAAGCGTTGCAGAGGCGTGGCCACATCAGGCAGCCGGAAAAGCTGCACGCGCGCGCGCCAGTCAGCCAGATTGTACTGAAAGAGGTTGCGTGCGCCCAAATCCCAATGCAGCTCCAGCAGCAACGGCCGGCCGGGCAGCACCTCGCGCCACAGCGTCACATGATAATTATGGCCCAGCTCGTAGTCGCGCAGCGCAGCCGATTGCGGTTCATAGCCTGCTCCGGCCAGTGCAGCCTCGGCCCGCTCCACCTCGTCCCAACGCACCAGCAAATCAACGTCGCTGGCTGGACGGATCAGCGGGTCGTCGTACAGCAAATCGGCCAGCGCCTGTCCCTTGAGCAGGATCGGTTCGATGCCGACCGCGGCCAGCGCGGCGGTCATCCGTCCAGTCTCGTGCAGGTGCAGCATCCCATCGAAGCGAATTTGTGTGACCGCGGCTTGCATGGCCGCGCGGGCAGGTGCGGGAACCTGCGCTTGCCAACCGGCCGCGGCCAGCGATTTGCTCACCAGCCCCACGACGCCGTGCAGCGCGGCCAGCTCGGCCAGGCGCGACCAATCGACCGGCGCAGCCAGCAGGCTGGTCAACCTGGCACGCGCAGTTTCGGGCCAGTCGTTGCGGCAAAGGGCTAGCAGCAGCGCTTCTGTGGCGTCAGGTGGCGCGGCGGAGGTGGAGCGTTTTGCCACCAGCCTACACCATGCCTGCCGCGCGCACTGTGCCGAGCTGCTTCATCACCTGCTCGGCGCGGGCATAGGGGTCGCCCAGGTCGTGCTGGGTGCGCGCCCAGGCGGCGTATTCGGTGATGATCTCCGGCAATGGTTGGGTGGGCTGCCAGCCCAGGCCGCGCAATCGGCTGATGTCCGACACGATGTGCCGCGTGTCGCCGAAGCGGTATTCGCCCGGCACCGCCACGGCAAGGTCAACCCCCAGCACCTCGGCCACGAGTGAGCCGTATTGCAGCACGCTGGTGGCTGTGCCGCCGCCGACGTTGAACACCTGGTCGTTCGCGCGCGGGTCTTCGAGCACCAGCACATTGGCACGCGCCACGTCGCCCACGTACACATAATCGCGCAACTGGCCGCCATCTTCATAAGCAATCGGTGCGCGGCCCGCCAACATGCGCGTGACGAAGATGCGACAGATGCCGGAATAGGCATTGCGGAAGCTCTGCCGCGGCCCCTGGGTGATGGAATAGCGCATGGCGACGGTGGGAATGGCGTAGCGTCGTCCCAAGTTGAGCGCAATCATCTCCTGGGCGTATTTGGACATGGCATACTGGTTGTGCGGATGAACCTGCGTTTCGTCGGTGTGCTCGAGTTGTAACGGGCCGTTGCACACGGGACAGCGCACTTCCCACTGGCGCGCTTGCAGTTGCGCTTCCGGTCGCAGCGGTGGATAGACCACGCCGTCCACCGGGCAGGTATACTTGCCCTCGCCGTAAACGGCCTGACTGCTGGCGACTACCACTTTTTGTACCGGCAAATGCTCGTTGACGATCAGTTCGTAGAGCAGGGCAGTGCCGGTGGCGTTGATGTCAAAAAAGCGGCTGAAATCGGTCAGATAATCCTGATACGCGGCCAGATGTACCACTACGTCCATGCCATCGAGCGCGGCGCGCAGGGCTGCACGGTCGCGCACATCGCCGTGCATGAAATCCACGGCAGCGGGCAGGTAGTCAGGTCGCTGTCCGGCCACATGCACCGGCGGCGCGAGCGCGTCTAGCACGCGCACCCGATAGCCTTTCGATAACAATAAATCCACGGTGTGCGAGCCGATAAAGCCCGCCCCGCCGGTTACGAGAACGTTCAGCAATGCACGATCCTCCAGGATTAACGCATTTTCCGTAATGGTCGCGTGACTTGAAAATGGTGTTGCGTAATTGGGAAAAGATGGGCAGTACGCATTGACGGCCCAATCAGTTGGGCGCACTGGTTACGAGTTACGGGTTATTCGTTACGCAACACATGTTCCCGATACCATGCAATGGTCTCGGCCAGGCCGTCTGCCAGGGTGATCTGCGGCTCGTAGCCGATTAGTGCGCGCGCCTTGCTCAGGTCTGCGCCGCGGATCGCCTGACCGGATGGCTTGCTGGTGTCGAATTCCACTGGGACATCGCGGCCTGACATGCGCCGGATCATGAGCACCAAGTCTTTGACGCTCACCAGCTCATCGCTGCTCAGGTTGATGGGATCGGGCTGCGGGTGACGTTCAATGGCGAGCATCATGCCGCGCGCCACATCGCGGGCGTGGACAAAGGTGCGCAACTGGCTGCCATCACCCCACACCACGACGCGATCCTGCTCGAAGACCTTGCGAATGGTCGCGGGGATAACGTGCGAGGTGGCCCAATCGAAATCGTCGCGCGGGCCGTAGGCGTTGTAGGGCCGCACTATTGCAATCTGCATCGGATATTCCAGTGCATAGGCACGGGCCTGCACCTCGGCCAACCGCTTGGCCCAGCCATAGCCGAAGTTGGTCGGTTCCGGGTCATCGGCAAAGCCTTCGTCTTCGTGCGTCGGCACGGGTGCGGTACGTCGGTAGACACACGCGGAACTAACGGCCAGGTAGCGTTCGACGTTTTCCAGCCGCGCGGCTTCCATCATGTGTAGATTGACCGCAGCATTCTGGTAGAACATGTCACCCGAATGCACGACGTTATAACCAATACCAGTTAGCTTGGCTCCCAGGTGCATGACTACTGCCTGCCCGGCCGCGGCTTGCCGCGCGGTTGCCAATTGACTGATGTCCCCGGTGATAAATTCGATCTCGTTCTGAACTGCGGCGAGGTTATCGAGCGAACCTTTGCGCAGACGGCCAATGACTCGCACCCGCGCGCCAGCCGCTACCAGCATTTCAACCAACTGGGAACCGATGAAGCCGGTTCCACCCGTTACTAAAACCTTCTTGCCAGACCAAAAAGTCATCAGACGGTCTCCTCGTTCCAGGCAGCGACAGGGACGCTGGGGTTTGCTTGCAGACAGCCCTAGTA
>JBAQWV010000161.1:0-102066 GCA_049299095.1 Anaerolineae bacterium | reverse complement strand
ACGTGAACCTGTCGGTGGAGCTGATCGTGCCGGTGGCGCTGGAGGCGGGTTCCCGCTTCGCCATCCGCGAAGGTGGCCGCACCGTCGGCGCTGGCGTTATCACCAAGGTCATGGACTAAGGCACGCTAAAACGAAATTAACGGAGCGGGAGACCTGTGTCTCCCCTCCGTAACAAAAGTGAGATTCTCATGGCAAAGAAAGCAGTTCGCGTCGTGATTACGCTAGCCTGCACCGAGTGCAAGGAGCGCAACTACACGACCGAGAAGAACCGCCGCAACGACCAGGCGCGGTTGGAATTAAAGAAATATTGCCCGCGCTGCCGCGATCATACCACGCATCGCGAGACCAAATAAGACACTGGTAAAACGACATGCAGCCAGTGTCTACGCTGGCTGTGTGTTTGGTGTTTTCATAGGCGTGTAGCTCAACGGCAGAGCAACGGTCTCCAAAACCGTAGGTTGCAGGTTCAAATCCTGCCACGCCTGCCTCTGTTTCGTCAAACAACGGATTTCGTTGTAATTCTAAAGCGCCCCCGGGTTTCGGGGGTGTTCTTCACTGGCAAAAGAGATAATTAACGTGAGCAGCAAAGTCGAGACCGAAAAGACTGAAAATCGTATCATCAAGTATTTTCGTGAGGCACGCGCAGAAATGCGCAAGGTCACTTGGCCGACTCGCGAAGAAGCCTTGAACCTGACCGGTATCGTCGTGGCTGTGACCACTGTTATGGCACTGCTGCTGTGGGGCTTGGATGTCGTCTTTGAAGGCATCATCGCTGCCCTGATCGGCGCATAACAGCAAATTGCTGCGCCCCCGGATATACAAGAGCTTTAGCTGAGATAATATCGTGGCAAAGACAGATAAACGCGCAACGGCTGCTTCCGAAGCAGATGAGCCGATAATTCAAAAGCCTGCTAATCCAGAGGTTCCACCTGAGGCTGCGTGGTACGTCATCCACAGTTATTCCGGCTACGAAAACAAGGTGAAGAAGAACCTCGAGCATCGCATCGAATCCATGGATATGCAGGACAAGATCTTTCAGGTCATTGTCCCTACCGAGGAAGAGATCGAGCTGAAAGATGGTCAACGTCGTGTGGTCGAACGCCGCGTCTTCCCGGGCTATGTACTGGTCCAGATGATCATGGACGAGCAATCCTGGTACGTTGTGCGCAACACCCCCAACGTGACCGGCTTTGTGGGGATGGGCAACCGCCCCACAGCCCTGCCCGAAGACGAAGTCAAGCGCATAATGCGCCAACTTGAATCGGAAGAACCGAAGATCAAGGTAGACTTCAAGATCGGTCAGAAAGTGCGCATCACCGAAGGCCCCTTCGCCGAGTTCAACGGCGTCGTTCAGGAGTTGCATGCCGACAAGGGCCGTGCCCGCGTCATGGTATCCTTCTTCAATCGCGACACGCCTGTAGATGTGGACTTCTTGCAGCTTGAGAAGGTCTGATCCGGCCCGCTCACATCAGAAAGTGTATTTACTGCTGCCGTATATGGCAACGGATTTGAGGTAAAGCATGGCAAAAAAGATTAAAGCAATCGTTAGGCTACAGGTCCCGGCGGGCAAGGCCAATCCTGCACCCCCGGTTGGCCCGGCGCTTGGTCAGCACGGCGTCAATATCATGGGGTTCGTCAAGGAATATAATGCCAAGACCGCCAGCATGATAGGCAGCATTATCCCGGTTGAGCTGACCATTTATCAGGACAGCTCCTTCACGATGGTGCTGAAGACGCCTCCAGCCACTGACCTGTTGAAGAAGGCTGCTGGTATCCCCAAGGGTTCTGCATCTGCCAACCGCAACAAGGTGGGCAAGGTCACGCGTGCGGATATCCGCAACATCGCTGAGCAGAAGATGAAGGACCTGAACGCGGTGGATATCGAAGGTGCCGTCAAGATGATCGAAGGCAGCGCCCGCAGCATGGGAATCACAATCGTAGACTAGTTAGCTGTCTCGCGACGGCGCTAGTGGGAGGAGCAGCAAACTGCTCCGTTAACACCACCAGGAGTAACACATGACACAGCACGGTAAGAAGTACACAGAAGCCAAAAAGCAGGTGGACCCGGCTCAGCAATATAGCCCGGCTGAGGCAGTGAAGCTTGTACGTGACACGGCTTTCACCAAGTTTGACAGCACCGTTGAGGTGCATATGCGCATGGGTGTTGACCCGCGCCATGCCGATCAGCAGGTGCGCGGTGTTGTCTTGATGCCCAGCGGCACCGGCAAGCAGGTGCGGATTTTGGTCTTCGCTGAAGGCGATGCTGCCAAGGCCGCCGAAGAAGCAGGCGCTGACTTTGTGGGCAGCGACGAGCTGGTGAACCAGATCGCTGGCGGCTGGACCGCCTTCGATATGGCAATTGCCACCCCCGCGATGATGAAAAAGGTCGGTCGTCTCGGTCGTGTTTTAGGCCCGCGCGGTTTGATGCCCAGCCCCAAAGCTGGCACCATCGTGGAAGAAGACGATCTGCCCCGTGTAATCCAGGAAGCGCGCCAAGGTCGTGTTGAGTTCAAGGTTGACAAGACCGCCAACATCCACGTCCCCTTGGGTAAAGTCAGCTTCACCGAAGAGCAGTTGATGGCAAATCTGTCGGCTGTCATGGAAGCGATCACGCGTGCGAAGCCGTCAGGCGCCAAGGGCACCTACATCAAGCGCGTTACGCTGACCTCGACAATGGGGCCTGGCATTAAGGTTGATCCCAACCAAGCCGGCCAGCTGCACACTGCCTAATTTTGCAGTTCCCGAGGCTTGCATTTTGGCAGGCGCTCGTTAACAACTGATAATCCGAGATTGTTGCTGTAGACAGCAGGCGCCACTTTTGGCTTAATTCATCAGCCCGCCGAAGCGACAGGATCTGAAAAGCATTTCCAGCCATTTCACACGGAATGAACTGGAATTGAAGCAATGGCTTGCCAGGCCATCTGCTTTGTTCTACTGCCTTTAAGAGCCTTCGCATCTGCATGATGAGAAGGCTTTTTTGTTGCCCTGCTGCGCAGCTTCGTTCGAAAGTCTGGTAAAGGAGGTTAAGCGCTTGGCAATTTCAAGAGACAAGAAAGAAGAATTCGTCGAATCGTATGTCGAGCAGCTAGCCCAAAGCTCAGCCATCGTGTTGGCCGATTATCGCGGAACGACCGTGCAGCAAATTCAACGGCTGCGTGGTCAGATGCGTGAGCACAGCACTGGTGTGCAGGTAGTCAAGAACAGCTTGCTGGCTATTGCCTTGAAAGAGGCAGGTATGCCGGCTCCTGAAGACTATCTGGTTGGGCCAACGGCCGTCGTGTACTTCCCGGAAGACGTTGCCACCGCCGCCAAGGCATTCTATGACTCGATCCGTGACCTTGAGAATATCAAGGTGCGGGGAGCCATCCTTGATGGTCAGGTACTCGACGCTGAAGGGGCACGACAACTGCGCGACCTACCGAGCAAGACGGATGTTCTTTCCCAACTGTTGGGTGTTGTTCAAGGCCCGGCCAGCGAATTGGTGCGCACAATCGAAGCGCCTGCCAACGAGCTGTATCGCACGCTGCAAGCGGCGCTGCGCGAGGTAGCCTTGACAATTCAGGCGTATGCCGACAAGGGCGCTCCCGCGAACGCCTGAGGCAATCGTATGTGACGTTCCGGCGTCACCGTCTGCTGCCCCCATCGGCAGCAAAATTCAAACTATTCGCAAGAAGATATTTTTCCCAATTGGAGGTTTTTCACCGTGTCTGATAAGATCGCACAGGTAAAAGAGCTACTGAATTCGCTGACCCTGCTTGAGGCCGCCCAGCTGGCCAAGGATCTGCAGGAAGAATGGGGCGTTAGCGCCGCTGCACCGATGATGGCGATGGCTGCCGCCCCCGTGGCCGCCGCCGCCGTGGCCGAGCCGGTCGAAGAGAAGACCGAATTCGATGTTATCCTCACCGGCGCTGGTGACAACAAGATCAACGTCATCAAGGAAGTCCGCAAGATCACGAACCTCGGCCTCAAGGAAGCCAAGGATCTGGTCGAGTCGACCCCCGCGACCGTTCTGACCGGCGTTGCCAAGGAAGCCGCGAACGAGGCGAAGGCCGCTCTCCAGGCTGCTGGCGCTAGCGTCGAAGTTAAATAAGTTCGATTGCACTGCCAGAATAAACCAAAAAGCCCCTGCCGAAATGGCAGGGGCTTTTTGGTTGTCGCGAAGAAATTTTAGCGGGGAATATCTTGCACAGAGCTGCCGCGCTCCATCACCACGCCGTTGCGAGGGTCAAGCACGATCCATAGGCCATCCTGCAGCGTGCCCAGATCGGCCACGCCAATCAGCGCCGGCCGGCCTTGCTCGGTTGCCAGCAGATAACCGTGCGAATCCAAACCGTCCTCAGCGGTGATCAGCCCAGCCGCGTCATCCAGAATGTGGACAAAGGTGCGGTCGGTCTTATGCGTGACGATGATTTCATCACTGTGTAGCTTGATGTCATCTGGCAGAGGGGCTTCCAACCGGCGCACACGGCCAATCACTCGGTTATTACCGACACCAATACCCTCGGCCAGCGTTTTTGCCAACACGGCCACCTTGATCAGATCGGTGGTACCGGTCATTTGTCCGGCTGTGCCTGCGGTGATCACGACGGTATCCCCTTCATGGATCAGGCGCGCGTTCAGTGCGGTGGTAATCGCATCGGTGATGACAATCTCAGTATCTGGCGCGCGCTGGCTCATCAGGGGATAGATACCCCAGAATAGAGCGAGCTGGCGATGGACAGCCGGGTTCGGTGTGATGGCGATGATGGGATTGGGAGCGCGGAAATGTGAGAGGATGCGCGCGGTGGTACCGGAAATGGTCGGCGCCAGGATGGCGCTGGCATGGAGCATAATGGCGGTGTCGGTAGCCGCATAACAAACCGCTTCGCTGATAGAATGTTGGCCCGCGGTCAGGCTGGGCGGCCCAAAGCGGCTTTTCGGCTCGGTTTCCTGGGCGATGCGCACCATCGTTTCAATCGCTTCGACCGGATATTTGCCGACCGCGGTTTCGCCGGAAAGCATGATGGCATCCGTGCCGTCCAGAATTGCATTCGCCACGTCGCTGGCTTCCGCGCGCGTAGGGCGCGGGTTGCGGATCATCGAATCGAGCATTTGCGTGGCGGTGATCACTGGTTTGCCCAGCTCGTTGCACAGCTTAATGATCATCTTTTGCATCATCGGCACGGCTTCAGGCGACACTTCAATCCCCAGATCACCGCGGGCGACCATGATCCCGTCCGCGGCGGCCACGATTTCGCGGATGTTTTCCACCGCTTCCGGCTTTTCGATCTTGGCAATGATTGGCGTGAGGCGGCCAAATTCGGTCTGGCTGCGCACCAGCTCGCGCACTTCGTGAATATCATCGGCGCGGCGTACAAAGGAGAGCGCAATCCAGTCAACGCGATGATTTAAGCCAAAAATCACGTCTTTTTTGTCTTTTTCCGAAACCGAAGCAATAGAAAAGCTGGCTTTGGGCAGGTTGATACCCTTGTTGGAGGTTAGCACCCCCCCTGTCACCACACGGCAGGTCACGTCAGTTGAGGTTTTGCTGAGTACAACCAGGTCGAGCAGGCCATCATCCAGCATGATGCGGTCGCCCGGCTCGACTGCACTCGGCAGGCGCTTGAACTGGACGGGCACCCTCGTAGCAGTGGCAGGTTCCGGGTTCACGGTCAACGTAACGGTCTCGCCCGGAATCAATAACACACCCTCCGGCGGCATTTCACCCACGCGCAGCTTGGGGCCTTGCAGGTCGAGCAGCACTGCGACGGCCTTGCCGACGCTTTGTGCTACCGCACGGATGTTGGCAATATTTTCGGCGTGCATCTCATGCGTCCCATGTGACATGTTGACGCGCGCCACATCCATACCTGCCTGCATGAGACGCGCAAGCATCTCTGGCGATTGGCTGGCAGGTCCGATGGTGCAGACGATCTTGGTACGTTGCACGGCTGTCTCCTCTTCAAACACCGCCCAAAGGGGGCGAAATAAAGGCGCTCTTGTTGATGAGCGCCTTTGTCACTGCCAATTAAAACGGTTTAAGGCGTCGGCGTTGCCTTGTCTTCGGTTTTTCGGTGTACATAAACGCGGATTTTCTCGCTCTTGGCGGCGTTGCCAGCGCGGTCATAAGCGATGATCTGGATCAGGTGGGTTTCTGAATAATCGCCCTTCTCATCTTCCAGATAGCCAAAGCCATTCTCAAAGACAGTGTAATTACGACCTGTGGCCTTGCCCTGAACGATTTCCGGCACTTGCTGCGTGCTGCCGGAGCCATGCTCTTTGCCAAAGATCTCCAGGTCCCAGCGCAGACTGAAAGGTGGCACGCGGCTGGCACCAATATCTTTACCGTCTAGCAAGAATTCAACGCGATCCATAGCCCAATCGTCGTTGGCATTGGCGGTGATGCTGATCCACTCATCATCTTCTGCTACGGTGCTTTCGCTGTCGGTAGTCTTGTATTCATCCCCTTCAAACGGCGCTTCAATCGCCACTGTGGGAGAAACGTTGTCAACTGTCACCTGGAAACTGCCCACCTTGACGCTGCCGTCCGTGCGTGTGACAACAACGCGCAGGGTGTACACGCCGCTCAGCCCATAGGTGTTCCAGTAAGCAAGCGCGCCGCCACTGATCGGCGTGGAGCCGGAGCCGATGGTTGCGTACCAGTCGGGGGTGATGCCAGAACCATACTCTACCCGGTAATTAGCAAAGCCATCAAGCTGGGCGTTGCCGCGCACTTCGATAGTGCCTTTTACATAGGAAAATGGCGTGGGCGAGAAGATGGCGGCTTCACCGTCTACTGTGCCGATACCAACGGTGGTATCGTACTCGGTTGGCGGTTGAGCAATTTCCTGCTCACGCACCCAGTCCGCGGCCTCAGGCGGGTAAATCTGGTAAACGCGATACTCGCGCAGATCCAGCGGAGTGTAAGGCGTTGCCAGCTTGCCGTTGGCACGGTTGATTTCAAAGGCACGCCAGACGTTATCGTACTGGGTGGGTTCGGTGCCCTCGATGAAGACTTCTTTCACCACACGCCCGCAGGCTGACGTAGGCAATAAGCCCGATTCCCAGCACACGTCGCGTTCGATGATGCCAGGCGGGCGCTGAAACTCTTCAACCGGCACGCCTCGATCGGTCAGGGCATACTGCATCACCGCGCGGAAGATCGGGGCTGCACCGCGGCTGCCCGGCACTTCGTACATCGGCGTATTGTCCGCGTTGCCAACCCAGACACCGACAGCCAACTGCGGAGCGTAGCCAATCGTCCAGCCGTCAGTCCAGTTGTTGGTCGAGCCGGTCTTGGCTGCGATCTTGCGGTCGGGCAGTTCCAGGAAGCGCGCCCAATCGCCGTAGGAAGCAATGCGTGCGTTGTAGTCCGATTGCACGTCCTGCAGCAGGTAGATGTGTTGCGCGTCTACCAGCCGGGCCGTGTCCGGTTGCTTGTATTCGTAAAGGATCTGGCCGCCCTTGTCGCGCACTTGCAGGATGCTCACCGGGTCCAGCGTGCGATAGCCAGGTCGTTGGCGATCGGCGGCCACCGGTTGACCGGCCATCACGCCGCCGTTGGCAAAAACGCTGTACGCGTAGACCATATCCAGCAAACGCACATCGCCACCGCCCAGTGTCAGGCTCAAACCATAATATTCTTCCTGCAGCGAGTTGATGCCCAGCTTGTGGGCCAGGTCAATTACGTTCTTGACACCCACCTGGTTCATCATCCAGACGGCGGGAATGTTATAGGAACGCTGCAAGGCATAGCGAGCAAGCTGGGGGCCATGATATTTGCGGTCATAGTTCTCCGGTACATAGGGCGCGCCGGCACTGTTCGGAAAGACCGTGCGCACATCCATGATGCGCGTGGCCGTGGTATAGCCCTGCAAAAAGCCTTCCAGGTAGGTAAACGGCTTAAAGCTGGAGCCAGGCTGGTTGTCAGCAATAGCCATGTTGACTTCGCCGTCAATATCCTGGTTGTTATAATTGACACTACCCACCATAGACAGAATCTCGCCGGTGGTAGGACGGATCGCCACCACTGCGGCATTATGTGCGTTGTGATCCTTATCTTCCAGATTAGGCAGGGTGTCCATACCCTTGAAAGCGTCGCACGCATCAGCAGGCGTCCCCTCAGGTGGCACATACTGATCGCCGGGGGTACCTTCCAGCCCGGCAATCCGCACGCGTGCGGCACATTCTGCTGCCTTTTGCAGGTCGTAGTCCAGCGTTGTGTACACCTGTACACCATTGCGCCAGATATAATAGGGGTCTTCGGGGGTGTTGAACCGGCGCTGTAATTCGTCCAAAACATACAGGGCGAAGTGCGGCGCGCTCACATTCTCGAAACGCTCGGTGGTCTTTTTGTGCAGGAACATCCAACGGCTGCCACCATAGGCTTTGGCAGCGTCCGCGGTCGGTTGGTCAATCCATTCCGCCTGAACCAACGCGTCCAGCACGCGGTCGCTGGCCGCTTTGTCAGTGGCAGCGGTATCGCGGTCGGTTTCGCTAATCAGCTTTTGCTCGAAAAGCTGATTGAGCACGCCATCGTCGAAGAACTTTTTGGCCGCGTCGGCTTCGTCTTGCGGCAAAAAGCCTGCCTCAGTCACCAACGCATCCAGTGCCTTGCGCTGCCGCCGATACGCATCCTGTGGGTTATCAAAAGGATTAAGCGCGGGGTACTGTGGGATCGTGGACAGCATCACCGCTTCTTCCATCGTCAAATCGCTGGCAGGCTTGTTGTAATATACCTGTGAAGCAGCTTCGATGCCGTAGGCAAAGTTGCCATAGAAGTTATAGTTCAGGTACCATTCCAGGATTTGTTCCTTGGAATAGCGGCGCGTGATCTCCAAAGCCATGATGATTTCTTTGATCTTGCGCGTATAGCTGCGCTGGTAACGTTCCTCTGGGTCAATGATCACTTGCTTGATGAGCTGTTGCGTGATGGAGCTGCCGCCTTGCACCTGGCCGCCGCGCACTGTGGAAACAAGGGCGCGTCCCAAGCCAATCGGGTTGATGCCTGGGTTCTGCCAAAAGCTGCGGTCTTCCAGACCCACCGTGGCGCTGATCACCCAGGAGGACATTTCCTCCAGAGGCAAGTAGGTGCGGTCGCCACGGAAGGGGCGCGGGTCAACGCTTTCAAACAAAAGATGCTCACCAGTGCGGTCGTAGATGCGCACCGTTTCAAACTCTTCCTGTTCGGTTTCAATCGCGCTGGCATCGGGCAGGTCGCGTGCGAAGTAGGAATATACACCGGCGACTGCGCCGACGGCTGACCCCACCATCAGCGTGTTGATGGCAACAAAAACCAGCAAGATCACACCAAGGACTTGCACCAGCCGCAAAGCCGGTCGTGGCCGGTTTTGCCAGCGCCGCTCGCGGCGGCGACGTTTAATCAAAACTTGTTCAGAATTGTAGCTCATAGTCAATTAACGCAAGATCGCCGGCTGGCTCCTGCCAGTCCGACGCCAAACTCAGACATGGGGTCAGGCGACTGGCAACGCTTGCCAAGTCGCCTACAACGCCTTATTTTACCTCACAGCTTCTCAATGACCAACAAGTGCGACAGGCCAAACCAACGCAGCGGTGTTTGCTCCAGCGTGTACGTCACGCGGCGCAACGTATCCCCCAGCTCTGGTCGCCGGTAGACGATGTTGTCATAGCCGGGGTAGATGGCGGTATGCTCCAGAATGCGCAGCGGTAACCCATCGAACAACTGCGCCAACCCGGCCTTCGTGTACGCGCGCACATGCGGCGCGAGGCGGTTGCGCAGCGGATCGGGCAGCCAGTTGATCAGCGGGGTGTTGCCAAAATGATAGTGTCCGCGCCAGTAGTGGCCGTGCGTTTCAAAGGGATAGAGCCGGTTAGGGCAAAACACCACAATGCGCCCACCGGGACGTGTCACGCGCCACATCTCGATGGCATAGTCGCGGTCATTCTGCACATGTTCGATTACTTCATGGCTGAGCACCAGATCGAAAGCGTTGTTGGGATAGGGCAGGGCTTCCCCGGCGGCCTGACACACGCCTGCGCCCGGTGCGTTGACGGTGGAAGCCTCCACATGCTCGAACTCCACGTCTACGCCCCACACATCCGCGCCCTGTGCTTGCAGCCCGCGCACATACAGGCCCACGCCGCTGCCATCCACCAGCACGCGCGCGCCATCCAGCGCGGCCCATTGGCGGATCAGGTTCAGACGGCGTTCCTGGCCGGCGCGCCACACCAACGACGGTACGCCGCGCAGCGCGGCCTGCGGGCTGTGTTGCTTTTCAAAAATGGCAGTTTCATTCATAGTCGTATCCTGCACTGGCTGGCTATGGCTCCGGCGTTTCGGATGCGCCGACGCCCAACCAGCGATGATAGAGTTCGTTTTCGATGCCCAAACGGGCCAACATGCGCCCCACCGTGCCGTTCACGATGTCGTCCAGGGTTTGCGGACGGCTGTAAAAGGCGGGCACAGGTGGCATAATGATCGCGCCAGCTTCGGCGGCCTGCGTCATCATGCGCAGATGGGCGAGGTGCAGCGGCGTTTCCCGCACCAGCAGCAAAAGCGGGCGGCCTTCTTTGAGCTGTACATCGGCCGCGCGGCTGGTCAGATCCGCGGAATAGCAGGTGGCAATCGCCGAGAGCGTTTTGATGCTGCACGGCGCAACCACCATGCCCAGCGTGTTAAAACTGCCGCTGGCAATGGCAGCACCGATATCGCGCGCGCGATAGACGTGATCGGCCAGCGCCTCGACCTGGCGCGGGGTCAGGTCGGTTTCCTGCGCAATCGTGATGCGCGCGGCATCGCTGATGACCAGGTGCGTTTCAATGGCATCCGGCTGGCCGGAGGCGCGCGCCTCGCGCAGCACTTCCAGCAGGCGAATACCATAGAGCTGCCCGCTGGCCCCGGAGAGTGCCACAATTAAGCGCCGCTGTGCGTGAGAGGTCATCGTTTATTTGACGCCGATGTGAATGGCGATTGTGCCCAGCATCAGGCGCAGATAGCGTACTTCGCGCAGCCCGGCCGCGCGGAAGGTATCGGCCAGCGCGTCTGGCTGCATGAACGCAATGGAGGACTGCGGCAGGTACGCATAGGCCTGGCCGGGGCCGCTGATCAGCCTGCCCAGTGCCGGGATCACCCTCTGCAAGTGCAGGGTAATGGCCGGGCGCAGCCAGTTGTCGGGCGGCGGCGTGGTTTCCAGGCAAACGACATGGCCGCCCGGCTTCACCACGCGGCGTTGCTCATGCAGCGCGGCCGCGACATCTACGACGTTGCGCAATAAAAAGCCGGAACTGACCGCGTCGAAGCTGTTGTCGGCGAAGGGCAGATGAAACGCATCTGCACCGAGCCAGGCCAGCCGGTGGCTATAGCGTTTGGCGCGGCCCGCTTCCATCATGGGCAGCGAAAAATCGGCCGCGACCACGCGAATATCCGATGCTTGGCGCAGAGCCTCGAAGCCGATGTCGCCGGTGCCCGCGGCAATATCCAGCAGACGCCCGCCGGGCGGCAGCGCGGCCGCGTGTACCAGCAGCTCGCGCCAGCGCACATCCTGGCCGAGCGACATCAGCCGGTTCATCAGATCATAGCGGCGGGCGATCCCGTCGAACATCTGATTGACGTAAGCAGCTTTTTGTTCAGCAGGTGGAAGAACAGACATGAGAGGATTGTAACACACCCTGCCGCCAGCGGAAAGCAGCGGGGGTTAGCGACACACCAAGATCGGCCACCAACTGCGGCGCAGCACGCCGTCCAGCGCGCTGTCAATCATCATGTCGCCGAGGCCGCGGCGGCTAAAGCCGCCCATCACGATCCAATCGCATTCGTACAATTCAACCGTGCGCAGAATGGCTGGCCCCACCGGGCCTTCTTCTGTGATGAAGTTGATTTTGCTCACGTCAAAGCAGTGCCGGGAAAGATAGTCCCTGGCAAAGCGTTGAATCTCGGCGGTCACGCGTGTTCCTTCGACAACCGTGACGACACTGAGCGGCAGCTGCCAACGCCCGGCCAGGAAGGTGAGCAAATACAGCGCCTGCATACTGTTACGGCTGCCATCGAACGCAAGGAGCGGATGTGTGAGCGACGATACGTGACTGGGCGTGACCAGCATCGGCCACACGACCTGACGCACGAGTGATTGAAAGCTGGGGCGAATCTTGTCGAGGATTGCTTCGCCGGGCGTATGGGCCAGATTCACCAGCAGCAGATCGGTCCAACGGGCACGGCGTTTCAGTTCGCGCGTGAGGTCGCCCGCAGTCACCACCATGCGCCCCTCAAGACCCGCGGCCTGGCAGCGCTGCTCGAACTCGGCCTGCAAGGCCTGTCCCTGCTCCAGGGCGGCAGCGTCACCGACAGGCACGACGTGCAGGCCGTGCAGACGCACCGGCTCACGCTCGGCGACGATCAGCGCCTGGTCCAAGGCCACCCAGCCAACCTCCTCGCCGCTCATCGGCAGCAGGATATCAAAGGGCTTGGTGTCGCGGCGAATGGTGGCGGCATGAACCGGTTGGGCTGGTGTGCGCGCCAGGTCGCCTTCGCTGGCAGCTATGCCCGCCACAACGTTAGCAGGCGAGACATCCATGCCCAATTCCAGCGTCAACTCCGCTTGATTGCGACCAATCCACAGGTACAGGTCAGCTTCGGTGCGGTTGGGGAACAGGCGCAGCAGATCGGAACTGCGGATCATGTCAACCACCGGCAGGTAAACGGTCTCGTACCAGTGCTGCACGGCTTCGTCAAAGAGTATTTCGCGCTCCTGCTCAATGCCCATGTAGTAGCGATGGACAATGATGTGCTCCAGCAGTTGCGGATAGCCGTTAGCCGCGGTGAGGCGTAGATCGGCGCCGGGGATCAGCTCATCCAACCGCGTTTCTTCGAGGAACTGGGCGTATTCAGCCTTGGCGATGATGTCGTCTGGGGTGTCGTTCGGGCTGAAGGGTACGCGGGTGCGGATTTCTGTGACGTTGGCCTGAATGGTGGGCTGGCCCATATCGCGTGCAGCCGACACCCGATGGTTACCATCCAGTACAAAATACGCGTCACCCACTTTGTATACTTCAATGGGAGGCCAGCCCGCGTGTGCGTCCGCGGATGCACGCACGCGTGCCCACCGCTCGCGGCCGCTGGGCTGCTTGGGTAAAAAGCTGCGGGTAAAATCGTTGTAGCGCCCCACACTGCCGACAATCGCGTCGAGGGGGATATCCTGCACGCCGCTTTCCGCGCGGCCTGTGATCTTCAACTGTCGGCTGACATCCTCGTAGGAGAGCAACTCGTTGGAACGCCCACGCAGGCCGTTCCAGAGGCTTTCCCAAGTGGCGCGCCAATGCAGACGATCAAAATCGTCCAAAGCGGAGATGAAACTATTTGAAGTGGGTTCTGCCATGTATCATTTCGTTGCGACGACGTTGATTACGGGGTCGCCTTTGACCACCTCACCAATCACCCACGCCTGTTCAAGATCGGCAAGGCATTGCTCGACCTGATGGGCGGGCACAGCCAGCAGCAGCCCGCCGCTGGTTTCCGGGGCAAAGCATAAGGTCTGCTGTGCTTCGTCAATCGAGGAATCAAAGCGTACGCGGGCGCTGAAATAGGCGCGATTGTTGTGGGCACCACCGGGATAGACCCAATCGTCGCCAAAAGCCTGTGCGCCCGACAGCCAGGGAAGCTGGTCGAACCAGATGCGCAAGCCCACGCTGGTGTTGGTGGCTTTCTCGGTCAGCATCTCGGCGGCGTGGCCCAGCAGGCCAAAACCGGTGATGTCAGTGGCTGCATGAGCGCCACTGCGCAGTGCTGCCTCTGAAGCAGCACGGTTCAGCCGCACCATGCTGGCAACCGCGGCATCCATCTGTGCGTCGGTGGTCAGGTCGCGCTTGAACGCGGTGGTAATCACACCTGTACCCAGTGGCTTGGTCAGCACCAGACAGTCGCCGGGCTGTGCGCCTTCCTTGGTCAACACGCGCTGCGGATCCACCAGCCCCAGCACGACCAGGCCATACTTTGGCTCCTTGTCCTGGATGGTGTGACCGCCCGCGATGGCTGCACCTGCTTCGCGCACCTTCTCAGCGCCGCCGCGCAGCACTTCGCTGATCATAGCCGCGGGCAGATCGCCCGGAAATGCAGCAATGTTCAGGGCAAAGAGCGGCTTGCCACCCATCGCGTAGACATCGCTCAGGGAATTGGCCGCGGCAATAGCACCGTAGACGTATGGGTCGTCCACGATGGGGGTGAAGAAGTCAACCGTGGCTACGAGGGCCTGGTTGTCGCCGAGGCGGTAAACAGCCGCGTCGTCCGCCCGGCCCAGGCCTACCAGCAGGTCGGGATAGTCGTTCTGGTTGAACAGGTTGGCGAGTGGGCGCAACACGTGCGCCAGGGCCTCAGGGGCCATTTTGGACGCTCAGCCAGCGCAGGCAGCCAGGGATGTCAGGCGGATTTGTTCGCGTGTCATGGTCATAAATAAAATCAGGGTGGTTGACTGCGACCGGCGCAACCAACCACGGACGGGTTAGCGGATCAGCACCGCGCGGCAGGGCGCGCCGTCTGCTCCGGCAATCTTCAAGGGTAAACAGATGAGTTGATACTCGCCCGGCTCAATCGCGCCAAGGTTCAGGCCCTCGACGGGAATGATCCCGGCAGCCAGCAAAATTTCGTGCGGGAGGGCAGCGGCATCAAACGGCGCAATGGATAGATAGTCAATGCCCACCAGTTTGATGCCGTGCGCCACCAGCCAGGCCGCGCCGTCAGCGGTGACAGCCACAAAGTCTTGGACAAAACGATCGGGCGCAGCCTGCCACAACGCAGAATTATCGGTGCGCAGGAGCAGCCGCTCTACGCCGGACGGAATAGCCAGCGCATCCAGCAGCGCAGCGGTCACATGGCCGCGCCCGCGCGCATCCACCACCAGGGCCGGGCCGATCAGCACGTTCAGATCGAGCGTTTCCACCCCGGCGCCGTCCACCAGAAAATGCGCGGGGGCATCGAGGTGTGTGCCAGTGTGGGCGCTCATGTCTAGCCGTGTCAAGGTGTACGCGTCGCCGCGCGCCAGGTGCGCAGGTTGCGTCAAGGCAACGGGCGGATCGCCCGGCCAGACGGGCAGGCTGGGCGTGATGGTGACAGTGATGTCGAAGATCGGCATGGCGTTAGAGCGTTTGGTCGAGGCCGAGGCAGGCGCAGCCCAGCAGCGCGGCATTCGTGTGCAGGATTACATGCACCGGAACACGAATCAGCGTAGACGAAAAACGGCCTTTGTTAAGAAATGCCTGCATGAAATTCTGGCGATCCAGCCAGGGCAGAATGCGCCGTGGGATGCCACCACCCAGGTAAACACCGCCGCCAGCCATAATCACCAGTGCCAGATTGCCGGCTTCTGCGCCCAGGATTGAAACGAACAGGCGCAGCGTGGCAACGGCCAGCTCGCAAGGCTGCTGGTCGTGGTTCAGCGCAGCATTGACGATGGCTGGCGTGGGGTCGTTGGTGTCCCACAATTGTTGAGCCAGCCAGGGCGGCTCCGGCGCGTAGCCGGTGCTTTTCAAAAATGCGTAAAGGTTGCGGATGCCGAGGCCGGAACACACCTTTTCGTAGCTGACATGATCCTGCATACGCAGCATGTAACGCAGTAAGCTCATCTCCATTTCGTTGGTGGGCGCGAAATCTTTGTGCCCGCCTTCCGAAGCCTGCGCCTCGTAGTGGTTACATTGCCAGGTAAGATACGCCTCGCCCAAACCGGTGCCGGGGGCGATCACAGCAATGGGCGCGGTGGGGTCGGGCGTACCCTGGTTGAGAGTGTGGACATCTTCTGGCTGTAAAAAGGGCACGGCATAAGCAATGGCTTGCAAATCGTTCAACAAGGTGATCGCCTGGATACCGAGGACTTCCTGCAACCGGCTGATACGGATCACCCAGGGTAGATTGGTGATGGTGGCCTCGCTGTTTAGCACGGGGCCAGCCACGCCGAAGACAGCCCGATCTACTGGCTGGTCAACTTCCTGCAAAAAAGCCTGCACGATGGTTTCGAGGTTGCTGTACTGGGCGCTAGGATAGATGCGTTCAAATACGGGTGTGCGCGGCCCTGTCTCCACTGAAAATAAAGCCAGGTGGGTCTTGGTGCCGCCGATGTCGCCTGCCAAAAGCATAAAATTACCTCCGAAGAACATAAGGAACAGCTATGATTTTTCGTTGAAGCGTGCGCAGCAAGCGCTGCGAGTAGCCGGTTTTGTTTTGCTGCTGGCAGTATAGCACTACCCTGCCCTGACACCAAGTCATTCGCTGATAGCGTGCAGAGCGCCGTCTCGCTCTTCCAGACATCTTGTGATAGACTAACCATCTATGAAACGCGAACTACGCGGCATCAAACGCAGCGCCATTCAACTCGATTTTGACCTGTACCGCGTCAACGTCCCCATGCCGGGCGTGCTGGGCAACGAACTGAGCGTCATTGACATCCGCCCCACCGGTGTGGAACGCACGATGGTGCTGGTACACGGCTACGCGGGCAGCGCGGAAACCTGGGAATATCAGATCAACACCTTCGCACGGGAATATCGCGTGGTGGTGCCTGATCTGCGCGGTCACGGCCAGAGCGATGCGCCCTATACTCGCTACACCATGCAGGAATTGGTGGCCGATTTGTACGCCATCACGCAATACCTGCACTTGCCTGACCGCTTCGAGCTGATCGGCCATTCCTTCGGCGGCTCAATCTGTGTAGAATATGCCAGCGCGCACCCGGAGCAGATTGACCATCTGGTGCTGATCGCCACTGCGGGCGAATACCCCATTCCCAAAGCCGCGGCAATGGCCTATCGCCTGCCAACCGCGATTTTGCGACCGGTGTGGAAATATCGCCCGCGCTGGAACGCTGAACTGCATGTGATGAAGCGCATGGCAGTCAACAACATGCTACAATGGCGCGGCTGGGGACTGATGCAGTCGTTGCATGTACCGACGCTGGTGATTACTGGTGAGCGCGACACCTATTTCCCCCGCCAGGTGGTCGAAAAGGTGGCCGATGTCATTCCCGGTGCAGAGCGGGTAGACGTGGGCGCGTCCAAGCACAAAATCCAGCTTGAACGGCATCAGGCTGTCAATCGGGCCATTCAGCGCTTCATTCAAGCCGACGCAGCGGGGGTGACTTGGCGCAGACAGGCGGACGAGCAGCAAAGCGAGCCGGGCAAGCCCTGGTTGAAAGCCTACGGCCAGACCACACCGCACACTGTACCGATCCCCGACCGCCCCTTGAGCGAATTTTTGACCAGTGCGGCTGACTGGTTCCCCAAGCGTGCGGCTGCGATCTTTCAGGGCCACAAGCTGACCTATGGCCGTCTCAGTCAGCAGGCCAACCAGTTTGCCCATGCGCTGCGCGGCCTCGGCGTTACCCCCGGCGACCGCGTGCTGCTCTTCCTGCCCAACAGCCCGCAATTGTTGGTGACTTACTACGGAACCCTGCGCGCGGGCGGGGTGGTGGTGGCTCCTTCGCTGCACGGCGATCTCGATCTGGTGGCCGAGCAGGCGCGCGCGACGGGCGCGGAGGTGCTGGTGACACTGGAGGATTTTGGCGATCTGGCGCGGCGCGTGCAGATGCACGCGGGCGTGCGCGAGGTACTGACCGTCAACCTCACGCACGATGCGTCTCCGGAAGATCGGCAAGCCATGCTCCATGCGCTCGGCTTCTGGCATGGCTTAGCAGACAGCAATAGCCAGCCCGCCGGGCGCAGCCTGATCGAATTGATCAAGGACGCACCGGTGGACGAGTTGGCCTTGTCGCGCACGCGCAACGATCTGGCGGTCATTGCCTATACACAAGACTTGCAAGGCCGCACGCGCGGCGCGTGCCTGACCCACGGCGACTTGGTGGCGAATACCCTACAGTTGCGCCACTGGTTGTATGATTTGCAGTACGGACAGGAAGTTTTTGTTTCCGTGCTGCCGCTGCTGCACGCCTATGGCATGACCGCGGCCATGAATTTGCCGGTGGCGGTGGGCGCTACCATGCTGCTGATGCCCGGTTTGGAGATGCAGGGGCTGCTTGACCTGATCTGGACGCACCAACCGACGATTTTTCCCGGCCAGCCTGCGCTGTTTGCGGCCATCAGCCGCGTGCCTGACCTGCATTCGTATGGGTTTGCCTCAATTCGCACCTGCCTAAGCGGCGGCGCACCGATGCCGGTGGAGATCCACGAGGCGTTTGAGCGGCTCACCCATCGCCGCCTGCTGGAAACCTACACGCTGGCCGAAGCAACCTGTGTGGCGCTGGCGCAACCACTGCAAGGCCCGCGCGAGATCGGCTCGGTCGGTATGCCGCTGCCAGACACCAGCGCCAGGATTGTGGACCCGCACCTCGGAGTTGAGTTGCCCGCCGGACAGATTGGTGAATTGCAGTTGAGCGGGCCGCAGGTGATGGCGGGCTATTGGCAGGAAACAGGGATAAACGACGTTTTTGATGGTGACTGGCTGCGCACCGGTGATTTAGCGATCATGGACAGCGATGGCATATTCCGTGTGCTCGACCAGGCGCGCGATGTGATCCGGCTGGCGGAGGGGGCGGTGTATCCGCGCGATGTGGAAGAAGTGCTCTATGAAAACAACCACGTACAGGAAGCGGTGGTGGTCGGCAGTACAGACGCAGCCAACCAGCCGCAGATTGTAGCCTACGTCGTGCTGCGGCCCGGGTCTGCACCCACTGCCGAGGAGCTGATCCACTTCTGCCAGCGCCGTCTGGAACCTTATGCTGCCCCCACGGTTGTGATCTTCTGCGACGCGCTGCCACGCTCTGCCATCGGCAAAGTGATCCGCTCGCTGCTGACCAGTGAGCCTACGACAAACCGGCCAGGCTAGCTGCCTGACCGGTTTTGCTTTTCTAGAGAATGTCTGTGGACCTTGCCGGTTAGAAGGGGATGTCCTCTTCCTCAATGGGTGGTTCCATATTCACTGAGGGGCGCGCGCCCATCGAGCCGCCACCGCTGTCGCGACCGCCGAGGAAGCGCACGTTGCGGGCGTTCAACTCCAGGCTGGCGCGCGCTTCACCAGTCTGTGCAGTCCAGGCCGACGCATCCACCTCGCCTTCAACCAGCACAAGACGTCCCTTCGACAGATACTGGTGGCACAGCTCGCCAAGCTTGCCCCAAGCTGTCACACGGAACCAGGTGGTTTTTTCCTGCTGCTGACCGCCTTGATCGGTCCAGCTACGCGTGGTGGCTACCGAAAAAGAACATACCTGCTGACCGCTGGGCGTGAAACGCAGTTCAGGATCGCGGCCCAGGTGTCCGACAACAATCGTTTTGCTAAACATAAAATCGCTCCTTCATGACAAAGAATGAGCGGCGGAAACCAGGACGCACAAGACGGGAGCCAAAATGGCGGGAAAGTTGCGGTGGCTACTTAAAAAGCGGGGAAGCGCCGCAACGGCCTTGCTTGCTGTGTCAATCCCAATGGTTCGTGCGTAAATGATCCAGACCGCTGCTAAAGCAGGAAATTAGTATACCGTAAGCAGGGGAAACTGTCAAATTTTTCTAGAACGCATGTTCAGCAGGCAATAAGCTGATGCCCGCCGGGTCGAGTGCGAGCTGCACCGGCTGGCCGGGTGCAGGTAGCCCTGCCGCTGCCGAGCCGGGCAGTTCAAATTGCAGCCCAAGCCCGGCTGCTGTAACAGTCAGTTTCACTTGACTGCCGCGGAAAGAAATCTCTTGCACGGTGGCCTCGATGCGGTTAACGTGACTATCCGTCGCCAATGTGGCTGCATCCGGGCGCAACAGAGCTGTCACCGCGTCGCCTCCTGCGCACCTACACGCGGCGCAACGCAGCACTCCCAGCGCAGTAACGATCTGGGCCGCGTCGCTGCTGGCCATGCACTGCCCAGCCAGCAGATTTTGCATCCCTAAAAAGTGCGCCACGAACGCGCTGGCGGGTTGTTGATAGACGGCCACGGGTGAACCGGTTTGCTCGATGCGACCAGCGTTCATGATGATGACGCGGTCAGCCACCGCGAAGGCTTCCTGCTGGTCGTGTGTGACGTAAACCGCGGTCATGTTCGGTGCGCGCTTTAGGATGCCGCGCAGTTCGCCCATCAACTCCTCGCGCAGGGTACGATCCAGCGACCCCAGCGGCTCATCGAGCAGGAGCAGCGCGGGCTGTGGGGCCAGGCTGCGCGCGAGGGCGACGCGCTGTTGCTGGCCGCCGGACAACTCATAGACGCGGCGCTGCTCGTAGCCCTCCAACCCGACCAACGCCAGCAGTTCGGCCACGCGCGCACGGATCGCAGCCGTCGGCTGGCCGGTCATGCGCAAGCCAAAAGCGACGTTTTCGGCGACGTTGCGGTGCGGAAAGAGCGCGAAATCCTGGAACATGAAGCCAAAACCACGGCGATGTACCGGTGTGGCGGCGAGGTTGCGCCCGTCAAAGCGCAGTTCGCCCGTGTCAGCTTGCTCCAAGCCGGCGATGATGCGCAACAGGGTGGTCTTGCCGCAGCCGGACGGCCCCAGCAGACAAACAATTTCGCCCGCGGCCACTTCGCACGACACGTCGCGCAGCACGGGCACGCCGTCGAAGGCTTTGGAGATGGCGCGGATTTCCAGCAGGGGGTGTGCAGGTGCAGTCATAATAGTTCCAGGTCAAAATTCGCCGATGTCGCCCACGCGCAGCCGCTCAATCACCAGCAGACCGCACAGACAAACGCCCATCAGCAAGGTGCTCATCGCCAGCGCCTGTCCGTAATTGAGCAGGCCGGGCTGGCTGAGGGCGCGGTAGATGACTACTGACATCGTGGGATAGCGCGGCTGATAGAGTAGCAGGGTGGCGCCGAACTCGCCGAGGCTGATGGTGAAAGCAAAAACCGCCGCGGCCAGCACCGCGCGGCCAATGATCGGCAGATCAATCTCTCTGATTACGCGCGCCGGTGTTGCGCCCAACACGGCCGCGCTTTCGCGCAGCCGCGGGTTGAGGCCGCGCAACACCGGCAAAATGGAGCGTACCACAAACGGCATGGCGATCAGCGTGTAAGCGAGCGGGATCAAGGCCAGCGAGGTACGCAGGTTGAGGGGTGGCTCGTCGAGCGCGATGATGTAGCCGAAGCCAAGCGTTACTGCAGAGGTGCCGAGCGGCAACAAAAAGATGGGATCGAGCCAGCGCGCCACGCGGCTGCGCCGATTATCGGCGAGCAAATACGCGGCCAGCAGGCCCAACACCAGCGACAACGCCACAGCCACGCCACTGAACAGCAAGGAATTGCGAATCGCCTGCATTGGCGGCACGAAAAAGATACTTTGCGCGGCGTCGCTGGTGAGCGCGGTGTAATAACGCAGCGTGGGTGGACCATCGCCCAGCGTAACCGAGCGCACAGCCAGCGCCAGCAGCGGCGCGAGCAGCACCACGATCAGCAGCGTGTTGACGCTGCCAACCAGCGCCCAGTCGCGTGCGGTTTTGGGCTGGCGTGCGGTCATGCTTTGCGGGCGTAAGTTGAGCGGCAGCGCGGCGCGGGCCTGCAAACGCGTATAAAACACCATCACGCCGAAGGTGATGAGCAATTGCAGCAGCGACAGCGTGGCCGCCAATGGCAGATTGAAGAAATTGACTGCCTGGCGATAGATTTCGACCTCCAGCGTGGCGAAAGTCGGGCCGCCGAGGATCAAGATCACGCCGAAGCTGGTGAAACAGAACAGGAAGACCAGCAATGCGGCCGCGACAATCGAAGGCAGCAGCAGCGGCAGCGTGACTGCGGTGATGCGTCGCCAACGGGATGCCCCCAGCACCGCCGCGGCTTCTTCCAGCCGCGGGTCGAGGTTGGCCCAAAAGCCACCCACGATGCGTACCACCACGGTGGCGTTATAGAACGCGTGCGCCAACAGGATGATCCACACGGTGTACAGCAGGCGCACGGGGGGCTGCGCCAGGCCAAAGGCTGCTTGCAGGCCATCGTTAAGTATACCTTGCGGGCCGAGCAGTGTGACAAAGGCCACGCCGACCACCACTGTGGGCATGACAAAGGGGATGGTGGTCAGTGCGCGCAGTAAATTCTTGCCGGGGAAGCTGTAGCGCGCGAAAACGAACGCGGCCGGCAGGCCGATCAGCAGCGTCAGCGCGGTGGAGGCCGCGGCCTGCCAGAGCGTGAACCACAAAACCTGGGCCAGGTATGGGCGCATCCACAATGCGGCCACGCCGCTCAAATCCAGCTTGCCCTGCGGGGTCAGGCTTAGCGCCAGGATGCTCAGCAGCGGATAGAAATAGAACAGCGCCAGAAAGAGCAGTGGCAGCGCGTATAGCCCGCGCCGCACCTTGCCAGATCGCATTTCGTCAGATGCCTTTCAGTACAGGGTATACTGCGGTCAGCCAGCGAAGATTCGCTGGCTGACCGCACAAAGCCCGCGGGGCTGGGCGTGGGCTGAGCCTTGTCGAAGCCCGTTGTCAGTGGCTGAAGCGGCTGTGGTCTGCTCAGCGCAACACCGCGTCCGTCCAGACGTCAATCCAACGCTCGCGGTTGGTCTCGATGGCCGCGGGGTCGAGCGTGGCAGGCGCGTCCGGCGTGGCAGCGAACTGCACGAACAGCTCCGGCAGCGCGGCCTGCTGGTTGGCCGGATAAACGAACATCTGCAAGGGAATGTCCTGCTGGAAAGTCTGGCTCAGGAGAAAGTCCACAAACTGCTGCGCCAGTGCGGGCTGCTGGCTGCCCTTCAATACGCCGACGAACTCAATTTGCTGAAAGGTCGCGCCGTTGGGTGAAATATTACCGCTGTCTGGCTCGGTCTTGGCCCCTTCGCTGTAGAACACATCCGCAGCCGGGCTGGTGCTGTAGCTAACTACCAGCGGGCGCGTTCCCTCGCCGCCGCTGCCGACGGTGAACTGTGAAAAGTACGCATCGCTCCAACCATCAGTCACCAGCAGGTCGTTGGCGCGCAGGTCACGCCAGAAATCGAGATAGGTATAGTCGCCACTCTCACCGAAATGGGCGATGGTCGCCAACAAAAAGGCCAGGCCAGGCGACGAGGTAGCGGGGTTGGGGGTTACCAGCAGCCCTTTGTACGCGGGCTGGGTCAGATCCTCCAGACTTTGCGGCACGGGGATGTTCTTCGTGGCGAACCAGGCGCGGTCGTAGTTCAGGTTGACGTAGCCGAAGTCCACCGGCAACAGGCGGTTTTGCGGGTCGAGTCTGAGCGCGGCGGGGATATTAGCCAGCGCAGGCGACGCATACGGCTCGAAGATGTCGCAGGCGAGCGCGCGGCTGAGGAAGGTATTGTCCACGCCAAAGAAAACATCGGCCAGCGGGTTGCTCTTGCTCAAACACGCTTTGTTCAGGGCTTCGCCCGCATCGCCAGCCTTGAGGAATTCGATTGTGACGTTATGTTCCTGCTCGAATTGCTGGATCACCGCCTCGCTGGCTGCAAAGCTGTCGTGGCTCATCAGCACCAGCTTTTGCGGCGCGGCGGGTGACGTACCCGGCACTGGGGTAGCGGGGGCGGCGGTGCAAGCCACCAGCCATAACACGACCGTCATTAAACTTGGGATTATCCATTTTTTCATATTACATGGCCTTTGGAGAGGTCAGCCAGCAGGTAATTCGCTGTCTGACGATATAAAAAGCCCCTGAGGGCTGACAGAACCGGCTTCCAGCCGGTTTTATCCGCCCTGGGGTTTCAACCCAGGGCGGGGCTGCGCGTTTTTAGCCGCAGATCAAAGTCTCCGGCTCGTTACGTGCGGATGTGAACCGCGATTAATTGCCCTGCTTGCACGCTGATATCGGCGCGGCGAGCGGTCATCTTGTTGCTGATCGCCAGGGACGGCCCCAGCGGCAGATCGGCGTCGTTCAGAGGCCAATAGACACCGGTGACGCTGACCCCCTGGGCGTCGCCGCCATACGGTAACAGCGACAGCAGATCGTGCACTTCACCAAAGACAGAAAGACGATCCTTGACCAGCCAGACTGTTTGGGAGCCGTCCACTATGCGCGCGGGCACACCCGCTTCTTGCAATGTCACCAGTAAAGCCAGCGCGCCCAGCGTGTGATCCAAGCGCGCCCCCAACGTGCCCGCAATGATGATCTCGCTGGCCCCGCGCGCCAAAGCCAGCGACAACGCCAGTTCCAGATCGGTTTCGTCCTTCTCTACCGGCGAGATGTGAAAGGGCACCCCGCGAGCCTCTAGTTGGGCGCGAACATCAGCGAAGATCGAATCCATGTCGCCGACCACGGCATCAACCGGCCAGTGCCACCAGGTACAGAGATTCGCGCCGCCGTCAGCCGCCACCACCAGATCGTCGGGCTGCGGTTCATATAAATCGGGCTTGAGAAACTGCGGACTGCTGCCAACAACAAATACACGCATCGCTCGCATCCTTATACAACAAAAAAGCTGCCTGCCTGGTCGGCAAACAGCCTTGCGATCTGCGTTGGAGCACATCCCTACGCCGGCATTACCCAGGTCAGGTTCAGAGGGTCGGTGGCAGATTGGCCACCCTCTCAGCCGGACACTTTCCGGCTCCCCTGGCTGCAATAAATTGATAGATGCAGTGTAGCACCAGCGCGGGTAGGTGTCAAATTCATTTTTTGCGGTATAATCCGGCTATCATGGCTCAAACATACGTTGCTCTCGACCTCGAAACCACCGGCCTCGATCCCAAGCGGGACGCGATCATCGAAATCGGCTGCGCCAAGCTGCGCGACGGCGAAATCATTGACCAATGGAGTACCCTGGTCAACCCGCGGCGCAAGCTGCACTTCGTTATCACCCAGTTAACCGGCATTGCCGACCGTGACCTGATTGGTCAGCCCACGATCCAGGAGGTGCTCAACCCACTGGCACGCTTCATCGGCGACGCGGCCATTGTAGCGCACAATGCTAGCTTTGACCTGGGCTTTGTGCGCGCCGCGGGCTTGAGCTTTGCCAATCCGGTGCTGGACACCTTTGAAGTAGCCAGCATCGTCTTGCCGGGCCGTTCCAGCTACAGCCTGGGCGCGCTGGCCGCCGGGTTCAACATTGACCTCACCCATGCACACCGCGCTGGAGACGATGCGCGCGCGACCGCCTTGCTGCTCGATGCGTTGCAGGCAAAGGCCGCAGAATTGCCGCTGCCGACCCTGATCGAAATCAACCGGTTGGCGCAGCAAAGCGGCTGGGGCTTGCGCGCTTTCTTTGCCGAGGCCGAAAAGCGGGCCACGCGCACGGCGTTTTTGAAGGCCTACGAGCGTGCCGCTCTGGAAGCAGGTGGTTTGGAGCCACTGCTCAGCCCCGCGGCTCGGCGCACCCCGCGCTTTCCCGACGAATTGCAGCCGCTGGATAACCGCGAGCCGCTGGATGTGGAGCAACTGGCCGCGTTTCTGGAGCCGGATGGCCCGCTGGAGCGTTTGTTGCCCGGCTACGAACACCGCGAGCCGCAAGTCGAGATGCTGCGCGCGGTGGCTGATGCTTTCAACAACAGCGAACATCTGTTGATCGAGGCAGGAACCGGCACTGGCAAGAGCCTGGCCTATCTGTTGCCTTCTCTCGCCTGGGCGGTACAGAATCGCAGCCGGGTGGTGGTCAGCACGAACACGATCAACTTGCAGGATCAGTTGTACACCAAGGACATTCCCGATCTGCTGAACGTATTCGAGGCGGCGCGCGTCCAACAGGACAGCCCCTTCCAGCAACTGGCTGCGCGGCTCGCAGGCGCACGCGTGACGCTGATGAAGGGCCGCGCGAACTATCTCTGCCCGCGGCGACTGGACACCATGCGCAGCCGCACCGATTTGAGCGACGATGAGCTGCGCGTACTGGCGCGGGTGTTGGTGTGGCTGGCGCAAACGGAAACGGGCGACCGCGCCGAATTGTTTCTGTGGGGTGGCCGCGAGGAAGCGATCTGGGCACGGTTGGCTTCGGAGAGCAACGCTTGCAGCGATGATGTGTGCGCGAGCGGGCAGGCTGGCCGCTGCTTTTTCTACCGCAACCGCCACGAAAGCGCGGGCGCACATCTTGTCATCGCCAACCACTCGCTGTTGATGGCCGATGCCAACGTGGATAATCAGGTGCTACCGGCCTACGAGCATGTCGTTATTGACGAGGCGCACCACCTGGAGGACGCCACCACCAACCAGATGAGCTATACCGCGTCGCAACCACATCTGGAGCGGCTGCTGCGCGATATCTACCCGGAAGGGGGCGAGGGACGCAGCGGCGTGTTGTATGAGCTGCGCCGCCTGGAACGCCTGGGACTTGCGCCGGAAACACGCTTTGCGCTGGAGCAGCAGGCCCTGCGCGCACAACAGCAGACCGAGGAAGTGCGCGATTTGCTGCGTCAGTTCTTCAACGTGCTGGGCGAGTTTCTCTTTGCCGATCAGCCCGCGCCTGGCGCGTATGGCTTGCGCCTGCGCCTGGAGCCGAAGGTGCGCAATCAGGCAGGCTGGACGCAGGTGGAAATCGCCTGGGACACGCTGGCCGGGCCGCTGAACGATCTGGCCGTGGCGCTGGCCAAGCTGAACCAGGATTTGAATGACCTGTTGACCGCGCGGCAATCGCCGGAACTGGAAAGCCTGGCTGCGGAAACGTTGACCATGACCTCGCTGCTGAACGACGCGCAACGCTACATTCACGAGGCGGTCAGCGACGCGGCGAGCGGCAGCATCTACTGGCTGGAGGCGACCGGCGATGATCGCAGTCTCTCACTGCATGTTGCACCGCTGCATGTAGGGCCGTTGGTGGAGGAGCATCTGTTCATGAAGAAGGAAACGGTGGTGCTGACCTCGGCCACACTGCGCACCGCGGGTTCCTACACCTATATTCAGGAGCGGCTCAACGCACGCGATGCGCGCACCGCGACAGTCGGCTCCCCGTTCGATTACAAAAATTCGACACTGATCTTCGTGCCGACGGACATTTCCGACCCCAACGGCCCCCTGTTCCAGCGGCAGGTGGAAGACACGATCCGCGCGCTCGCCTCCGCGCTGGAGGGCCGCACGATGGTGCTGTTCACAGCGTATCAGCAGTTACGCCAAACAGCGGACGCGCTGGGGCCGGGGCTGGCTGCCGCAGGAATTACTCTCTTCCAGCAGGGCAGCGGCGGCAGTCGGCGGCAATTGCTGGAAAACTTCCGCACAACCCCGCGTGCGGTGTTGCTGGGGACGCGTAGTTTTTGGGAAGGGGTGGACGTGGTAGGCGCAGCCTTGAGCGGTTTGGTGCTGGTGCGGTTACCCTTTGCAGTGCCGAACGATCCGATTGTGGCCGCGCGCGCGGAAACTTTCGACGATGCCTTTTACCACTATTCGGTGCCCGATGCAATCCTGCGCTTTCGTCAGGGCTTTGGGCGGCTGATCCGCAGTCGCCAGGATCGCGGGGTATGCCTTATCCTCGATAATCGTGTACTGACTAAACGCTACGGCCAGCTTTTCCTCGAATCGCTACCCGACTGCACAGTACAGCGCGCACCTATGGCAACGCTGCCGGGCGCGGCGCGGGCGTGGCTACGCTAGCGCGATGACACGGGGTTACATGCCGGTGGGCAGGTCAATAAAGACCGTTTCCAGGCCGAACTTGCCGTTTAGGTGGCGTCCGAGTGCCTTCAGGCCGACGGTTTCCGTGGCATAGTGTCCACCAAAGAAGACGTTCAGTCCATGGTCGCTGGCCTCGTAAAAGTGGGAATGCGAGGTTTCGCCAGTGATGAAGGTGTCGGCTCCCAGAGCGGCGGCTTCCGCGATGCCGTCACTACCGCTGCCAGAGATAATGGCGACACGGTGTACCGTGCTGGGGCCATGGGCCAGCAGCCGTGGTTCCACCCCCAGGCGCGCCTTCAGAGCTGCGCCGAGCGCATCCACAGTGAGCCCCTCTGGCGCGGTGGCGATCACACCGATGTCCGTTCCCTTGGTTTCGCTGAACCAGCTGTCTACCGTTAGCTCCAGCAGGCGCGCCAGCTCGGCATTGTTGCCGACTTCGGGATGGGCATCCAGCGCCAGGTGCGCGGCGTACAGATTGAGATTGGTTTGGATCAGCCGCGCCACACGACGGCCAAACGGCCCGCGGATCGGCTGGATGTTGCCCCAAAACAGACCGTGATGCACGACCTGCATCTGCGCGCCAACTTTAGCCGCGGCTTCGATGCACGGCAAGCCCGCGTCTACGGTGAAGGCGATGCGTGTCACCTCGGCGGCGCCCTCCACCTGCAAGCCCTGCGGGCCATAATCGGCGATGTCGTCAATCCGCAGATAACGATCCAGATAACGAACCAAGTCACTACGCAGCATAAACCTACCTCCCAATCAACAGGGTTACAAGGGATCAGAATCGGGCGGGCTTTCGACCGGCGGCTCAACACCAGTCGCCGGGGCAGAGAATGATTCGGCATTGCCCGCTTCCGCCTGAAGCCGCGCTTCCAGCCGCAGCGTGAGCAACAAGACGATCAATACCAGCGCGCTGATGCCCACCAGCATGGGAGGGATGCCGATCCAGTCGGCCAGCGCGCCGATGGCAAGCATGGGGGGAATGCCAACCAAGTTGTTCAACATAAACTGCACAGAAAAGACACGGCCGCGCAATTGCTCCGGCGTGCGCTCCTGCAACAGCGTTTGCGATACGATATTTACACTGGACATGGTCAAGCCCAGCAGCAAGCTAAGGCCAACCGTGGTCAGAATTAACGCCGCGCTGGCTGGGGGCAGATGGATGATGGCCGTGCCGAGGATCAGCGGCTGGTTGGTGACCTGGAAACGCCAGGCAATGATGCCAAACAGCAGATAGCTCAGGGTCATCAGCGCCAATCCCAGCCGCACCAACCGCGGCTTGGGAAAGCGTGCGCCCCAGCGGCCCAGCACCACCGCGGCCAGTAACATGCCGATACCCGCAGGCGCAAACACGATGATGGCATCTTCAGGCGCGAGATGAAAGACGCGCGATGAGATGCCCGGGGCCAGCATCGCCAAAACCATCACCAGCGAGGCAATTAGCGTCAGGTGCATCATGCTGGTGAGTACGATGCGGTCACGCGCGACGAAATCAATGCCCTCACGGAACTCGGTTTGGGCGCGTTGTCGGCTGTTGTAAAAGGCTTGATGCGAGGCGTTAGGCTGGTCGGCAGGCAGGCGACTAACCAACAGCGCGGCCAGTGCATAGCCCACAGCGACCATGACAAACGCGGCCTCGATGCCAATCAGCTTGACAGCCAGCGGGCCAAAGATGATCAGACCGAAGACTTGTGATAGGGCCAGGGTGAGGTTAAACAGCGAATTGGCCGCCATCAGGTGATTGCGCTCTACCAGGAAGGGGATGGTCGCCGCTTCAGCCGGGTTGAAGAACTGGGCAATGGTCGCCATAATGAAGGCTGTGGCATACAAAGCGAACAAAACCCAGCCATTATAGTGTGTGCTAAAAATTTCGATCAACAAGAGATAGTTGATCACCATCAAGACGCGCAGCGCGTTGGACGCAACCAGAACCCGTCGTTTTGACCACCGGTCAATGATGATGCCGCTGATCGGCGCGAAGATCACGCCGGGCAGTGTGAAGGACAAGATCATCAGCCCCAACTGGATACTAGAGCCGGTCAAGCGTTCAATTAACACGATCAGAATGAAGTTGATCGTGTTCTGCGACGTCTGCGACAGCCACTGAGCTGCCCACAAACGCTGGAAGTAGCGATTTGACAGGACAGGAGAGAAGCCCTGTGAACGGGGTAGTGTGGTCATACGTTTGGTTACCGCGTTATGCGTTTGATAAAACGATTTTTATTCAGTCTTTGAAAGCGTTGCTTAAGAAAAGCCCCAGACCTTGCGTCTGGGGTAGGTCGCCTAAACAATGTAAGTGGCGGAGGGGGTATCAGATGGCTGGCCGCGCTGTACAAACGTCTTAAGCCGTTTTTCAAACTCACGACGCGGCAACAACACGCGGCGCTGGCACGTGTTACACTGCAAGCCAATGTCCGCGCCCAGCCGCACCACCGTCCATTCGTAACCGCCACAGGGATGGGGCTTGCGCAGGCGCGCGATATCGCCAAGATAAATCTCCATAGGCATAGCTAAATTGTAGCATGGCTGGCAGTTTATGGCAACTGAATTCGCTATCGGTTGGATGGGGGTGCAGATTCTTCGTCGTTGCTTCGACCAAAATCGGTACACAGTGCGCTGTTATCGCTCGTTTACATCACTGACGATAATAACTCACCCCTCAAGAGGTCAGCCGCGCATGAAATGACTTGCCAAAACCCCTGAATTATGTCAAAATTGCTTCATTCTGCGGCATCGCTGCGGTGAGATGAGCGCCCAACTTATCCTTGATCAACCTGCGCCACACGATGGGTTGCGACCCCTTGATCCACGCCGCGACCTAAACCAAGTGGCTGACTTAATCGAAGAAGCCTTTTCCGGTGAACTGGAGCCAGGTGGCATCGCTGCGCTGCGCGATCTGCGCATGTTGTCGCGCGTCGGCCCCTTGGTCAGCTTCATGGCGCGCTCCGATCCGTATCTCGAAGACGTGCTGGGGGGCTTTGTGTGGGTGGAAAACGGCCGTGTGGTCGGCAACGTCACGCTGCAACGCATGGATTCTTACGGCTCGCGCTGGCAGATCGCCAATGTGGCCGTGACCCGCGCCTATCGCGGGCGTGGCATTGGCCGCGCCCTGGTGGAGGCCGCGCTGGCTCGCATCTACGAACGCCGTGGCAGTTGGGCGGTGCTGCAAGTGCGCACTGACAATACCATCGCCCGCGGCTTGTACGAAACCCTCGGCTTCGAACCGCTTACCCAGGACGCGTGGCTCCAGCTTGACCAGCTGCCAGCCGGGCTGGCTCCCGTGGCCCAGCCCGCCGGCCTGCATCCCTTCAACATGAACGAATGGCAGGCGCTGTACCGGCTTACGTCGGCCTGCCGCAGTGAAGAAGCGCAGTGGTGGCGGCCTGTGCGTTCGCACGATTTTATGCAACTAGCCGATCAGCGGATGGGCGAAAGGCTTTGGGAACTGGCCGGGCGCAATCGCATCCGACGCTTGGCCATACACGGCAGCGCCGGTCTGCTGGCCTGGTTGTCCATTGACGCACGACGCTGGCAGGGGGTACATCAGCTCGCTTTTGCCGTGCATCCTACCGTGCGCGGGCAGTATGAACAGCCGTTGGTGCGCTATGCACTGGCGTTTCTGGCCGATTATCCCCAACGACCGGTGCGCGTGGATCATCAAGGCGAGCATCTTGAACTGATGAGTGCGCTGCAAGACGCAGGCTTCCGTGTGGTGCGCAACCATCTGGCCATGCGCCGCCGCATCCACACTACTTAAAACAGAAGTAGCCAGCCCATGACGGCAATAGATGCACCAAATGAGCCGCTTCTGAAATTGCTGTCTTAGCCGCCCTGGAGGCCACCATGCCCGCCGAAGAACAAATCCGTATTCTGAAAATGATTGAGCAGGGGGAAATCAAAGCTGAAGATGGTGCGCGCTTGCTGGAAGCGCTTGATGCCGCAGACCGTAGACGCACACCAGCCACACCACCGGCTGGTAGTGTGGCTGGATCAGGTCGCAATTTACGGGTGCGTGTCACCGACACGCGCACGGGGCGCAACAAAGTAGATGTCACGATCCCAATCGGTCTGGTGGATGTAGGGCTTAGAATGGGAGCCCGCTTTGTTCCAGAGATGGAGGGGATTGATTTGCACCAGGTCGCTGCTTTAATCAAGCAAGGCAACACTGGTCAACTAATCAAGATCGAAGACCCTGAAGATAACGAGATCATCGAAATCTTCGTGGAATGAGCAGTTTGCACGCCACGGCGCACGGCATCAGGCTGCCAGGCGCGCCTGTGTAGTGGGGCGGAACTTGTAGCTGTAAATAATGATCCCTTCGTCGCCCTGCTCACTGAGCTTGCGGGTGACCATTTCGACCGGCATTCCGATCTGCACATCGTGCGCGGCTACGTCGGTCAACTGGGCGGTGACCATCGGCCCTTCTTCCAGCTTCACCAGCGCCACCGGATAGGGGGCATACGCCTCAAAGCCTGTGGGAGGATCAAACACCGTGGTATAGGAATAGACGGTGCCGCGCCCGCTGAGGGCAAATTCCGTTTGGGCAGGCTCTGCGCAGTGCGGGCAGACGTCGCGCGGGGGAAAAATCGCGTTATGGCAATGGTCGCAGCGTTCGCCGACCAAATTGTAGCGTTGTTTACGGGTTCGCCAAGATCGAGCAACAGACATTTTGAAAAACTCCTTTTTACTATCAAGCCGAGGCTATGTACCCGGCCACCGGATTAAAAAAACCGGTGTCAACCGCGCGGTCAAGCGCATGTCCGAAGGGGATTTTAGCACAGACAGCGTGCCAAAAGCTACCAATCTCAGTATTTTCGTCTTTTTTTTCGCAATTGATAGCTTTTGACAGCTTTTTGACTGCTCCGGCCGTCATTATACAGGCTCAGCGTCGCGCCAGCGCAACCCATACGGCGCTAATCACCGATCAGCACATGCGTCAGAATGGTTGCGCCGCTGCCGCCGATGTTTTGCGTCATGGCAATGTTGGCATCCTGCACCTGGTTTGGCCCGGCCAGCCCTTGCAACTGCATCACTGCTTCCACCACCTGATACACGCCAGTCGCGCCGACAGGATGGCCGCGCGCCTTCAGCCCGCCCATTGTGGCGATGGGCAACCTGCCTCCGATGGCGATGTCACCTTCTTCCGCTAGACGCACGCCGCGGCCGCGCTCGGCAAAGCCGTTCGCTTCCAACGATAGCGCTGCCATGATGGTAAACGCATCATGCACCTCGAACAGGTCAACATCGTCACGCGTCACGCCCGCCTGCTGCCAGGCCTTGCGGCTGCTGATCGCGGCCGCCTCCAGCCACAGCGGATCGCGGCGATCATGCACAGCCAGACTATCGGTGGCGACCGCAGAGCCGGCAATGCGCACCGGGCGGCGGCCATTGTTGAGCGCCCGCGCATACTCCTCTGACACCAGCACCAACGCGGCCGCGCCGTCGCAGATGGGTGAGCTATCCATCAGATTGATCGGATCAGCGATCATGGTGGCCTTGCGGTAGCTGTCAAGCGTGATCGCCTGTGGGAACATGGCGTTGGGATTGCCCGCAGCATTGCGGTGCGCGTTGACCGCAAAATGCCCAAACGCGCCGTAGGGCACATCGTATTCGTACATGTAGCGGCGCATTAGCAGCGCATTGAGCGCCACAAACGACACCCCCTCCGCGGCTTCGTATTCCTGATCGGCGGCCATCGCCAGCCCGGCCGTGGTGTCGCGTCCGGTGGTATCCGTCATTTTTTCGACACCGGCCACGATCACGACATCGTGCAGGCCGCCCGCCACAGCCATGTAGCCGGTACGCACAGCCGCCGCGCCGGAGCCGCAAGCCGCCTCGACTTTATACGCCTCGATGCCGCGCAGCCCCACAAAGTCCGCCACCAGCGCGCCCAGATGTTCCTGGCTCACCAGATCGCCGGACAGCATGTTGCCCACGTACAGCGCGTCGGCGCGTTGAATGCCCGCATCGCGCATCGCCGGAATGATCGCGTCGTGGGCAATATGCCGCAGCGACCGTTCCCACTGCTCACCTACCGGCGTCTGGCCGATGCCAGCAATATAGACTGGTCTCATGATTGTCTCCTGACAGAAGTACACACGTAGACAAGGGCAGGGCAGACAAAAACCGTCTTCACCTGCTCTACTTCCCTACTTGTTTACTTGTCTGCTTGTCTACTTCTTTACTTGCATTTACTTCATCAACATCTTGCCACGCATACGAGCGTAGGTGGCGTAGTCAATTTCGATGCGGCGGGCGATGTAATCCTCGGTGCGCGGGGCACGGTCACGCGCGGCGCTGATGCCTTCGGTGACTTCCAGCGAAAAGGCGTCGCTGCCCGCGCCCGATCCAAAGGACACCACCAGGATGCGGTCGCCCGGCTCCGCGGCATCCAGCGCCGCGGTCATGCCAATCAGCGAGGAACCGGCATAGGTATTGCCGATGCGTCCGACCAGCAGGCCAGTTTGCACCTGTTCGGCCTTGAAGCCCAAATCACGGGCCACCCGCTGCGGAAACTTGGCGTTCGGCTGGTGCGGCACAATGAAGCGGTAGTCGCCCGGCTTGCGTCCCAGGCCCTCCAGCATCAGGCGCGCCGCGTTGCTGACGTGGTGAAAATAGGCCGGCTCGCCGGTGAAACGCTGACCGTGGCTGGGATAATGTGCATGAGCGCGCCGCCAAAAGTCGGGCGTGTCAGTCACGTAGGACACGGATGCTTCGATGCGTGCCAAGCTTTCCGCTGCCGGGCCGATCAACACCGCTGCGCCGCCCGCGGCCGCGGTATATTCCAGCGCGTCGCCGGGGCGTCCCTGGGCGGTATCCATGCCGATGCTCAACGCATACGTAGCCATGCCCGACCCGACAAAGGCAATCGCGGCCTGCATCGCTTCGGTGCCCGCCTTGCAGGCAAATTCCCAGTCCGCAGCCTGCGTCAACGGCACAATGTCCAGCGCCTCGGCCACGATGGTAGAGGTGGGCTTGACTGCGTATGGATGCGATTCGCTGCCCACCCATACCGCACGAATACGCTTGGGGTCAATCTGCGCCCGCGCCAGCGCGTTGCGCGCGGCCTCGATGGACATGGTGGCCGTGTCTTCGTCCAGCCCGGCCACTGCTTTTTCTTTTATGGGCAATTCGGCATCGCGGCCGCTCCACACCCGCGCCACCTCGCGCGCGGGCAGTCGGTAGCGCGGCACATAGGCGCCGTAGCCCACGATCCCGACGGGCCGGTCGGGTCGCATCAGGACACTGTCATTAGGTTCATTCATGGGATAACTCCATCTGTTCCGCAGCCAGCGCGTGGGCTTGCAGGATCTCTACAGCCCGCGCGGTGCGGATTTGTCCCTCGCGCACCAACTGCGCGGCCACTTGATCTGCCAGTTCCACAGGTACACCAGCGGCCAGCGCCACATGTCGCGCATGGAGCGCCATATGCCCGCGCTGAATGCCCTCGGCAGCTAGTGCGCGCAGCGCCGAAAGGTTCTGCGCCAACCCCACCGCGGCCATAATCTCGGCCAGCTCGCGGGCTGTTTCGACACCCAGCACCTTGAGCGCCACTTGCGCAGCCGGATGCACCTTGGTAGCACCGCCGACAATGCCCACGGCCAGCGGCAACTCGATGCGACCTGCCAGTACAGCCTGGCCGCTTGCGTCCGTCTCGACCCGCCAGTCGGTGAGTGCGCGGTACTGCCCATCGCGCGCAGCATACGCGTGCGCGCCTGCTTCCAGCGCGCGCCAGTCGTTACCCGTGGCAATCGCCACCGGGTCAATGCCGTTCATAATGCCTTTGTTGTGCGTGGCCGCGCGGTACGGATCGGCCCAGGCAAACGCGTTGGCCTCGACAATGCCCTGCGCCACCGCGGGGCCAGACACGCCCTCCGCACTGAACGCGTCCACCGCGATGCGGCACGCGGCCCAAGCCAGCCGCCGGTCGGTCAAGTTGCTCAGAATACGCAGCTTGGCGCGGCCACCGGTGAGCGTTTCCAGCAGGGGCGCGGCCGCCTCGGCCGCGGTGTTGACCGCGTTGGCCCCCATTGCATCGCGACAATCAAGCAGGAGATGGACGATCAACATCGGTCCGACCGGCGTTTGCGGCAGATGACGCACTTCAACGCCACGAAAACCGCCGCCCATGCGCACAATCGAAGGGTGCAATGGATTAATCAGCGCGGCCAGCTCCGGCTGCGCAGCCAGTACGGCAGCCTCTGCGCGCAGCGGGTCGGGCACAGCCAGCAGTTGCACCTGCCCGATCATCACCGGCTCGCTGCTGCCCGCGGTAAAACCGCCCCCGACACGCGCTAGCCGCGCCGCGTTCGACACGGCCGCCACCACCGACGGTTCTTCCACTGCCATCGGCACGAGCAGGTCGTAGCCATTGACCAGGAAATTGACACCCAGCCCCAGCGGCAAGGCAAAAACGCCCAACGCATTTTCTACCATGCGTTCCGCCTGTGCAGCGGCGAGGCCAGTACGGAACGCGGCCAGCTCCGCCGCGCTTAACTCCGCCCAGCCCGCCAGTGTTGCCAGTCGCTCATCCTGGGTTTGTTTGTAAAAGCCGCTCAAACGAGCAGAAGGTCGTTGTTTCATTGAATGCTCACACAAAAACGCCCCACGCCTCGGGAGCGCGGGTGCGTTGGTTGACTGCGTATATCGTCACTATAGCAGCTTTCGGCTGCCAAAAGCTATCATCTTGCTTACGATCACCGGTTTGATAGACTTTGGAACGCGTCCCTATTCTATAACATGCCGGGCGAGCTGGCAAAGGCTGCCATCACGACTCATGGCTAACGCCTCGCTGTCTTGGGGTACACCCTTATTGGGCTTATCTCGCGTTAATTCTCTTCAATGCGCTGGTAATTTTCGCGTCGTAACCGAGCGAATCCAGCAAAACAAACCCTTCTATCGTAGCAAAAGCAAGCGCAGCCATCGGCGCACGTTCTTCATCTTTTTCTACTATCAAAACTGAATTAATCCAATCATAAAAACTATCACAGATTTGTCTGGCGATAGTACGGTAAGCTTCGCTTGCCGTTGACATGGCCGCCAGCTCTAGCCAGAGCCGTAAATAAGGGCGAATATCAGGTTCTTTGATCATACCCGCAAGATAAGTCATAAGTGTTTCAAAGGGCATTTGTTTCGAACGGGTACTGTCTAATATATCGATCAGTTGGGCCGCAACCAAGTTAAGAGCGGCATTCATCAGTTCATTCTTGTCCGAAAAGTAATGTAAAAGCATTCGGTCGCTTGTGCCAATTTTCGCTGCTAACTGGCGAAGACTTGCATCTCTCATGCCATACGCAAGCAAATACTCGGCAATTTTACCTAAGATAAGTTGTCTTTTTACTTCTGTTTTTTTCATTTTTTGGTATCCTTGACATTTATTGTAGCGTATGTTACAATAAATGTGTAGCAACTGCTACATAATCTACAGTATAAAAAGGAGTTCACCATGCGAAGAATCGCCCTACTTATTACCTTGATCGCTTTCTTGATTCTAACCACACTCGCCATACTGCAACATGGCTACTTTGGAATTTTTGCACAACAGTTCCAAAGCTATGGCGGTGCACAGGTATTGGTAGACTTGGCAATTGCGCTCGGCCTGTTTCTAATTTGGATGTGGAATGATGCTAAATCAGCGGGACGTAATCCATTGCCTTGGCTTCTACTTGTAGTTACCACTGGTTCAATCGGAGCCTTGATTTATTTGCTTGTTTACAAAAGTTCCCGCGAACACATTAGGGCTTAGGATACTTATAATGCTATTAAAAGCGCCCTTGTGGATACAGCAAGGGCGTTTTTAGTTCACTTCCAATGCTCACCGCTCTACAACCCACCCGGCGAGCTGGCAAAGGCTGCCACCACCGCGCTCAACGGCTTGAGCCACACGGTCGGAAAGAGGGCGGGTAGTAGCACAGCCAAAATGGCAATACCCGCCAGCGCGGTCAACACTCGGCTTTCGCGCTCCAACAGCAGGTTGCGTAGCGGGCCAAGTAGCGCGCTCATGCTGCGGATCACGCCCACAGCCAAACCCAGCGCACCCGCCAACACCACCACAGCTTGCAGCCAGTCAGTGCTGCCCAGCGCCTGCATCAACGCCCACTGCCCGGCAAAGCCCGCAGTGAGCGGCATACCGGCCAGGCTCAGAATGCCCAGCAAGAAAGCGACCGTCACCCAGGGCAAGCGCGTGCCCAGCCCGGACACTGCGTCGAGATCGGTGACACCCCCCGCGCGCTCGCGCAGCACCGCCAGCCCATACGCAGACACGATCATCGCCACGCTGCGTGCAATCAGCATCAGCCATACGAGCGCCCACGAGCCGCGTGCACCCAGCCCCAGTGCGATCAGCACCGTGCCCCAGGCAAAGAGCGATGCGTAGCTCCACAGGCGACTGAGGTTAACCTGTACGCCGCCAGCCAACCCTGCCCACAAACAGGTAGCCATGCCACCGTACAGCAACAACTCCGGCAGGCGCACATTCGGCAAGGTATAGAACAACGTGGCGCTTTGCAGCCAGTCGTACTGCACCAGCAAGGCTTGCAACAGCGTCACCGCCACCGCAGCCAGCCCCGTCAGCAGCCAGGCAGACACCAGCGGCGGGCCGTCCTCGCCCAGGCTAACCGCCGGGCCGTGCAGCGGCCAGGGAGCCAGCAGCAACAGCAGGCCGAAACTGGCAAGTTGGGCAGCCAACACCAACAATTGCTGGCTGCTTTGCTGCTCTGGCAAGGCTTGCTGGGCCAGCCAGGCAGCCACCAGGAACAGGGGGATCGCCAGCACCGGCAGCCATAGGCCACGCAATGCGCCGCGGGTGCTGCCTTTGCGGCCAGCCTGAACAACGAATGCGGCAATAGCCATCACGCCAGACAGCAAAACCGGCGCCAGCCAAACCGGCTCGACCGTCAGCACCGCACCAAACAACGCCAACAGCAACAGGCCAAAGGGAAAGAAGGTGCGTCCTTGCGCCACCCGCCACGCGCCGAGATAGACCGCAGCCAGCGCCAGCGCCAGCCAGCCCAACACCCACTGTGCGGTGGCATGCATCACAAAGTTCAGGTTGAACAAGGTCGCCGGTGTGTTGACACGGATCACGCGCCCCAGAAACAAAACAGGCTGATCGTTGGGCCAGCGCCACAACAAACTGCCCAGAACGAGCGCGGCCAAACCGGCCAGCAAGCTGGAGGGCAGCGGCCAGCGGCGCAACAAATACACCAACGCGGCGGCCAGCAGCGGCAGGGCAAAGATCAAAACAACGCCAGACATCAGCGCGCCTCCTCCGGCTCGGTCCGCCAGACTGGGCCGCGCGTGACCATCAGATAGCCGGTTGCCAGTGCCAGCAGTAATTCGAGCGAGCTAAGCAGCCAGAAGGTCCAGGCGTTTTGCTCCAGCGCAGCCAGTAGTAATTGCGTACCCGCCAACCAAAAGAGCAGGGAAATACCCACTTGCAAGGCTTCTTCGCCCAGCGCCATGCCCAACACTGCAAAGGCGGCCAGCCAAACCACCACAAAGCGCACGTCGGACGTGACCGCGGCGAGTGGCAGGCGTGGGCGCAACGCCAATAGCACCCCGCCCAATGCCAGTGCCAGCAGGATGCGCAGCAGGCTAGTGGTTGCCAGTGGGCGCGCCTGCACCCCCTGACTGCGCTGAAAGGGCAGAAACCGTCCGCCCCAGCCTGCTTGCTGTGCTGATAAGTACCAGATAATGCCGGCCATGCCCCCGACGACCACGCGCAGCAGCGCCCACTGCGGCGGCAACAGCGTGGCGGTCAGGATCGCCAACGCGGCGTATACCGTCACAAAACTCACCAGCACCAATCGCCAGTCGCGCGCGGCTACTGCGACCATCACGCCGAGCGCGATGATGACCAGCAGCGGTGTGCCCAGGAGTGGTTTGGCCTGCTGAAACAGCGTTTCAAGGGTGGGAAAGGGAGGAAGCGGCGGCATAAATATTTCCAAATGCGGTCTAGATTTGCATGATCAGCGCGGCAAGCAGCAGCGCCAGCACGACCCAGCCCAGGTAGCCTTCACCTTCGACCACAGCCAGTATGTTGCGTGCGCCCAGTTCGGCCCACTGTAACAGCCAGCGTGCGCCGTTGACGGCCCAGTTCAGGCTGACGACCGCGGCGAGGCGACGCTGCAAGGGCTGGCGACTAAAGTTTGGCTGGTGGGCCAGTTGATAAAAACCAACACCGAGCGCCAGCGTCAACACAAGGGCGAGCGCATGGCCGATCCCCAGCCCCAGAAGCAGGCGGCCAAAAGAGAGTACGTTGGTAAAATCGGCCTCGCGCGCCAAACGCGTCGGCTGCACTCCCCACAACAGATTGGGCACCAACGCTAACCCGACCACAACAAGCAGCCGAATGGCGGGCCAACCGAGGTTGAACAGCCAGAACGAGGCCGAAGCCGGTGCAGGGGAGTCTTTCAACACTGCACGACGATTTTCCAGTACAGTGGCAACGGCCAGACTATCAGCCACGACCAGCAGCAACAGCAATAAAAATTGCGATGCATCCATCCACGCGCGCACGGGCATACCGGTGGTGAAGGGCACACCAGCCAGCGTCGCCGCGGCAACGAGGGCAGGCACGTCCCAGTGCCAACGTTCGCTGATCTCTTCACCCGCAGCCACCAGAATCAACGCCAGTACCACGCTGGCGAGCGCCCACCCCAACGCATCGCGGGCCGCGGCCAATGGCGTCATAGCCACCACCGCCCATAGCCAGGCCGCGCGGCTGCTGCTCAACAGGGCAAAGCGGTCATGCGGGCGCGTCGTCCAGGCAGCAAAGCCAGCCAGCAGCGTTACCAGCACGGCCAGCGGCTGCCAGAGCGGGTCTGTCAGCCAGTTGCCGCCGCCCAGGCTGATGATGCGGCCCATCAACCAACCACCTGTCACCAGCCCCAGCCCGTTGATCAATACTTGCGTGCCACGGTCGCGCGGGACACCGGATGGCGCCAGCCAGATATGCAGCGGGTAAGCGGCCATACGCAGGGCAGCCACCACCAGCAGCAAGGCCAACGGCTCTTGCGGCAGGCGGGCCGCGGTCAGGGTGGTGGACGCGGTGGACAGGCTGGTGATGCTGATGGAGACCAGCATGAGCAGGCTGCCCGCCACCTCCAGCCACACCGGCGCGGTGGTACCTTGCGCTCGACTGCCGCGCGTGCGTGCGACAAGCAAGATGTCAGTGGCGACCCAGGCCGCGCCGACAGTCATCAAGTTATCGGAAACCACGGTGATCAATGCGGCAGCCAGCAGTGCGAAGCTCAGGCCGTGATACGCACCGGAGCGTTTGGCGGGTATACGCCAGGTCATCAACAGCGCGCTCATGCCCAGCAGCAGCAGCAGCAGCGCGCTCAGCCAGTTCCAGCCATCCAGCACCCACTGCACGCGCAGCGACGGCGTGACCAGCGGCCACCAGTTCAGCGCGCTGACAACCGAGCCGCGGTCGCGCAATGTTGTCAACAGCAACAAGCTGATGAGGAGAGGGGGAACTGTGAGCAGGGCCAGAACGGCCGGGCGGCGTGGGCTGGCCAAGACGCGCAACAGAATGCTGGCAACCAGCAAAACGATGGCGGGGCCAAGTGGGGAGCGGAGAAGATCGTTCATGGACAAAACACCGGTCGGGACACAGCCCGACCAAGTGTCTCCATTCTACCACACGGTGCTAGGCGAAGCAAGGACGCGGCTTCGTCCAAAATCCACAAAACGATAGCCCACACCGCGCTCATTGAAGATATAACGCGGGTTGGAGGGGTCTGGCTCGATCTTCTGGCGCAGATAGGTGACGTACAGGCGCAGCAGTTGGTTATCGTCTACGTATTCCGGCCCCCACACTTTAGACAATAGTTGCTCGTGTGTCAGTACGCGGCCGGGGTTTTGCATAAAATGGTACAGCAGCCGGTATTCGGTGGGACGCAGACGCACCAATTCCCCCTCCACCAGCACCTCGCGGCGATCAAAATCCACCGACAGCCGGTCATCCACCTCGATACGGCTGCTGCGCTCGCTGGGCGGCGAACTTAACTCTACCCGCCGCAGCACGGCGTTGATACGGCTAACCAGCTCGCGCGCGCTGAAAGGCTTGGTCACGTAGTCGTCGGCGCCCAGGTCCAGCCCCTTGATGCGGTCTTCCTCGTCACCGCGCACAGTCAGCATGATCACGGGCACTGGAGAGGCGCGGCGCAGCTCACGCAGAGTCTCGAAGCCATCCAGTTGCGGCATTTCTACATCCAGCACCACCAGATCGGGCATTTCCTCGCGCACCTTGCGCACCGCATCCAGCCCGTCGCTGGCTTCGCTAACTCTAAAGCCTTCCAATTCGAGGTTCATGCGCACAAAACGACGCATGCGCGACTCGTCGTCAACGATCAAAATATGTTGGCTCATAGCTCGTTATCGTCTGTTCCCAGGTGAGGTAAGGAGAAAAAGAACGTTGACCCCTTGCCCGGCTCGCTGTGCATCCAGATACGCCCGTCGTGGGCTTCGAGGATGGCCCGGCTGAGGTATAGCCCCAGACCGGTGCCCTTGGTTTGACGGCGCATACCCGAATCGACGCGGTAAAAGCTTTGGAAAAGGCGTTCCTGATCCGCGTAGGGGATACCAATCCCCTCGTCGGCCACATAGACGGTAACTCCGTGCGCGTCCTGCCACGCGCCCAGCCGGATCAAGCCGCCATCAGGGGAATATTTGACCGCGTTGCTCACCAGATTGTCCAACACCTGACGAATGCGGGCTTCATCGGCTATCACCAGCGGCAGTGTTGCGGGAAAATCGAATTCGAACGTGTGGCTGCTGGTTTGCGTGCGAAAGCCATCCACCACCTTGCGCGCCAGTCGCTGTAAGTCTACCTCGCTGAAATCCATACGGAAGCCGCCAGCCTGAATGCGGCTGGCATCCAGCAGGTTGTCAATCAGCGCATTGAGCCGGTCTGCCTCTTCTTCGATCACAGCCAGCCCGTCGGCCAGTGTGGCATGATCCCATGAGGCGTCGGGGCGGCCCAACGTGCCCGCATAGCCTTTGATCAGCGCGACTGGGGTTTTTAATTCGTGCGAAATCACGCTGACAAAGGTAGACTTCATCTGCTCGGCCTCGCGGAAGCGGGTGATGTCTACCACATTGACAATGATGTTCAACAGGCGGCCTTCGCCGTCGTAGAGCGGTGTATAGGTGGCGCCTACGGTGACGCGCGTACCGCCCGGTTGTTGTAAATCACCCTCCACATAGAGCGAAGGGGGCGGCGGCGCGGCGGGGTCCAGTTCACGCTGGATCAACGGGATGTTTTCGGTGGCGCACGGATTGGGGCCTGCGCTGTTTTCCAATGCAAACACTTTCCAACACGGCTCGCCGCGTGCGGTTTCTGCCGTCCAGCCAGTCAGCAAGGCCAGGGCGCGGTTCATCACCAACACGCGGCGGTCGGGCGAGAGGATCATCACCCCGTTGGCGCTGTTTTCGATGATGGCGTTCAGGCGGCGCGTTTCGGCGTTGGCCTGCTCGTACAGGCGCGCGTTGCGCACGGCAATCGCGGCCTGGTCGGCAAAGCTTTGCAACACCTGCCGCTCGTTAACGCCGAAGGCCGCGCTGCCACTGCGAAACACATAGATCGCGCCGACCATCTCCTCTTCGCTGCGCAGCGGCATTTGCACCACCTGCCGCAACGGGATGCCGGACGCGGCGGAGAGCAGAGGCAGAGTCAGCTCCGGCAAGCGCCAGGTTCCGTCCGCGGCCAGAGTTAGATCGCGGCTCTCGCGCAGCATTGCCACCACCTGATTAGCCGTGTCGGGCAGCAGGCCATAGATGGCCTTGGGAATAATACGGCCATCGGGCTGGCGCAGCACCAAAAAGCCGACTTCGCCGCCGACCATCTCCACGGCGCTGTTCAAAATCAGGCGCAGCAGCGAAGGCAGGTCGAGGCGGGCGGTCATGGCGCGGCTGATGCGCAGCAGATAGTCCCGTTGTCGTAGTTGCAGTGAGTGCATACCGTCATCTTAGTCAAAGCGCAAAAAAAGTCAACGCTTTCGGGAACCTTTTGCGGAAACCCAGCGTTATGTGAGTGTCTTGCGTTGTATTTCCTTCCCCCTCCTCTCCCCTGTGTGCGTTCCGGACGGGCTGACCGGAGCGCACACCCTTTTTAAGGACAAAAAGCCGAGCTTTGTATGAAGCTCGGCTTTTTGTTGTCTGCTTGTACAACGATTTTAAAAATTGGCGCAGGGTTCAGCGGTTCAAATCAGGCCGAACGCCTTGCCCACCTGCTCATAAATCGCCAATGCCTGATCCATTTGATCCACGGTGTGCGTGGCCATGTAGCTGGTGCGCAGTAGCGCGCGGCCAGGCGGCACGGCTGGGCTGATAACGGGATTGACAAACAGGCCCGCATCGAAAAGCTGCCGCCACACCGCGAAACAAATCTGATCTTCACCGATGATGATCGGTACCACGGGCGTGCAACTGCTGCCGGTGTCGAAGCCAAGGCGATGCAGTTCCTTGCGCATGTATGCGGCGTTATCATTGACCCGCTGCACGCGCTCCGGCTCGCTGCGCATCACATCCAGCGCGGCCAGCGCGGCCGCGGTGTTGCTCGGCGGGATGCTGGCGCTGAAGATCATGGAACGGCCCACATGCTTGATGAAGCTGATCACATCAGCATCGCCCGCGATAAAGCCGCCCAGGCTGGCAAAGGACTTGCTGAAAGTGGACATGATCAGGTCTACATCGTCGGTTACGCCAAAGTGCGCAGCCGTGCCGCGGCCACCCCCCAGCACACCCATCGCGTGCGCATCGTCCACCATCAGCCGCGCGCCGTACTGCTTCACGATGGGGATCATCTCTGGCAAGGGGGCGATGTCGCCCTCCATGCTGAACAGGCCATCCACCACCACCATGCGCGGGGTGTCTTCCGGCAGCGCAGCCAGCACGCGCGCCAAATCCTGCATGTCGTTGTGACGAAAACGCTTCATGTCGCCAAAGGAGAGCTGCACGCCGTCTACAATCGAGGCGTGGTCGTCCTTGTCCAGCACGGCGACTTCACGCCGCCCGACCAACGCGCTGATCGTGCCGAGGTTGGTCTGATAGCCGGTGCTAAACACCAGCGCGGCAGGCTTGCCCACCCACTCGGCCAACTCATGCTCCAACTGCTCGTGCATTTGCAGCGTGCCATTCAGGAAGCGCGAGCCAGTGCAGCTTGTGCCGTACTGTTCAATGGCGCGGATGGCAGCTTCGCGTACTTTGGGATGGGTTGTCAGGCCCAAATAATTGTTCGATCCGAACATAAGCAGACGGCGACCGTGGTACACGGCCTCGGTGCCCTCGTTGCCGTCCAACGCGATAAAATAGGGATAATAACCGCTGGCAATGGCTTCTTTGACGGTGGAGAACTGAAATGCTTTTTGGAAAATATCTGTCATGTGAACCTCCGGGAACAAAATCCGGGCAGCTTCGGCCAGTAATGGCGCGGGCTGCGGGCATTATAGGGTTGCTACGGCGATTCTGCAAGCAGTCTGCGCCATCCGCTCAAACCGGCAACGCGGCGATTAAAGCACTGTGGCAAGCCGCGGCGAGAGCCAGCGTCAACTGCTTGGCATTCAGGTCGTCTTGCTGTTCCGTGGCAACCGGTCCGATGCAGGCCGGGCAGCCCGCGGTACATGGACAGTGCGTGGCCTGTTCAATGACCGCGGCCAATAGTTCCGTCCCCTGCTCGTATAAATGACGGCTAAAACCAATACCCGCGGGCACTTGCTCGTAGATCGTAATCACGGGCTGGCTGGTGCGGGCGGAGCGGGCTTCAGCCACGATGCCGATGTCGCCGGGGTCGCACATCAGGCGCAGCGGGGCCAGGCTGCTGAGCGCATAGGCCAGCCCGCCCAGTCCGGTGCGCAAGCGCTGTCCCTGCTCAACGCGCTGATGACAATGGCGGCAGAGCGTTGCCAGGTTGTCCACCTGATTGGCCTGCCGGTAGGCGTCGTTCTGGCCGCGCACATAGCCAAAAGAGCGGAAGGGCTGCTTGTGATGCACATCGTGCTGACGGCCCGGCTGTTCTGGCACACCGCAGACGGTGCAACGATAACCATCGCGCGCGCGCGCGGCATCGCGTTGCTGTTGCCAATTGGGGCCGTAATCGTTGGGGTCACTGCGCCACTGTCCCGCCGCGCGCAGCGGCCCCAGCAGCTCTTCGTCCAGCCCCAGCCAAAAGGCGTCGGTTTCCAGCACCTGCTCCGGCAGCGGGGGGATGATTTCGCCGAAGCCGAGGGTCTCGTGCGTGTGTAGCTTGATCTGGCGAAAGCCGCTGACCTGGCTGCGCACTTGCACCGGGCCATAGGCCAGCGTGACTCCGCCTGCACGGCGCTGTTCCTGCTCGGCCAGCACATCCACCTGCTGGCTGCCGCTGGCGATGGTGTAATAATCGAGTGACGCGGGACGTACCCACGCCTGCCCGGCCTCCCAATCGAGGTGTTCGACCAGGTACGACTGGCCCTGATGCAGATAGACCGCGCCCGCGTGAAGCATAGCCTGCGCGGCCGCGCGCTCGATCTGGCCGATTACCATGCCCGCGGGGCTGGCTGGGTCCTGGCTGTGGATAATAACGTTGTCGGGGGAAGCGGTGCGCAGGCTGATAGCTTGGGCGGGATAGCCCTCGCCCAGCCAGAACCAGTCGCCACCGTGCTGCTGCACTTCGCCCGCTTCGGCCAGCACTGCCAGCAGCTCTTCGGTGTAAGCGAGTTGTCCAAAACGCTCCCCTGCGCGGAAGGGTAGTTCAAACGCGGCACAGGCCAGATGGCTGGAAAGTAGCGCGAGATTGTCGGGGTTGACAAGGCCGTATTCGGGGTTGCGTTGCAGCACGTATTCAGGATGGGTGACGATATATTGATCGAGTGCGCCGCCGGAGGCAACCAAAATCGCCGCGGCCACGCCCGCCTGACGTCCGGCACGGCCCGCTTGCTGCCGCGCACTGGCGATGGCGCCGGGGAAACCAACCAGCACCGCCGCGTCCAGCCCGCCGATGTCAATCCCCAGTTCTAGTGCGTTGGTGCTGATCACAGCCCGCAATGCGCCGCTGCGCAGGCCGCCTTCGATGCTGCGACGTTCCAGCGGTAAATAGCCGCCGCGATATCCGGCGATGCTGGCAGCCGCGGCTGCGCCAGTTGTGCGCGCCACACGCTCGCGCAGATAGGTGAGCAGCACCTCGACCGCGCCGCGCGTGCGGGCAAACACCACGGTCTGTACCTGCTGGTCAAGCAGGGTCGCGGTGATTTCTTCGGTTTCGAGCAGACTGGAGCGGCGCAGCCCCAGCTCGCGATCCACAATGGGCGGATTGTAGAAGATGAAATGGCGTTCGCCCTGCGGTGAACCGTCGTTGTCAATCAAGGTGACCGGCGCTTCCAGCAGACGTTCGGCCAGCTCGCGCGGGTTGGCGAGGGTGGCGGAGGTGCAGAAGAAGCGGGGGGCCGCGCCGTAGAAACGGCAAATGCGCTGCAAGCGGCGGAGGACGTTGGCAACATGACTGCCGAACACGCCGCGGTAGGTGTGCAATTCGTCTAACACGACATAGCGCAAGCCGCTGAAGAACTCAGCCCACTGCGGATGATGGGGCAGCAGGCCGGTGTGCAGCATATCGGGGTTGGTGAGCAGCACGCGCGCCTCGCGGCGGACACGCGTGCGGTCGCGGGCGGGGGTGTCACCGTCATAGGCTGCGGCGCGCAGGGCAAAGGCTGGCGGCTGCGCCAGTTCAGCGTCGAGGCGTTGCAGCTCTGCCAGTTGGTCGTGCGCGAGGGCTTTGGTGGGGAAGAGATAGAGTGCGCGGGTCGCGGGGTCAGCCAGCAGCGTGTCGGCCACGGGCAGGTTGTAGCAGAGGGTTTTGCCGCTGGCGGTGGCGGTGGCAACCACCCAGTTTTCGCCGGCCTGGGCTGCGTGCCAGGCCGCACGTTGGTGGCTGTACAGGCTGACGATGCCGCGGCGCTGCAAGGCCGCGCGCAGCCGCTCGTCTAATGCTGCGGGCAAGGGAGTGGTTTGAGCGGCGCGGGCCGCGCGTTGATCCCAGGCAGTGACGTTGCGCATGAAGCCTGGGTCGCGGCGTAACAGTTCCAGGGCGTGGGCGACAGACATGAGGGCATTATACTTGTGCAAGGCTGGACGCCCAAGCCTTCAGTGCGCTATTTTTCTGCACGGCGCACATCGTTGTATACTGCTCAGGCTGATCCAATTTGTCGTCTGAAACGCACGAAGTCCCGCCGGGCCGGGCGCGGGCTGAGGCTGGTGTTCTTTGCCGCGTAGTACTGGCCGATTTGTGTCATTTGCTCCTCGGCGGGGCGCTTCGCGGCTCAAGCGGTGAAGTCTTGGCCAGGAAATCAGGCGATGACGATCCACAAACTGACTGTATAACTCCCTTTTATCTTATGTCTATTACCCGACGTGTTGCTCTGCTTTCGGTGGCCGCCAGCATCGCCACCTTGTTACTCAAGTTCACAGCTTTTTACCTGACTGATTCTGTTGGCTTGCTGTCAGATGCAGTGGAATCGCTCGTCAACTTGACGGCGTCGCTGATCGCGTTTGCGGCTGTCAGCTATGCTGACCGACCGCCAGACAGCAATCATGCCTACGGCCATGACAAGGCCGAGTACTTCTCCAGCGGTGCGGAAGGTACGCTGATTCTCTTTGCTGCGGGCAGCATTATCATTTCCGCGGCGCAGCGCCTGTTGCACCCTGCGCCGGTAGATAATGTAGGGCTGGGCGGAGCGATTGCACTGGTTGCTTCTGTTATCAACTTCGGTGTATCGCGCGTGTTGCTGCGGGTGGCGCGGGAGCAGGATAGCATCGCGCTGGAAGCCGATGCCCATCACCTGATGACGGATGTGTGGACTTCCATCGTGGTGGTGGTGGGCGTGGCGTTGGTGGCGCTGACTGGGTGGCAGACGCTCGACCCGCTGCTGGCAATGGGTGTGGCGTTGAACATTGTGTGGACGGGGGTGCAGTTGCTGCGCCGCTCCACTGCTGGGCTGATGGACATGGCCCTGCCAGCGCGCGAAGTGATGATTGTGCAGGAAGCCATTGACGCGGTGGTCGGGCCGGACACGCCCTATCACGCGCTGCGCACGCGCAAATCCGGTGCGCGACGCTTTATTGACTTTCATCTGCTGGTGCCGGGCAGCGATACTGTGCAGAAAGCGCATGATGTGGCAACGGAGATCGAGACGCGCATTGAGAACGCGTTGCCCAACACCTTTGTCACGATCCATATTGAGCCGCGCGAAGATGCGGCTTCGTGGGATGGTCACCTGGTCGGCGGCATGTCGAACATGGAGCCAACCACCGACTTGCAAACCTAAAAAGCCACACCATTACGGTGCGGCTTTTTAGGTGAAGGAACAATCTAATTTTACAGTGTGGCTGTGGTAACTGCGCCGTTGGTTGCCAGTGCCTGGGGCGTCAGCTCGCCGGTGGAGGTGTACAGATGGCAGGCGACCCAGTGGTCGGGGTGCTTCTGTTCGAAGACAGGGTCCTCCTGCTTGCAGATGTCCATCATACGCGGGCAGCGCGGATGGAAGCGGCAGCCGGATGGCGGATTGAGCGGGGAGGGCACGTCTCCCGTCAGTACGATGCGTTCCTGTTTGTGTTCAGGATCGGGCATGGGGATGGCCGACAGCAGCGCCTGGGTGTAGGGATGCAACGGATTGCGGAAGAGGGCCTCGCGCGTGGTTAGCTCAACCATCTTGCCCAGGTACATGACGCCTACGCGGTCGCTGATGTGCTCTACCACGCTCAGATTGTGTGCGATGAAGAGATAAGTCAGACCGAATTGATGCTGTAAGGAGCGCAGCAGGTTCAGCACGGCAGACTGCACGGATACGTCCAGTGCGGACACCGGTTCGTCGCAGACGATGAAGCGCGGTTTCAGGGCCAACGCGCGGGCGATGCCGATGCGCTGCCGCTGGCCGCCGGAGAATTCATGCGGATACCGGCGTGCGTGGTATGGATTCATACCGACAGTCTTCAGCAACTCGCTGACAGTTTCCGAGCGTTCCTTTGGCGTGCCGATGCCGTGAATCATCATGCCTTCGGAGATGATCTCGCCAACCGGCATACGAGGATCAAGCGACGAATAGGGGTCCTGGAAGACGATCTGCATGTTACGGCGCATTGGCTTGAACGCGCGCTTGCTCATGCTAAAGACATCTTCGCCGTCAAAGAACACGCTGCCGCCGTTGGAAGGGACCAGGCGGAGAATGGTGCGCCCGACGGTGGTTTTGCCACAGCCCGACTCGCCTACCAGCCCCAGGGTTTCGCCTTCGCGGATCGTGAAGCTCACCCCGTCCACGGCCTTGACCCAAGCATTGACGCGTTGGAGGAGGCCGGAACGCACAGGGAAGTATTTTTTCAGGTCTTGAACGACCAACATATCCTTGTTGGTGGCACCTAGTTTATCGGCCATTGCTTCCTCCTGTGGAGGCTGGCGTACTGGCGACGAAAACTTCCTCGCCGGTGAAGCGCCAGTCGGTCTTGGTATACCCGGCCCATTGTGCGCTGGTGGTTGGATTGTGGATCCAGCAGCGCACGCGATGTCCAGGTTGGGCTTCGATCAATGGCGGTTCCTGCTCACTACACACTGGTTTGGCATAAGGACAACGCGGTGAGAATTTGCAGCCCGACGGCAGGTTAATCAGGTCGGGAACGGTGCCGGGGATCACGGCCAGGGAATCGCGGATGTCGCCGAGAACGGGAATGGCTGCCATCAAGCCTTCCGTGTAAGGATGCATGGGGTTGTCGAAGAGGGTATGCACATCGGCGTACTCAACGATCAACCCGGCATACATGACAGCGACATAGTCGCACATCTCGGCGATAACGCCGAGGTCGTGGGTGATGAGCAGGATGGTTGTGCCCAGCTCACTCTGCATGCGGCGCATCAGATCGAGAATTTGGGCCTGAATGGTCACATCGAGTGCGGTGGTGGGTTCGTCGGCAATCAGCAAGTCCGGCAAGCAAGACAGAGCCATTGCGATCATGACGCGCTGGGCCTGGCCGCCGGAGATTTCATGCGGGAAGGATTTGGCGCGACGGCCCGGATCGGGGATGCCGACACGACCCAGCATTTCGACAGCGCGATCCCAAGCCTGTTCTTTGGTCATATCCTGGTGCTGAATTAACACTTCAGCGACCTGATCGCCGACACGGAAGATCGGATTCAAGCAGCTGGTGGGCTGCTGGAAGATCATGGATAGCTCACCGCCGCGCAGCTTGACCATTTCCTCTTCGGGCAAGGTAACCAGATCGCGGTCGCGCAGCATGACCTTGCCCCCCACGACCTTGCCGGAGCCGCCCAGCAAGCGCATGATGGACAGGGAAGTCACGCTCTTGCCGGAGCCTGACTCGCCGACCAGCCCCATGACCTGGCCTTCGCCGATGGTGAAGTCTACGCCATTGACGGCCTGCACCACGCCTGCTTCTGTGAAGAAGTATGTCTTGAGTCCGCTCACGTCCAGCAGGACTTTAGACGGTGTGTTGTTGTTCTTCTTTTCGCTCATAGTTATCCTACCGTTTCAGGCGTGGATCAAGGGCGTCTCGCAGGCCGTCGCCGATGAAGTTGAAACCGATAGACACGATGACCAACAAAACACCAGGCACTAACGGTAGCCAGGGGTGTTGGAACATATAGCTTTGGGACAGGGAGAGCATATTACCCCAGGTTGGCGTTGGGTCCTGCACACCGAGGCCGAGGAAGCTCAGTGCCGATTCAGTCACGATTACGCCGCCCAAGCCGAGGCTGGCGTTGACCAGAATGGGGGCCAGACCGTTGGGGATGATATGCCGGAAGATGATGCGGGCATCGGAAGCGCCAGACGCGCGCAGGGCCTCGACGAAGTCCTGCTTGCTCAGCGAAAGCGCCATACCGCGCATCAAGCGGGCTGCACCGAGCCAGCCAAAGATAACCAGTACCAGGACGAGAACGACCACCTTCTGCGCTTCACGCGGGGGAGCCAGCAGCAAGCTGCTTAAAAAGCGGTCCAGAAAGCCTGGTAGCGGTAAGACGACATCACGACGCAATAAAATGGCCGAGATGATCAACAAAATAGGAAGCTGAGGAATTGTCAACATAAATTCGATGACACGCGAAATAAATGTATCTACCCAGCCACCGTAATAGCCTGCGACTGCACCAATCAGCGAACCAAAAGTTTCCGAGATCAACACCACCAGGATAGCGATGGACATGGAGACGCGCGCGGCGTATAACACACGTGTGAACAAGTCACGCCCCAAGTGATCAATTCCCAAGTAGTGAACACGGCCACTGGCATCTACTGTGCCAGGAGGTGCAGGGCGGGTATTCGAAGAAAGGTCAATTGCGTCGCGCTCAAACGGTGCGAGCACGGGAGCGAGCAGGGAAGCCAGAAAGATCAGGCCGATCAGGATGAGCGAGATGACCGCGAGTCGGTGACGTCTAAAACGTCGCAAGATAACTCGTAGCTGGCCCTCAGTCTTTTCCTCTTCAGCCGCTTCCCGCGGGAAAACGGGTTGAGCTACTGTTGCCATAGGTTTACTCCCAATCAATTATCTGAGCTTCAAGGGTTTGCACGCCTTGAGGCTAATTGTACTTGATGCGCGGATCTACTACCGTATAGAGAATGTCACCCAGCAAGGTGGCAATCACGGTCAGCAGTGCCGAGATGAAGATGAAGGCCAGAGCAATCGGCCAATCGCTGCGCGCTAGCGCATCGAAGTACAAGCGCCCCATTCCCGGCCAGGCAAAGACTGTTTCGGTGATAATTGCGCCGGAGAAAAAGCCAGGAATTGTCAAGACAGCCACGGTTACAAAGGGGATCAAAGCATTCCGCAACGCATGTTTGACGATCACAGTGCGTTCCTTAAGACCCTTGGCGCGTGCCGTGCGAACATAGTCCTGACGCATGACCTCTAGCATCGAGGAACGCACGAAGCGGCTCCAGGTTGCCATGTAGAAGAAGGTCAACACGCCGACCGGCATGAGTAAATGAAGGAAGCGATCCATCCCGGTGCCCGGTTGAACGCGCGGCAGCCAGTTCGCCACATCATACGGGCGAACAGCAAGGCGCGAGCCGGGTGGGAGGCGCGGTAACCAGGGTAACTGATCTTGGACGAGGTTGGGAAATACTGATAACAGCAGTATCAGCAAAAGACCAAAGAAGAAGGTTGGCATGGCCGATCCAATAAACGAAATCATCGTAAAGGTATAGTCGAATTTCGAGTATTGTTTGATCGCACTATAGATGCCGATGGGGATACCGAACAGGAAGGAGAGGAAAGTTGAAAGGAGCATCAACTCCAGCGTGGCCGGCAAGCGGGACATCATCTCGGTGAAAACGGGCCGACCGGGCCGGATCACCGTTGACTGACCGAAGTCGCCGCGCAAGATGCCCTTGCTGGAACGGCTGGCGGGGTGCAGTTCAGGAATATCGGCCAGATAAACATACTGGTCGCATCCTTTGGGCAGGATAACTTCCTTACCATCTTGCACGACACGCTGCTCATCGCGAGGCAGATAACAGCCAACCGCGAGATTGGTGAAGCGCTCCTGGCCGCCAATCACAATGGGGCCGCTGGGCTGACCGATCAGCCAGCGAGAGAACCGGTAGGGCCAGTAGAAGTCCATTTCGTACTGGGCACGCAAACGGGCCATGTCTTCTCGCGTTAAGCGACGTTGTTGCTGCTGGATACCAGCGAGCGGGCCACCCGGCGATACAGTAAACAGGAAATAGGTAAACAGCGCGGCCAGGAGTACAACAATCACCATCTGGAAAACACGACGGATCAGGTAATTCGTCATCGAACGCCTCCTTGCTGGGCAAAATCAAGACACGCCCCCGACGTTTAACAACACGCCAAGAAGAGGAGTATTTGATGCGCCTAAAACAATCGGGCGGGCCCATCCCAGCGGACGTGCCCGCCCGATGCGGTCACCGAAGTTCAGTTAAGGATGGAAGCCTGATGGCCTTCATCCAGACGAGGACCAAACTTATTTGGTGAAGAGGTTGATGTCAATGTGTTCCCAAGTGGCGGAAGGGCTGATTTCATACTTGACGTTGCCAGTACTCTTGGCAGCGTCAATCACGGTCTGAACTTCAGCGCCAGCGCCCAAGGTCGAGTCATCCAGATAGTCCACATCGCCGTTCAGCAACTGGGCCACGGCCTGGTTGGTGTCAGCCACGAAGACATAGATCACGTTCGGGGTAGCCACATCACCAGCATAGAATTCATTCTTTGCCAGGGTCAGAGACTGGCCCTTGACCCATTCCTTGACAGCGTAGGGGCCGAAGGAGAGCGGAGTTTCCGCGATCTCGGGCAGGGTGGCCCATTCGGCAGCCGGCACATCAGCCAGTTTGCGGCCATCGGCCAGAACCTGGTGGCTCGGGTAGATCGCGAACGGATACAGGTGATAGGTCGGGGCCTGGAAACCAGGAACATAGGTCACGGTCGCTTCCAGCGCATCGGCAGCGAAGGTCTTGTCCTGGATCGCATTGCAGGTGATGAACTCAACCGCACCCGATTCCTTGTCGCAGTCAACCTTGAAGCCCAATTCCATGTCAGCCACGGAACCGGCGGTACCATCGCTCCAGGTGTAAGGCTTCACCTTGTAGGTGACCTTCAACTGCGGCATCATGATAGTCTCGGAGCCGGTGAACTCAACTTCTTTACCCTCGGCATCGAAGACCTTGACGCCGGCTTCCAGAGCCACGGTTTCGCCGCTGGCGCTATACACCATATCGCCAGCCTTGACCTCGACCGAATCGTTGGTGGCCAGGCCACTTTCAATCGTCGAGAGGCCATCCTGCTGGGCAGCCTGGAAGTCATAGCTGTACTGCGTGGTCATAACGCCCTTGGCGGGGATGATCACCAAACGCTGGGCGGCCATGCTGGAGACCAGGCTCCACATGCTGTCCGGTTCCTGGGTCATGCCGATGACGATGGTATCGCCGCCGTCAGCCAGTTTCCATTCCTGCAGGTTGGCCGTCGCATACTCGGTGGAATCTGCACGGGTGCCCTCAAGATTGGCGCTCCATGCTTCGGCCTCGGCACGCTGGAAGACGGGGATAGAGACGACGTCCTTGGCGAATTCCTTCTGGACGGTGTCATAAGCAGCAATACGGTCATCGCGGATCAGGGTGTTGTTAGCCTTCACGATGGCGGCGCTGGCAGTCTCATTGCACCAGCCCATGTAGTTCTGGCCTTCCCAGTTGTTGCTGGGGACGGGCACCTGGTCACAGGCATAGAGGGTGCGGCCACTGGGATCGGCCTGGCCGACCCAGGCGAAAGCGCCCAGTTCGAAGTCGCGGCGGGCGAGGCCCGTCGTATCACCAAACCACCAGGAACCAGGGGTGAAGTTCGTGATCAACTGGATACCGCAGTCGGCCAGGTTCTGCTGGGCCACGGCGGACCAAGTCTGGCGGAATTGGGCGTTGGTGGTCGTGAACTTCACGGCGAGGGTTTCGCCGGCAGCGTTCTGGCGGACGGCAGCGCCTTCGGGCAGTGTCCAGCCAGCTTCATCCAACAGGGCCTTGCCCTTTTCGGCGTCGAACATGGGCATATCAGCATAGGGGCCCTTGTACGCCCAGTGGCTCTTGGGCAGGAAGGAGTCCATCTCCAGGGTCGTGCCATCTTCCACATAGGGGTAGACGGAAGCGATCAAGGCCTTGCGATCCAGGCAGTAGGCAATCGCCTGGCGGACTTTGACGTCGCTCAGGATCGGGTGGGGGGTCGAAAAGTCTTCAGCAGCGACTTCCTTCACGACCTCAACCGGCTTCTCGACTTCCTTTACGACTTCCACCGTCTTCTCGACTTCCTTCACGACCTCAACGATCTGAGTGACCACTTGAGGCGCTGCCGGCTGCGCAGGCGCCGGACAAGCCGCAAGGACCATGGAAGCGATGACCAGAATGGCCACCAGAGAGAGTAACTTCAGATTCTTCATCTTCTCCTCCGAACAAAATTGAAGTTGCCACGCGCCGTATAGCTACTGTCAACCACGGAGGCGCATGTTCCAGTGGTGACAGACATCGGGGATACCAGATTGAAGCAAAGACGAGAATTCGCGGGGGCACCTGCAACGCGATGGTAATAGAAAATAACCAATCGACTCATGGGGCATCGTGGAGCAAAAGTCCCAGCGCACATCACCGCCAAGGCGCTTACACTGGTCAAGCACATTATAGCGATGCAGCGTAATATGCCAAATCGCACACCTACGACGTGGTTTTATCAACCCTTTCTCGCTGTCTCTAGAGCATACCACAAAATTTTGGACAATGCAAATCAAGTTGTTTGTACAATGTTAATTCCACACCCCAAATCAGCAGGCTACGGCGCACCGCTGCGCCAGTTTTCCAGGCGATTGCCGGTGGCGGTCCAATAGGTACGCTCCAGGCTGGGGCGGGTCAAATACCACACGCTATAATGGTAGAGAGGTATCAGCGCCGCGGCTTCGTCGTTCAGGATGCGCTCGGCCTGCTGATACAGCGCCTGACGCTCGGCTGGATCGTTGTTGCCCTGCGCGGCCGCGAGCAGTTGATTGAAACTGCGTGCGTCGGTTGCGCTCGCCGCGCTGGCCACACTGGCCCAGCGCAGGCGGTCCAAAGCCCGGTCAGTGTTGAACTGCCCCAGCCAGGCCGCCTGATCGGGATAGTCGCCACAATAGGCCATCCGCCAGGCGTGCGGCAACTGGTCTGACGGTGTGTCACCCTCCAACCGAGCGATGAACTCGGGCCACGCCAGACTTTGCAGCGTGACGGTGATACCCAGCCCGTTCTGCCACATACCAGCCACGGCCTGCGCAGTGGCTGCGGATTCGTCGGACGCGTTGTAGAGCAACGTCAGCGGTGGCAGCCCGGCGCCATCGGCATAGCCTGCTTCGGCCAGCCAGGCGCGCGCCTGCGTGAGCGCGCGGTCGGCCTCCCAGCCCCCCTGGGCGGGAGACACAGCCCATGACGCCAGGGTGGCGTCACCCGCTGCCGAGCCAAAAACCGGCGACGGGGCAAACGTATGAGCGGGTGCAGCCAACCCTACACCACTTTGCTGCACCAATGTGGCCCGATCCAGCGCGGCGGAGAGCGCCCGACGCACCAATGCGTTGTCCAGCGGCGGTTTGCTGACGGTCAGGCCCAGATACGCCGTGCAAGGCAAGATCGCGGCGGTGCGTTGCCCAGCCAGTGCGGAATCCGTGGACACGCGCGCTTGATCCGCAGCCGGCACGACGATACTGTCCAGCCTGCCGGCGGCAAAAGCCTCCTGCGCGGCCGCGTCGTCCAGCATTGCCCACTCGATCCGTTTGATGTTGCCCGCGGCCGCGGCCCAGTCCGGCCAGTGCGGGTTGCGCGCGAGGGTCAGCGTATCGCCGTGTACCCAGCCCGCCAGCGCGTAGGGGCCATTGGTGACGATGTTACCGGCTTCGGTCCAGCGCGGGCCGAACTGTTCAATGACTGCGCGCGGCACAGGGCGGTTCAACGGCAGCCCGGCTACGGCTGGAAAATCGGCCGCGGGCGCGGTAAGGGTGAATTGCACCGTCCAGCGATCGAGCGCGACGACGCCGACGGCTTGCACCTGTGCGTCCAGCTCAGCCGCGCTCAACGCGGGATCCGCCGTGTGCGCGGCCTGACAGCCGACAATGCCATAATTCGCGCTCGCGGCCGCGCCGGTGCGCGGGTCGCAGGCGCGGCGCACCGCATAGGCCACGTCGTCCGCGGTGACCGCCTCGAACGCCACCGCGCCGGTGCTGGCGCGATAGCGCACCCAGGGCAAATTCTGGCGCAGGGTAAAGGTCCAACGCAGGCCATCGGTGGAGTTGCTCCACGCGGTTGCCAGCGCGGGCTGCACCTGCCCCTCGCCGTCCAGGCGGGTCAGGCCGACAAACAGATTTTCCACGATATCGCGGTCGCTGGCCTGGCTGAACAGGGCTGGATCGAGCGCGGTCGGCTCGCTGCCCAGGTTCAAATGAGCGGTGACAATTTGCTGGGCCGGATCGGGTGTCGGCGTCACCTCGACTGTACGCTCGACTACGACTGTTTGCTGTACCACCACTGTCTGGATAACGGGCGTTGGCGCGGGGGTGCGTGCGCAGGCCACGAGCCAAAACAAGCTCCCCAACGTGAGGGCCAACAGCAGGATGCGTTGCTTAACGGCTGAAATCATGCGGGTACAGAGTCGTACAGCCAGCAGGCGACGAAGTGGCCGCTGCCGTGATCGGCAAAAGCAGGCTCTTGCTGGCGGCAGATGTCCATCACGCGCGGGCAGCGGGTGCTGAAATTGCAGCCGGTCGGTGGCTTGGCAGGGCTGGGCACATCTCCTTCAAGGATGATGCGTTGCCGCTGCTCCTCGATCACGGGGTCGGGAATGGGCACGGCGGAGAGCAGCGCCTGCGTGTATGGGTGTTTGGGTTCGGCGTACAGCTCGTTGCGGTCAGCCAGTTCCACGATCTTGCCGAGATACATGACGGCGATGCGGTCGGAGATGTGGCGCACTACCGACAGATCATGGGCGATAAACAGGTAGGTCAGACCGAATTCGGCCTGTAAATCTTCGAGTAGATTGATCACTTGCGCCTGAATTGACACATCCAGCGCGGAAATCGGCTCATCCAGCACGATGAACTCAGGGTTGACCGCCAGTGCGCGGGCGATGCCGATGCGCTGACGCTGGCCACCGGAAAATTCGTGCGGGTAGCGATTGACGAAATAGGGGTTGAGCCCGACGATGCGCAACAACTGAGCGACGCGCTCGCGGTTGTCCTGCTTGTTGCCGATGTTGTGCACTTCCAGCGGCTCGCTGACAATCGCGCCGACGGTCATGCGCGGGTTGAGTGAAGCATACGGGTCTTGAAAGATCATCTGCATTTGGCGGCGCTGACGGCGCAAAGCCTCGCCGCGCAGGGTGGTCAGGTCGGTTTCATTAAAATAGACGTGACCGGCGGTGGGATGGTAAAGCTGCAAGATGGCGCGGCCAGTGGTGGACTTGCCACAGCCCGATTCGCCGACCAGCCCCAGCGTTTCGCCGCGCATGACTTCAAAATCCACGCCGTCCACGGCTTTGATGTGGCCGGTGGTGCGTTGAAAGATGCCGGAGGTGATCGGGAACCACATGCGCAGCCCCTGCACGCGCAGCAGTGTGCGAGAGGATTGCGTTGAAGTTGCTTGTTGGCTCATGCGCTTGCTCCGCGGACATCCACCCAGCAGGCGGCTTTATGGCGAGGGCCGACCGCTTCCAGCTTCGGGTTTTCCTGCAAACAGCGTTCGATCCGATAGGAGCAGCGGGCGTAGAAGGGGCAGCCGGGGGGAAGGTCAATCAGATCGGGGGGCAACCCTTCGATGGACTGTAAACGCGAAGGGCGGTTTTCGTCGAGACGCGGCAGCGAGCCGAGCAGCCCCAGCGTATAGGGGTGACGCGGGCTGGCGTACAGTTCCTTGACCCCGGCCTCTTCGACGATGAACCCGGCATACATGACGATCATACGGTCGGCCAACCCGGCCACCACACCGAGATCGTGGGTGATCCAGATAATCGCCATGCCGATGTCGTTGCGCAGCTTTTTGACGAGGTCAACGATCTGCGCCTGAATGGTGACATCGAGCGCGGTGGTGGGTTCGTCGGCAATCAGTAGTTGCGGGTTGCACGACAGCCCCATCGCGATCATTACGCGCTGGCGCATACCGCCGGAAAACTGGTGCGGATAATCATCGAGCCGGCCTTCGGCGCCGGGGATCCCCACCAACGAGAGCAAATTGATGCTGCGCTGCCGGGCCTGCTCCTGGGTCATGCCCAAATGCAGTGTCAGCGCCTCGGAGATTTGGCGACCCACCGTCAACACAGGATTGAGCGAGGTCATGGGGTCCTGAAAGATCATGGCAATGCGGTTGCCGCGCACTTGCCGAATCTCGTCGTCGCTGAGCTTGAGCAAGTCCTGGCCCTCGAACCAGACCTCACCACCCACAACACGGCCCGGCGGCATGGCGATCAGCCGGATCAGCGACATTACGCCGACGCTCTTGCCGCAGCCGCTTTCCCCGACAATACCGAGGGTCTCGCCTTCGTCGAGCGAGTAGGAGATGCCATTGACGGCGTTTACCACGCCATCCTGGGTGAAGAACTGCGTGCGCAGGTCTTTCACCTCCAGCAGCGTTGCCATGCCAACCTCCTGAACCAGGTTTTCTCGAAATCGCGCTGTGACCGCGTTTGAGTTGTGCGATGCTATCACACGCGCCGCGCGTTGTCAAGCCTGCTGCGTTTTTGGAGCAGGATGTTGGCGAATTTGCGCGGGCGCACGGGGGATCAAATTGAGGTGGTGGATCGTTGGCTAGACACAGGCTCCGGTCATTGGTTAGGACGCAGGATGCTGCCAAAATCTACCCGTACACCACCCGGGGAAACGCAAGATGAAATCGTGATACGACACTGTCCGCGGCCGCCTGCCTTGTGACTGAAACGTCGGTTTTCCTAATGAACGACATTGCGCATACTTACTGTTCTGCTCTACGCAATGCCGCGCCTGCGCTTGTCGCTCGTGCGGCTTTCGACCCAGCAGAAGCGTTAACACCGCCTCCAACCACAGCGTCAATCGCACAGAGTGTTATTGCAGTAGTATGCTTGCCAAGCGAGGCGGTCTCCTTTCAGGTTCTGGGTTTGGCACCCTTACCTTACTCGGATTCCGCCTCGCTCGTAATTTCTACCGAATTCCATACACAACCGTCTATGGCAGGCTTGACAACTTTTCGTTTAGCTTAACTTGTGACCAATGGACTTAGGGCAAGTAAACCAACGGATTGTAGTAGTAGCCATAGCGGCGCACTTCAAAATGCAAGTGTGGGCCGGTGGAACGTCCGGTGGAACCGACGTTACCGATGCGTTGGCCGCGGCCTACGTAGTCGCCAACACTGACGGCCAGCCAGCTCATGTGACCATACAACGTCACGTAGCCGTCGGGGTGGCTGATCATAATCATATAGCCATAGCCCAGATTGCTCCAGCCGGACGCAATGATGGAACCTTCATCAGCCGCGACGACCGCCGTGCCCAGTGGCGCGCCGATGTCAATGGCTGGGTGCGCGGGATAGTAGTAGCGCTGGGTGATCGTGCCCCATGTCGGCCAGACGAAGCCATTAGCTCGCCACGGCGCTGACGTGCCCGTGCCTCCGCGCGCGGATGGCGCTGGCACAGATGATGAAGAGGACGATGACGACGACGAGGACGATGACGATGACGTGGTCGCGGTGCTGGCTGGCGGTTCCGGTTTTGGCAGCGAGCGAACACCGTTTGGAACGATGACCACCGCGTCAGCGGCCAGTCCAGCGTCGGCGTTGGCCAGGTTATTGCCGGCATAGCCAACGATTTCGTCGGTGGAAACCTCATACAGTTTCGCGATAGATGCCACGGTGTCGCCTTCTTTGACAGTGTGCAGGACACCATCAATCGGAGGAATGCGCAACACCTGTCCAACTTCCATCACGAAGGGGCTATTGAGATCATCCAGATTTGCCCACATGATGGTATTGGGGCTGAGCTTGAAGCCTTCAGCAATGCCCAGCACTGTATCATTCAACTGAACGGTGTAAGTCACCACAGTGGAGCGCGGGCGATCAGGGATTTCGGTGAACGGTACGGGCGCGCGCACCAGCACGCCGCTCTCCTGCAGCGGGCTGCCACCAACGGGCAATGGCTGGAAGGCTAGCTCGGCAGGCTCTTCTGCGGTTTGGGCTTGCGCCGGAACAGCGATACGCACGATGTCCCAGGTGGGCAACTCAATCCGGCTCAACACCAGCACCAGCACGGCCATAGACAACAGTGCAAGATGCGAAGCGAGGCGCACGGGGGTAATTTTGTCGCCGCGAAAGGTAATCCAGGCGCGCAGAAGGCTACGCCAAATTATAACCGCCAGACGTGCTTGTTGTTTACTGCGTTCATTGAGTTGTAAAGGTTGCTGGACATCGAATGTGGGTGACGCTTCAACGCTTTCCACCGCAGGTTTGTGGGGCATTGGGTCGGCGTTTGGCGACGGTTCTTCGCTTTTAAGCATAGGCTTACATTGACAGATGGAGAGTAGACAGGAACTCCTCGTTGTCGCGTGTGCGCGAGATGCGTTCCAGCAGGGGCTGCAACGCTTCCATGCCGCCGCCGAGAGCGTCAATCATGCGGCGCATGGTCCACACTCGTTGCAGCGTCTGCTCGTCCATCAATAACTCCTCTCGGCGTGTGCTGGAGCGCTCGATGTCAAAGGCCGGGAAGACGCGACGCTCAGCCATGCGGCGGTTGAGGTGCAGCTCCATATTGCCGGTTCCTTTGAACTCCTCGTAAATAACGTCGTCCATACGACTGCCGGTGTCCACCAGTGCGGTGGCAATGATTGTCAGGCTGCCGCCTTCTTCGATGTTACGGGCAGCGCCGAAAAATCCCTTGGGAGGATACAGCGCTGCGGGGTCAAGACCGCCGGAGAGCGTGCGGCCGCTGGGCGGTACGACCAGGTTATAGGCGCGGGCGAGGCGCGTGATCGAGTCGAGCAGGATCACCACGTCACGACCGCCTTCGACTAGACGCTTGGCACGGGCCAGCGCCATTTCGGCCACGCGCACGTGGCTTTGTACCGGATCGTCGAAAGTCGAACTGATTACTTCGGCTTCAACGGAGCGGTCCATGTCGGTGACTTCTTCCGGGCGCTCGCCGATCAGAACCACCATCATGTGCATGTCATTATAGTTAGAGCTCATACCATTGGCAATTTGTTTGAGGACGGTCGTTTTACCGGCTTTGGGCGGTGAAACGATCAAACCGCGCTGGCCGCGGCCAATGGGTGCGATCAAGTCTAACAAGCGGGTGGCCAAAATACCGGGGCTGGTGGAAAGAAGAATCTGTTCGTTGGGAAAAATCGGGGTGAGGCGTTCAAAGGCCGGGCGCAGCTTGGCTTCTTCCGGGTCGAGGCCATTGACTGTTTCAACTTTTAATAAACCAAAGTATTTTTCTGATTCTTTTGGGGGGCGCACCTGGCCGATCACCATGTCACCGGTGCGTAGCCCGAAGCGCCGAATTTGGCTTTGGGAAACATAGACATCTTCGCGGCCCGGTAATAAATGATCCGAGCGCAAGAAGCCGATCCCGTCCTGCACGATTTCCAAGACGCCGCCCCCAAAAATATACCCCTGAGCTTCTGCATTGGCGCGCAGAATACGCAAGACCAGATCACCTTTCTTCATGCGGCTGTAGCCGGTGATCTGTAACTCCCTGGCAATCGCTTGCAGATCTTCCAGGTGCATGATTTCAAGTTCGGAAATATTCACGTTTTCGCTCCTACTCTGTTTGAAGCAGTGTCGCAAGCCGCCATCTCCAGCGGCAACTTGCCAGGCAAGCCAGTCCCCAACGTCGCGCAGGTATACCCCTGCCGCGCGCAGTCAAAAGACAAGCGCCACAGCGCTGTTTCAATTGTGTTTATTAAGAAAATACTTTATGAAGGTGGAATCAGATATTCGCGGGCAAACAGTCTGATGTTCTGCGCCAAGAGACAAAGAAGGGTTAAGGCTTCAAATGAATTGAGGGAAATGCAGAAGGAATGACTGTCTTGACAAAAAAGAACGGTACGGGGACTACTGCAATCGCATGGCAACTAAAACTGCCAGCAACCAAACGCTTACCTTGAAGAAATTATAACATGCGCCCCAAGGTGTGTCAAATTATTATCTTCTGGCGCCATGACCTTCTTAACGTCCGCAATGAGGGGTATGCTAAGTTCGACCGGCTCACAGCGCAGCGCCAGTGACAAATTGTCTGGCCCTTGAGAAGTCCCGTCAACGATTGACCAGCAGACGATTCACCGGTATAATGGATGTGACAGTGGCAAACATCGCCGCTGCCTCTTAAAGACCCCCGGTCCGTCGCCGTCGGTGCAGGAGGAAGTAACCTTGTCGGGCCTTCTCGATCTAGCCAATGGCAGCACAGTCAATTGCATCTATTTCTCTTCGCTGGTAGCGGGGTTATTATTGGCGCTGGCATCGCTCTTTATCAGCGATTTTAGCGGCGATACTGATCTGCATATTGATCTGGATGCCGACGGCGTCAACGATTTGGCTATTTTCAGCCCGATTACCATTGGCGCGTTCCTGGCGGTGTTCGGCGGCCTGGGGCTGATTACCACTGTCGGTATGCGGCTGGATGACCGTTTGAGCTTGATCATAGCTGGTTTGGCTGCGGCGCTGATTAGCCTGCTGGTGGCCGCGGTGTACGGGCGTTTGCTGATTGCTCTGCACGGCAGCACCAACATCACCGAGCAGGAGATGATCGGCGTCACTGGCATTGTGACCACACCTATTCCCGCGGCAGGCATGGGCGAAGTACACTTTGAAGTACACGGTGAGCGCATGAGCCGTCCCGCGCGCGCGTCTGATGGTCAAGTGATTGCCCGCGGGGCCACCGTGGTCATCGAACAAGTGATTGGTTCGGGCGCGCTGCTTGTGCGTCAGCGTGCGTCCGCCGATTGAGGCACAGGAGTTGAAGGAAAGGAAGAATAATGGCTGAAAGTACCGTTTTATTAGCTTGCGTGCCAATTGCTCTGGTGGTGGTGTTGATCGCGTTTGGCATCGTCTTCGCCAACCGCTACCGCAAGGTCGGCCCGAATGAGGTGCTGGTGATTTCGGGCGGTCGTCGGCACAAGGATGGTCAGGCGTTTCGCATTGTACGCGGTGGCGGCACCTTTGTGCTGCCCGCACTGGAACGCGTGGACATGCTGTCCATGGAAGTGATGACCATTGACGTGGTAACCCACCGCGTTTACACCGTGCAGGGCGTGCCGATCACCGTGGACGGTGTGGCACAGGTGTCCATTGACCCGGCAGAGACGGCCATCCGCACCGCCGCGCAGCTTTTCCTGTCCAAAACCGAAGATGAAATCCGCAATGTAGCCCTGCAAACGCTGGAAGGCCACTTGCGCGCCATCCTCGGCACGTTGACAGTGGAAGAGGTCTACCGCGACCGCGATGCCTTCGCGCAGCAGGTGCAGGAGGTGTCGTCGGGCGACATGGCCGCGATGGGCCTGCGCATCATCTCCTTTACCATTCGCGACATCCAGGACGATCAGGGCTACCTTGATGCGCTGGGTCAGAAGCGTACCGCCGAAGTCAAGCGCGACGCGGCCATCGGTCAGGCGGAAGCCGCCCGCGATGCCACGATCAAAAGCGCGCAGGCGCGGCAAGAGGGAGAAACAGCCAAATATGTTGCGGAAACCCGCATTGCCGAGTCACAAAAGAGTTATGCGGTGCAGAAGGCCGCCTACGATCAGGAAGTGAACCAGAAGCGCGCGGAAGCTGACTTGGCCTACAAGTTGCAAGAAACCAAGACCAGCCAAGCCGTAAAGGAGCAGGAAATCCAGATCGAAGTGGTTGCCAAGCAAAAACAGATTGAAGTGCAGCAGCAAGAGACGCTGCGCAAGGAACGCGAGCTGGAAGCCACCGTGCGCAAGCCGGCGGAAGCCGAGCGTTACCGCATCGAGACTTTGGCCGACGCCGAGAAGTTCAAGCGACTGGCTGAAGCGCAGGGTCAGTCGGCGGCCACCCAGTCGCTGGGTGAAGGTGACGCTGCAGCCACGCGCGCGCGTGGCATGGCTGAAGCGGAAATCGCCAAGGCACGCGGTATCGCGGAGGCCGCAGTGATCCAGGCGACTGGCTTCTCCGAGGCGCAGGCCATGGAAAAGAAGGCCGAAGCGTGGAAGCAATACACTCAGGCGGCGATCATTCAGCAGTTGATCGAGGCGCTGCCACAAGTTGCAACCGCCATCGCCCAGCCGCTCGCCCAAACTGAACGCATCGTGGTGATAAGCAACGGCGGCGAAGGCAGCGCGGGCGCGTCGAAGGTCACCGCGGACATTGCCAACATCGTGGCGCAAGTTCCCGCCACCGTAGAGGCGCTCACCGGCGTAGACTTGATCGCGGCCTTGCAGCAGTTGCCTGGCATCCGCGACACAGTGAAGAAAGACGAAAGCTAACCCCACCAATAGGTAAAATGTCAAAGCAGGATAGCCAACCGGTCGGCTATCCTGCTTTTTTGATTCTTCCGCATCGTCAAGGTGCTTGCTTTTCGGCAGCCAACAATACGAACTGCACCTGCCCCGAACGGTCGTAGATGCTGTCACGGATCACCAGCTTCAGGCCATGCTCTGCCGCCAGCGCCTCCAGCATCGGGCCGCGGCCCTGAAACACGGTCTGCGCGGGCATGCGCAGCACGTAAATGCGCGTCAGGTCATCAATGAATTTGCCTGCGCGGTCGGTGAAGGCAGGATCGGGCGCGTCCAGCCGTTCATAACCAAAGATTTCGAGGGGCTGCACGCGATTGGCGGTTAAAAAACGCACCTGTGCTTCGATGCCCCAATCCAGCACAATCGGTTGACGCACCGCTTGCGTGTCCAGCCATTGCGCCAGACGCTCAATCGCGTCCGAGTGTGATACCAGCCCGCCACTGCGGGTCAGCACAGCGTGATAGCGCACTGTATGCGCCGCGTCGACCCCACCCCACAACAAAAACGTACCCAAAACCGCGGCCGGCAGCGCCCGTTGTAACAAGGCAACGCGGCCCTGCGCCGCAGCCAGCACGTTGTTGGCGGCCAATGCAACGAGCAGCCAGACAAAGGGCTGCACGATGGCAAAGTGCGTTATGAATAAGTCGGAAACAGTGAACGACGACTGCATCACCAGCAACAGCACGAACACCAGCGCACCTGCGAGGACAGCCAGCCCGCGTCCTCGATCAGTGCGACGACGCAAGAACGCGGCGACGGCTCCAGCGACCAGCAGCAGAGCCGCGCTTAGGCTCGCCCAGCGGTTGGCGAGGCTTTCACCCAGATACCACAAATGATCGCCGCGCAAGAGTGTACCAACCTGCCCCACGCGCACGCCGAGGTTGGTGATAAACGCGGCATTTTCCACGCCGTAATAGCTTTGGCCCAGGTTGCCGAAAATAGACTTGAACGTGCCCGCGGTTTGCAAATTGAACAGCAACAGCGGGCTAAGGGCCAGCCCGAAGAGCAGCATGGCCAGAACGCCCACGCGGGCGCGCATCTGCACGCCTGCGCCCGCCGCGCCGCGCCGCCGCTGCCACAGCCAAACCAACGCGCCTGTAACTGTGAGCGCACCCAACACCCACACAAAGAGCAGTTTGCTCCACAGCCCCAACCCGACCAGCAGCGCAAAGGCATACAAGTTGATCGCGCGCCCGCTGTGCGCCCAGCGCAGTGCCAGCAGCACGCTCAGGACGGCCAGCGTGACAACAATGTTGGTGACGAAGATGCCCTGGCGGCTCCAGAACACAAAGGTCGGGTTCACGGCCAACAGCAACGCTGCGATTTCGCCCACCCAGCCGGCGCGGCCCGGCTGCGCCCAGCGTGTCAGTTCACGGCCTAAGGCCCATACTGCCAGCAGGGTAATCAATCCGCAGCCAACGCTGAGCAGCCGCAACGCGACCGTGTTGGCGCCGAACAAGGCCAGCAACGGCGTCGCCAGATAGACATTGAGCGCGCCGATGTAATCCTGCACCATCAGCGGCAGGAACCACGGCCCCACGCGCACGCCCGCGCCGCGAAAGGCCTGCACGTCCTGTCGCAACCATAGTTCCAGCGCGTTGACGCCTGCTTCCCTGGCTTCGTCGTAATGCAGGCCGGGCAGGTGCAACTGGTACAGGGTAAACGCCAAATAAAGAAGGATGGCGCTTGCAACAGCCATCCTCCGCAACCAGCGTGCCCGTTTTTGTACAGGGGAAACCATGAGTTTAGCGGCCAATCAGGCGCACTTCGGCCACCAGGCTTTCAAAATTGTGCCCGGAAGCATAGATGCGCAAATAGTTTAGCGTGGCGGGTGGCGGCAGTCCTTCGCTGCTCAAGCGTTCCAGCAGGTTGCCGCTTTCATAAGAGAACCAGATGTTTTGCGGGATTTTTTCGCCACCGGTGATTACCCACTGCGGCAAGGGGTCTTGGTAATAGAAGCCGTGCGTCCAGAATTGATGATTGCCGTAGATGTCCTCGTAGTCGAGCCGGAACATCAGGGGGAATTCAGAGCTACGCTCGCCCGCACCGGGGAGGCTTTGCCAGCGCAACAACACGTCCATTTGTAGATTCAGTGCCTCATAGTCGTGGACACTGCGATCCAGCACTTGCGTCAGGGCAATTTCGCTGTGCGTGGGGGGCTGGTTCACGCGGCGGAGCAGTGCGGCGGAGCGCCCGCCAATCTCGATAATCTCTGCGCTGCCTGCGGTCGGGTCGTCAGGTGGATTAACCCCGACCAGCCAGCTCGGCGGAGCCAGCGGTGACTGGAAGTTGCCGTTGGCAAGCAGGTTATCGGCAATGGCGGTTATGGTGGCGGGAGGCTGGCCCGGTTGGATGATGGTGGTGGTGCCGGCAACGACAGTGATCTGTGCGCCGTTGGCGTTGACGACGGCTTTGCCCGAACGGGTAACGACCTGGGTTTGGTCGTTCTGCACCTGAATGGAATAGCTGCCGGGCGCGAGTTGTGCCACGCCATGCGGTGTGGTCACTGTAAACTCCTGGCCATCCGGCTCGGCTGGGGTCACATAGATACGCACGCGGCCGCTGGTGACGCCGATGTTGAAGCGTGCCGGATCGGGACTGGATGCAAAGAGTGGGCGGCTGGCGTGGGCAATCAGAACGCTGGCTGCTGGATATACCTGAATTGTGGCGAATTCTTCACCCGCCCCGCTGTCTGAACGGCCATGCGCAAAAACCAGAGCGGCTTGCGAGCGTTGATCGGTGCGAATTTGAGTGCCCGGTTCGACCACGCGCTGACTTGCCACCGCAATCGGATCGCTGTCCAGATTGGGCAGGATCGTCACGGTGCCGCTGGTCACCAAGACTGTGCCGGGCTGGGTGGTGCGGCTGTGCAACACCAGCCAACGAATACCGAGCGGAATAGAAACCGCCAGCACGCAAAAGGTAATAAAACTGCTGAGTAAAATGATCCAGGCAAGACGGGCTGGATTGTTGCGCATAAGCAGGTTACAAAACAGCCGCGTCAGGCAGATCGTCGGGCTTCTGGATAGACAACGCGGCTTCCTCTTGTTCCAGACGGTCGATGCGCGCTAGCCAGGTGCGGGCATCGCTGTCGGCAGGATTTACCCTTAATGCTTCGTTGAAATAATGGCGAGCTTGCGACCAATCGTGGCGATCCTGGAAGATCAGCCCCAAGTTGTAATGCACATTGGGAGCGGCTGGGTTGAATTCCAGCGCATGTTCATAAGCATTGATGGCTTTGGCTTGTTGTTGCGGGCCAGAAATCGCCAGCGTACCCAGATACGCCGCAGCCAGGTTGGTCCAAACCATTGCACTCTGGGGTGCGAGCCGGCTGGCTCGTTCCAGAACGTTGACCGCCTGGTTGTGACGGCGCAACAACACATAGGCGCCGCCCAGGTTGATCGCGACATCAGGATCGTCTGGCAACAACACCGCTGCCTGCTCCAGTTTGTCGGCAGCCTCACCAACATGCCCCTGCATCAGCAACCGCGCGCCTTGGCTCAACAAGTCTAGCCCGCGCTGACGAGAGCGACGTACCGCTTCGGCTTCAGCCTCGGCGCGCTGTACAGCCAATTCGTCCGCGGGGATGGTGTCGGGCGAACGGAGCTGGCTGGCACTTAGCTTGGGCGGTTTAGGGCGAGAAGATTTGTGTTTTTTGCTCATGGCTCAATGTAAAAAGGTCAAAAGCAAGGTGACGGTCACGAGGCTGGCAAGCGTCGAGACTAAAACGACACCGGCTACGAAACGGGGCAGTGTGTCATATTCCGTTGCCAGCACCAGCGCCATCACTGCGGTGGGCATGGAAGCCTCTACGATGACTGCCTGTCGCGTAAGGCCACTTATGCCCAGCAAGCCAGCCAAAACAATTCCCAGCACCGGCCCACTAAGCAACTTGATAGCGGAAGCCAGCGAAATCAGCCGCCATTCCTCACGCAGGTGAATATCGGCTAGTTGCATGCCCAGGATAATCAGCATGACGGGGATCGCAGCTTGACCGGCCAGCCCGGCAAAGCGTTCGATGGTCAACGGGGGCTTGAACCCTAACGTCCACACCAGCAGCCCGGCTACCCCGGCATAAGCCAGTGGCACCCGCAACACGTTGCGCAGCGCGGCGCGGGCGCTGTGGCGACCACTGGCTGCCACATAGATACCTAGTGTCGAAAGAATGAGCGTGCTAATGGCATAGTAAACGACGGCCGGCTCCAGCGCGGCGTCGCCAAAAGCAAACTGGTTGGCGGGCAGGCCGTAGTTACCCGTGTTGCCTGCTATCGCGGTCAACACAAACGCCGAGCCTAACAAGCGATTATTACGCAGGATTTTGGATGCAAGCCAGGCGATTAAGCCAGACCCGGCAATTGTTAAAATGGCAAATAGTGTAATCCGACCCAACTCAGACGCCGACAGGCTGCTGTGGCTAAACTTGTCGAAGAGCAGGCAGGGGGAAAAGACGTAAAATGCTGCCTTTGCTAAGCCTGACGACTGTACATTGAGTCGCTTTGCCAGCAAGTAACCGGCCCCGGCCAGCAAAAAGATCGGCGCAAGAACCTGCCAAAGAATGGTAAGGGCCGCTGACATAGGCCGGAGTACGGAAAGCGGATTTCCGCGAGCTAGTCCGGCTCGAAAAAGCCAGGCATTGTATTGTCGCCAGCCATGAAATCCATCTCGGCTAGGGCGTCTTCGGCGGCTTCGCTCAAATCTTCATCACTGCTGGCCACGCACGCTTCCAGGGCGCGGCGCGCCTCGCGTCCGCCGATGCGACCTAAAGCCCAGACAGCTTCGTCACGAATTTCGATATCCTCATCCGAGAGCAGCCGGATCAAATCGGGTAAGGCTTCTTCGATCTGCAATTCACCGCTGGCGCGCACAGCTTCCAGCAGCATGGCGTTATCGGAGCTGCCCAGTTCTTCCAGCACGAGCGGGTTCCACATCGGATCCGCGCTGCGGCCCATCGCGAAGACTGCACCGATGCGCATAATTTCGTCGTCGTCTTCGTAGGCCGCCTGAATCATGTCGGGCAGTTCTTCGTTGCTGGAATTCGCCAGAGCTTCCAGCACGCGTCGCCGCACCCAGGCATCCTGATCGCTGACGTGATAGGCGTCTAATAAGGCATTTTCGATGCGCTGGGCGATGCTGTGCTCAAGTTGATCGTACTCGCCCAGCAATAAAAAGCGCCCCAACGAGAGTGCAGCCGCCGCGCGCACGTCATCGCTGCTATCCATCTCAAGGCGACGGATGAGCGGGTTGATCAGGCGCACGTCCTCATCTTCCCACAAGCCTTCGATAGCCTGAGTGCGTACCGAAGCATCGTCACTGCCTTCAACCAGCCAACGGAAAATAGCGTCGAAATTAGCGTTCACGTGGTCTTCGGCGTGTTCGATGAGCGCCGTAACAAGCTCACGGCGCTGTTCTATCGATAGCACTTGCCACGCACTACGAAATTGCTCCACCTGATCACGCGTCAGATCAGATAGTGCGTCCAGCTCCAGCGTGTGCAGATTAAATCCCGACTGTCGCAGCGCAGTCAATGCTTGATTGAAGTCAGCGCGCGGCTGGCCTTGTCCAGCTTGCTGATTGATACGGTTTGCCATAAGCAAGATTGTGCCGGGCTTATTAGACCCGGCGTGATCTCCTGAAAATACGATTGTAGGTGGCTGCTACTGTGGAATACGCAAGGTTTGCCCCACCTGTAAAATACTGGATGGGGTCAAACCATTGTAGGCGGCCAGCGTCTCCTGTGTCAGGCCGTAGCGCAGCGCAATTGTGTACCAGTTGTCGCCGGATTGTACCCGATAAGTACGAACGGGCACGGCGGTGGGCAACTGAACCTCAACGCCGCTGGGCGGAATACGCAAGGTTTGCCCCACCTGCAGGATGCTGGAGGGTGTCAGACCATTGTAGGCTGCCAGTGTTTCTTGCACGAGACCGTAACGCAGCGCGATGGTGTACCAGTTGTCACCCGACTGCACCTGATAGGTACGGATGACGGGAGCTGCTGCGACCGGAACCGTTACCGTTCCGGCAGCGGGAATTTGCAGGATTTGGTCTACCTGCAAGACATCGCTCGGGGTTGAATTGTTGTACGCGGCCAGTTCTTCCTGCGTCAAGCCATATTGCCGTGCAATCGTAAACCAGTTATCACCGGACTGCACCTGGTGGGTGCGTTCAACGCTGGCCGCAGCCGCGGCAGCTTCTGGCGTCGGTGTTGCAGTGGCTGCTGGACGCGGTGTCGCGGTAGGACGGACAGGGGTTGCCGTGGGGGACAGGGGTGTGGCTGTAGGTCGCACCGGGGTTGGTGTAAGAGTTGCCCTGGTTGTGGCAGTCGGAAGCGCGCGCGTTGCGGTTGGCTGCGGTGTAGCAGTAGGAGGCACTTCGGTAGCCGTGGGTTCGGGTGTTGCGGTGGGCGGCACATCGGTTGGCGTCGGCTCTGGCGTCGCGGTTGGTGGGATGTCAGTAGCTGTAGGCTCCGGTGTGGCCGTGGGGGGCAGCTCGGTAGCTGTTGGCTCCAGCGTGGCTGTCGCTGTAATGTTATTTGCGGCGATAAGACCGCCGGTTGCTCCAACTGTGGTAGGTGCTATGACCACGTCTATAGCGGCGCTTTTTGTGCTGGCATCGGGCAACACAGCCAATACGACCACCGGCGAGGGTGTCGGTGTGGCCGCTTCTTCTTCGGTAACGGTAAAGCTGGAGGCGGCGTCCAGCACCCTGCCGCCCCAGTTATCAACACCAGATTCAAGGCGCGCAAGCTGCGCGGTGGTGGCGGAGCGCAAGCCATCCCAGCCGCGCGAAAGAACACCAGCCGACAAAGCCAGGCTGGTGATTAGTACAAGACCAATGGTGGCAAACATGCTGCCCGAAAACCGGCGCGCATGCAGGGTATGTCCACACCTGGGACAGAGACTTGAGGCCGCAGGTGCTCGGTGGCGACAGTGGGTGCAAGTCACAGAGCGATTTCGGCGCGCTTGAGACTCACCACAATGGGGGCAAATGCTTAACCCACTATGAATCGATGCGCCGCAACGTCTACATTGCATAAATTATCCTCTGATTGTGGATTGAGGCGCTGGCTATCCAGCAACTGACGACCTTGTTGGGCGCTAACCGCCCAGCAAAGACAACCAGTCTGGCAGCGGCACGGGTGAGGCAAAATCTTTATAGGTGATGAGTGCCATAAGTCCGAGTAAGAAAACCATGCCTGCCAAATGGATCGCGCCTTCCCAGTTTGGATCTATCCGACGGCCACGGATCTTTTCGATCAGGATGAACAGAAGCCGTCCACCGTCAAGGGCTGGGATGGGAAGTAAATTGGTAATAGCCAGGGCAGCGCTGAGGATGCCCATGAGCTGCAAGATCGGGAACCAGTAGCCGGACGTTTGTGTGGCAGAAATCGCGCCGCTCGTCAGGCTAAAGATCGCCACCGGGCCAACCGGACGTGCATCCGCGGGCTGAATGACGCCGCGTAGCAACATGGCTGGGACTGACAAGGTAAAGTATGTGTAGCGGGCCATGTCAGTGACGCCTTGCACAAGCGCATCCACTGGGCCACTGCGCACGACCTGCGTGACCGGCATAACAGCCAGGCCAATCGCACCTTCACCGGGCGGCGGGGAAACCCGCGGCGTCACGGTTACAGAAAAACGCTCACCGTTGCGCTCGACGGACAGCTCGGCAGGTGTGCCCGGATGTGCGCTCACATAGTCGGCAATGTCGCCAGCGTGACGCACTTCCACATCATTGATGGCATAAATGCGGTCATCAACCTGCAAGCCTGCCTGCTCGGCGGGGGAGCCAGGGGCGATGCTTTCGATACGACCACCCGGCACTGCTTCCGGTTGTCCAACTAGAGCAGCGAGGGCAAAAAGCACAATCGCCAGAAAGACGTTCATCAACGGCCCTGCTAGCAGTGTCGCTGCACGCCCGCGCGCGGAAGCTGATGTAAAGCTGCCGGGGCCATCTACGCCGTCTTCGCCACGCATCCGCACAAAACCGCCTATTGGCAGCGCGTTGATGCTGTAGATGGTACCAGGGTCAACCAGTGATGCGGTCTGCGTGCCTGTCAGAGCAGCTTCTTCAGATGAAAGCACCTCCACTGCGCTCAGCACCGCACGGCCACGTTTGTCCGTGGCGGCTTGGTAACGTACCTGGGAACCGGCTGTGAGATTTTCCGGCAAGTTGAAACCAGCGGGAACAATCACTGTGCGGCCATCCACCACCAGACGGCCCTTGCCGCGGCGCAAAGTCACCACGCGCGGCGGAAATCCAAAGCCAAACTCTTCAGTCACGATGCCGTTGCGACGGGCGACCAGAAAATGACCGAGTTCGTGGATAAACACGAGGATGCCAAAGATCAGAATAAACCCAACAATATTGACAATAGACATTGTTACCTCTTACGCGGGCAAATAGCGCCCAAGCGTAGGGGACATTATAGATGCATTATGAAAAATTTGCAAGGTTATCTATTTACAGGTTGTGCGATGGCCAGAAGAAGATTCTGTTCTATCTTGTTACCAAAACCGGATGCAGCGTCAGGCTTCCGCAGCAATCGCGGCGTAGAACATTGTCTCGAACGCAGCCTGCAATTGCCGCGTGATTGGCCCCGGCTCGCCGCTGCCGATCAATCGCCCATCCAGCCGTACCAACGGCAATACGTGGCGGCTGGTGCTGGTCAAAAAGCTCTCTTCCCAGTAGGGCATTCCTGCCAGTGGCAGGGGACGCTGCAGAACAGGAATTGCCATCTGCCCAGCCAGCCGCAGCACTTCCAACTGGGTGACGCCTGCCAGCACCTCTTCTTCTGGGGCTGTCAACAGCACGCCATCTTGCACCACGAATAAATTGCTCGATGCGCCCTCGGTCAAACAGCCATCGCGGTTAACCAGCAGCCCCTCGTGTTCGCCAGCGGCCTGTGCGGCCACGCGCGCCATGTGGTTCACCAGTGTATTGAGAGATTTGGCATGGGGCAGGGCACGCTCGCCGGAGTAGGTGATCGCACCGACGCCTTGTCGCGCGACTTCCGCAGACAGGGTGCGCGGCGCTTCCGGCCAGATAAACAACTCGGCGTGGTAGCCGGTGGTGGGGCCAAGCGCAAACATGCGGATCAGCGCGTCGCGGCATTCGTTGGCCGTCAATATTGCCTGCGTCCAGTCGGCGATCTCCGATAACGGGGCAGGCAATTTCAAATTAATGGCATCCGCCGACGCAGCCAACCGCGCCAAGTGGTCATCCAGCCGAAAAATGACGCCCTGATACTGTTGCACCGACTCGTAAACACCAAACGCATCAAAGATGGCTGGATTAAAGATCGAAACGTGCGCCTCCGCAGGCGCAAGCAGGTTACCGTTCAGGCTGACAAAACGGGGCAGAGTCATAGATTTCCTTGTCTTAGCTAGGCTCCCAATGAGCCTGAATAAATTGCCAGGTGGTCGCGGCGATTTCTTTCCATTCGCTGTCCACCAGCAGGTTGTGGCCGGAGTTATGCAGCGTCAGCAAGCTCTTGGCCGCGGCAGGCGTGCCAACGCCGTCAAAAACCCGCTGGGCGCTGTCATGGCGGATCGCCGGATCGCCGGTACTGTGTACCACGAGCAGGGGGCTGACGACGCGCGGCAGCAGCCGCTCGACCTGGCGCTGCAAAGCCCACAGTTGGGCAATCGAAGCCACCGGCATCACCTCGTAGCTCCACAGATGATCGGGCGCGGTGGGGCTGGTCAGGTCTTTGTCCGCATCCGGGCCTTTGTCCACCTGTTTCATGAAGTATTTGACGAATGGTGAAAGCATGATTGCGCGCCCCGGCACTTTCAAGGCAGGTGAATAGACCATCGCGCCGGACAAATTGGGATGGTGTGCGGCCAGGTAAAGCGTCAACAGCGCGCCCATGGACAAGCCACCGACGAAAACCTGAGTACAGCGGCTGCGCAGCTCGGCCAGCGCCTGCTCAACGTGCGCGGTCCAGTCCTGCCAGCGTTGCCGGCTCATCTCTTCCGGGGTTGTGCCGTGTCCCGGCAACAGCGGCGCAGCCACGGTCAGGCCGCGCGCGTGCAGGTATTCGCCCAGCAGGCGCATCTCGGTGGGTGCGCCTGTGAAACCGTGAATTAACAGGACACCGACCGGGCCGCTGGGCAAGCTAAATGCGGAAGGATCGAGATGTGACCGACGTGCCATGCAATACCTCCTGGCGAACCAGCTTTGGTTTACATTGTAATCACCGCTGCGTTGTCTGCCTAATGCCGCGCTGTGTTCGCTGCACGCTTCATTTTACATAGCCTGCTGTCAGCTTTGACAGTGTGCCCTGCCAATGTTATAGTTGCGTAGCTTACTCTACCACATCCCGCTCGAAAGTTATACCATGACATTCCCAACGATGCCGTTGTCCCAGCGCCTGGCGTTATCCATTGCCCGTCTCATTGGCTGGCGTCTGGCAAACCCTGCCACCATGCCGCCGAAGTGTCTGATTATCGGCGCGCATCATACCTCCAGCGCCGATTTTTTCGTTACCTTGATCTATTCTTTCGGTTCGCGCCTGAACTTTCGTTGGATTGCCAAAGACTCAGCATTTCGCTGGCCTTTGGGCTGGCTGATGCGCAAGCTGGGCGGTATCCCCGTGGTGCGTTCCACCCGCAACAATTTTGTCAATCAGGTTGTGGCGATGTACAACGCCACCGATCACCTGCGCATTGCGATGGCTCCAGAGGGTACGCGCAGCGAAGCCAAGTATTGGCGCACTGGTTTTTACTACATTGCGCACGGCGCCCAGATACCCATCATGCTGGGCTATGCCGATTACAAGCGCAAAGTGGTAGGTATTGGCGGCCAGATTATGCCTTCCGGTGATATTGAAGCTGACATGAAGGTGATTGCGCAATTCTACGAGGATATTACCCCCCGTCATCCAGATCGTCGCGGTGAAGTACGCTTGAAACAAGAAGCCGAATAAACTGGCTGCAACGACGAAACTGTTGCAGCCAGTTTGTGGCTTGTTAGTTCTGTTTCCGCACCCAATATATCCCCGCAAACGATTTTGCATAACTCTATGAAATGTGTGTATAATTACGTTTGGAGGAGATTGTCGGCGGGAAATGGTTTTATTCCCCTCCCTTGACAACTCGTTATCTTCCCGGCGTCCCCACGAGGAGGGACAAATTTCCAGGCACTGTCTGTTCGGCAACCTATAAGGAGTACCATGTTAAAGGAATTCAAAGATTTCATTGCCAAGGGTAACGTACTTGACCTCGCGGTCGCGGTTATCATTGGTGGGGCCTTCGGGGCTATCGTCAAGTCGCTGACTGACGACATCATCATGCCGCTCATCGGCCTTGTTCTGGGCGGTGTCAACTTCGCTGGCCTATCTTTCCAGGTCGGTGACGCCGTTGTTGCCTACGGCAACTTTATCCAGGCAATTATCTATTTCTTAATCATTGCCTTTGTCCTGTTCATGATCGTTCGCAGCTTCAACAAGATGAACGAGCGCAAGGCCAAGGAAGCGGCTGCTGCACCTCCGCCCGCTCCGTCGGACGAAGTCGTTCTGCTGCGGGAAATCCGCGATCTTCTGCGCCGCTAGTTAATCTGCTTTCTTCAGACAGTTGGAATCAAAAAAGGGTACGCAGTATGCGTACCCTTTTTTGATTCAGATTACCAGCCACAATAAACGATGGTGATCACTTGTCCCGCTGTAATGTAAGAGGGATTGGAGATACCATTGTAGTTAGCCAGGCACTGCCAGGTGGTGCCATATGCACGTGCGATGCCGGACAATGTGTCACCACGTCGCACCAGATATTGCGTGCTGCTGCCCGGATAGGGCGGAATACACAACACCTTGCCAGCTACAATGTAGTTCGGATTGGTAATACCATTTGCACGTTGCAACTCACCCATGTTTACGCCATACCAGCGGGCAATACCCCACAAGGTTTGCCCGCGCGCGATGGTGTGATAGGCTGTACAAGCCTGCCAGGAATTGGTGTTAGTTGCTTCCGCCGGGGCCGCTAATGCCGTCGCGGGCAGCAATGCCAGAATCAAAACAAGCCCTACGACTAGCCACCGTGATGAACGAAGAATCTGTAACCGAAACATGATAAAAACCTCCTTTTCACCCAAAACAGCTACACAACGCCATATCAACACATTACAGACTTCATACCGCTGGCATCGCCAACGCCATGATCCCTCGTGGAAGGGCCGCAACGGCGACAACCTCAAGTCTCTTTCCGCAAGAAATACTCCAGATTGTCGCCGTCCGACTGGCTTCACTTTTGAAGATACAGTTCCCACCATCAAACACAACCAGACAATCAAACCAGAATGGAACTGTGTCTACCTATTAAACGACGCTCATCAGCATTTTGTTTACATTTTCAAAAAAATCTTTACACATCGCCGTAATGAAAGGCGCGTTTGATGGTGTTGCCCTCGCCCACCAGCACCACACTGGGGCGGTGCGCCGCGGCCTCGTCGCTTTCCATCAGGCCATACGACATGATGATGACGTGATCGCCCACAGCTACCAGCCGCGCGGCCGCGCCGTTCAACTGGATTTCGCCCTTGCCCGGCGTACCGGGGATGGTGTAAGTTTCCAGACGCGCACCATTCTCCACATCCACCACCTGCACGCGCTCGTAGGGCAAGATACCCGACGCCTCCAGCAACACAGGGTCCACCGTGATAGACCCGACATAGTTAACATCCGCGCCTGTCACCACAGCACGATGAATTTTACCTAACAGCATTTGTCGCAACATGGTTATTCAAACTCCATAAGCAAGGAAGGGCAGACAGACAAACAGATCATCCTGTCTACTTGCCTACCTGTGTACTTATCTACTTTTTCTGATTCATTTCCCAGATAATCCGCAGGCCGTCCAGAGTCAGCCAGGGAGCAATGATATCAATCACATCAGTTTCCTGCGCCAGCGTTTCCGCCAGTCCGCCAGTGGCGATCACCTTCATATCATCACCTAATTCGGTGCGAAAGCGCGCCACCATCCCTTCCACCAGGCTAGTGTAGCCAAACATCAGGCCCGACTGCATGGCGTGTACGGTGTTACGGCCAATCACGCCGGGCGGGCGCTGCAAATTCACGCGCGGCAGCTGGGCAGTGCGGGTAAAGAGCGCCTCCGCGGCAATGCCGATACCAGGCGCAATCGCGCCTCCCAGGTAATCGCCCTCGGCAGACACCGCATCGAAGGTTGTGGCTGTACCGAAGTCCACCACACACGCCGGCCCACCGTACAAGTGTTTGACCGCAGCCGCGTCCACCACGCGATCAGCGCCCACGCCTTGCGGATAATCCACACGGATACGCACCCCAGTCTTGACACCAGTCGTCACCACAAGCGGTTCCTGACGCAGATAATCGCGGCAAGTGTCCTGAATCTTGTTGGTCAGTGATGGCACGACCGAGGCCATGCACAGTCCGGTCACATCACGCAGATCAATACCTGCGTGCGTCAGCAAGCCCAGAAATTGCAAGCCATATTCATCCGGCATCCGATCATGCGCAGTTGCCAGTCGCCAGCGCGGCCCCAGCTTGTCGCCTTCGTACAAGCCTAATGTAATGTTCGTGTTGCCAATATCAATCACCAGCAGCATGGAAAATCTCCGTAAGTGAAAGGCTACCAGGCTCAGCCCAGCAGCATATTATCAATCAGGCGGGGCTTGCCAACGTACACCGCCATCGAAAGCAGCGCACGCGTCACCGGGCCAGTCAATTCCTGCAAGGTCAGCGGATCCGCACAGGACACATACACCCGCCGCGCCAGTGGTTCGGCGTCTATTGTAGCAGCCATCAGGTCGCGCAGCGTGTCGGCATCGGTCACGCCATCAGCAAAGGCCGCGCGTGCCGTGGTCAATGCACGATACAACACCGGTGCAGCCGCGCGCTGCTCCGCATTCAAATACGCGTTACGGCTGGACATTGCCAGCCCGTCACGCTCGCGCACCGTCGGGCAGACCACTACCGTCAGCGGAAAGTTCAGGTCGCGCACCATCTGCTGAATGACAGCCACCTGCTGCGCGTCTTTCTGTCCAAAATAGGCGCGGTCAGGCTGGAACGCGTTGAATAGCTTGGCAACCACCGTAGCAACGCCGCGAAAATGGCCGGGCCGCTGCGTGCCTTCCAGAGGCTGTGCCACCTCGTCCACCGTGACCCACGTCTGAAACCCGGCGGGGTAGACGATCTCCGGCGTGGGTGTCCACACCAGATCCACCCCCGCAGCCTCCAGCAGTGCCAAGTCGCGCGGCAGATCGCGCGGATACGCGGCCAGGTCTTCGCTGGGGCCAAACTGCGCAGGGTTGACAAAAATACTGGCGGCTACGCTGGTACATTCGGCTTTAGCCTGCCGCGCCAGCGACAAATGCCCGTCGTGCAAGTATCCCATCGTGGGAACCAATCCCAGCGTGCCCGGCAACGCCGCACGTGCGGCCCGCAATTCTTCGAGTGTTGTGACAACCTTCACGTTTTCGATCCTTTTATTATGCTTTTGTAAGCGCAGATTGCGCGCTCACCAGTGTCCACAGCGTTTCGTTCAGCGGCGCTGACAGGCCCAATTGCCCGGCTACAGTCACCACCGCACCGCTGATCGCGTCAATTTCAGTTGGACGACCATGTTGTACATCCTGAAACATGGAGGAATGATTGGCTGCGGTGCGGCGGGCCACCTCCTCGGCTGCGGCCGCGGGGTCGGCGAAGGGCAGGCGCAAGCCACGGGCCAGCCCCACGTGGGCAGCCTCTACTGCCACCTTACCCAGCAATGCACGCAGGGCAGGTTGTGCCAGCAGCTCGCCGTTGGCAATCCGCAGCAAGGCAGTCAGCGGGTTGATCGCTGCGTTGATTACCAGCTTGCCCCAGGCCAGCCCATCCACATCGTCCGTAATCTGTACTGTGAAGCCTGCCGCAGCCAGCAGAGCAGCCAGCGAAGGCAGCGCCGGATGCTCGCCCAGCGTGATCGGCCCCGGGCCACCCACGCGCACACGACCCGGCTCCAGCAGAGTTGCGCCCAGCGTGGTCGTGCCCAGCGCCACCCGATCCGCGCCCAGCGTTGCCTCCAGTTGTTCGCGGTTGCCCCAGCCATTTTGCAGGGTCAACGCCACGCCATCGGCAGCCAGGCAGGCAGCTAGTTGCTCGGCCGCGCGGCCAGTTTGCCACGCCTTCACCAGCACCAGGGCCGTGTGTGCGCCGCGGCAAGCCGCGGGGTCCTCCGTCACGCGCACAGCATACGCGCGCTCGCGGCCATCCGCCTCCACAAGGCGCACGCCATCGCGGCGCAACGCGGCCAATGCGGCGGGCCAACTGCCCAGCAAGGTGACAGCCGCGCCCGCAGCGGCCAGCCGCGCAGCAAACAGGCTGGCCAGCGCGCCGGTTCCGACAATCAGTGTCGAAGTAGGTGTGGTCATGGACAAACACTCCCGGTCAGCACCGCTTAGTGTGCAGCACTGTCGGCAATGAGCTGGCTAAGAGCGGCCCATTCCCCTTCTTCCATCAAGAGGGTGTGCGGTGCGGCAGGAAAGGCGTGCGCCTCCACCTCTGCCTTGTACTCGCGCAGCGCCGCGATCATGTCGCTGCGCAGTGTGCGATATTGTTTGGCAAACTTGGGGACAAAGCGATCAAACAATCCCAGCAGGTCATGGATCACCAGCACCTGACCGTCACAGCCCGCACCCGCGCCGATGCCGATCGTGGGAATGTGCAGGCTTTGGCTGATCAGTTCAGCCAGTTGTGCCGGCACCGATTCCAGCACGATGCTGAAGCAGCCTGCATCTTGCAAGATCAGCGCATCTTCCAGCAGACGCTTGGCCGCGGCCGCGGTCTTGCCTTGCGGCAAAAAGCCGCCAAACTGGGAGACGCTTTGCGGGGTCAGGCCGATATGCCCCATGACGGGAATACCCGCGGCCACAATCTGGCGCACCGCGTCGGCGCGCTCGCGGCCCCCTTCCAGCTTGACCGCGTCCATGCCGGCTTCCTGCAAAAAGCGGCCCGCGTTGCGCACGGCTTCGGCCACAGAGACCTGATAGGACATGAAGGGCATGTCGCCGACCAGCAGGGGCATTTGTGCGCCGCGCGCCACCGCCTTGCAGTGGTGCAGCATATCGTCCATTGTCACCGGCAGGGTATTGGCGTAGCCAAGCACGACCATACCCAACGAATCGCCGACCAGAATGCTGTCAATGCCAGCCTGATCCACGATTTGCGCGGTCATATAATCATACGCGGTGAGCATGGTAATCTGCTCGCCGCGCTGTTTTTTCTGCAGAAACGTGCGGGTGGTGATTTTTTTGCGCGCCGCGGAGGCGGCGGCAGGGGTAGGTTGCGTGGTTGACATGGTACCCTCCTTGATGGGTAGAGTCCGAAACGTCGTGTTTTAGCCGACACTGGCTGATTAAGATGAGTGCTGTCAGGTCATGCCGCTCCGGTGGGATGCGGTTGACACAATTATTATCGCATATTTTGGAAAAAACGCAAGAGCCTGCGGGCTTTTTCGGACTAGTGTTAGCGATTTGTAATGTTTGCGGCGGGGAGACAAGTGCAGAAGCAGACAAAATACACAGGCAGACAAGTTTTTCTGTGCCTTGTCTGCCTGTGTACCCGTAACACATAGACAAATACCGGGGTAAACAAGCTATTCTGCCCTTGTCTGCATGTCTGCATGTTTACTTGTCTACGTGTTTACTTGTTTACTTCCCTGGACCTACTTCACCAGGTCTTCCAATTCCTGCTCAAGCGAAGACTCCATGGCAGTATTGTTGATAAACTCTTCAGTCAGACGGCGCGCTTCGTCGTCGGTGAATTGCTGCGGCGGCGACTTCATGAAGTAAGAGGCTGGGCCAATGACCGGGCCGGACAGACCACGATCCAGCGCCAGCTTGGCGCAGCGCACCGCGTCAATGATCACACCGGCGGAGTTGGGCGAATCCCACACTTCCAGCTTTAGTTCCATGTTGAGCGGCACATCACCGAATGCGCGGCCTTCCATGCGAATATGACACCACTTGCGGTCGGTCAGCCACGGCACGTAGTCGCTGGGGCCGACGTGAACGTTCTGCGCGCCCAGATCGTAAGGCAACTGGCTGGTGACCGCGTTGGTCTTGGAAATCTTCTTGCTTTCCAGTCGCTCGCGCTCCAGCATGTTGTAAAAGTCCATGTTGCCACCGAAGTTAAGCTGGTAAGTGCGGTCGAGGTGGATACCGCGATCCACGAACAGGTTAGTCAGCACGCGATGGGTGATGGTGGCTCCCACCTGGCTCTTGACATCGTCGCCGATCACCGGCAGCCCGGCATCGCGGAAGCGCTTTGCCCAGTAGGGCGAGCTGGCGATGAAGACCGGAATACCGTTAACGAACGCACACCCTGCCTCGATAGCCTGCTCAACATACCATTTGGTCGCCATTTCCGAACCGACAGGCATGAAGTTGACGATGACATCGGTCTTCGTGTCCCGCAGGATGCCGATTACGTCGTCCGTGGGGCCGGCAGCCTTCGTAACCACGGTGCTGACGTACTTGCCGAGGCCGTCATGCGTCATGCCGCGGCTGACAGGCACGTTTAGAAATGGCACATCAGCAAACTTGATGGTGTTGTTGGGATGCGCCCAGATAGCTTCGCTCAGGTCCTTGCCAACCTTGCCCTCCACCACATCAAACGCGGCGGAAATTTCAATATCACGCACATGATAGCCGCCCACCGTGGCGTGCATCAGGCCGGGGATTTCCGCATCGTCGGCAGCATCGCGATAATATTGAAGGCCCTGCACCAAGGCAGAAGCGCAGTTACCGATGCCGATAATAGCAACGCGGACTTTCTTTCGGGATTTAGCCATAATACTTGCTTCTTCTCCTGTAACAGCTGACAGACTTACAGAGACATGTTGTCTCCACAGCACAGAATTATAGTCAGAACACCCTCTGACGCCAGTTATAACACTTGTAAATAACGATGGTTTTTGTTCTGGCGAGATTTGCATATAATTTGCAGCAAGGCAAGCTAATGACCTTCGAAGAATTTGAACAATTGGTTGCGGACGCGCTGGCAACGCTGCCGCCGGAAATCCTGCGGCAGATGGAAAACGTCGCCATCGTCATACAAGACTGGCCGACGCGACGGCAACTGAACGCGGGACGTGTGCCGTCCGGCTCCACCCTGCTGGGACTGTATGAGGGGATACCGCTCACCCAGCGCACCAGCCATTACGGCCTGGTCACACCGGACCGCATCACGATTTTTCGCGGCACGATTACGGCCCTGCACAGCACGCCGGAAGCAATTGCCGAGCAGGTACGCAAGACGGTGGTGCATGAAATCGCTCATCATTTCGGCATGAATGAAGCGCAGATTGCACGGCTGGGATATTAAATCGCTTACAAAAGCAGACTTTTGGTGCAGTTCAACCTGAAACCCGTACTAACTCTGGGGCTTTCCACAGTTGTAGGCGCAGCAAACAGAGCTTAAAATAACAGCAAGCTCGAAAACCGGGCTTGCTGTGCTGCCTTCAGAGCATCTCTTTGAGTATGGGCGAATTCGGTCAGTGACCGCCCCCCTATTGACAGGTTTGACAATGACACCCATGACTGAATTGACCCCGCGCGAACAGGAAGTTATCGAACTGGTGCTGACAGGTAAAAGCAACAAAGAGATTGCTTCAGCGTTGTTTATCTCGGAACGCACCGTTGAATTCCATCTACAGAACATCTACACCAAGTTTCAGGTGAAATCCCGCATAGAACTGGTACTAAAACTGGGGGATTCCCCAGTTGCGGACACGGCAGAGATCGCTGAAAATAGAAGTAAGTCCGGCTCGCCGGCTTGGGCTGCTTCGTTGCAAGCAGCCACTTCCAGAATTAGCGAGGAGTTCAAGATGGAAAGTTTGTTGAATACAACGGCCCCGACCCCAGGAAGAATGTTGACGTTTTACGAGGCTATTCGTATCTGTTTCACCAAATACGCCGACTTCACTGGACGCGCGTCGCGGCCAGAGTTCTGGTGGTTTACCCTGTTCGTTACCCTTGTCGCCAGCGCGCTGACCTATGTACATGACGTTCTAGGCAGCGTTTTTCTGATCGCCGTCACATTACCCTTGCTGGCAGTCGGTGCGCGGCGACTGCATGACATTGGCAAGAGCGCCTGGTGGCTTTTGTTTCTGCTGGCTCCCATCGGTGGCCTGGTCATTGTAGGGAGTTTATGCGCGCTGCCGACAGCCCCTCTGCTGCCTGATGAAACGCCTACGGCGTAACCGACGGTCTCAGCGGCACGGTGACGAGGGTATCACCTCGTCACCGTGTCATGTGACCATGCGCAGCAGCCGCGCCAAGTCTCCGTGAACTTCCAGCCCCGCATGTCGCCCACGATCCTGTAACACCTGCTCGCCTGCCAACGTACTCAACTGCACCTCGACGGTGGCGCTGAGCGTCTCCGCTACCCGTTTTCCCATGTCCACTTTCGTCGGCCCGGCCAGCAGACCCGCGCGAGCACGCGTAGCCCGCAGTTCCAGCCGGTGCTGTCGGTTGCGCAACTGCCAGTGGACATGGTCATCGCTGATCACCAGCCGTTCCAGAATTGAACCCAGGTAAGTGGTGAAGCGGTGCAGACGGTCGTTGTGCCATAATCCCACGATGAAGCCGGGGAAGGCCTGCCGCAGCCACGGAATAATGGCAACGGACGCGGTCAGGCTGGTGTTGGGCTGGTCAAAATGGTTGGTTTGCATCCACACCCACGCTGACGGGAAGGACTGTCCCCAGTCTTTTTCCATGTAGCCCAGACCGCCGGTGAAGTCCAACACTTGCTCGTCCACGCGCAGCGTGCCCGCGAGGGTGTGGTTCAGGCTGGGTACGCCGTGATAGCATTCCATGAACGGAGCCCAGGCGTACCAGCCCATGATGCCAGGCGATGCCCACGATACCGGCCACGGTGTCAGGCCCGCGAAGCGCAGTTCGCCCTGCACGCGGCCTGCTGGCCGGTCAATGTCGAGCACGATTCGGTCGCGCGTGAACAGATTGGGGCCGATGCGCACCTCGAAGTCGTGTGTGGCTGCCCAGAAATCCACCAGCGGGTAGGCATGATAGGCGGACTGGCCGGTGACGCCATCCAGCACTTGCACGAAGGCATGGCCGTCTGCGCCCAGGATCACGCCGGGGATGATCGCGTAGCGGCGCGCCTCGTCAGCAGTAACCAGCTTGAAATACCATCCCTCGAAAAAGGGCGGCTGACGGCGGTGGCCGTGGTAGTTGTCGGGGTGCAACGTATCAAAAACGAATTGACGCAACATGGGGTTTCCATTCGTGTTGACCGCGCGACCGCGCGATGCTATAATTTTGGTGTTGAAAAATCACCAGACTGGCTAACTGAACCCGCTATGAGCCAACGCTATCCCATTCCCGCGGCGCAGCACCGCGTTGAAGAAGAGATTAATCGCAGTCGTTTCATCACCACCGCGGCCTACACGCCCACGGTGGAGGCTGCGCGTGACTTCATCGCCCAGTGCCGGGCAGAGTTTGCCGATGCCACGCACAATTGCTGGGCCTATCTTGTGGGGCCACCGGGCAGGACAGGCCAGGTGGGGTACAGCGATGACGGCGAGCCGCACGGTACAGCGGGTAAGCCGATGTGGACGGTGTTGCAGCACAGTGGTGTGGGCGACATCAGTGTGGTGGTCACGCGCTATTTCGGCGGCATTTTGCTGGGCAAGGGCGGTCTCGTGCGGGCCTACAGCGGCGGAGTCAAGTTGGCGCTGGCAACGCTGCCATTGGCACAGCATGTACCACAAACGGAACTGGTCGTGGTGGTAGATTACACCAGCGTCACCCCCTTGCAGCGCAGCCTGCCAGAATTTGAAGCAAAAATAATGAGCGAGACCTATGACGCGGAGGTGACGTACCGGCTGCGGCTGCCCAAGGAACAGGCCGCGGGCTTGCAGCAGTGCTTGGTGGAGTTGACGAATGGGCAGGTTTTGATCGAAGAAGCCGTTAGCGCCCCTTGAGCACCACGTCTACGCACAGCATAACCAGAACGACGGCCAGATACAGATTGGACGCGATAAACAGGGAGCGGGCATTGCGGGGTGTGGGGGTGTGCAAAAGCCGCAGGTTGCGGATCATGATATCAACCGTCGCCACGGCTACGGGGATCAGGTAAATCCAGCCGAGCGCAGGGTCGAAAGCCAGCATCAACGCGGCATAGGCTGTGGCTGCGGTGTGCAGAAAGACCCAGAAGGCTGCCTTGCGGGGAGTAGTCATCACTGGCAGCATGGGGGTGTCGCTGCGCGCATAATCGTTGCGATAAACGATGGCCAGGCTCCAGAAGTGGCTGGGGGTCCACAGGAAAACGAGGCAAGCCAGCACCAATGCGCCCGGCTCCAGCCAGTTGCCGGCCGCGGCCGCACCGCTGAGTACGGCCGCGCTGCCGGCCGCGCCGCCGATGACGATATTCAAGGGGGTGCGCGGCTTGAGCCAGATGGTGTAAACCAGCACGTAGATGAACGCGCCCGCAGCCAGCCAGAAGGCCAGCGCCGTACTAAAGGGCAGTGCGATCACGATGGACAGCACGATCATGGCCGCGGCGACCCAAGGAACCCACCGTGGGTTGGGAATGTCGCCGTTGACCAGCGGGCGATGCCGGGTGCGTACCATGTCGCCGTCGGACTTGCGCTCGATGTACTGGTTCAGTGCGGAAGCGCCGGAGGCCGCCAACCAACCGGTCAGCAGGGTCAAGCCCAGGACACGCAACCCCGGCCAGCCGCCCGCGCCGATGAACGCACCGCCGACCGCGGCAAACAGCAGCAAGCTGACTACGCGTGCCTTGAATAGCACCATTAAGGTGGTGAAAAATGCTGGTCTGACTGACGCAGTGGCAACCGCTGCATCAGCCAGCGGGGCTTCCGGCAGCGTATATCGTTGAGATTGATCAACCGAAGCCATGAATGCTCCTTGCACGACATACAGGCGCGCGGTTGGAATTGAGCTAACGAAATGTGGACTCGCCGATTGTAACCGATAATGACGAATAAGCTCAAATTGTGAACAAATCCAAACGCCGTCGCGCTAATGCGACTGTAGACGGGGTGAAAACAAGACCGTGGATGGATGGAAGTATGGTGATCGCGTGGTATGCTTCAATCATCGTTGTTGTAGCAAGCTGTCCGGTGTTGAGCCTTGCAAGGCCCGGCGGCATATCGTTGAGGAGCATTTCATGAATACCATCGTTTTGCAGACAGAGGATTTGAAGAAGCATTTTTCCCGCGGTGACGTCAAGGCTGTGGATGGTGTGAATTTGAGCGTGCAGCGCGGTGAGGTCTTTGGCTTTCTTGGCCCCAACGGCGCAGGAAAAACTACCACCATCGGCATGATTCTGGGACTGTTACACGCTACCAGCGGCTCTGTTACGGTGCTGGGGCAACCCGTTACACCGGCGCATACGACGCCGTTGCGTGCGGTGGGCGCGCTGGTGGGCGCGCCGGCGCTGTTTCCGTATCTGAGCGCTCGCGACAATCTCGGGCTGATTGCCAAGCTGGATGGCCCGGCGGCTGAAGAGCGGATCACGTCCACGCTGGCGCTCGTGGGGTTGACAGAGGCAGCTGACCGCAAGGCGGGTAAATATTCTACCGGCATGAAACAGCGGCTGGGATTGGGGCTGGCGTTGGTCCGTGCCCCGCAATTGCTGGTGTTGGATGAACCGAGCAACGGCATGGATCCTGGCGGTATGCGCGATCTGCGCGATCTGTTGCGCAAATTGGCCGATCAGGGAATGACGGTGTTTCTAAGCAGCCACTTGCTGCATGAAGTTGAACAGTTGTGTGATCGTGTGGCGGTGCTGAACAGAGGCAAGATTGTCGCGCAGGGGCCGGTGCAAACGCTGTTGAATGACCAGAAAGTCGTACGCGTGCGCGTGGCATCCCCTGCCGAAGCTGCGACCCTCTTACTGACTCTGCCGGGCGTCACGAAAGTACAGCCCAACGGTACAACGGTCACGGTGAGCGGCCCATCCAGTGATGCCATCGTCGCGCACCTGGTAGCCCACGGCATTATTCCCAGCGAAGTGACGCAAGGACAGGAAGACCTGGAAAACCTATTTCTGCAATTAACGCAGCCAGCCGCGGCCTGAAACAGGCATTCGCTCGCTGATGGTTGCGGTATCGCTGGAATAGTATCTTGCCCGGATGGTTAGCTCACAGTCTCACTAGCGCATTGAAAATTATAGCAGTGGTGAGCTTAGGGCACAGTTATCACAATACGTCTTGCAGCCGCAAAGTAAACAAGGAGATTAGATCTATGTTCTGGCAATTGTTTGTCATAGAAAACCGTAAATTGATCAAGCGCCCCATGCTGTGGATCGAACTTGGCGCTTTGACTGTGATTGTAACCATGCTGTTTTGTCTGCTTTATGTGGCTATCCGGCAATCAGCAACGCAGCAAACGCCGGAGACCATGGCCGCAATAAAAGCCAGCCTGAGCTGGCCGCAAGGATTGCAGCAAGCCCTGGGCATGGTTGCAGGTAATGGCTTGGGCGGCCTGCTGGTAATTATTCTGGTAGGCGCGGTGACTGCTCAAGAATATACCTGGCGCACGTTACACCTGATGGTCAGCCGTGGTGTACCGCGCACAACCTTGCTTTCGGCCAAGTTTGCAGCCACGCTGATGCCTGCGCTGCTGATCGTTTTGGTGGCGTTGTTCAGCGGTGGACTTGTTACCGGTCTCTTATCCTTAAACCTTAACGGTTCACTTCATGCAGATCAAGTGCATTGGGGGCAGCTGTTGCTGGCCGTCCTGCGCAACACATATACCTTGTTGCCCTACGCTGGACTGGCATTTATGCTGGCTATTGCTACCCATTCGGTAGCCGCCACGATTGGCATCGCTCTGGCGTATGCACTACTCATCGAAGGCATTTTGGTTTCGCTGGTATTACAATTTGGCGGTGCAGTAAGCAAGGTTTTGGTGTACCTCCCTTCCAGTTTGGCAACCGGACTCTTACGCCTGAATCAGGTGTCTCTCAGCATAGGCATTAATACTGACAACTCCATGATGCCAAAGATGCCTTGGCTGGAACCCGTTCCGGCTGCGATCGGCATTGCGGTCTGGGCTTTGATCTTCTTTGCGGTGGCGTTGCTGATCTTCCGACGACAAGATCTGACGGATTAGCTGGATACAGGCTGGTGGCGGGCTTGCCACCAGCGTTCTTCCTTGTCCTGCATCATTTTCGGCGTATAATTTTTAACTATGTCTTCTCGGCGTCCACGCTTATTCATGTACTTCCGCTCGCTAGGCTGGAAGCTCACCTTTAGCTATACGTTGGTGACTGTTGCCGCACTTCTAATTATTGAAGCAGCTTTATTGCTGATCGCAGCCATTATCGTACAAAATCAGGCATTCTTGCCTCGCATGGCTGCCAGCGTCATGCTTCCCAATGCAAAGAAAAGTGCGCCCTTCTTACAAGCGACGCCGCCAGATTTAGTAGGGCTTGAAGAATGGCTGCAAAACATGTCCCAGAACGGCTTTCCCGTCATCAATACCAATGAACAATCGTCTTCACGGCTGGCGTTAAGCGTTTTAACCACTGGTGATAACAACCTGTTCGTGGTAGATCAGCATAGCCAATGGCTGGTAAGCGTACCTCGCAACAAGCACTCTGTGATTCAGCCCGCCCAGCAAACCTTTATCAATGCTGCCTTGCAAGGGAAAACTGCATCCAAACAACTCGTTTACACGGACGATCAACGCCAGATGCTAATTGCCATCCCCATCTTTGCACCTGATAATACAGTTTTAGGCGCGCTTGTCTACACTGGCACGCTGGCGCAGGTTCGCAGCAGCGCGATAACAGAAATCTCTGGGGTTTTGGGCGTCAGCGCTCTATTCTTGACACTCGCCGCCGGTATCATCGGTTCCATATTTGGGTTATTGACTTCGCGCAGCCTGGTACGGCGATTACAAGCCATTGCCAACGCAGCCGATGCCTGGAGTACCGGCGATTTTGCACCGGTGATTGCCGATCGGTCACAAGATGAACTAGGGTGGCTGGCCGTGCGTCTGAACCAAATGTCAGAGCAGTTACAGGCTCAACTGGAAACGCGCCGCGAGCTAGCCAGCCTGGAAGAGCGTAACCGACTGGCGCGTGACCTGCACGATAGCGTTAAACAGCAGTTTTTCGCCACGGCCATGCAGATCGGCGCAGCGCGGGCGATGCTATCTACCGATCAAACCGCGGCCATGACGCACATTCAGGAAGCTGAACGGCTGGTACAGCAAGCACAACAGGAACTGACCGCTCTCATCCGCGAGTTACGCCCCGCGGCACTGGAGGGACGCGGGGTGGTGCCTGCGCTGCGCGAGCTGCTGGCTGGCTGGTCACAACAAACGCAAATCGCCCATGATCTGCGCGTCCAGGGCGAACGTCCGCTGCCCCTTCCCACCGAATTGGCCCTATACCGCATTGTGCAAGAGGCGCTGTCTAACATCAGTCGGCACAGCGCGGCCAACCAAGTGGCGATCCACCTGGCTTGGCATGATCAACAAGTGGAGTTGACGATTACCGACAACGGTCATGGCTTTACCACTCCTGCCAGCGAAATGCAAGGTGTGGGGCTGCACAGCATACGCGAACGCGTCGAGGCATTAGATGGCAAGTTAACGGTTGTCAGCTCCAAAGACGGTGTCCAACTCATGATCATCTGTCCGGAGTAAGAACATGTCACTGTCCCCGATCACTATTCTGGTGGTGGATGACCATGCCGTCGTGCGGCATGGCATTCGCGCCTTTCTGGAAACTCAACCCGATTTGAAGGTGATAGCTGAGGCGGCATCCGGCCAGGAAGGCATTGCCCTGGCCAAGCAGCATTTGCCGGATGTTGTACTGATGGACTTGGTCATGCCGGGCCTGGATGGCGTAGCCGCCACACGACAAGTCAAACAAGCCAGTCCCCGCACCCAAGTCGTCGTGTTGACTTCCTATCACGATGACGAACATATCTTTCCTGCTATCCGCGCGGGCGCGTTATCCTATGTCCTCAAGGAAATTTCTCCAGACGCTTTAGCCGATGTAGTGCGCAAGGCAGCCTATGGCGAAGCGACCCTGCATCCCCGCGTGGCTGCGCGGGTGATTCGCGAACTGCAAGGCCTGCGTGCGGATCAGATCAATCCATTTACAGAATTAAGTGACCGCGAAATGGAAGTGTTGCGGTTAATTGCCGATGGCCTGGCTAACAAAGAAATTGCTGATCAATTGTACTTGAGTGAAAAGACGGTCAAAGGCCATGTCAGCAACATTTTGAGCAAGCTACACCTGCAAGACCGCACCCAGGCTGCCATCTTTGCCTGGCGGGAAGGCATCGTCCGCCGCGACGATGGATAGCGCCAACCTTTCTTGACCTGTGTCCGCAGGGAGGGCCTACAATAAATCTCACACCCAGCCAGCGCGCTAATTGGCAATGGTCACCTGCACCATATCCGTGGATAACTCACCGTTCACGCCATTCACCGTCAACCGCAGCGTGTACGCGCCGTTGGGCAATGTGGTAGTATCCCAGGTTCCCAAAAATCCCAACGATGGATTGGCGGCAACGCCAACCGTTACCCACGAGCCATTCAGCAGCACATCCAGCACGTAATTACTGAAAGCAGTACCGCTGGCAACGCCCAACACCTGCTGCACACCGCCGAGCGTTGCACCATTCAGGGGGGTAAGGATGTCGCCAATAATCACCGGCAGCAACGGTGTAGGCGTCTCTTGCGGTGCCACCGTCGGAACCGGCGTGAAGGTCGGTGTAGTGGTTGGCTGATCGGCCGGCGTAGCAGTCAGAGTTGCTTCCGGTGTGACCGTAGGCGTTGCGGTAGTGATCGCCGTAGGCGTTGCCGTAGTAGTTTCTACGGGTACAAGCGTAGGCGCAACCGTGGCAGAAATCGTCGCGGTCGGGGATGGCAACGGTGTAGCTGTGGGTGCGAGCACCACCGCAACATGCACCGGTGCAGATTCGCTGCGCAGCCCCTGCTGGTTCACTGCCACCACGCGCAGCGAATGCGGGCCGTCGCGCAGCAACGTATTGACATCCCACTGCGCCAGATCGCCATTGCGCACTTCCTGATAGACCGGCCCGGCCAGCACGCCCCAGGCTTCCGGCTCAAAACTTTCGCCATATTCCACCAGATAATAGGCGAAATCGGGCGCGGCCGCGCTGCCGCGAATGGTAATCACGCCGCTAACCGTCTGTCCCTCCAGCGGCATCGAGATGCCGACCTCGGCCGCGGGCGCGGGTGTGGCTACGCTACCCCCTTTGGGAACCTGGTCGGCGGCGAAAACCTCCACCCGCCGACGATCCGCCGGACAGTTGGCATCCACCGGCGCGCCAGTCAGTGTACAAATTTCCACCTGCACAATGCCCGCGGGGCGGGCAAACTCCTGCACTGGTGTATTCGCCAGCGCCGCGCGCATAAAGCGATTCCAGATCGGCCCGGCTCCCGCTATACCCGACAGGTTCGGGTCCATCGGGGTGCCATCTGCATTGCCCACCCAAACGCCGGTCACCAGCTCTGGTGTATAGCCAATCGTCCAGATATCGCGCACATCGTTGGTTGTGCCGGTCTTCACCGCAGCCGGTCGTCCGATTTCCAGCCAGGAATTCGGCCCGAACGCCGGCAAGCGTGCTTCGTTGTCCTTCAAAATATCGGTGATCAGATAGCTGTGTTCGGGCGTGGCCGCCCGTCCTTGTTCAGGTCGCCGCACGGTTGCCTGCGTGGCCGCAGGCGCGTTGCGACACGCTTCCGGCAGTTCGGCGCCATCCGCGCGCTCCAGCAGTGCACCGTTGGCATCCAGCACGCACAGCAACGGCGTCGGCGGAGTATAAACACCGCCATTCGCCAGCGCGCCGTACGCGCCGGTCATCTCCAGCAGCGTCACTTCACCGCCGCCCAGCGTTAGCGCCAGACCATACGGTGGATGATCGAGACGGTTGAGGGTGGTCATGCCAAAACGGTCGGTCACAGCCAGCAGGCCGTTAACGCCCACCAGTTGCAGCGCCTTGACCGCCGGGATGTTGTATGAATTCGCCAGTGCAGTGCGCACGCTCACCTGACCATGCTCGCGGCCGTCGTAATTGACCGGCACATAGGGCGGACGGCCCGGCCCGTCATCGAACTCAGTACGCACATCGTCAATCACTGTGGCAGGCGTCCACCAATCTTCACCCTGCTCGAAGGTGGCCAAATAGGTAAAGGGCTTGATAGTCGAACCGGGCTGGCGCGGAGCCAGTGCCACGTTTACCTGCCCGCTGATCTCCGCATTGTTGAAATCCGCGGAGCCGACCATCGCCAGAATCTCGCCCGTGCGCGGGTTGAGGGCCACCAGCGCGCCATTGCTGACGTTGCGCCCGCTCAGCTCGGCTACACCCGCGCTGACCTGCTGCTCTGCTTGCGCCTGCAAAGTCGGGTCGAGCGTGGTGTAAATCTGCAAACCACCGCGATACAACAATTCCGGCCCGTACAACTGCTCAATCTGGCTGCGTACCGTCATCACAAAGTGCGGTGCGCGGTCGAGTTGCGTGCTTTCCAGCCCCAGGCCGTAGTACGTTAGTGGTTCAGCCCACGCCGCATCCGCCTCTGCTGGGGTAATCGCACCCTTTTCCACCATCAAGCGCAGCACTTGTGCCTGCCGGTTTTTAGCAGCTTCCGGGTTTTGCAGCGGGTCGTAAGCCGCGGGGGCTTGCGGCAACCCGGCCAGCAGCGCAGCTTCCCCCAGTGTCAAGTCTTTGGCAGGCTTGTTGAAGTACAGCCGCGACGCCGCTTCGATGCCATAGGCCAGATTGCCGTAGTAAATCTCGTTGAGATAGGTTTCCAGAATGGTATCTTTGGAGTAGCGACGGGTAATTTCGGCGGCCAGGATCGCTTCCTTCACCTTGCGCGTCAAGGTACGCTCGGATGACAGAAAAACCAGCTTGGCAAGCTGCTGGCTGATCGTACTCGTGCCCACTACTGGTCCTTGATTCTGCACGGCGCGGAAGATAGCGCGGCCCAGCGCCACCGGATCAATGCCGCGATGCTTGTAGAAGTTGGCGTCTTCGGTGGACACCACCGCAGAGAGCAGATAGGGCGAAATCTGATCAATGGTGACACGGCGACGCAGCCCAGCTTCGGGATCGTCAGGGGCCAGCGGCGCTTGTAGCAGGCTGCCGTCGCGCGCGTAGATGCGCGTGTTCTGGCCGTGTGTGGTCAGCTCGGTCAATTGATCAGCGGAAGGCAGCGAGCGCGCCACGACCATATAGCCAATCGCGAAAACACCCAGGGCCAGCAGCACGGCGATCAAAAACAGCACTGCACCTGTCAGAATGCCATTCAACGCTTGCACGCCGCGGCTGGCCGGCTCACGCGTGCGCCTGGGCGCGCGCGGAGGCGTTGGCGGCTGGCCTGCGGGTGGGGTAGCGCCGGGACGCGGCGAAGAAACCGGCGGCGGCACGCTGCCCACAGGGCGCGTGGGACGGCGCGGCGGCTGAAAACTTGATTTTGGAGGTTGGTTCGATTGAGTCATGGTATCAGTTTAAACGAGTTATGGCCCGCAAAAGTTCTCCGAAAGCGCGTGTCATTTGGCGTGCCGCGAACATGGTCGCAATGAAAAGAAACTCAAAAAGTATCAAACTGCGGCTCAGCGAGAAATGCCCGAAACGGCCATTTTCAGGTTAGTAACTTCCGAAATCTTACAAGTTTCTAGGCAAGACTACTGATTTGAAGTATAATGCAAGTAGACGTTGCTGCACAATGCGCAACGGCGCTTTTGCTGAGATAAGGAGGAAACTATGCTCGGCGGACTTTCAACGTTTGTGTTTATACTGGTTATTCTGTTTTTCCTACTCTCGATGGCATTAAAGATTCTGAAAGAGTATGAACGTGGTGTCCTGTTCCGGTTGGGCCGTCTGGCAGGAATCAAAGGCCCCGGTTTGATATTCATCATCCCGTTTATTGATCGGATGGTCACAGTGGATTTACGCACTGTCACGCTTGATGTACCAGCCCAGGAAGCCATCACCCGCGACAACGTGACCGTCAAGGTCAATGCCGTGGTTTACTTCAAGGTCGAAGACCCCTCCTCCGCGGTGGTCAACGTCGAAGACTTCCGCCGTGCCACCTGGAACATCGCCCAAACCAGCCTGCGTAATGTGCTGGGCCAAAGCGACCTGGACGAGCTGCTGGCGCACCGCGAGCGCATCAACCAGAAGCTTCAGAAGATCATTGACGAAGCCACCGCGCCGTGGGGCATCCAGGTGAGCATCGTCGAGGTCAAGGACGTGGAACTGCCTGAGGGCATGAAGCGTTCGATGGCCCGACAAGCCGAGGCCGAGCGTGAAAAACGCGCCAAGATCATCCACGCATCGGGTGAATTCGAAGCCGCGCAGCAATTGCAGGAAGCCGCTGCCACCATCGCACAGGAGCCGGTCGCCATTCAGTTGCGTTACCTGCAAACCCTGACAGAAATTGCCGCAGAAAAGAACTCAACGATTATCTTCCCCATTCCGCTGGAGTTCGTGCAGGCATTTTCCGGCCTGATGGGCGGCGCAAAAACATCCGAAGACAAGGCCTGATTGGGCCTCCATCCGACAACTAAAACGTCAATGCTGACATAATGCCAAAAGCCAGTTGGATCCCCCTCCGCTGGCTTTTGCTGCATCAAACGCTTGACAGCTTCATCGGTGCGTGCTACTATCAAACATACAATATGAACACGGGCAATGACGCCCAACCTACAGGGAGTATGACGATGAGCCCATCAACGTTTAAAGGTCAGGTGGATTTATTCAAACTAAGCCAACAGCTTCAGCAGGCGGGTTGGGATGCTTTCGCCAGCGACATCGCCGGTGAATTGGCCGCGCGCCGCGAACATCCCAAAGGACAAGGTGTCTGGAGCTTGGTTATTGACCGTAGCGGACGTTGGCGCTTTACCGCCACACGCGACATTGGACAAACAGATCGGCGGGAATTTGTTCGCCGGGGACGGGCCTTTCGGCTGCGCAACGAAAAGCACCAGGTTTTGACCATCGCGGGCCGCCTGCACAGCCCCAATGACCTGACCGAAGTGCTGGAAGAGCTAGCACAGCTTGCTTTGGAGGATGCCGATCACCCCGAACCGGCAGTGGAGGGTCAATTGGCATGGAACGAAAACGCACTACAACCTCTGGAGCAGCCCCACTTGTAACCGCTTCAGATACCCCCCCAGTCCAACCTTCGCCGCGCCCCCCTGTGCTGCTGGCTGTTTTGTTGACCTCACTGGTCTGGCTGTTGCTGGCTGGCGCAGCAATGCTTCTCTGGCGCGCCCCCACACCCATCGCGTTCGAGCTGCAACCGCCGCCCGCCACCTTTACCCCAGCCCCCACGCCAACCCCCGCCCCCTGGCAAATCGAAGTGACCGGAGCCGTGCTGGCCCCCGGTGTCTTCACCCTGCCCGCTCAAGCCCGCGTAGCCGATGCCATCGCTGCCGCGGGCGGACTGGCCGCCGACGCTGACGCCGCCACCCTCAATCTGGCGCGGCTGCTGCAAGACGGCGAAAAGCTGGCTGTGCCCGTCAGCCAGCCTGCCGCGGCGCTGCCCATTACCGCCACACGCAGCAATGACCTTGCAGCTCCCGCCGCGCCCATCAACCTCAACACAGCGAGCGCGGCCGAACTGGAAGCCTTGCCCGCGATTGGCCCCGTCACCGCACAGGCGATTGTGGATTATCGCACCGCCAACGGCCCCTTTACATCGGTGGATGCACTCGATCAGGTCAAAGGAATTGGCGCGGCCACGCTGGACAAGCTGCGAGACTTCGTAACCGTTGCGCCGTAAAGATGGTTAGCGGGGAGACCGCACGCGCGCCAGCAAGGCCGCGCCCAAGTGTGCGCCGAACAAAATCGCCGCCACAGTCAGATAAAACCACAGCATCAGCACCACAATCGTAGTCAGCGGGCCGTAGATCGTTGCATACTGTGCCAAACCACTGTTCAGATACCACGTTAGCCCGAAACCGATCACCTGCACAGCCAGCGCGGTAAACAGCGCACTAACCAACGCAATGGCCCGCGGCACGGTGCTGCGCGGCGCCCACCGGTACAGTGCATAGAACATCATCACGCCCACCAGCAGGGTCAGCAGCCGCACCAACCCCGCCTGCGCCCAGCTATGATCCAGCCCGACCCACTGCAAAAACGTTTGAGGCAGCATCAGCACCACCCCCAACGTAGCCGATGTTAGCAACAAGACGATCAGCCCCAACGAAACCAGCATGACAATCACCAGGCCGCTCAGCCGCGCCTTCAGAGCGTTCGGTGCGCGCCGCGACGACCAGGCTAGGTCAATGTTGTAGGCGAGATTGGTAAACATGCCCGAAGCCGACCACAGCAGCGCCAACAGGCTCAGCGCAGTCGCCTGCCCGCGGGCCGCGTAGACAACGCGTGCCCCCTCCAACACGAACTCCTCCAGTCCTTGCGCGTCAGGCAGAATTTCATGCAGCGCCACAGCCAAGCTGGCCTCCGTTTGCGCGGGATCAATGAAGAAATTCGCCAGGGTAATCAGCAGCACCACCAACGGAAAGAGCGAAAACAGCCCATAATAGGCCAGGCTGGCGGCGGCCTGGCCGCCGCGCGCCGCGGCAAAACTGCGCAAGGCCAGGCTCAGTGTGCCCAGCCAACCGCCTGTGTTGCTGTCAATGAACAACAACGCCAAATTCAGGCGCTGCTGCCAGCGTCGCAAGCGCAATTTCAGGGACATGGCAACTTTTGTTAAAAGACAAACACAGCCAACAAGTCGTTCACGTTGGTTTGCGTTGGGCCAGTGCGCAATAAGTCGCCCGACGCGGTCAAAAAGGGGTAGGCATCGTTAGCCGCCAGATGTGCGGCCGCGTCCAGTCCGGCCGCGGCCCCGCGCATCACACTGCCCGCGTCTGCCAGCCCGCCCGCAGAATCGGTCGGGCCGTCACTGCCATCGGTCGCCAGCGCAGCCACCACCATGCGCCCGCCTTCCGGCGCGCGCGCCAGCGCCAGCGCCGCAGCCAACGCCAATTCCTGATTGCGTCCACCGCGGCCCGCACCCGTTAAATGCACGGTAGTTTCGCCGCCCAGCAGCAAACAGGCTGGCGCAGTCACCGGCTCGCCCTGTACGGCCACCGAACGCCCCAGCGCCACCGCCACTTTTGCCACCTCACGCGCCTCGCCCTCGACGTAGGTCGTCAGCACCGTGGCGTGGAAGCCAAGTGCGGTAGCGCGAGCCTGTGCCGCGCGTGCCGCCAGCGCGTTGTCCGCAACGATCTGCGTCTGGCTGCGCGTAAACGCAGGATCGTCCGCTTTCGGCGTGTCGGCCAGTGCACCCGCCAGCCCGGCTTGCAGCCGTTGCATCACCGCCTGCGGCAGCGCCGCGGCCAAATCGTAGCGTTGCACGATCTCCCACGCCGCGGCCCAGGTGGAACTGTCCGGCGTCGTCGGGCCAGACGCGATCACATCCAGCGGACTGCCCACCACATCCGACAGCACCAGGCTGATCAACGTGGCCGGGCTGGTAAGCCGCGCCAATTGCCCACCCTTTAACTGCTCCAAATGTTTACGCAGTGTGTTAATCTCGTCAATGCTTGCGCCGCAGCGCAGCAATGCCTGCGTGGTGGCTTGCAAATCGGCCAGAGTGAGGCCGGGCGCGGGCAAGGTGAGCAGCGCAGAGCCACCGCCCGACACCACACACAGCACGAGATCGTTGGCGCCGGCGGCTTGCGCCAGCGTGGCCACCCGTTGCGCCGCGTCCACGCCTGCCTGATCGGGCACGGGATGCCCGGCTTCGTACACAGCAACCACAGCCGGTAGGGTTGCTGCACCCTCGGCATGGCCGTACTTGGTGATCAGCGCGCCCGCGGCCAGACGATCCGCGAGCAGGTGCGCCGCGGTCAGTCCCATGGCCACCGCGGCCTTGCCAAAGCCCAGCAAGAAGACGCGGTCGAATTGTGCCAGATCATAGGCCGTTCCGCCCACGGTCAGCCGGTCACCGTTGCGCTGCAAGGCCGCGGCCACTGCCGGGCCGGGCGCGACCGCGTCCAGCGCGGCCTGTAACACGGCCAGCACCGGGCCGCGACGATCAGGATCAGCCGTTAAAACCGTTGGATCGAAATGAATGCTCATGAGGTTGCCTGCCAGCGCGCATAGAGCGCATGATGGAGCAGCCGGTCGGCGCTGCGCTCGTGTGTGACCAGTTCGCCGATCTCCACGCGCCCGCCTAACCCCGCCGTCAGGGCAGTAGTCGCCGCGCGCAGCGCGTCCGCGGTCATGCTGCGCGTGTAGACAGTTGCCACCAGAAAGCGCGGCGTCGGGCTGAAGACGGCCCGGCACGCGGTGTATAACGCGTCAAACAACCGCTCGAAGGTCCAAACCTGGCCGTCGGGGCCGCGGCCAAACGCGGGCGGGTCCAGCACGATGCCGTCGTAGCGCATCCCGCGGCGCTGCTCACGGCGCAGATAGGTCAGCGCGTCCTCGACCAGCCAACGGATCGGACGATCAGCCAAACCGGAGAGGGCCTGGTTGGCGCGGCCCCAGGTCACAACCTTTTTCGCTGCGTCTACGTGTGTGACATGTGCGCCTGCGGCTGCGGCCGCCAGGCTGGCCAGTCCGGTATAGCCAAAGAGATTCAGCACGCGCGGCTGGGCGGGCGCGGCCTGCACCTGCTGCGCGATCCAGTCCCAGTGTGGCGCGTTTTCGGGAAAAACACCGACTTGCCGCGATTGATTGGCCTGCACCCAAAAACGCAGCGACCCGTAGTGCATCTGCCAACGTTCCGGTACGGCGTGGCGCGCCAGCCAGTGGCCGCCGGTTTCGCCGCTGGCCACGAATTCGGCGTCAGCGGCTTGCCAGGCAGCCGGCCAGGCGGGCTGCCACCCCGCCTGCACTTCCGGGCGGATCAGCGTGACCGGGCCAAAACGCTCCAGCTTGCGTCCCTGGCCGCTATCAATCAATTCATAGTCCTGCCAGTCGGCAGTCAGTGTCGGCATGACCGTCGCTTTCGTGAGTGAATAATTCGCTTTCGTGGCTTGGCTTATTGTAACCGTAAGCCCGCTGCATCGCAAAGCTGTTGCGCCCAGAGACTGTCCGGCCATCATTTGACATGCCCTCTCCCCCAACGTATAATTCAAGCGCGTCGGGCGTATAGCTCAGCTGGTTAGAGCGCTTCCCTTACAAGGAAGATGTCACAGGTTCGAGTCCTGTTATGCCCACACGATTTTATAAGGCCGTCGGCCAGGTGGCCGGCGGCCTTTTCTTGGGAGCTACGATGAAAATTGCTTTTGCTACCGATGACTTGCTGACCATTAGCGCGCATCTGGGCCGCGCCCAGAAGTTCCTCGTCGTCACCCTCGATGACGCCGGGCAGGTGGTTGACCGTGAACCGCGCGACAAACCCGCCCACGGCCAGCACCATGACCATCACGACCACAGCCACAGCGGCCACTTTCACGACAGCATGGCTTCCGTTATTCCTGACTGCGATTTCGTGGTCGCACGCGGCATGGGTCGCCCCGCATTCGCCGGGATGCAAGCCGCGGGCATCGAACCGCTGCTCACCGACATCGCCACGATCAACAACGCCGTGGCCGCCTGGCAAGCGGGCGAACTCATCAACCACCCCGAACGCGCCCATTAAACAGCCATGTCGCAAGCAGAGCTGCGCCATCTGCCCAGCATTGACCGGCTCCTGCAACAGGACGCGGTCATGCAGGCGCGCACAACCCACGGCCACGCGCTGACTGTTGAAGCCGCGCGGGCCACGCTAGACGATGCGCGCATCGCGGTACGACAAGGGCTGGCTGCGCCGGATTTGCTACACCTGGCCGCGTCCGTGGTCGCCAGGCTGCACAGCACGCTGCTGCCCACCCTTCAACCGGTAATCAACGCCACCGGCGTGATCATCCATACTAACCTGGGGCGCGCCCCACTCAGCGCGGAGGCGCTGGTGGCTATGCACCGCGCGGGCGAGGGCTATTCCAATCTGGAGTACGATCTGGCAGTAGGCCAGCGCGGTTCGCGCTATGTTCATGCCGTGGAGTTGCTGCGGCGGCTAACCGGCGCAGAAGATGCGTTGGTGGTGAACAACAACGCATCGGCCGTGCTGTTATGCCTGACGGCGCTGGCCGCGGGCCGGCAGGTGGTGATCTCGCGCGGCCAGTTGGTAGAGATCGGCGGCGGTTTTCGCATCCCTGACGTGCTACAAACCAGCGGGGCCGTGTTGAACGAGGTTGGCACCACCAACCGCACCCATCTGCGCGACTATGCAGACGCGATCAACACGGACACCGCCGCGCTGCTGCGCGTACATACCTCGAACTTCCGTCAAATCGGCTTCACCGCCGAAGTTAGTCTGGCCGAACTAGTGGCGCTGGGGCGACAACATGGGTTACCTGTGATTGATGACCTCGGCAGCGGCACATTGCTGGACACAGCGCCCTTCGGCCTGCCGCGCGAGCCGCGCGTGCAGGAGAGCGTCGAAGCCGGGGCCACCCTGGTGACTTTCAGCGGCGACAAGCTGCTCGGCGGGCCGCAAGCCGGGCTGATTGTGGGTCAGGCCGCGGCGATGGCACGGCTGCGTCAGCACCCGCTGACGCGCGCGCTACGCGTGGACAAAACCACGCTGGCCGCGCTGGCCGCCACCCTGCTGGCCTATGCACGCGGCCAGGCGGTGCAGCAGGTGCCGGTATGGCGCATGATCGCGGCCGCGCCAGCGGCTTTGCAC
>JBAQWV010000160.1:0-24126 GCA_049299095.1 Anaerolineae bacterium | reverse complement strand
CAATAAGATCATCGTATTTCCTGATACATTTGAACACACAGAAACTGCCCAAAACATTATTCCTTGCGATCTGCAGTATTTTTCTGTTCGCACCTTTTGTGCAGGCAAGCCCGCCGATGTGTTCGGGCAGTTTTACATTAACTTGCACAAAATGGGAAGATATTACAGGCTTTACTTGTGAGCCTCCCAATCTCGTCGGCTGTCATCGGGCGCATAGCGTTTCTGGCACAACCGATTGCACTGTCTATGCCGGAGCCTGTGTGCCCAATCTAGGGGGTACAATTGGTGCAATGAGTTGCAATTTCCCATACTTCGCTGATGTTATGAGTAATAACTGCTCGTTCGAGCCTTGCCCTGATGGCAACCCGCCCGTCAATGGTCAGTGTGGCGTGGTGTAATCTGGATAACTTACCCACTCTCTGACAAAAAGCGGCATAGACCAAAGGTCCATGCCGCTTTTCGCTTTATACGATTAAACCCTGCTGGGCAGTGCCGCGGAAACGACATCGCCGGCAGTCGCTGCCTGCATAGTGTCGCTGCGGGCGGGCAGCCTACTCAACCGACGGAGGCTGCCGCCTGTTACGAATCAATCACCGTCTGCGACTGTTCGTGCAGGTACAGCGGCACGTAATAGAGGCCGCCGCCGTTTTTGCCGGTGCTGCCGCTGCCCTTCCAGCCGCCGAACGGCTGATAGCCCGGCCATGCACCGGTGGTCGCACCACCTGGCCGGTTGGCATACACCACGCCCGCTTCAATGTTGTCGAAGTACCAGGCGATTTCGTCCGGGTCTTCGCTGAAGAAGCCGCCGGTCAGGCCATAGCTGCTATCGTTGGCCTCGCGCATCGCCACTTCCAGATTCGGCACCGCGGCCACAGCCACCAGCGGCAGGAACATCTCCACCTTCCACAGCTCGTGCTCAAGCGGCAGGTCGTCAATGATGGTGGGGGCCACAAAGTAGCCCTTGCCGTAATCGCCCTCGGTCATCACATGGCCACCAAAGGCAATCTTGCCATCGCGCGCGGCCTGCTCGGCAAAGCGCTGATAATCGCGATAGCCGCCCTTGTTGGCCGCCGGGCCCATGAACACATCCTGGCGAGTGGGATCACCCACAGCCATCTTGCTGGTGAGCGCCACCAGTTTCTCCAGGAAGGCTTCCTTGACCGGCTCTTCCACGTAGACGCGGCTGCACGCCGAACATTTCTGCCCGCTCAGGCCAAAGGCCGAGCGCATCACGCCCATCGCGGCCTTGTCCAGATCGGCGTGGCGACTGACAATCACGGCGTTCTTACCGCCCATCTCTGCAATGCAGGGCCGCGGCCACTTGCCACCGGCAAAGCTCTTGATGATGTGCATACCGACATCGTAGGAGCCGGTGAAGGTGATGCCGTCCACCTCGTCGTTGCTGATCAGCTCTTCGCCGATGGTGCTGCCGGGGCCGGTGACGAAATTGAACACGCCTGCGGGGATGCCCGCGTCGCGGAAACATTCGGTCAGCAGCCAGCCGCTCAGTGGGGTGTCAGAAGCAGGCTTGAATACCACCGTATTGCCCGCCACCAGCGCGCCACCGCTCGGCCCACCTGCCAGCGCGAAGGGGAAATTGAAGGGAGAGATCACTACCCACACGCCATAGGGTTTGAGCGTGGTGGTGTTGTGGTTCTTGGGGCCTTCATTCGCCAGCGGCTTGACGTAGCCGTTGTTTTCTTCCATCTGGTCGCAGTAGTAGCGGATCAGGTCGGCAGTTTCTTCGACATCGCCGAGGCTTTCCAGCCGGTTCTTGCCCACTTCCAGCGCCACCGCTGCGCCGATCTCCATGCTGCGCTCGCTAATCAGATCAGCCGCGGCGCGCAACAGGCGCACGCGCTCCTGCCAGGGGGTCTTGCGCCACGCGGGATAAGCCGCGCGGGCAGCTTTCAGCGCGGCCTTGCCGTGTTCCTTGGTGCCCTTCTGGAAATAGCCCAGCAGCCAGTCGGTGTTGATGGGACTGCGGTCTTCAAAGGTTTCATCGGTCAGCACGTTTTCGCCGTTGATGAACATGGGGTAAGTCGTGCCATAGCCCGCCTTGACTTGCTCCAGTGCCTCATCGAACATCTTGTGCAGTTCGGGGTTGCTGGCCGACAGGGTCGCGTAGGTGATTTTAAAGGTTGGCTTAGTCATGGAATACTCCTCGGTAGAGAATGGTAAATTGGTAGGCAAGTAAACAAGTGATAAGTAAACAGGATCGAAGTTGGGCAACGTCTCACTTCTTACTCTTTACTCCTGACATTATACTGAATACTGAAAACTGAATGGCTGCTTATTGAACTTCGTCCGCCAGCGTCAGCAGCTCATCCAGTACATCCAGCGCCCAGGCCAGATCGTCTTGCTTGATGTTGAGCGGCGGCGAGATGATGATCAGGTTGCCGCGTGTGCCCAGTACCAGCCCGCGGCGTTTGGCTTCTGCTGCAATTTTCTTCAAAGCAGGCGGCGTTTGCGGCCACGGAGCCAGCGGCTGCCGCGTTGCGCGGTCGGTCACCAGCTCCAGCGCGGCGAAAAGGCCAATATCGCGCACATCGCCCACGCTCGGATGGCGTTCGGCCAGCGTGCGCAGCCGGTGATGCATCCACACGCCCAGGTCGTGGCTGCGCTGCACCAGTCCTTCGCGCTCATACGCACCGATGGCCGCCACACCCGCCGCGCAGCACAGGGTATGGCCGGAGTAGGTCAAGCCGGTTGGCAGTGAGTGGTCATCGAAAAAGGCCGCGCAGCGTTCATTCAGTACCACACCGCCCAGCGGCAGATGCGCCGCGGTCAGCCCCTTGGCGATCAGCATCAGGTCGGGCTGGGCCTTGGGCCAGTGCTGCCAGCCGAACCATTCACCGGTGCGGCCAAAGCCAGTCATCACCTCGTCGGCAATCAGCAAAATGCCATAGCGGTTGCAGATTTCGCGCACTTCGTGCCAGTAGTTGCCCGGCCCGGCAAAGAGACCATTCGTCCCCACCACCGGTTCCATCACCACCGCGGCCACTGTGTCAGGGCCTTCCCATTCAATTACCTCGGCGATATGCTGCGCACAGCGCAGATTGCACGCCGGGTAGGTTTGGCCGAAGGGGCAGCGATAGCAACAGGGCGGCAGCACATGCACCATATCGGCCACCGGCGCGGTGGTCCAGTTGCGGTTGTCGCCGCTGAGGGCAATGGCGTTGCTGGTGGCCCCGTGATACGAGCGATAACGCCCGATAATCTTACGGCGGCCAGTGATCCAGCGCGCGATCTTGATGGCGTGTTCAGTGGCCTCGGCTCCGTCCATGGTGAAATAGACCTTGCCGCCGACCAGCTGGCTTTTTTCAATCACCAAGCGAGCCAGTTCCTCGCGCGGGGGCGATCCCCAGGCATTGTGGATAAAGCATAGCTCGGCAGCCTGACCTTGAATCGCCGCCACCACATCGGGATGCTGGTGGCCGAGGTTATTGCACTGCGCCTGTGCGCTCAGGTCAAGATAACGGTGGCCGGCGGCGTCCCAGAACCACGCGCCCTCACCGCCGACAATATCAGGTGCGTTCCAGTCCGTTTGTTTGAACTGCCAGGTATGTAACACATGAGGCTCTTGGCCAGTGAAGGACATAGGGTTGCTGTTCCTTGGAGGCGGTATTCAGTCGGGTGAACGGTAGACGGTTCACCTCTGCACCAGGTCATCGGTTAGCTTGCAAGCAGCAATAAAAAACCGGCTCTGGACAAGCCGGTATATGCGTCACGACCTCATTGTCCAGACGAAGGCATTGTACGGGTCGCGGCGTTTCCTGTCAACTTGTGGCGTGCATGAGAAAAAATGCGCAGCGTGGCCCCCAGCACGCATTACAAGTCATATGACCTCCGGCACTTTCGCTTACCGTCGGTATAGGGTAAGATAGGATGAAGTTTTTAAGAGCGACCGATCACCGTTCACCGATCTCTCTCCGAGGTTCCTATGCCCCCTATTCTCGAAACGCAACACCTGGTCAAGCGTTTTGGCGACTTCACTGCCGTCAACGACATCAGCTTTACCATCAACGAAGGCGAAGTGTTCAGCCTGCTCGGCCCCAACGGCGCGGGCAAAACCACCACCATTTCCATGCTGGCCTGCCTGCTGGCTCCTTCCGCGGGAGATGCGTTCGTCGGCGGCCACTCGGTGACGCACGATCCGATGGCGGTGAAGCGCATCATCGGCATTGTGCCGCAGGACATTGCCCTGTACGAAGACCTGAGCGCCCAGGAGAACCTGCTTTTCTGGGGACGCCTGTACGGCATGGGCGGCGCGGCGCTCAAGCAGCGCGTGCAAGAGGTGCTGGAGCAGGTAGGGCTGACCGACAAGGCCCGCCAGCGCGTCAAAACCTACTCCGGCGGCATGAAGCGGCGCATCAACATCGCCGTGGGCCTGCTGCACAAGCCGCGCCTGCTCTTCATGGATGAGCCAACCGTGGGCATTGATCCCCAAAGCCGGCGCAATATCCTCGACAGCGTCAAGGCACTCAACCGCCAGGGCATGACCGTGCTCTACACCACGCATTACATGGAAGAGGCCGCGGAGCTGTCTAACCGTGTGGGCATTGTAGATCATGGGCGGCTGATTGCGCTGGGCACGCAGCGCGAGTTGACCCAACTTGTGGGCCAAATGGACACGCTGCGCCTGCACTTGCCGGAAGACCAGGATCCCGCGGCCCTGAGCGGGGCTTTGCAGGCTTTGCCCGTGGTGCAACAAGTGATCGCCGTTGACCACGAAGTCGCCGTGATTGTGCCGGAAGCGCAGGAGGCCATCCCGCCGGTGTTCAGCCTGGCCGACCGCCTCGGCGTCAAAATCCGCTCGGTAGACATCCAGGAACCCAACCTCGAAGCCGTCTTCCTGCACCTCACGGGCCGGGCGTTGCGCGACTAAGGAAAGTACACAAGGAAACAAGTACACAAGTACACAAGGAAACAAGTACACAAGGAAACTTTTCTGACCTTGTCTACTTGTCCGGCCTTTGGCCGTGTCTACTTGTCTACCCGCCCCCTGCCTACTTGTCTACCTGCCACTTGCAACGTGCCACCCCTCCGGAGCTTCCATGACTAAACTCCTCGCTATCGGCTGGAAAGACCTGCGGCTCATGTTTCGTGACAAGGCCGCGCTGATTTTAATGCTGGCCGCGCCGTTGGCCCTCACCGTCGGCATGGGCCTGATCACTGGCGCGTTTTCCTCCGGCCAAAGCAGCAGCATCAGCAAGCTGCCCGTGCTGGTGGTCAACCAGGACGGCGCACAGCTTGGCAACGCGCTGCAAACCCTGTTTACCTCGCCGGAGCTGGCTGACCTGCTCAGCGTCACAGTGAGCGACAACGCGGCTGCGGCCCGCGCCGCGGTGGCCGCCGATGAAATCACCGCCGCGGTGATCATCCCCGCGGGCTTCACCGCCAGCGTCATCCCCGCCAGCGCAGCAGACGCCCTGGCCGCGGCCGCGCCCGCCGCGGCCATCGAAATCAATGCCAATCCGGGCCGGCCCATCGGCTCCGGCATCGTGCAAAGCATTGTGCAGAGCTTTTTGGATCAGGTAGAGGCCGGCCGCGTGGGTGGCCAAGTGGCGATTGAGCAGCTCATCGCCGCGGGCATCGTCACCCCCGCACAAATTCCGCAGTTGGCGCAAGCCATCAGCGAGGCGCAACCCGCGCAGGCTGCCGAACCCCTGATCAGCCTGCGGCGCAGCGATGTGGCCTCCACCCAAACGCTGGATTTCAACCCGCTGCTGCTGCTGGCGCCGGGCATGGCGATGGTGTTCCTGATGTTTACCGTCAGCTTGGGCAGCCGCAGCATTTTGCAGGAGCGGCAGAACGGCACGCTGGGCCGCATGCTCAGCACCGCCACGCCCCGCGGCTCGATCCTGGCCGGCAAGATCGCGGGCGTCTACATGATCGGCGCGGCGCAGATGCTGATCCTGATCATCGCCAGCACGCTGCTCTTTCGGCTGGACTGGGGCGACCCGCTCGCGGTGCTGGCGCTGGTGTTGGCCGCGGTGGCCGGCGCTTCCGGTTGGGGCCTGCTGCTGGCTGCCGTTGCCAAAACCCCTACGCAGGCGTCTAATCTGGGCATGACCATGATGTTGCTGTTCGGCGTGCTGGGCGGCAGTTTCTTTGGCACGATGCTGGAAGGCCCCCTGGCGACCGTAGGCAAGATCACCCCCAACGCCTGGGCCACGCAGGGCTTCAACACCCTGGCGCGCGGCGGCGGGCTGGCGGATTTACTGCCGGCTATCGCCGCGCTGCTGGTGATGGGTGGCGTGCTGCTGGCGCTGGCCATCGTCCTGTTTGGCCGCAAAGGCTTTTTACAGAGGTAAGCGCATGCAACGCATTTTAGCCATTGCCTGGAAAGACCTGCGGGTGCGCTTTGCCAGCCCCGCAGAGTGGCTGTTTTTCATCATCCTGCCGGTTTTCTTCATCATGGCTGTGTCAGGCTTTGCCAGCGGCCCCAACAACGGTGATTATCGCATCACCGTGCTGGCGGTGGACGAGGACAGCAGCGCGCTGAGCCGCAAGCTGCTGGACACGCTCAACGCTTCGGACAGCGTGCGCGTAGAGCCGTTGGCCGCGGCCGCGGCGCAGAAGGCGTTCGACGACGGCGACGGCCCGGCGCTGCTGGCCATTCCCGCGGGCTTCGAAGCCGATTTGCTGGCTGGCCGGCCGGTGCAGCTTGACCTGCGCCTATTGCCCGTCAGCACCAATGCGCTGGCCGCGCAGCAGGCTATTCAGGCCGCCGCCGGGCAGATCAGCCGCGGGCTGGCCGCGGCCAACAGCAGCGTAGCCCTGGCCGGGCAGGTGCAGCCCTTTGCCGATGACGCCGCGCGCCGCGCCTATTTTGCCGACAGCCTGGCCGCGGCTGAGGCGCAACTGGCCGCCGCACCTGCGCGCCTGGCTGTGACCAAGCCGCCGGTGGAGGAGGAAACCGAGTACAACGGCGCGGCGCAAAGCTCCGCGGGCCAGTTGTTGGTCTGGGTGATTATTCCCCTGCTGGGCACGGCCGCGCTGATGGCCTATGAGCGCACGCAGGGCACGCTGAAGCGGCTGATCTCTACCCCAACCAGCAAGGCTGAGTACCTGCTGGGCACAATCACCGGCCAGTATATCGGCTCGGCGGCGCAGATGGCGCTGATCGTGACCTTCGCGGCGTTGGTGATGAAGGTGACGTGGGGGCCGCTGCCCGCGCTGGCAGCGGTGCTGCTGGCCTTTGCCCTTTCTTCGGTGGCGCTGGGCACGATGTTGGGCACGTTCGTCAAGACAGAAAATCAGGCCAGCGGCCTCAGCATCATGCTGGGCATGACGTTTGGCTTGTTGAGCGGCTGCATGTGGCCGCTGGAGCTGTTTCCACCCGCGGTGCGCAGCGCGGTGCATGTGCTGCCTATGACCTGGGCGATGGAGGCGCTGACCGGCCTCACCATGCGCGGGGAGGGGTTGCGGGCTGTGTTGCCCGCGGTAGGCGTGTTGCTGCTGTCCGCGCTGCTTTTCTTCGCAGTGGGCGTGCGCCGGTTTCGCTATGAGTAAGTGCCTGTCCGAGGGGTGACTGAGCGCGCTGGCCGCCTTGCGCGCGGCGTGAGACCTCGCTGGCAAAAGCAAGGCAGCGCAATAGCTGCGCGGTCTCCAGATTGCACGCTGCGCGCGGAATGGTCACAACTACTAGCTAACGACTGATCTGCGCGTAAAGACTCAGCAGTCGCGGCTCCAGAGCTTGCCAATTATAGCGGGTCTCGAAGGCGCGGCGACCATTCTCCCCCAGGCGATGCGCTTCCGCAGGATCGGCCAGCAGCCGGGCCAAAGCCTCACTAACCGCGTCCACATTGGCCGGGTCTACCAGCAGGCCGCAGTCTGCCGTGGCCACGACCTCGCGGTTGGCCGGAAAATCGCTGATCACCACCGGCAGGCCGCAGGCCATGTACTCAAACAGCTTCACCGGTAGCGCAGCCACATAGCGCGGGATGGGTTGTAACACGGCCAGGGCGATGTCGCACTGCTGCAACTGCGCGGCGATTTGCTCAAAGGGAACCCAGCCCGCGTGCTCGATCTGCCCCTCCAGGCCGCGTGTGGCCACGGCAAAGGCTTGTTGCTCCGCGGGATCAGTCCATGCGCCCAGCAGCCGCACGCGCGGATGCAGCCCTTGCTCGGCCAGCCGTTGCAGCGCCGCGGCGATCACCAGCAGGCCGCGGTCGGTGGAGAAGCGCCCGGCGTAGACCAGCGTGGTCGCAGCTGAGTGGCCGGCGACGGGCGGCGAGGCGAAATCGGGCGGGGGATAGTGGCCGATGACCACCACGCGGTGGTTGCGATAACGCCGGGCAATCCGTTCATCCACCGTCACTACGGCCGACGAAGTGCGGCTGAGCGTTTGTTCGGCCGCACCGATCAGCCGCAGCAGCAGCTTGCCGATCCGGCTGCCGCCCAGTCGCGGCCGTTGCAGCTCGGTGTAGTATTCGTGCGCATCGTAGATCACCACGCGGCGGTGCAGTTTGGCCCACAGCCAGCCGGGCGGCAGCGTGTCAAAGTCGTGGCAATGTACCACCGCGGGGCGCAGTTGGTTGAGCTGTCGCCAGGCGGCCAGCCAGAAGCGCGGCAGACGTAGCGCCTGAGCCAGGCCCGCGCCATAGCTGGAGCGCACCGTTTGCACGCGGCGCACAGTGAAGGCCGCGCCCTTGCCCGCATCCACTTGCTCCACCGCGGGGTAGCGGCCTTCGCGATCCCAGGCGATCACGGTGAGGGCGTAGCCGTCGCGCGCGAGCGTGCCTGCTTCTTTCAGCACGCGCGGATCGGGCCGAAAGGCGTTGGAAAGCAACATAACGATGGGGGTAGGTGAGGTCATGGCTGGAAGAGGAGGCAAGGAAGTAAGGAGACAAAGGAATAAGTAGATAAGTGCGCAAGGCGGGAGTAGTTGGGTGCTTGGTTTTGTCGTTTGTTCGGGTTTTAGCCGTGTTTCTTTATATACTTATTCGCTTGTCTACTGATGACCTGGCGCGCACGCGCACGCTCGGCGCGCGTGAGGAAGCCGGTGAGCAGCAGCGCCAGCGGCCAGATCACCAGCAGGGCGCTTTTCAGCACGAGGCTCAACCAGAGCGATTGGGTGGGAATGAAACGCCAGCCCAGCGCAAACAATGCCAGCGCCAACAACAGGATGCGCAGCAGCCGCGTCCATTCGTAGGGCACATAAAACGTGCGCTGCCCTACAACAAAAACCAGCCCCAGCAGTACGGCAAAGGCCACCAGCGTATTGACCGCCGCTGCCAGCACGCCGTAGCGCGGCACCAGCCAGAAGTTCAGTGCAACATTCAACGCCGCGGCCAGAATTGTCAGCGCAGCAATCCAGCCGGGGCGCTTGCGAAAAAGCAAGCTGTTGACGGGAAACAGATACAGATAACGCGCCACGTAGCCCGCGGCCACCCACGGCACAATCGCGCTCGCACCCCAGTAGGCGGGTGTCGCCATGATGCGAATGACTTCGGGAGCCAGCAAGGCCAGCCCCAGCGCCAGCCACGTCATCAACGCCACCTGATAGGTGATGAACGAGCTGATCATCGGTGCGTTTTTGTGGTCGGGCGCGTGCTGGTAGAAGAATGGCTGCCATGCGCTGTTCAGCGAGGTCGAAATCATGTTGAGCAAAATGCCGAATTGATAGCCCAGCGTGTACACCCCCAGCGCCTCGCGCGAGACCAGCCCGTCCAGCACAATGCGGTCGGAGACGTTCAGCGCCCATGTGCCGAGCAGAAAGGGCAGCAATGGCAGGCCCAACTTGAGCGATGGGCGCAGCAGTTGCCAGGAAAAGCCTAACGACCCCGCGCGCGCCAAAATCCAGATCGCCGGCGCGGCCATCACCACCGCGGCCAGCAGTTGCCCCCACAAGCTGCCCAGCGCGCCTTGCTTCCATCCCACCACAAAGAGGATGATCAGCGCGGTGGTTAGCGTGAAGTCAACCAGGTTGAACGTAATGAAATAGTGCGCCTGCTGGCGCGCACGGAAAAGCTGCAACGTCAGCACCGAGACCACCGAGATGCCGGCATTCCAGATCGTGATCAGCACGTACGGATTGAACGGCGTGTTAGGCAGAAGCCAGCCGAAGAAAGCCGGGCCTAGCAGTGTCAGCAGGATCGAGCCGATCAGTCCCATGCCGATACCGAACACCGTCACCGTGCCCAGATAGCGACGCAGCAGGGCCTCATCCTCGCGGTAATCAAAGTAAAAGCGCAGCAGCGCCGCAGGCATCCCCACGGCCAGCAGGATGGACAGCAGCGAAAACACCGGGCTCATCACGCCGATGATGCCGTAATCCGCGGGGGACAGGCGGCGCACATAAATCGGCAGTAGCAAAAAAGAGAGGCTGCTGCGCAGGATTTCGCCCGCAGTGTACAGCGAAGATTGTCCCGCCAGTTGCTTGAACTTGGCGAACATGGTTAGGACGTCCTTCCCGCGGGCGGCTGCGGACGGTCGCCCGCAGCCAATTGGGCGTAAATCTGCTCGTAGCGCTGCATCCAGAGGCGGCTGTCCGCCCGCTTTTGGATCACCTGCGCGCCCGCGGCCTGCATTTGGCCGCGCAGTGCGTCGTCGTTCAGCAGGCGCAAAATGGCTGCGGCGGTCGCTTCGGCGTCCGCCACCGGCGTATACAGGCCGCTCACCTCCGGCTTGACCCACGCATGGAGCGAGGGCAGGTCGCTCAGCACGGGCACTGCACCGCAGGCCAGCGCCTCCAGCACCGATTGCGGCGTGCCATCGGAGCTGGGAACCGACACCACCACCGCGGCCTGCCGGTACAACTCGGCAATCGCCGCGTCGTTGGGCAGATCGCCGATGTACTGCACCGCGTGCTCGGCGTGTGCGTCGGCGACCATGCGTTGAAACTCGGCCAGCAGGGCTGCGTCCACGCTGTAGGTGCGGATGGCAAAGCGCGCATCGGGCCGCGCGGCCAACACGCGCGGGATGGCCTGTGCGATCACCAGCGGGTTGTAGATGGGTCGCAGTGCGCGGATGCTGAGGACAAGCGGCGGGCGGGGGGCGGATGTTGTTGGTTGTGTAGGCTCCGCAGGAACTGTATCGAGACCCCAATGGGCACCAGATGGGTTGAAAATCTCTGTATCCACCCCCCAATGCACCACTTCGACTTTGCTGGCGGGAGTGCCCAGCGTGCGCGCTACCGCGGCCAGCGGCTCCGACACGCAGGTGACGTAGTCCGCGCGGTGCAGCACAGCCTGCGCGATGCGTCGCGACAAGGCGGAACGCTGCGCGCCAACCAGCAAATCTGACCCCCAACTGGTAACCAGGAAGGGATGATAGCCGCTTCCAGTGCCCAGCCAGCCCGCGTTGGTCACCTGATGCGCATGCAACACGTCGGGACGCAGCTCGCCCAGGAGGCGGCGCAGCGTCCACGTCCACACCACAAAACGGAACTTGCGCCGGTTGGTCAGTCGGGTCAAGTCGTGGAAACGAATGCCCGCAGGCAGGGAGGTGGTCAGCGGGTTCGGCCCCAGCAGGATTACGTCATGCCCGCGCGCGGCAAAAAAGCGCACCCACCGCTGAGTGTGAATGCTGTTGGGGTTGGAGATGATGGCGAGGCGCATAAAAGCTTTCAGTTCTGGGTACTGCGTAATACGTAAGGCTTGTGTACTTGCCTGCTTATCTATCCACAAGGGCGTCATTTGGCTGGCCCAGCGCCGCGTCCAGTACCTGCACGGTCTGTTCGGCCACCCTGCGCCAGCTATGCTGCTGCACCACGAAGGCGCGTGCCCGTGCGCCCAATTCGGCGCGGCGTTCGGGAGCGCGATAAAGCGTCAATATCTGCGCGGCCAGCGCGGCGGCATCGCCCGGTGGATACACCAACCCTGCCTGCGCGTGTATCATCAGGTCGCCTTCCCCCGGTAGTGCGGCCAATACTACTGGCCGTGCGCAGGCCATGTATTCGAACAGTTTCATGGATGATTTGCCGATGGTTTCGATGTACGTGCCGCTGGATGGGGCCAGACACACGTCGAAGGCGTTCATCCACACCGGCACCGCACTGTGTGGCACGCGGCCCGTCATCTGCACCACTTCGGCCAAGCCGCGCTGGGCAATTTGTGCGGCCACGGTCGCGTAAGCCGGCCCATCGCCCACCAGCGTCAGCCGGAGGGGTACACCCTGTGCGTGCAGGCTTTCCGCCGCGGCCAGCAGAGTGGTGAAGTCAATCCACGCCTGAAATGCACCCACAAAGCCGACATGGAAGGCATCGGCAGGCAGGCCGGTTTGTGCCAGACATTCGGCGCGCGGGCGCGGTGTAAACAGGGCGGTATCCACGCCGTTCTGAATCACTGTGCAGTGTTCGGGGCGCACACCGAAACGCTCAATCATCTGCCTGCGCAAGCCGTCGGTGACGCAGATCGTGCGCGTTGCACCCGCAATCACCGCCCGTTCGCGCTGCGCAAAGGCTTGTAGCCGCGGCCCGTGTATTCCACGCGCGGCTAGCTCGTCGGTGTGGATGCCGTTGATTTCGACCACCGATGGCAGTCGGGCTAGCCGTGCCCAACGGTTCGCCAACGGCACGCCGCGATGGTACAGCGCAGCAAAATCGGCGCGGCCGCGCAGGCGGGTCAACGTGGCGAGCAGGCGCAGATCGTACCACGGCCGCGCGGCCCCGGCCTGCGTGGTGCGCGGCAACAGGTGAACCTCCATGCCATCCAGCGCGGGCGGGCAGCTACGGCCATGGGCCACAACCACCAAGTCGTGACCGAGTGCGCGCAATTCGCGCGCCAGGCTGACAAAGTGGATCTTGTCCGCGCGCTCACCGTCCAGCTCTACGACACCTGCATACAGCAGTTTCATAGCGGTGTTACCGCCTCGGTGGCGGGTGTCGCATCGGCAGCCAGCCGACTGACCCGGCTATAGTAGTACAATGCCAGCAAAAAGATCGTTGAATAGGCCAGCGTCGAGGCCAGCGACGCACCGAGCACGCCGTAGCGCGGAATTAACAGCAGGTCCAGCGTCACGGTTGCCACCAGAGACACACCGGAAGCGATGGAATTGTACTGTGGATAGCCGCGCCCGGCGATTTCGTTGGTCAGCACTTTGCCGCCGCCCAGCAACACAATGCCCGGCAGCAGGGCGAGCATGGGGCCATAGGCCGATGAAAACGCTGATGTATAGACGATGTTGATGAAGGGGCGACCGATGAAGATCAACGCGATTGCACCGAGCGCAGTCAAGCCCAACGTAGCGCGAAATACGCGGGGGGTGAAGCGGTTCATCGCCGCGTGCGAGGAGTTGGCAGCCTTCGGGAAGATCACGAAACTGACCGCGTTGGGGAGATACCAAAGCATCTCGCCCATTGCTACCGATACAGTGTAAATGCCAACGCCAGCAGGGCCGAGGAACAGATTGACTAAAAACAGGTCGAGCCGATAGTTGAAATATTGCAGGACGTTGGCAATGTAGCCGCGCAGGCCGAATTTCAGGGTGGTTTTAGCAACCAGCGGGTTCCAGCGGGGGCGGAAATCGGCGCCGTGGCCTTGCAGCAAACGCATCAGGGCCAGCAGCGTGATGACAGCCGAGCCGAACACCGCCAGTACTGCGCCGGTCAAGCCCCAATGCAGCACCAACACCAGCAGCACGGTCAACAGCAACGTACTGCCGCGCGTCAACAGGCTGACGCGGTTCACCGCGGTGATTTTTTGCAAGCCCTGCAGGATGCCGTTGAAATAAGAATTTAGCAGGACGAAGGGCAGAGAGAGCATACTCAACCCCAGCAAGCCCAACGGAATGCCGGGTAGCGCCTTGTTCAGTGCACCGGTTGCGTACAGCAGCGCAGCGACCAGCGCGCCAATGCCAGTGGCTGTCAACGCAAACATCATCGCGTTGGCAGTCAGGGCGGCTGTGTCAAAGCGGCGTTGGCCGATGTAGTAGACGTTGGCAACGTTCAGACCGCCGCTGAGAAACAGGGCGAAAATAGCCGGCACCAGCACCGCCATCGCCACGATGCCTTTGCCTTCGGAGTGCAGCACGCGACCAATGATTGCAGCATTGAGCGTGGCAAATACCAGCGTCAGAATTTGTACGGCAAAGGTTGATGTGACATTGCGCGCAAACGGGCTGCGTTGCCAGAGGTCACGCACACGGTGTAGGGAAGCGGAGAGGCGGGGGGGCATAAATCCTTGGCTGGCATGGGTGTATTGCCTGCTACGTAATTTTATAAAACATTACGCCATAGGCAATACCCGCCGCATCAAATCTTTTTTGCTTGAGACATGGTTGGCAGCAACACCGGTAACATCTTTTCGAATTCTTCGGCAGCTTGCTCGTAATCGTCATGGCGGCCAATGTCCATCCAGTAGCCGTCAAAGGGATAGGCCAGCACGCGTTCGCCGTCGCCCATCAATTGCCGTACCAGATCGGGCAAGTCGAGGTACTGCCCGCGTGCAATGCAGCGCAGCACGGTCGGCTCCAGCGCGTAGATACCCATACTGACCTGGTAATGGTACGTCGGTTTTTCGATGTACGCGGTGACCTGGCCTGCGGCATCGTTTTCGATGATGCCATAGTTGATTTGCTGCTGCCGCTGGTGCGTGGCGATGGTGGCGACTGCGCCGCTGCTGCGGTGTTGCTGAATCAGTGCGGCCAGGTCGAGACTGGTCAGCACATCGCCATTCAGCACCAGGAAGCTGTCGTCGAGGCCATCAATCAAAGCCAGCGGCCCGGCTGTGCCCAGCGGCTCCTCCTCGCGCGAGTAGCGGATCCGCACGCCGAACTTGCTGCCGTCGCCGCAATAGGCCATCAGCAGCTCAGCCAGATAGCCGACCGCGATGGTGACCTCGTGGAAGCCATGCGCGGCCAGTTGGCGCAGCACCACTTCGATGATCGGCATATCGCCGAGAGGCATCAGCGGCTTGGGCAGCACCGTGGTATAAGGACGTAACCGTCGGCCCTTGCCGCCAGCGAGGATGATTGCGTGCATCAAACAGTTCTCAAATCTAAGAGGGCTTTTGGCAGAGCCATATTCGTGAAGTCATACCTCATACATCCCAGGACGATAGCGGCTCAGATTGCCGCGAATCCATTCGATTGTGCGCGCCAGGCCCGCGTCGAGTGACACCTGCGGACGCCAGCCGATGAGCTGGCTGGCCTTGCGATTATCCGCCCACAGGCGCAGCACCTCGCTGCCCGCGGGCCGCATCCGCTGTTCGTCGCTGACGATGGGTAGATCGCGGCCAATGATGCCGAGGATTTTCTGGGCCAGCTCGCCAATCGAGATTGTGGCATCTGCACCGATGTTTACTTCTTGGCCGATGGCCGCGTCGTGCGTGGCCATGCGCATAAAACCGTCTACCGTGTCAGTGACGTAGCTCAGGTCGCGCTGCGGCGTCAGCGCGCCGAGGCGTACCTCGTCCAGCATCAGTGCCTGGGTGATGATTGTGGGGATCACGGCGCGGGCTGATTGTCGCGGGCCGTAGGTGTTGAAGGGGCGCAGCGTGGCGACGGGCAGCTCGAACGAGCGCACGAAGCTTTCCACGATCTTGTCCGCGCCGATCTTGCTGGCCGAGTAGGGCGACTGGCCCTGCAGGGGATGCGCTTCGTCAATCGGCGTGTAGCGCGCCGTGCCGTATACCTCGCTGGTAGAGGTGTGCACCATGCGCCGCACCGCATAGTCGCGGGCGGCCATCAGCACGTTGGTCGTTCCCAGCACGTTCACTTCGATCACCTCGCGCGGGTGAATGTACGAGTAGGGGATGGTAATCAGCGCGCCGAGGTGGAAGATCGTGTCCGTGCCCTTCACCGCTGCACGCACTGCTTCCACGTCGCGCAGGTCGCCGCTGATCACCTCCAGCGCGGCCAGCTTGTCCTTTGGCAACAGGCTGAGCAGGCCCAGGTCGGCGCGCGAAGTATAGCGAATAAAAGCGCGCACTTGCGCGCCTTCGTCAATCAGTCGTTCCGTTAAATGGCTGCCAATAAAGCCGCCTGCGCCCGTCACCAGCACGGGCTTGCCGCTCCAATTCATACAGAAACTCCTCTGTTTCGCGGGGAGTAAGGAGTAAACGAGCTATGCGCCAACTGGCTGATAGCAGCGCAAATCCTGTCTCCTTACGACTTGTTCCTTACTTCTGACGGATTAAGCGCGCCAGTTCCGGCAGCACTTCGCCGGCCCGGCCTTGCAGATAAATAGACACCGAGTCTGACAGCTCGCTCGGCTCCGGGTTTACTTCGATCAAACGGGCGCGTACAGCCTGATAAGGCAGGCTGGCCGCGGGCTGCACTACGCCACTTGTGCCGACAATCAGCATCGCGTCGCAGGCCTCGCTGAAGGCCACAGCCTGGTTGAGCACACTGAAATCGAGGTTTTCGCCAAACCAAACCACGTCAGGCCGGATCAGTGCCCGACAATTGGGCTGCGGACAGAGCGGCGGCCGCGCGTCCTGATCCTGAAAATCGGCCATGCTCATGTGTCCGTGCCCGCGCAGGCATTTAAAGCGGCGGATGTTGCCGTGCAGCTCCAGCACGCGCTGGCTGCCCGCCGCGCTGTGCAGGCCGTCCACGTTCTGGGTGATTACCTGCACGAAGGGCAATTGACGCTCCATCTCTGCGATGGCGACATGGCCCGGGTTGGGTTGGGCCTGCTCCACCAGCCCCAGGCGGAACTGATACCAGTCCCATACCAGGCGCGGATCGGCCAGGAAACCCTGCATCGTTGCCAGCCGCTCCGGGCTATGCTGCGCCCACAGGCCGGTTTGTGCGTCGCGGAAGGTGGGGATGCCGCTTTCCTTGCTCATTCCCGCGCCGGTCAGCACCACCAAACGGCGTGCGCTGCGCAGGATGTCCGCGGCTTGAGAGAAGAGAGAGGACATAATTCGTAAAAGCTCAATCCAAGAAGCGTCAAGGTAAATGGGGCAAAGGGCACCGCGCTATGGCCGGCCATTCCTTTGCGTGCGGGAATGCAGAATTCGGAAGGGGCAACTCGCCGCGACACTGGGTGCGCATAACCAGCCACTTCCGAATTCTGCGGACGTCCCTTGCGTACCCTGAGCTTGTCGAAGGGTACGGCAGCCAAAAGCATCTGACTTACGGCATTTCATCCCGGATCATTGCGCGGCTGATCGCATTGTGCCGCGCAATCAGCGGAGCCAGCTCTACATCCACGATCTGCCCATCCTGCACGCGCACGCGGCCATTCACCACCGACAAATCCACGTTGACCGGGGTGCAGAACACCAGACTCGCCAGCGGATCGTGCAGGCTGCCGGTGAATTCCAGCCGCTCCAAGCGATAGCCGATGAAGTCCGCGGCCATACCGGGGGCCAGTGCGCCAATATCGTCGCGGCCCAGCACCGACGCGCCGCCCAGCGTCGCCAGCTCCAGCGCCTGCTGCGCGCTCATCACCGTGGCGTCGCCTTTTACGCGCTGCAACAGCATCGCCTGCCGCGCCTCCGCCAGCATGTGACTGGAGTCGTTGCTGGCCGAGCCGTCCACGCCCAGCCCCACGCGCACCCCTGCGCCGCGCCACGCCACCACCGGGGCAATGCCACTCGCCAGCCGCATGTTGCTGCTGGGGCAGTGCGCCACGCCCGTGCCCGTGCGTGCAAACAGGTTGATCTCTGCGTCGCTCATGTGCACGCAGTGCGCATGCCACACGTCATCGCCCGTCCATCCGAGCGATTCCACGTAGGCCACCGGCCGCGCGCCGAAGGTTTGCAAGCAAAACTCCTCTTCGTCTAGCGTCTCGGCCAGGTGCGTATGCAGACGCACGCCATAAGCCCGCGCCATCGCCGCGCTCTCACGCATCAAATCGGGGGTCACGCTGAAGGGCGAGCAGGGAGCCAGCGCCACCCGCACCATGCCGTAGCGCGCGCCCTGATGGAACGTCTCCACTGCCCGCTGGCAATCGCGCAGGATCGCGGCCTCATCCTCCACCACGCTGTCCGGCGGCAGCCCGCCCTTGCTCTCGCCCAGGCTCATCGAGCCGCGCGTTGCATGGAAACGAATGCCGATCTCCTGCGCCGCGCGGATTTCATCGTCAATGCGGCTGCCGTTCGGGTACAAATACAGGTGATCGCTGGAGGTGGTACAGCCACTCAGCAGCAGCTCTGCCAAGCCCACTTTCGCTGACACATATACCGCCTCCGCATTCATGCGCGCCCAGATCGGGTAGAGCGTGCGCAGCCAGCCAAACAAGCCATCGTCCTGCGCCAGACAGCGCGTCAGCGTCTGGTACAGGTGATGATGTGTGTTCACCAGGCCGGGTAAAACAATCATGCCGCGGGCATCCACGACGCAATCCGCGGTGGTTGGCAGTGTGTCGCTCGGCCCCACCTGCTCGATCACCTGGTCACGCACGAACAAACCACCGTTGGCGATGCGGCGACGTTCGCCGTCCATCGTCACCAGCAAATTAGCGTTTTTCAGCAAAAGGGTGGACATAGCTTTTCTCCACAAAGAAAGCCTGGCCGGGCGGCTCAGGGAACCAGCCCGCGCGCCAGATTGATAATTGCCAGCCGCAGGCCCAATTCACCCATCAGCAACAGCAGCGGGTGCGTGGCCGGGTCGTCGGTGATTGTCTGCGCAGCCGCCAGCGCCAAATCCGCATTACGCGCGTCGCCCGCCAGCGTGAACCATTCAGCCATCGCGTGCAGGCGCGCTTGTAGCGCGTCCGTCGCCAGTTCACCGCTCTCCAGTTCCGCCGCGACAGTCTCCTGTACCAGCAGTGTGAACGATTCTGCGGTCGGCGCTTCATTGCCGGTCAGCACCGCCTCCGCGCGTTCATAGATGCGCGGCGTTTGCAGAAACCATGAACCCATTGCGGGCTGCTCCAGCAAGCGCGCGGTGTCCGCACGCATGGCCGTGATCGTGTCAGGCATGGCTGCGACTGGCTGCGGTGGTAGCCAGCGCCACAACAGCGGGCTGAGCAGGCGATACACCGGCGGCAAGGGGTGATCTGCGCCCCACTGCGCGGGCAAGGCAGCCAGCAGGCGGCGGCGTCCATAGTCCAGACCCGCTTCCAGCATCAATGGTTGATCAGCCGCGCTTTGCATCACCGTGCCCAGCGGTTGCGCCGCGGGCAACGCAGCAGGTCCCTGCGCGTGTTCGCCGTGGGCCGCCAAAATGCCCTGCTGTTCGTTTACCAGCACTTGCAGCACCGTCACCGCGCCATCAGCTTGTGGCAGCGCAAACCAAAGCGCCTGCATCCCCTGGCCGCTGATCGGGCTGGCCAGGCAGCGCGCATCCGCGGGCGGTTTCTGCCAGACGGGTACAGCCACCCCGCGCAGCCGCAGCTTTTGTAGCGAGCGTTCAGCTTGTTGGCGCAAATCGAGCGGTAAATTGGGCAGCAGACCCTGCAGGGCCGTGCCCGCGCCCGGGTCGGCGATCATGCCCAGCGTTTGTAATGCCTCCTGAGCAATCAGCTTGTTGGCTTCCTGTGCAAACATGCCGAGCAATTCCGCGCCCTCCGCGCCATCCAGCAGCCGTGCCGCGCGCACCATCGCCAATTGCACATCCAGCGGCTCCTCGTCCAGTTGGCGGAAATATTCGGCCAGCACCAGGCTGTCGGTCTGCGCGTCCAGCAGCACTTCACGCAGCGAGCCGAGCGCCAATTGTTCCGGCGCGGCCATGCCTGCATACATCGCATCTTCGGGGGCTACATCCAAAAATCGCTCCAAGATCGTGATCGCAGCCAGCCGCGCCTGATCGGGCAGCGCACGGTTGTGCGCGGTTGCACGCAGCGCCGCCACAGTTGGCTCGCGCTCCAGATCGCGCGCCAGATGGCCCAGCCCGCCGCGCAGTTGGGCTTGTGGCGTGTCGAGCAGGGCCAGCAGCACCGGCAGCACTTTGTCGCCATAGCGTTGGGCTAACTCGCTGGCACGCTGGCGCAACTCCCAGTCGCTGCCCGTATCGCCGAGGCTGCGCAGCGCGGTTTCCATCTCCAGTCGGCTTTGGAACGACGTAATGATCTTGGGGGATTGGTCGGTCATAACAGCCCATTATACCGTCAACTCGCGGCACGGAGAAATAGTTGGCTGCGGTCGGTAGTAGACTAAATCATTTGCAGGAAAGGCCCAGCGATGCTACACTAACCGTCGGATTGTTAGAACGGACGATCTTATTCCTTCGTCCCTTCACCTTTTGCACAGCCCGGAGAAACCCAATGGCAGCTCAGGCGTTGTATCGCCGCTGGCGTTCACAAACATTCGATGAAGTGGTGGGGCAAGAGCATGTGACGCAGACCTTGCGCAATGCGCTGCGCGATCACCGCGTGGCCCATGCCTATCTGTTCACCGGCCCGCGCGGCACCGGCAAAACCAGCACCGCGCGCCTGCTGGCCAAGGCGGTCAACTGCGAAAACGCCGATCCGGTGCAGCGGCCCGACAACACCTGCCCCATCTGCCGCGCCATCACCAGTGGCGCGCTGCTTGATCTGATCGAAATTGACGCGGCCTCTAATCGCGGCATTGACGAAATCCGTGACCTGCGCGACAAGGTGCATTTTTCGCCCAGCCAGGCGCGCTATAAAGTGTACGTGATTGACGAAGTACACATGCTGACGCCAGAAGCCTTTAACGCACTGCTCAAGACGCTGGAAGAGCCTCCCGCGCATGTGATCTTCGTGCTGGCGACCACCGAGCCGCACAAAATTCCCGACACCGTGCTGTCGCGCTGCCAGCGGTTCGACTTTCGCCGCATCCCCACGCACAAAATCGTCACACATCTCGCGCACATTTTGGCCGAGGAAGGCCGCTCAGCTGAGCCTGCCGCACTGGAAATGATTGCCCGCAGCGCGGACGGCGGTATGCGTGACGCCATCAGCCTCACCGATCAGTTGCTATCGTATGGCAGCGATGTCATCACCGAAGATCAGGTGCGGGCGGTGCGTGGGGCCATTTCCGGCCAGGCCATCAGCCAACTGGTAGACTTTTTGACTGCTGGCGAAGCCGCGGCCGGGCTGGGGTTGATCAACCAACTGGCTGAGGAAGGCATTGATCTGCGCCAATTGGCCCTGCAACTGGTAGAACACCTGCGCAGCGTGCTGGTCAGCCGCGTTGGCGGCAAGGAAGTGCGTGCCATTCTGGTGGATTTATCGGAAGCGCAACTGGCCGCCGTGCAGGCACAGGCCAAACAGGTCAGCCCGCTGGCACTGACCGCGGCAGTGCGCTTGTTGAACGAGGCCGCGCAGCAGATGCGCGAGGCAGCCCAGCCGCAATTGACGCTGGAATTGGCCTGGCTAGACGCTGTTACCCTTGTGACTGCGCCTGAACGCTCTGTTGTGGCCGCGCCTGTGACGGCCGGCGTACCACCGATGGAGATGCGCACGCGGCAACCGGAAACGGCCGCTCCGCCGGCTGCCGCGGTTTCCCCGGCAACGCCCGCTGCCCAGCCCGCTGCGCCCGCTCTTCAGGTTGCTGCCGCGCCTGTGCCGGATGACCAGGTGGTTGACCTGCTGCGTGCACGCTGGCCCAGCCTGTTGCAGGCTGCCGAAGAACTGCGCGGCGCTTCGCTGCGTGCAGCGTTGCGCACCCTGCGCAACGTGGTGGCCCAGGGTGATGATATTTACTTTGCTTTCGAGCGGGACTTGTCCAGGCAACTGGTTGAGCGCGCCGAAAACAAAGCCGTCGTGCAAGAACTGATCAGCAAGCTGCTGGGGCGGCCCGTGCGCATCCATTCGCAGGTAGGAACGCAAGTCACCGGCGTCGCGCAGGCTGCACCTGCGCCCGCACGCGAGCGACCCGCGTCACCTGCGCCTGCCAGTAGTCACGCCGACGACCTGGACAGCGACCCGCTGGTGCAGCACGCCGAGCAAACGCTGGGAGCTGTGCGCAGCAAGAAGCGTTGATCGGTGCAGATTGTGTTACAATAGCAGAAACAAGCAATACCGCGGCTGGCTGTGGCTAGTCGTGAGTAAAAACGGAGAAGATGAACGTGGTCAACAAGAAAATCAAGCGGCCAACGCCCAAAGGCGGCGCGCCCGCAGGCATGGGCAATATGGGTAACATGGGCGGCGGCGGCATGATGAAGCAAATCCGCCAGTTGCAAGAAGAAATGGCACGTACGCAGGAAGCGTTGGGCGATGAGCAGGTGCAGATTTCCGTTGGCGGCGGGGTGGTGCAGATGACGATGAGCGGACATTTGCGCCTGCAAGCTGTGCAAATCGAGCCGGATATCCTGACGCCTGACGATGTCGAGATGCTGCAAGACCTGATTTTGGCCGCGGTGAACGAGGCCATCGAGCGGGCGCAGCAGCTAGGGTCTGACCGCATGGGCGCGCTGACGGGTGGCCTGAACGTGCCGGGTTTGTTCTAACAACGAGGAAAACCTATGTCGTCGCTGGTTGCTGCTCCCATTGCCAATTTAATTGAGGCCTTTTCCCGTCTACCTGGTGTCGGTCCCAAAACCGCGGCCCGGCTGGCCTTTTTCCTGCTGCGCGCGCCAGAAGAAGAGGTGTACGCCCTCGCTGATGCCATTCGGGAGCTAAAGGAGCGCACAATCTTCTGCAGTCGCTGCTTCAACATCACGGAAACTGACCCGTGTGCGATCTGTAGCAGCACCGAGCGTGACCGCTCCATTGTGTGCGTAGTTGAAGAGCCGTCGGATGTGCTCGCAATCGAGCGCACGCGTGAGTACCGTGGGTTGTATCATGTGCTGCATGGCGCGCTGTCGCCGGTGGACGGCATTGGCCCGCAGCAGCTCAAGGTGACAGAACTGCTGGCGCGGCTACAAGTGGAGCCAGTACAGGAAGTGCTGGTTGCTACCAATCCGAACCTGGAAGGCGAAGCCACAGCTATGTACCTGGCGCGGCTGCTCCACCCAATGGGTGTGCGGGTAACGCGGCTGGCACATGGCCTGCCGGTGGGTGGTGATTTGGAGTATGCCGACGAGGTAACGCTCAGCCGGTCGCTGGCTGGGCGACGCGAGATGTCCTGAACGCAGCGTATTGCCCGATTTTGCGCGCGGCGCGCGTGGGATTTGACACGTCCAAAAGAGCGTGCTATACTCTCCAAAGTTGCGGACAGTTCGGCAACAATGCACATGCTAACAAACACACATGAAATCAGACAGCTAGTATAGCGGATATCTTGGCAGCGACGCTAGATGTCGGCCGCGATCGAAAGATTAGCGGTCTTTTTGTCCCAAAATTGGGACTTGACAAATGATTTAAAGTGTGGTAATATTTACTCTTGTGCCCGTTAAGCCGGACAATCAATTTGACAACAAATTGACGCCGAAAATGGGTCGAGATAGATCAGTAAGATGTGCAGTGCGGTACCTTCAAAAAAAGATCCAAAAAAATCAAAATTGGGTCTTGACAAGTTCGCAAAGTTGTGGTAATATAAACTTTTGTGCGGACGGCACATTAACAACTAAAGAGTGACAGGAAACAGCATTTTTGCTTGGGCCCACGACCTGTTAAAGGTCAAAGTTAATTCTCAATTTTGTGGAGAGTTTGATCCTGGCTCAGGATGAACGCTGGCGGCGTGCCTAACACATGCAAGTCGAACGAACCTAATCTTCGGAAAGGGTTAGTGGCGCACGGGTGAGTAACACGTAGGTGACCTGCCCCGGAGTGGGGGATAACTTCTCGAAAGAGAGGCTAATACCGCATACGCTCGATCATTCGTTTGGTCGAGTAAAGTTCCGGCGCTTCGGGAGGGGCCTGCGTCCGATTAGCTAGTTGGTGAGGTAATGGCTCACCAAGGCGATGATCGGTAGCTGGTCTGAGAGGACGATCAGCCACACTGGCACTGACACACGGGCCAGACTCCTACGGGAGGCAGCAGTGAGGAATATTGGTCAATGGGCGAAAGCCTGAACCAGCAACGCCGCGTGAGGGATGAAGGCCTTCGGGTCGTAAACCTCTTTTCTGGGAGAAGAGACAAGGACGGTATCCCAGGAATAAGTCTCGGCTAACTACGTGCCAGCAGCCGCGGTAAAACGTAGGAGGCAAGCGTTATCCGGATTTACTGGGCGTAAAGCGCACGCAGGCGGTTATGTAAGTCGGACGTGAAAGCTCCTGGCTCAACTGGGAGAGGTCGTTCGATACTGCATGGCTTGAGGTTGGGAGAGGGAAGCGGAATTCCCGGTGTAGTGGTGGAATGCGTAGATATCGGGAGGAACACCAGTGGCGAAAGCGGCTCTCTGGTCCACACCTGACGCTCAGGTGCGAAAGCGTGGGTA
>JBAQWV010000159.1:0-18886 GCA_049299095.1 Anaerolineae bacterium | reverse complement strand
CAGGTATTCGCCCTCCGGAAAAGTGAGCGCCACTGGATGGTCTGTGCCCTGGCTGAGACGTTCGATGATCTGCGCTGTGCGGCCAGCGTCTACCGCCGCGCCAAAGATGATCTTTTGGAACAGATCGGCGCTGACCAGCCCGGAGCAGGAGAAGGTGATGAGGGTGCCGCCAGGGTTGAGCAGGTGCATACCCAGCAGGTTGATGTCCTTGTACGCCCGCGCAGCTCGCTCGATCTGCGGCTGACTGTGTGCGAATTTGGGCGGATCAAGGATCACTACATCGAAGCGTTCACCCGCTGCGCGCCAGTTGCGCAGCACCTGAAACGCGTCCCCGGCCACTCCCTCGGCTTGTGCGTCGGGATCGAAGCCGTTCAGCGCCAGGTTGCGCTCTGCCAGCGTCAGCGCATCCACCGACGAATCGAGGTTGACCACCTGCTGCGCGCCCGCGGCCAGCGCGTACACGGCGAAGCCGCCGCTGTAGCTGAACGCATTGAGCACGCGCCCACCCGCACAGTACGTCCCAGCGCGCAGGCGGTTCTCGCGCTGATCGAGGTAGAAGCCAGTCTTTTGCCCATCCAGCAGGTCCACCAGAAACTGGCGGCCATGCTCGTGAATTTCCAGTGGGCCTGCCGGCGCCGCGCCGTAGAGCACGCCGGTAGTGGCACGCAAGCCCTCTTTTTCACGCACGTCCACGTCGGAACGTTCAATGATCCCGGCGGGCTGGCACAGCTCGGCCAGCAACTCGACCAGCAGCGGCTTGGCGCGCTCGATTCCCAGCGTCAAGGCTTGCAGCACCAGCCAGTCACCGTAGCGATCCACCACCAGCCCCGGCAGGCCGTCGTTTTCAGCGTACACCAACCGGTAGGCGTCGGTGTCTGCATCGGCGGCCAGCGCCGCGCGACCGGCGATGGCGCGCTGCAAGCGGCTGCGCCAGAAGGCGCGATCAATCGGCGTGGTCTCATCCCAGCTCAGCAAGCGCACCTGAATTTGCGAGCGGCGGTTGAGATAGCCGCGCGCCAACCACGCGCCCGCAGCACTATGAACATCCACGATCTCGCCGTCGCGTGCGTCGCGCGCGATGTCGGCAATTGCACCGGAAAATAGCCAGGGATGGCGGTTGCGGACCGATTTTTCGCGGCCCGGTTTAAGCGTAACGAGAGGCATAAGCGTCCAATCTGCGCGGTTACGTGTCCGCGGTGGGCACGTCCTGCTCAAAGCCATAGGCGTCCAGTTGCAGGATGCGCCGCGCGGCGCTGTCACCGAGCGCCAGGCGTTGTGTCTGGAGTTCGTAGCGGAAGGGTTGCGTGGTGCCGTTGGCCGCGACCAAAACGCCCCACACCGCAGCGGGGTCGCGTCCGGCAATGCGCATCTTTTGTTGGTGATGAATGGCCCAGTGGGTCAATGGTTTCATGGTGAGTTTTTGTCGTTGCTCAGTCGTGCGAATTTCAAGTCTGCTTAACGCTCAGGCGCACATGCAGCACGCTCGTCGTCGCTGTGTGGATGGCTGCGTGTTGGGCCATGCGCAGGCCGCACACCCAGGCGATGCGATCATCGCTGGTTGCCAACAGCGGCCAGCGTGCCCGCACAGCGGCCGGTGTTTTAGTATCGGTGAAGAACTCGGCCAGCAGCTTGTCACCAGCCAGGCCCAGCGGCTGAAACCGTTCGCCCGTCCGGCGCACCCGCAGCGTTGGCGTTGGTCCCAGCGCATCGGCGTCCAGCCAGGCTTGCCACGGATCGGCATTCCATTGCCAGCCCGCGGGCAGGGCCGCGCGGGCAAGCAATGTGGTTTCTATGTGCCACTCTGCCATGTCTACGCTGCCCGGCACAGGCAATGTCAGTCGGTCGGCGGGCAACTGCGGCGCAGGGGGCGCAGGGGGCGCGCCGGCACTGACGCTGAAATAGTCGTAGGCGAGCGTGACACGCAGGCCCGCGGGCAGCGTTGCCTGATCGCCGGTGCTGCCCGTGCGCAGCAGCCAGACCGCTTCCTCGACATGCTCAAAATCGAGGTCGCGCAGGTGGCTGCGCAGGCGTTGCACCGCCGTGCGCAGCGTCATACGCTGCAAGCTGAGCGGCAACGCACGCCACGCGGCCAGATCAAACACCAGTGTACCTTCGTTTTCGTCGCGCACCAGGGTCGGCCAGACCGCCGCAAGCTGGGCGTGCAATAGATCTGCATCTGCGGCCAACGTGGCAGCAGTACGGCCCAGGACCGTGCGCAGTTGAGGGTTATAGCTCGCGAGCAGCGGCAACAGTTCGTGTCGCAGACGGTTGCGGAAGAAAGCTGGGTCCGCGTTGCTGGCATCCTGCCGCGGAGCGAGATCGTGGGCCGCGCAGTACGCTTCAATCTCGGCGCGTGGGGTGAAAAGCAGCGGGCGGATCAGCGTCAAATTGGCTGTGGTGGCTGTCAGCGCGGGCAGGGGGCTGGCAGGCTGCATCCCGCGCAGACCATCCAGGCCGCTGCCGCGCAGCAAATGCATCAGCACTGTTTCCGCCTGATCGTCGGCGTTGTGACCGACTGCCACCACACGAGCTTGCTGCGTGGTCGCCACGCGCGCCAGAAAGGCGTAGCGTGCGCTGCGTGCGGCCTCCTCAAGGCTGGCGCGGCTGGTCGCCGCCAGCGCCGCCACATCCGTCTGTTCAACGGTGGCAGGCCAGCCCCAGGCCGCGGCTGTGGCCGCGACAAATGCAGCGTCATCCGCGGCGGCCGTGGCGCGCAAGCCGTGGTTAAGATGGGCCACGTGCAGGGAAAGTTGCAGCGTCGGCGCGAGGGTATGCAGCAGGTGCAGCAGGCAGAGCGAATCGGGACCGCCCGACACGCCGACCACGACGCGGTCGCCGGGGCGCAGCAAAGCATAGCGTTGCAGGGTGCGGCGTACCGCCGCGTACAGGTTCACGGCGTGATTATACCACAGTCATCCGGCCTGCGCCCTTTGCGTTTTGCTTTCAGTCAGCTTATAATGCAGTGCGTCACCTGCTGACGCTATCCCACCGCGATTTGTGAGGCCCATGACCCAGCCAACAACTGCTTCCCAACGATTGATGACGATTTTTGCGCACCCGGATGACGAGGTGGGCGTCGGGGGCGTTCTGGCGCAGGCCGCGCAGGCGGGCGCGCAAGTAACGCTGGTGTGCGCCACGCGCGGCGAAGCTGCCACGATCTATTCGCCGCCGGACTATGGCGCAACGCCGGAAACCCTGGGTGAGGTACGCACGCGCGAGCTGGAATGTTGTCGTGACGCACTGGGCGCGCAGCAGGTCTTGTGGCTGGACTGGCCCGATGGTGGCGTCGCGCAGGTGGAGCGGGCAGACGCGGTGGCGCGCGTGGTGTTGTTGTTACGCCGCTGGCAGCCGCAGATCGTCATTACGCATCCGGCCGACGGCGGCTATCCGCACCCCGATCACATCGCCGTGCATGAAATCGTGATGGCAGCGTGGCGGGCCGCGGCTGACCTGGAATTTCGCCCCGATTTGGGCGCGGCGTGGGCTGTGAGCAAGGTGTATGCCCGCGTGATGCCGCAAAGCATCTTTGACAGCGTGCCGGGCTTCGCTGATTTTCGCGTGCAACTCAACGGCGCCCAGCTACCCTTTTTTGCTGTGCCTGATGACGAAATCAGCACGGTGGTGGATGTGACGCCGTGGGTGGATCAACGCCTGGCTGCCTGGGATTGCCATCGCAGCCAGCACAACCCGGAAGGCATGTGGAGCGGCATCAGCGAGGAACAACGCCGGACCAATGCCAGCCGCGAAACGCTGCAATTGCTGGCTACGCATCTGCCGGGTGAGGCAGTCAGCTTGCCGGAGGCCGATATCTGGGCCGGGATTGAGGCCGAAGCCGGGGTGGACCTCACGCCTGAAGCCGAGCCGGATGCCGTTGACGCGGCGACTGTGGCCCGGCTGGTGGCTGCGCTGCGCGGCCGCCGCACCTATCTGGAAATTTACCAAAAGTATCGCCGCTTCCGACCTAAGCCGGTGGTTGTTGAACTGCTGGCGACCTTGATTGACCACACGCAGGAGATGATTGCCCTGCTTAGTAGCGCGCTGCGCCGCATGGATTACAGTCCCAAGCAAGTGGGGATCAACGAAAAGCTTTTCGAGCAGGCCACGCGGCGCAGAAATGACGCGGGCAAGCTCACCTTTCTCATCGTCGGGTCAGAAAAGAACCTGATCTGGTACACCGAGCAGATGGCGCAGGGCGATCCGCCCGCGGTGCAAGCGTTGTGGCAAGAGCTGATTAGCTTTGAAACCGCGGATCAAGAGCAGATCCGGCAAACGCTGGCACGCATTGAAACCGCCACTGGTCAAGTTCCTGGCGCCCACTAATTTACCCGTTCCCTGCAAGGAGGCAGGACACACATGGAAATCAAGACAATTGGTATCATTGGCTGCGGGCAGATGGGGTCTGGCATTGCCGAAGTCGCCTCTCGCTCCGGCTTCGAGGTCATTTCCTGCGAAATGTCCGATGCGGCGCTGGCCGCTGGCCTGAGCAAGGTCAAGAAGTCGCTGGCTAAGGCTGTCGAGCGCGGCAAGCTGGATGCGGCAGAGATGGAAGCCACCCTGGCACGCATCACTGGCACGCTGAAGCTGGACGATCTGGCCGATTGCGACATCGTGATCGAGGCGGTCTACGAAGACCTGCCCACCAAGCAGTTGGTCTTCAACGCGCTGGATCGAGTGGTGAAGCCGGAAGCAATCCTGGCAACCAATACCTCGTCTATCTCGATTGCGGCGATTGCGTCGGCTACGCAGCGCGGCGACAAGGTTATTGGCTTGCACTTCTTCAACCCTGTGCCGGTGATGCAACTGGTGGAGTATGTGCCGAGCATTCTGACATCGCCGGAGACGCTGGCTGCGGTCAGCGATCTGGGTGCGAAGCTGGGCAAGACGGGCGTACTGGCGAAGGATTCCCCCGGTTTCATTGTCAACCGCCTGCTGGTGGCGTATTTGATTGACGCGATCCGCGTGTACGAGCAGGGACTGGCCAGCCGTGAGGACATTGACAACGCGATGAAGCTGGGCGCGGCGCATCCGATGGGGCCGCTCACCTTGTCCGACTTTATCGGGCTGGATGTGGTGAAGAACGTGGCGGATGTGTTCTTTGAAGAATACGGCGAGGCGCGCTTCAAGTCGCCGCCGTTGCTGACCCGCATGGTCACGGCGGGGCAGTTGGGCCGCAAAACCGGTAAGGGCTTCTACGACTACAAGTAGCCGGTGCGGCTCGGTGATGTGTTTTTGCAACGTGAAGCGTGGCGTTTTGTCTGCGCTTCACGTTTTTTGTGCCGTACACATTGCCGTTCGGCGCAAGTTATGGCATCATGCCGCCGCGCAGTTCATTGCGTGAACCTCCTGGAGCTGAAACTATGCCGACCTCTATCGCCGTGCCGCGCGCCTTGACCAGCGTCGCCGATCCGTTGCTGGGCCAACCCATCACCGATCTGGGCTTCGTGCACGCGGTGCGCACGCATACAGGCGGGCGTGTGACGGTCGAATTGATCCTGCCCGATCCGGCGTGGCCGGCCGCGGCCGCACTGATGACGGCGGTTGAACAGGCTGTGCTGGCTGTGCCGGCTGTGCGCTCGGTGACGGTGCGTTGTCTGCCGGAACCACTGTGGACGCCGCAACGCCTGACGACGGCGCTGGCCGCGCCGCTGACTCTTGCCCCTCCTCCCGCGCCGCGCCGTTGGCTGCATCGCCTGCTGGGCCGCGCCTAGCCTTCAAGGATTGTCCGTTGACACCTCGTCGTTTGTTACCCCTGCTAAGCGCGCTGTGGTTGCTGGTGGTTGCGCTGTCTGTGTTGTTGTTTAACGGGTTTTTCGGTGACTTATCTTATGCTGCGCAGTTGACAACGTTAGCCTTGCTGCTGGGGTTCAGCGCGTTTGTGCTGACGGGTTGGCTGATGGCCGCATGGCAGCAGCGTCATCCTGCTGAGCCAGAGCCGGTGGGCCAGGGCAAGGGGATGACGTTGGACGATCTGCAAGCGATGGACCCCAGCGAATTCGAGGTTTGGGTGGGCGAGTTGTTTCGCAGCCGTGGCTATTTTGTGGAAAACACCCCCGACAGCGGCGACCACGGCATAGATTTGTGGGTGGTTTCCCCCTTTGGCGAGCGGGCGATTGTGCAATGCAAACGTTATCGCGGCGTAGTGGGGGAGCCGGTGGTGCGCGATTTATACGGCGTGATGGAACATGAGAACGCCGCGCAGGGCTTTTTGGTGACCACGGGCAGCATTAGCGATTCCGCGGGCGCGTGGGCCGCGGGCAAGCCGATTGAGCTGATTGACGGGGCACGGTTGGCCCGCTATGCGTCTGGCCAGGCTACCCCCGCCGAACCGTTGACGGGCAAAGGAGCAGATGACTATGTCTGAGCAGCAGCGTCCATTGAACCTGGGACACCGCGGTGCACGCGGACTGGCACCGGAAAATACGCTGGCGGGCATTCGCGCAGGCGTGGCCGCGGGCGTGGATGGCTTTGAATTCGATGTGCAGCGCACGCGCGACGGGCAGTTGGTGGTGTTTCACGACGACGATTTGCAGCGCATTGCCGGTGTGGCGGGTAGTGTGGTCACTAGCACGCTGGCGCAGTTGCGCGAGCTGGACATGGGCAGCCACTTTGGCCCGCAGTTTCGCGGCGAGCTGATGCCAACATTGGATGAATGGATCGAGACCGCGCCTGCTGATTGCTTTTTGAACATCGAGGCCAAGCGCACTCCCTATGGTAATGATGGGCTGGAGGCGGTTTTAGTGGCGGCGGTGCAACGGCACAACCTGTATGAGCGTTGTTTGGTGTCGTCGTTCAATGTGGCCGCGCTCTGGCGCATGGCGCGGCTGGATCGCCGTCTGCCACTGGGGTTGTTGTATGCGCCAGATATGCTGCCGGGGCTGAATTGGGGCTGGCCGCGCTTTTTCCTGCGGCTGGTGGCGTTAAACCCGTATTATGAGCAAGTGACGCCTAAGCTGGTGCGCCGCGAACACGCGCATGGCCGTCAGGTGAACACCTGGACGGTGAACGATCCTGCGGAGATGCGTCGCCTGGTGGCGTTGGGCATTGACGGCATCATCACCGACCGTCCCGATTTGTTGACGGCGGTGCTGCAGGAGCCGGAAATCAAGGCTTAGTTGGCAGGCAACGGGGTAATGGACGCAAATTGGAGCGGCGCGCGCCAAACCTCGCGCTCGTCACCGCGGTCATCGAAGTGCGGACCGCGCGGCGCGCTGACGCCCGGCAGCAACATTTCGCGCGGCAAAATCACTCCGACCGTGCGCATGGCAAGATTTAGCAGCGTCAAGGGCAGCCAGTAGCGCGTGCCCCACGATACATTGACCTGATTGACCCACGGTTGCTGTTCGAGCGGCAGACGGTTGCTCCAATCGGCATTATCCAACTCGTAGGCGTCGCCGGTGGCGTAGTCAATGAGGTTGTACAACGCCATCAGAGGATATTCCTTGCGTTCCGGGTAGCTGGCATGGGAGCCAGCCGCCACGTTGATGACCGGATGCGTGCCGATGATCTCCATGTCGGGATGGCCCCACGGCTTGGTGATGCGCGAATGATGGCCGAGATAGCAGGCATAGGCGGGTGGCTCGACGGGACGCCCGCCGTCCAGCTTGAAGAAGAGGTGGAAGCCTTCCCAGTCCCCTTCGTGGTCATTGAAACCGCCAAACCCGTTGGCCCAATCGTTGTACGCGTAATAAAACCAGTATTGCAGGTTCAGATAACCGCCCTGCTGCACTTCCCGAAAGTAGTAGGTGAAGCGGGGGCGCTCACCCTGGCTGGCGCGGTAGCGTTCGATGGCGGAATTGCGCACTTCGCTGGGCAGAATAAAGCGAGGCAGTTGGGAGCGGCTGCCGCGCGCTATGTCTTCTTCCACTTTGGGTAGCAACAAATCATTCCACCAAAAACGTCTGGCGGCCGGCTCGGTTTTGGCGCTCAACCACTGGTAGGCCTGTTTGGCAGTGGTTTCATTCCAGGTTTGCCTGGGCTTGAGCATATACTCGCGCAGCAGGTGCAGGGCATCACGGTTCCATTCGGATGCTACATCCTTGCCCCACAGCGGCCCCGTGGTGACAGAACGCAGGAAAACCTGATCGGCTTGCTGGGTCTTTTGCAGCATAGCCGCGTTCAGCTGGCCCTGCTGCACCAATGGTTTGTTTTCTCCCTTGCGATAGAGCGCGGAATAGCCCAGAAAGTCATCCACCGCCATCGGAAAGAAGTTTTCGCCAGCAGAGAAGCGCATGATCGGCGCATAGGTGTGGTGCAAGGTATCAACAACTGACATGATGCTTTTGGTCCTGGTAGATAAAAAGGCAAGGCGCGCGGCAGGGCGGCCAGGGTGTCGGCGCTATTATAGCACAGCTTGCACCGAGGCAGCATTTACCGATGTATATTGACTTTCCCTCTCACGTCAAGTAAAATACCGGCATTGTGACCCTTTTCTCATCAAGGAGATCGTGATGGCCCTGTTCAAATCCAATCGGTTAGACGAGATGGAGCGGGAGTGGGATCCCAACCATCTGGTGACGGTGCGCAACACCAGTGCCCAGAACATTCTGTTGCGGCTGCCCGCAGGCAATTTCCGCCTCGATGCCGGTCGTACCTTCCGCATGACCGCGGACATCACCGATGTACAGCAGGTCAAAGAGCTGATCGCCGCCGGCCTGGTGCAAGTGAGTAAGTCGTAGCGGCACAAAGTGCAGGGCTGTCGCCGGATGAATTTCAGTTGAGATTGACGCTCGATGTCCGGTATGCGCAATCGGCTGATCTACAGTTACTCTGGCGTGGACTATGACATTGTATGGGATGCTGTGGCTACAAAAATCCCCTTATTGCATGATGAATTGATTATGATCCTCCGTGAGGTTGAAGGTGAAATTACTCCTGATTGACGGCCACTCTCTGGCGTTTCGCGCCTATCACGCGCTGCCAGCGACGATGGCAACGCGCGCAGGCGAGCCGACTAACGCCACGTTTGGTTTCTTCTCCATGCTGCTCAACACTCTGCGCGAGCAACAGCCGGACTATGTGGCCGTAGCCTTTGACGTGGGCAAAACCTTTCGCCACGCACAGTACGACGCGTACAAAGGCACGCGCGAGCGCATGCCCGACGACCTGCGCCGCCAAGTGGAGCGTATTCAGGGCGTAGTACAAACGCTCAATTTCCCGATCTTCACCCGCGAGGGCTACGAAGCCGATGACGTACTGGGCACGCTGGCGCATCAGGCCGATGCCGACGGGGTATACACCACCATTGTCACCGGCGACCGCGATATCGTCCAGTGCGTTACCGATCACACCAGCGTGCTGACCAGCGGACGCAAGTTCAGTGATACGATTGTTTACACACCGGAAACAGTGCTGGAACGTTGGGGCCTGGCCCCGCGGCAGTTGATAGACCTGAAGGCGCTGCTGGGCGACACCTCGGACAATGTGCCGGGGGTCAAGGGGATCGGTGAAAAGGGCGCCACCGACCTGATCCAGACCTATGACAGCGTCGAAGGCGTCTACGCCAACCTCGATCAGATTAGCTCGAAGCGCACACGCGAGGCGCTGATCGCTGGACGTGACAGCGCCTTCCTCAGCAAGCATCTGGTGACCATCGTGCGTGATGTGCCCGGCATTACACTGGATTTGGCTGCTTGCCGCGTGCAGGACTATGACCAGCCCGCGGTGGTCGAGCTGTTCCGTGAGTTGGAATTCCGCACCCTGCTGGATCGGCTGCCACCCAGCACCCGCAGCGCACCGCCTGCCGCGGCTATGCCCGATGGTCAGCTTGCATTGTTCGCTACAGAGCCACCTGTCAGCGCGGTTGGGCAGCCCTCGCCGTACCGCATCATCACCAGCCAGCCAGACCTGGACGAGTTGGTGATGATACTGCGCGACGCGCCTGTGATCTCTTTTGACACAGAAACGACCAGCACTGACGCACAAAGTGCCCAATTGGTGGGCATTGCGCTGGCCTGGGGCGAAGCGCAGTCTGTGTATGTGCCGGTGGGACATCAATTGCCAATGGTGGATAATACTCAATTGACCATTGACAATTCTCAGCTTGCTCTTGATACCGTGATTGGCGCGTTGAAACCGGTGCTGGAAGACCCTGCCAACGAGAAGGCCGCGCACAACGCCGAATATGACTTAACCGTGCTGGCACGCTACGACATTCGACCTGCCGGCCCGCTGTTCGACACCATGATCGCACAGTGGCTGATTGACCCCGGCAGCCGCGGGCTGGGGCTGAAAAACGTAGCCTGGCAGCGGCTGGGTATAGAGATGACGCCGATTACCGAGCTGATCGGTACCGGTCGCACACAGATCACCATGGATCGTGCGCCGATTGACGCCGCGGGTCGCTATGCTGCGGCGGACACCGACATGACCCTGCGGCTGGTTCCATTGTTGCGCCAGGAACTTGATGACTTGTCGCTGACCAGCCTGTTCCGCGATCTGGAAATGCCGCTGGTGCCGGTGTTGGTGGACATGCAGATGGCGGGCATCGCAGTGGACGTACCCTTCCTGCGCCAGATGTCGCGCGAACTGCGCCGCCGTCTAACTGAAATCGAGCTGGAAATTTACCGGCTGGTGGGCTACCATTTCAATATCAACTCGACCCAGCAGCTTTCTGATGTGTTGTTTGGCAAGTTGGCGCTGCCCACGCAGGGTTTGAAAAAGACGCAATCGGGCCATTATTCCACGGCCGCGGGCGTGCTGGAAGACTTCAAGGGCCTGCATCCGGTGATTGACCTGATCCTGGAACAGCGGCAGCTCAGCAAGCTGCTCAGCACCTACGTGGACGCGCTGCCGGAACTAGTCAACCCGCAAACGGGTCGGTTGCATACCAGCTTCAACCAGACAGGCGCAGAAACGGGACGTATCAGCAGCAATAACCCGAACCTGCAAAACATTCCGGTGCGCAGCGACCTGGGTCGCGAGATTCGGCGCGCGTTTGTGGCTGCGCCCGGCTGCAAGTTGCTGGCCGCCGACTATTCGCAGGTGGAACTGCGTATCCTGGCGCATGTGTCGCAGGACGCGACCATGCTGGACGCGTTCCGCCACGGTGCAGACATTCACCGCGCCACGGCTTCCACCATCTACGGCGTGCCGCCGGAGGCAGTGACCACCGAGCAGCGCAGCATTGCCAAGATGGTCAACTTTGCCACCAGCTACGGCGTTAGCGCGTTCGGACTGGCGAGCCGCACCAGCCTGAACCGCAGCGAGGCGCAGGCGTTTCTGGACGCGTATTTCCAAACGTACCCCGGCATCCGGCGCTATGTGGACGAAACCATTGAAAGGGCGCACAAGCTGGGCTACGTGGAAACCTTGCTGGGGCATCGCCGCTATTTCCCGATCCTCAAAAACCGCGGTGGCACAGCAACGGACCGGCAACAAGCCGAGCGCGCGGCGATCAATCATCCCATTCAGGGTACGGCTGCGGACATCATCAAGATTGCAATGGTGCGGCTGCACAGCGAGCTGCGGCAGCGCGGCTTGCAAAGCCGTATGTTGTTGCAAGTGCATGACGAACTGGTGTTGGAAGTGCCTGAGGCCGAGCTGACCGTGGTTGCGCCGTTGGTGCGCAGGGTGATGGAAGGCGCGTATCAGCTGGACGCGCCGCTGCAAGTGGACATGGAAGCTGGCCCGAACTGGTACGAGCTGGCGAAGGTGTGAGATTGATCGGAAACAAGAGCACCGCGTAAGGTTGCTGAGGTTATTCGCGTAGGACTTACGCAACGGATGTCATTTCGAGGAGTAAAAGGACGAGAAATCCCCGTTTCTGTGCATTCACCATGACACTCGTATTGCGAACTGCGTAATTGCTATAGCGAATGGAGTAGCCGAGATGAACAGCATAACACCTATCACTTTGTTCGTGCTGAAGATGTCATGCCCTTGACCCTTGGTAGAAGAAAAACCCGAGTTTTGCGATAATTCAAAAATACCCTTGAAGAGGGTGTATTAGTGACCGTAGACGAAAACAAAACCAGAGTGCGTGTGTGGCCGATCACAGAACGTTGACCGATCCATACGGACTTTGCGATAGCAGGAGAACAGCACACCTTGATTAAAGACGACCTCGCTTCTTTGATCCAACAGGCCGCCCGCGCGGCGCAAAAAGCCGGTGATTTACCGACCTACGACCTGCCCGCCTTTTCCGTTGAACACCCCAAGAACCCGGAACACGGCGATTATTCGACCAACATCGCCATGCAATCCGCGCGTCCCGCGCGCATGGCTCCCATCAAAATCGCCGAACAGTTGGTCGCGCATTGGCCGGCCAGTCCCTTCGTCGGCAAGGTGGAGATCGCGCCGCCCGGCTTTATCAATATCACCCTCGACAACGGCTGGCTGGCGCAGCAAGTGCAGGTGATCGAAGAAAACGCCGCCACTTACGGCAACTCGAACACCGGCCAGGGCCGCAAGGCACAGGTCGAGTTCGTCAGCGCCAACCCCACCGGCCCGTTGACCATCGGCCACGCCTGGGGCGCGGTGCTGGGTGACGCGGTTGCCAGCCTGCTGCAAGCCACCGGCTGGGAGGTGACGCGCGAATACTACTTCAACAACGGCGGTCGCCAGATGCGTTTGCTGGGCGAGAGCTTGCAAGTGCGCTGCCTGGAGCTGCTGGGCGAGCGCCGCACCATCCCCCAGGACGGTTATCAGGGCGAATATCTGCGTTGGGTTGCCGCCGCGCTGGTGGCAGAGTACGGCGCAAGCCTGCACGACAAGGAATTGGATTTCTTCCGCAACAAGGCGGTGGATGCCATCTTCGCCAACATCCGCGCCACGCTGGATCGTCTCGGCATTCACTTCGACGTGTACTACAACGAGCTGGATTTGTACGAAACCGGCAAGGTCAACGCCGCAGTGCAGGCGCTAGCCCACAGCGGCTATTCGTATCAAAAAGATGGGGCCACCTGGCTGCGCGCCAGCGATTTGGGCCTGAAACAAGACCGCGTCATCATCAAGTCCAGCGGCGAGCCAACCTACCGGATGCCTGACATCGCCTACCACGTTGAAAAGATGCGCCGCGGCTTCGATTTCGTCGTAGACATCTTTGGCGCGGACCACCACGCCACCTGGCCCGATGTACTGGCGGGCGTGCGCGCCCTCGGCTACAATACCGATGGCATCAAGGTAATTATTCATCAGTTCATCACCCTGCTGCGCGGCGGCGAGGAAGTCAAGATGTCCACCCGCCGCGGCCAGTTCGTGACGATTGACGAACTGCTGGACGATGTGACAACAGAGGCTATCCCCGGCAAGGACGTGGTGCGCTTTACGCTGCTCACCCGCTCACCCGACAGCCCCATGACCTTTGATCTCGATCTGGCAGTCAAGCAAAGCAGCGAAAACCCGGTCTACTACGTGCAATATGGGCATGCGCGGATCTGCTCGATCCTGCGCAAAGCAGCCGAAGAAGGCTTTGGCCCCGACATATACGCGGCTGGCGACCTGTCGTTGTTGACCCATCCCTCTGAGCTGGCTTTGCTGCGGCGCATGGTGGCGCTGCCAGAGGCCGTGACCCAGGCCGCAGAGCAGCTTGCCCCGCACCAGATGAGCGGCTTTGCCACTGAGCTGGCGACGCAGTTCCACGCGTTTTATCGTGACTGCCGTGTGGTCTCCTCCGACCCCGCGGATCGCGAGATCACACGCGCGCGCTTGCGTCTGTGCGACGCTGCGCGCAGCGTGCTGGCCCGCTCGTTAGGGTTGATGGGCGTGACCGCACCGGAACGCATGTAAACACGTGAGCCTGTGCAGGTCGGCGCACCCGCTCAAAGCAGAATAGAGACGCAATGTGGCGTAGCGCGGTTAATTTTACCGCCTGCGCCACATTTTTCATGCAGAAAAAAATCATAAGAACAGAGGAAAACACACCCATGAGTTATCGCATTCTGATCGCTGACAAGCTCGATGAAGAGGGGCTGGCGCTGCTGCGTGCCCAGGCTGATGTCGTCGAAAGGCCGACCATCACCCAGGAGGAACTGGAGCAGGTCATTGGTGAGTTCGATGCGCTGGTGGTACGCAGTCGTCCGCAGGTGACAGCCCCGGTGCTGCAAGCCGGAGCCGCGGGCGGACGGCTGCGCGTGGTCGGGCGCGCGGGCGTTGGCGTAGACAACATTGACGTGAACGCAGCCACCGAAAGCGGCGTTACAGTCGTTAATGCCCCCACAGGCAACACCGTAGCCGCGGCTGAACACGCCGTTGCCATGCTGCTGGCGCTGGCGCGGCACATCCCGCAGGCTGATCAGTCAATGCGCGCGGGCGAGTGGAAGCGCAGCAAGTTCATGGGTACCGAGGTGCGCGGCAAGCGGCTGGGCCTGCTCGGTCTGGGACGCATCGCCTCGCTGGTGGCCGAACGCTGCAAGAGCTTCGGTATGGAGGTGGTGGCGCACGATCCTTATGTCGGCAAGGACTACGCGGCCAATCTGGGGGTGCAACTGGTCGAATTCGATGAATTGCTGCGCACCGCCGATTTCATCTCGCTGCATGTGCCTGCCACTGCCCAAACGCGCGGCATGTTCGGCGCGGCCGAGCTGCAAACGTGCAAGCCGGGCGTGCTGCTCGTCAACTGTGCGCGCGGTGGTGTCATCAACGAAGCCGCGCTGAATGACGCGTTGAACGCCGGGCAGGTCGGCGGCGCGGCGCTGGACGTGTACGAACAGGAACCGCCGGCCGCTAGCCCACTGCTGGGCAATCCTAAAGTCGTGCTGACCCCGCATATCGCGGGTTCCACGCACGAAGCGCAGCGTCAGGTGGCGCTGGATGTGGCCGAGCAGGTGGTGGATGTGCTGGAAGGCCGGCTGGCGCGCTATGCCATCAATACGCCGATCATCGCGCCCAAGGACCTGGAAGCATTGACGCCGTACATTGATTTGGCCGAGCGGCTGGGTCGCTTCCTAACACAGATGGAACCGGGGATGCTCGATCATATGGAATTGACGGTACAAGGCCCGATTGCCGATCTGGATGTCACTTATCTTGAAGCGGCTGCGCTGAAGGGGCTGCTGGACGGGGTGGTGGCTGAGCGGGTCAATCTGGTCAACGCGCGGCTGATCGCACGTCAGCGCGGCCTGTCGCTGTCACAACGACACATCCGCCATCACAACGAACGCTACGAAAACATGTTGACCCTCACCATCGGCAATGGCAAGCGGCAGCGGATGGTGCGCGGTTCCGTGTTACAGGATGAGCCACATATCGTTTGTATTGATGATCTATGGGTGAACTTTGTTGCCAAGGGGCACTTGCTGCTGACTTGGCACCATGACCGGCCTGGCATTGTAGGACGCATCGGCATGTTGCTGGGTGAAAACGACATCAATATCGCGTTCATGCACCTGGGCCGCCGGTCGCCGCGTGGAGAAGCCATCATGGTACTGGGACTGGATGAAGTGATCCCGGAGCATTTGACCCCGGCTTTGCTCAACATGCCGCATAACTATTATGTGAAATCCATCAAATTGTAATTGTCTGACCCCGCGCCTGAACAGAAACGACCGCCGCAGGTGGTCGTTTCTGTTTTTGAGATAAATTAACCTTCATAGTTGCAAGATCGTGCTCGTTGTGTCATAATAATACGCAAGGGTTGTTTTATGAATAAAAATCAAGATATGGGCAATAAAATAGCTTCATTAACCAGCAGAGCGGGCGGTCAGGCTCGTTGCATTCTGGTCGTTGAAGACAATCCAGAGATGGGTTCGTTCATGAGAATGGTTCTCGAACGCTTTGGCTATACCTACCTCGGTGCGCGCAATGGTATCGAAGGGGTTGCTGTTGCCAAGCGGGAGCGTCCTGATCTGATCTTGATGGATTTGTCCATGCCGACGATGGACGGCTACGAGGCCACGCGCTTGCTAAAGGCACATCCCCAGGTGGCCTCGATTCCTGTGTTGGCGGTGACCGGCATGGCGCGCAGCATTGATCATAAGCATGCAATCGAAGCCGGTTGTGATGGCTACATCAGCAAGCCGTATAGTTTGCACGATCTCCTGGCACTGATTGAAGAATTCTTGCCGCATCCTTAGCAGCCTGCTGCTTCAGACAGGGGCCACGCACAGGGCTTGGTGGAGAGGATTTTCTTTGGTGGGGGACAATGTGGTATACTGCCGCACTGTTACATGGGTCGCGCCTGCGGCAGTCGCCAAGACAATTTTGTCGGGTAACCAATTATGTCAGATTATCTCCCCCCATTCCTAATTACCGATTCTGAAATTTCCAGGCCCAGTACCGGTCGTCACTGGCAGCTTGCTGGCTTGCCCTTGTTAATATTGATGCTTGCCACCCTGGCGTGCGGCAGCTTTGTGCCGCGACCAACCCCCGTGCCGCGCCCTACCGCCACGCCGACTGAGGTCGCCAGCAGTGCGTCCGTTGGTCCGACGGCGACACCGACCTTGTCGCTCGCGACTTCTGTTCCTACTCTGGACGCACCCACCCCCACCATAACACCTACACCCGCGCCCGGCACGGCCATCATGGTCGGCCAGCAGGCGCGTGTTGTCGCAGAACAGGGCCTGAACGTGCGCAAGGACGCCGGCGCGAGCGGCGAGCGCTCAGGCCGTTATCCCCCGGAATCGCTTGTCAGTGTGCTCGAAGGCCCGGTTGACCTGGACGGCTACCGCTGGTGGCGTGTAGGCAACAACGAATTAGCTGGCTGGGTAGCAGAAGGCGACGGCACCGTGACCTGGCTTAGCCCCGATCTGGGTGGCACGCAGACTGCAGAGCGCGGCATCCAGGTGGGCGATCGCGTGCTGGTAACGGTGGGCGACACAGGCAAGCTCAAGGTGCGCGATAATCCTAGTACCGACGCAGCGGAAGTACAGCAGGTGGACAGCCAGACGGAGTTAACCATCGCTGAAGGCCCGGTGGATGCCAACGACTTTCGCTGGTGGCGCGTCACCAATGCCGACGGTTCGCTTAATGGCTGGGCCGCGGAAGGGGATGGCGACAATACCTGGCTGACGCCGGTGGAGTAGGCACGGTAAACGGAACTACCTCACTACCTCACCCTGCCCCACTCTCCCGCGGTAGTTGCACCGTGAACACCGCACCGCTACCGGGCGGGCTGGCAACTTCGATGGTACCCCCGTGGGCGCGCACCATCTGGCGGGCAATGGCCAGCCCCAGACCACTACCAGAACCGTCGCGCGTGCGGGCGCGATCCCCCTTCCAAAAACGATCAAACACATAGGGCAGGTCTTCAGCAGCAATACCGGGGCCGGTGTCGCTGACGGTCAGGCACACCTGATCACCCACACCCGCGGCCTCCAGGCGCACGATCCCGCCCGCGGGCGTATGCCGCAGCGCGTTCGACACCAGGTTCGACAGCACCTGATCGAGGCGATCATAATCGGCCAGCAACGGCAGTTCTGGCGGCTCGGTGTCGGCAGTGAGGGTGAGTTGCTGTTCAGCCGCGCGCGGCGCAAAACTGGCCGCAACGTCGGTTAACAAGTCCGCGACAAGAAACTGCGAAGGGTGCAGGGGCAACTGGCCTGCTTCGGCCAGCGATAATGTTTGCAGATCGGCCACCAGCCGCGCCAGCAGCCGCGTTTCTTCCAGCGTTGCCCCCAGGGTTTCGTTGTTCGGTTCGTACACGCCATCCAGCATCCCTTCAAGGTTGCCCTGGATGATATGCAGCGGGTTGCGCAGTTCGTGCGCGATGTCTGCGGTAAGGTTGCGGCGCTGCTGCTCCGCGCGCGCCAACTCGCTGGTCATGTGATTAAAGCTGCGCGCCATCGCCCGCACCGGTTCGGGGCCGTCTTCGTCCATACGCACCGCAAGATCGCCCTGCGCCACTGCGTCGGTAGCGGCCATGATCTGGGCAAAAGGGCGGCCAAAGCGGCGAAAGCCGAGACGGCCGAGCGCGCCAGCCATGAAGAAAAAGAACAGCGGCAGCAGGCAGAGCAGCAAGCCCAACCGCCCACCACTCGCGTGTGACGCGGGGGGAAACTGCCCATTCAGTGCCAACGCGACCAGGCTGACGACTACCAGCAGAGCCAGCAGCAGAGCGCCGAAAAAGGCTAGATAGCCGATCAGCACAAAGCCGCGGTTGCGAGGGCGGTGCGGAGAATGGGTCATGCTTGCTCGTCCGGCAACAGGCGATAGCCCACGCCATAGACTGTTTCGATGCTCAACGGGGCATTTTCCAGCTTGCGGCGCAGGTTTTTGATGTGCGAGTCGATGCTACGGTCAAAGCCCGCCACGCTCGCGCCGTATAATTCATCCATCAACTGCTCGCGGGTGAGGGTTTGACCGGGACGACGCGCCAAGCTTGCCAGCAGCTTGAATTCGTTGGGGGTGAAGTGAATGATCGTACCGTCGAGGGTGACGCTGTGCCCTTCCACATCAATTTCCAGCAGGCCCAGGCTGAGCCGCGCGGGTGTTTTCAGGTGGCCGTAGGCACGGCGCAGCGTGGCGCGCACGCGTGCGACGAGTGCGCGCGGAGAAAAGGGCTTGACGATGTAGTCATCGGCGCCTAGCTCCAGCCCGGCGATTTGGTCGCTGTCCTCGGCCAGAGCGGTGAGCATGATGATGGGGACATCGCTTTCGCGGCGCAGGATGCGGCAGACTTCGCGGCCATCGAGGCCCGGCAGCATCAAGTCAAGTACGATCAACGCGGGGCGTTCGCTGCGCGCCAGCGCCAGCGCGGCCGGCCCGTCGCCAGCCAGCAGCACGCGGAAGCCGTTCTTTTCCAGGTAGTCGCGCGCCAGGCGGGCTACTTTTGGTTCGTCATCCACCACCAAAATGAGTTCTTGCATAGGGGTAGTATACACGGTCGGGTAGTGTATGGAATTCGGTTGAAATTGTGAGCGAGGCGGAATCCGAGTAAGGTATAGGTGCAAACAAAAACCCGAAAGGAGACCGCCTCGCATGGCAAGCGTACTACCAGAACGACGATCTGTCA
>JBAQWV010000158.1:0-5273 GCA_049299095.1 Anaerolineae bacterium | reverse complement strand
ACAAGCGCATTTTACTGACTGGCGGTTTGGGTTTTATCGGCACAGCCTTGGCGCGCCAACTGCTGGAACACAACGAAGTCGTGATCTATGATAACGGCCACCGCAATTCGCTCAAGGATAGTGGCTTGACTGAACACGCTAACCTGCAGATCGTCGCGGGCGATGTGCTGGACGCGGGCGCGCTCGCCGCGGCCGTGCGCGATTGCCAGGTCGTGGTACACCTGGCCGCCATTGCCGGGGTGGATACGGTGCTGCAAATGCCGGTGATGACGATGAAGGTCAGCATCATCGGCACGTATAACGCGCTGGAAGCTGCGCTGACTGAACCGAAGATCGAGCGTTTCATTGACTTTTCCACCAGTGAAGTTTTCGGCGCATACGCGTACAAGGTGGTGGAAAGTGACGTTACCACCGTCGGCGCGGTGGGCGAGGCGCGCTGGACCTATGCGGTCAGCAAACTGGCAACGGAGCATCTGGCGCACAACTACTACCGACAATATGGCCTGCCCGCGCTTTCGATCCGCCCCTTCAACATCTACGGGCCGGGGCAGGTGGGCGACGGCGCGATCCATACCTTTATCCGTCGCGCGCTGCGCAACGAGCCGCTGCACATCCACAACGACGGCAGCCAAATCCGGGCCTGGTGCTACATTGACGATATTGTCAGCGCGGTGATGCTGGCGCTGGAAAAGCCCGCAGCCATCGGCGAAGCCTTCAACATCGGCAACCCGCGCAGCGTCTGCACCATCTACGACCTGGCGCGGCAAATTGTGCGGCTGGCCGGCTCGCAGTCGGAGATTATCTTCGTCAAATGGCCACACACCGACATCGAGTTGCGCGTGCCCAACATCAGCAAGGCGCGCACGGTGCTGGGCTATGAGCCACAAGTTGACCTGGAAGAAGGACTGGCGCGCACCATTGAGTGGTATCGCGAAAAGCTGGAGTTATGATCCGCCTCATTATTCCTGAAATCGGTGAAGAAGAAATCGCCGCCGTGGCCGCGGTGCTGCGCTCCGGCTATCTGGTGCAAGGCCAGCACGTCGCTGAATTCGAGCGCAGTGTCGCCGAATATGTGGGTGTGCGCCACGCGGTTGCTGTCAGCTCTGGCACAGCCGCTCTGCACCTGGCGCTGGCCGCGCTGGAGATTGGCCCCGGCGACGAAGTAATTGTACCAGACTTCACCTTTCCGGCCACGGCCAACGTAGTGGCGCTGCTCGGCGCAACACCCGTGCTGGTGGATGTAGACCCGACGACCTTCAACGTGCGCCCCGATCACCTGGCCGCGGCCATCACCCCGCGCACGCGCGCGCTGCTCCCCGTCCACCTCTTCGGCCAGCCCGCGGACATGCAGCCCATCCTCGACCTGGCCGCGGCGCACGATTTGCCCGTGATCGAAGACGCCGCCTGCGCACTGGGTGCGACCTACCACGGACGCGCCTGTGGCAGCCTGGGCCGGCTGGCCTGCTTCAGCTTCCACCCGCGCAAGGCCATCACCACCGGCGAGGGCGGCATGATCGTGACGGACGACGACGCGCTGGCCGAGCGCCTGCGCCTGCTGCGCAACCACGGCATGGCCCCCGCGGCGCACGGCATGAGCTTCAGCCTGCCCGGCTATAACTATCGCCTGACCGAGATGCAGGGCGCGCTGGGCGTAGTCCAGATGACGCGGTTGGAGAGCATCATTGCCCAACGCACGCGGCTGGCCGAGCTGTATCAGGCCGCGCTGGCCGCGGCCCCGCGGTTGACGCGCCCCGTCACCATCGCGGACGTGCGCCATATCTGGCAATCCTACGTCGTGCTACTCGATGCAGGCGTAGATCGCGCCGCGGTGATGGCGCGGCTGCGCGCCGACGGCATCGAAAGCACCATCGGCACGTATGCAGTGAGCACCCAGCCTGCCTACGCCGCGCAAGGCGCGGTCTGCCCCGGCGCGGTCGAGGCCTATCGCCGCGGCCTGTGCCTGCCCTTGCACAGCCGCATGGACGCCGCCGACGTGGAGTTGGTGGTAGACAGCCTGCTGCGCGCCCTGGAGTAATCCTCTCATGCCTACCAGCCACGGAACAGGCGCATTTGAGCTAACCCAGTTTGCCCGGCTGGGCCGCGGCGTAGTATTCGAGCCGGGTGTCCTCGTCTTTCACCCCGAACAGATCGAGATCGGCGACGACGTGTACGTGGGGCACAACACCATCCTCAAAGGCTACTACAAGAACCGTCTGGTGATCGGCCGCGGCGTGTGGATCGGCCAGCAGTGCTTTTTGCACAGCGCGGGCGGCATTGTCATCGGCGAAAACGTGGGCATTGGCCCGGCGGTCAGGATCATCACCTCGACCCACGCCGAGGAGGGCCGCGACAAGCCCATTCTGCACAGTCGCATCGAGTTCGCGCCGGTGGTGATCGAGGCCGACAGCGACATCGGCGTGGGCGCGATCATCCTGCCGGGCGTCACCGTAGGCCGCGGCGCGCAGATCGGCGCGGGCGCGGTGGTGACCAGCGACGTGCCGCCCTATGCTGTGGTGGCGGGCGTACCCGCGCGGCTGCTACGCCTGCGCGGCGAGGCCACGCCATGACACCGGACGCATGGATCTACCCCGACTTCACGCTGGCCGCGTACCGTGAGCTGCTGACCGCGCTGGCCGCGCGCTGGCGCGTGGGGCCGGTGACGCTGAACGCCGCGCCGGGCAGCCTGCTGCTGCGCCATGACGTGGACTTTTCGCCCGCGCTGGCCCTGCGCATGGCCGAAGTGGAGGCAGAGCTGGGCCTGCGCAGCACCTATTTTGTGGCGCTGCACCTGCTCTACAACCCGCACGCGCCGCAGCACGCCGCGGCGATCCGCCGCATGGCTGCCCTGGGCCACGCCCTGGGCCTGCACTACGATGGTCCGATCTACGACGCTGCGCCCGATCCCGCGGCGCAACTGGCGCTGTTGCAGCAACACGTGGCCGTGCTGCAAGATTTGGCTGCCACACAGATCGGCGCGATTGCCCGCCACAACCCCTCGACAGCCACCGGCAGCGATCCCTTTGCCGCGTCGCCCTATCTCAACGCCTATGATCCCGCGCTGTTCGGGGACACCGTGTACCTGAGCGATAGCTGCCGCGCCTGGCGCGATGGTGGCCTGAGCGCCTGCTGGGCCGAGCCGACCCCGCAGCGCATCTACCTGCTGGTGCATCCTGAGGTGTGGCTGGGCGAGGCCGGCACTGCGCGGCTGGCCTATTTGCCCTGGCTGCAAGCCCAGGTGATGCAGGAGCAGGCGACGTTTTTTGCTGATGTGCGCGCCATCTGGCAGGGGCACGCCGGCGGGGTGCAGCACGACCGCCGCGAGGCCGCACCGTGAGCCGCGTTCTGGCTGTGTGGCATGTGCTGCACACGCGTGGCCTGCGCAGCACCGCCGCGATCATGCTGGCCTCTGTTGCCGACCTGATGCGCGACCGCCGCCTGGGCCTGGACACCACGGCTTGGGCCAGCCTGGAGGCGCTGGAGGTGAGCAGTGCTAACAAAGGGCACGGCGAGATGTACCAGCCCACGCTGTCCTGGCCCTTGCGCCATGTGCTGCGTCGGCTGGCGCTGCCTGCCAACACGGTGCTGGTAGATTTGGGCTGTGGCAAGGGCAATGTGCTGCTGGTGGCCGCGCAGCTTGGTCTGCGCGCCCGCGGGGTAGAGTTTGCCCCGGCGCTGTGCGACATTGCCCGCGCCAACGCCGCACGCTGGCACGCCCTGCATCCGCAGGCCGCGGCCATCGAAGTGATCGAAAGCGACGTAGTTGACTACGAGTTTCAGGCTGATGAACGCGTATATTTCCTCTTCAACCCGTTCGGTGCCACCGTGTTGCAGCAGGTGGCAGATCGGCTGCATCACTCGCTGCTGGCACAGCCGCGGCCGGTGACGTTGGTCTATCGCAATGCCGCGCACGCGGCCGTGCTGGACGCGCACCCTGGCTTCCGCCGCACGCGCGAGCTGATCTCCTGGGGCCTGGATTTCGTGGTATACGAGGCAGTAGCACCCTCTTGAGCACGCCTACCCTGGTCGCCATCCACCAGCCCAATTTTCTGCCCTGGCTGGGCTATTTCGACAAGCTGGCGCGCGCGGATGTGTTCGTGCTGTTGGATCATGTGCAGTTCAGCAAAAGCGGCGGCACCTGGTCGAACCGCGTGCAACTGCTGGTGAACGGCCGGCCCGCGTGGGTAACCATGCCCATCGTGCGCGCTTACCACGGCGTGCGCAGCTACCGCCAGATGCAGATCGAGCCGGACGCGCGCTGGCGCAGCAAGCTGCTTCGCACCATTCACCTGAACTACGCGGCCGCGCCCTGCTTCGACGAAATCTTCCCGACCCTGCAAAGCCTGCTGGCTTATCCCAGTGACAACCTGGCCGAGTTCAACGAGGCGGCCATCCGCGCGCTGGCCGCGGGGCTGGGGCTATCCACCGCGCACATGGTGCGCAGCTCGGAGCTGGCGGTGCAGGGCCAGGCCAGCGACATGCTGGTGAGCCTGGTGCAGGCGGTGCGCGGCGACGCTTATCTGACGGGCGGGCAGGCTGCGGCTTATCAGCAGGACGAGAAGTTTGCCGCGGCCGGTATTGCGGTGGTGTGGCAAAACTTCGTGCATCCCCTCTACGCGCAGGGCCGCCGCGAGGAGTTCACGCCCGGCCTTTCGGTTGTGGATGCGCTGATGCACTGCGGCTGGCAGGGCACGGCCGCGCTGCTGCGGGCAAGCAGATAGCACCTGCACGGCAATCACTCGCCTATCCGCTAAGCCCGCTTCAGCGGGCGCTGTCTTGTAGGCGGGGAACTTCATTCCCCGCCCCTTCGACCCGCGATGATCCCGCGGCGCATCCGCACGGCGATCAATCGCCGTGCTACAACACAGCGCCCCGCCCGCAGCGGGGCTTGCTGCATCCGCTAAGCCCGCTTCAGCGGGCGCTGTTTTGTAGGCTGGGAACTTCATTCCCCGCCCCTTCATCCCGCGATGATCCCGCGGCGCATCCGCACGGCGATCAATCGCCGTGCTACAACACGGCGCCCCGCCCGCAGCGGGGCTTGCTGCATCCGCTAAGCCCGCTTCAGCGGGCGCTGTTTTGTAGGCGGGGAACTTTATTCCCCGCCCCTTCATCCCGCGATGACCTCGCGGCGCATCCGCACGGCGATCAATCGCCTATCCGCTAAGCCCGCTTCAGCGGGCGCTGTCTTGTAGGCGGGGAACTTCAGTCCCCGCCCCTTCGACCCGCGATGATCCCGCGGCGCATCCGCACGGCGATCAATCGCCGTGCTACAACAC
>JBAQWV010000157.1:0-47583 GCA_049299095.1 Anaerolineae bacterium | reverse complement strand
GGGCAAGTCCACATCCACCGACGGCAGGCTCATGTCCACGCTGGGCAGGTCTACGTCGGGCAGCGAGGGCAAGTCCACATCCACCGACGGCAGGCTCATGTCCACACTGGGCAGGTCAAGGTCTGGCAGCGAGGGCAAGTCCACGTCCACCGACGGCAGGCTCATGTCCACACTGGGCAGGTCTACGTCTGGCAGCGAGGGCAAGTCCACGTCCACCGACGGCAGGTCTAAACCAGCCAAGCCACCGGCCAGTCCAATGGGAGCTACGCTGTCGAGTTGACCCCGCAGATCAACACCTTCCCGCCGCGCCACATCCAGATCAGCTTCCAGGCGAGAAAGGCGCACTTGGAAGTCGGCGTCGCTGGCAGCAAGCTGGCCGCGCAGTGTGTCACTCTCCAGGCGCGCGCTATTCAGTTGCGCGTTCAAGTCGGCAATTTGGCCTTGGCACTGGGTATCAGAAGCAGAAAGCTGCCCGCGCAGGCCGTCAGCCTCAAGGCGTGCTTTGTCCAGTTGTGCCTTCAGCTCTGCCAGTTGTCCTTGCCAGGCTGCATCGCCTGCTGACAGGCGGGCGCGCAAGTCGGTGGTTTCGCCGCGTGCAGTTCCCAGTTGGCTGTTCAGTTGATCAATGGACGTTTGACGGCTGGCCAGCGTTGCGTCAGCACTCTTGAGACGGGTTTGCAGTTCGCCTAATTGCTGTCGTAAGGCGACCTCAGATTGTCCCGCCTCACCAGCGCCGCGTCGCATAAGATACCAGAGTATCAAAGCGATCAACAGGCCCACAATGAAGCCGATCAAGAAACCGGTAAAGTCCATGTGAAACTCCTTTCCCGCAAAAAAATCGATGGTGATCGAAAAGAGCGTTTCGGAAACCCAACTCCGAAATGTAAGGCTATTATACATCAATCGTCAGATATGACGATTCAGACAATAAGATTCTCTATCAAAAAGATGGTACTCAAAGCAACTGCTCGGCATAGGCAAACAACGCAGGCAGGCCGCCGGTGTGCCAAAAGACTACCGTTTCATCAGCCGAAAAATAGCCGCGGCGAATCAAATCGAGTAGGCCAGCCAGGGCGCGGCCTGTGTACACCGGGTCGGCCAGAATGCCTTCGCAGCGCGCCAACAGACTGATCGCTTCCCGTTCCGCGTGCCCCAGTACGCCATAGCCCCCGCCCAGATACGCGTCATGCACGCTGAAATCCGCAGGTGTAAATGATTGGTCCGCGGCCAGCAGCGCCGCAGTTGCATTTGTCAGCTCGGTCAAAATAGCGCACAACGAGTCCGCGTCACTGTCAATGCTGATACCGTGAATCTGGCCGCTGAAGCCGGTCAGCCGTGCACCCACTGCCAGCCCAGCCTGTGTGCCGCCGCTGCTACTGGCCGTCACTACGTGGTCAATTGGCCAACTTGCGGCCTGCGCTTGGGCCTGCAACTCCGCCAGTGCGGCCACATACCCCACTGCACCGAACGCACTCGATCCCCCGTAGGTGATCACATAGGGGTGAAAGCCCGCTTCAGCGTGCAGGTGCGCGATGGCCTCCAGCAATGCCAACCGATCCTGCTCCCCCGCCCACACGATCTGTGCGCCGAAAAGCCGGTCCAGCAGCAGATTGCCTCCTTCCAGGTGCGGTGCGTTGCCACCCAGCACCAGCACGCAGCGCAAGCCAGCACGCGCAGCCGCGGCCGCGGTTTGGCGGCAATGGTTCGACTGGGGCGCACCCACGGTCAGAACGGTGTCGCAGCCGCGCGCCTGCGCATCCGCGAGGAGGTACTCCAGCTTGCGCGTCTTGTTGCCGCCGCTGGCTAGCCCGGTTTGGTCGTCGCGCTTGATCAGCAGGCGTGGCACGGGGCAGCTCGCATCTTCGGCTTGCAGCGCCGCGCGCAGATGTGCAAGCGGCTCAAGCGGTGTGGGCAAAAACGCCAGCGGCAAGCGCGGTGGCAGGTTCAGCGTCATGTCTGGCTCCTTCGGTGGGGCGATCAAAGAGGGACAATTGTTGGCCGGGCAGCGTAATCACTGGATCAAGGCCGAGGCGCGCCCGGAAGGCCGCGGGTGTCAGATCAGTTTCCGCGGCCAACTCGCGCACATGACGGAATTTCACGAATTCCCAGCCCGTCCAAGCCAAACGCGTGCGCCAGGTCGGACTGCGGCGCAGTTTGAAATCGAGCAAGCCCGCGCGGCCACCGGGCAGCACCACGCAGCGCACAGCACCCGCCAACGCGTCCGGCGGTGTTGCCAGCCAGGGGGCAATCGTGGCCGCGGTGGTCACAGCAAACGCCAGCGCGACCTCGTCCTGCCCGCACCACACCAGATTGGCCGGTTCCCAGGCGGCGTTCCAGTCGTTGCCCGCGGTCAACGCTGGCGCGCAATGGACAGTATAGCCCAGACGCTGTCCCAGTGCCGCCAGCAACGCCACCGTTTGAGCCTGATCGTCCTGGCGGCGTTCAGCTTGATCCTCGGCGCGCAGGCTGGCCTGTCCGGCTTCAACATCTGCATACGAAGCCAGACACGCGGTGATCAGTTCGGCGTCAGGGGTTTGCCAGCCGGGCAAGGCGGTGTAGATCGTCTGCATCAGATCAGCTACCGGTGTTGTGCCGCGCTCAAGCTGCCGGGCGATCAACGCTTCCACCCGGTCGGCCAGCGGCGGGTGCGTGGTTGGTTGCTCTGTGGCCCACCAGCCGCCCAGCGCGGCGTCTTCTGGCGCAGCGGGCAAAAACACCAGACCCGCGGGCGGCATGGCAGTGCTCAGCGCCAGGTTCAATTGCTCGACAAGCGTTGCGACAGGGCGACGCACACCCTCCCCTATTTGCCGCAACTCGGCCAGCAGGCCCAGTTCATCCCAGCGCACTGCACAGGCTGTCTGCACCAGTGCTAGCGGTGCGGGTTCACCGCGTTCAGCCAGCAGTTGCTCCACCGCGGTCTGCGCGCTGGCGCGCAGACGTTCTGCCAGCGCCGGTTCCGCATCGCCAGGCAGGGGCAGTTCGTCCAATGCCAGCTCAAAACGCCAATGCAGACGGTCGGCGGGCGGTAAGGTTGGTGTTTGGGTGGCCTGAGCCACCAGCCGCCAGCCCGCCGCACTGGCCGCGCTGAGCAGCGCCAGCGCGCGTCGTACTGACTGATCGCTGAACGCGAGGACAAGGCGTCCGTCAAGGCGCAAGGGGGTGCGCACTGCGCGCAGGGCGGTGGTCATAGCGCGGGCATACCAATCCCAGCTCCATTGTTCCATGCTAAGCGTGGCGCGTTGACTGTTGGCGGCTTCGCGGCCAAATAGCCAACCGGTCCAAAGAAAATTCAGAGCGTAGCTGGCTGGTTCAAAAGGAGGTGGTTCTGTGACGAGCAACGCCACGCTGCCGGGGGGTAGGCGTTCGGCCAGTTCGGCCACGGGTAGGGACAGGGGCAGCACACGGCCTTCGCCTTCTGCACCGCGCAGCCGGGTTAAATCTGCGGCCAGACGCAAGGGCTGCTCGCTGCTGCGCTGGCGCAGGGTGCGGTATGCGTGCTCAAATGCTTGCCACAGGTTATGTTCCACGAACCGGCGCGGCAGTTGCAGCGTGCCCGGCTCGTGGCCGCGGCGACGCTCGACGCCCGACAGGCCGCGCATCAGCACGTGCAGGATCATAGCGCGGGCTGCACGCAGTTCGTCAGCCTCGGTGATGCGTTGATCCGCCGCGGTCAGTAACTCGCTGATTACCAGCAGGGCACGCGGGGAATAGAGGTCTTGCAGGGTGCGCGCGGCACCGGTAAGGGGGTCGCCCGGTTTCACCAGGCGGCTAAGCAGGCCCCAATAGGCCGCGCCGCGCACTTCGAGCGCGGTCAAGGTTGCCACGTCTTCCATGTCCGCCGGGGCAGGGCCGCGGCTGCCGCAGTGCGGGCAGCGATAGCGTTTCTCAATCGGTTCGCCGCTGGCGCGATCCCACAAAAAGCTATCGGCGGCGATGGTTTGGGCACACTCCGGGCAGATGGTTTGGTAGAGCGCGTCCAGATGATGGGCGAGGGTGCGGCCGCGGCGTGGGGCATCGGCAACGCGGCCAAACGCGTGATCGAACACGGCGGGCGCGGGCGGCGCGGCCGAGGTCAGTACACCTAACACCGTGGCGGGGCTGGTGTTGTTTAGGACAAGGCGGCGACGCTGGCGCGCGGCCGCGCGCACGAGGCTGCTTTGCTGGGCGAAGGGATCGGTGACGAGATCGCCCGGCTGGCTATGCTGTTGCAGCACGTATTCGGCCAGGGCAGGCGACCAGGCGACGCGCTCGCTGGGCCAAAGCGCATCTGCGATGGGTTCGTTCGGCCAGAAGGGAGCGGGCCAGGTGAAGGGCGTATCAACAGCCATCATGCAGGGATGATAGCACAAATGGACTAAATTCTCAAGTTGTTCTCCATTTAATCGGCTAGGGCTTACGCAGTTGACGTCATTTCGAGGAATAAAACGACGAGAAATCCCCGTTTCTGTGTGCTCACCAAGATATTCCTTGGCCCTAGTGGGCCTCGCAATGACACTGGTATTGCGCGAATTGTGTAATACCTAGCGGTTTAACTTGCATCCTGTGTTGCGCATTGTGTCAAAGTTTGTTTCCAACTTGGCGGAAGGTTGTGTTATAATTTGGTTATGCGTTATCTCATCACCGGCGGGGCCGGCTTTATCGGTGTGGCATTGGCAAATTATTTGGTGGAGAACGGTCATCATGTGCGCGTGCTGGATGATTTAAGCACGGGTGATCCCGACCGCCTTGATCGCCGCGTGTTGTTCTCGCGCGGGGACGTGCGCAATGTGCCGGTGCTATGGACGCACTTGCAGGATGTAGAGTGCGTTTTTCATCTCGCCGCGCGCGTGGCTGTGCCCGAATCGATCTTGTATCCGCAGGAATACAACGATGTGAACGTCGGGGGTACGGTGGCGTTGCTGACTGCCATGCGCGATGTAGGCGCATCGCGCATCGTGCTGGCGTCTTCGGCTGCGGTGTACGGCGAGCAGCCGCAACAGCCTGTGCGCGAGGAGATGCTGCCCAACCCCGATTCGCCTTATGCGGTCAGCAAGATCGCTGCCGAGCAATATTTGTTTACCTTGAGTCGCTTGTATGGCTTGCAGGCGGTGGCGCTGCGCATTTTTAATGCCTACGGCCCCGGCCAGCGCATCCCGCCCGCGCATGCACCGGTGGCGCCGTTGTTTCTGAAGCGTGCTCTGGGAGGCGGGTCGTTGGTGATCCACGGCGATGGCAAGCAAAGCCGCGATTTCGTTTATATTGACGATGTAGTGCGCGCGCTGGCGAGTGCCAGTCAGACGGATGACGCGGTGGGGCAGACCATCAACATCGGTTCAGGCGAGGAAACCACGCTGCGACAATTGGCTGCAAAGGTTGAGATCGTAACCGGACGTGAAACCCAGATGCTGATGAACGAAACCCAACGCGGTGGGGTCTCGCGGCTGGTGGCGGACGTGCAAAAGGCGCAGCAAGTTCTGGGGTATCAACCGCAAGTGACGTTGACCGATGGGCTGCGCTTGCTGCTTGCCAGGGATGCGCAGTTTGAACGTCGGCGCGTGCTGGCTGTTTGACATAAGCAGATGCATTCTGACTGCGCTACGGGTAAACAAAAAGGAGCTTGCTTTTCGGCAAGCTCCTTTTTATGTGCAATGCTTCGTGGTTTAGTAATGTACCACCACGGGCGTGCCGTTGGCGGCAAAGTTGTACAACCACTGCGCTTCATCAGGACGCATGTTTACGCAGCCGTGGCTCATCGGATAACCGAAGTTGTTGTGCCAGTACGCGCCGTGGATGGCGTGACCGCGATTGGTAAAGTACATCACCCAGGGGACATTGGGCAGGTCATAACCGGGGCCGGTCATGCGCTGCGACGGCAGCTTGTACAAGATCGAGTAGGTGCCGACCGGTGTGGGGAAGGTGGAACCCGTGCTGACCAGCGTGCTGAAAACGGCAGTGTCGCCTTCGTAGGCTGTCAGCGTCTGCTGGTTCAGGCTGATGTCAATCCAGCGGCCATAGCCACCGGATGAACTGGCTGCCGGAACGCTGCTGGTTGCCGCAGGTGCGGCTACGCTACCACTGATGGCAAGGCGTTGCCCTACATAAATTTGGTTGGGGTTGCTAATGCCATTCAGCTGGGCCAGCGCGGCTGTGCTGGTTCCATAGTAGGCCGCGATGCTGCTGAGGTTTTCGCCGTAACCAACCACATGGACACCGCTACTGCTGGATGCGCCGTAGCTGCTGTTGCCGTATGAGTTGTCATAAGCGCCTGGGATCGTCAACTGCTGACCAGCATAGATGTAGTTGGCGTTGCTGATACCGTTAGCCTGAGCCAAAGCCGACATACTGACGCCGTAGTAGGCTGCGATGCTGCTCAGGTTTTCGCCGGGCTGCACCACATGAATACCACCTTGTGCCAATGGCGCGGCTCCAGCAGGCAACGCTGCCATCAGCAAGACAACGAGCATCATGATCATGACAAGGGGCCGAAGGGTTTTGCGAGTGGTCATACGATACTCTCCATCCTGGATGAAAAATGGCTGAGCGCGCTGAAATAAAATCTTTGCACGCTTGAAACGATAGTTATCTTGTACCCATAATGTGTTAACCTGTCAAGTTTTTATTTTTTAGCTCATAGATAGCCTGTTTGCGGTGTTGTATGGGGACTTTGGTTGAAACGGGTTGCCAGCGAAGCGAAGTCGGTGGCACAGACCACGCCGCCCCCACCGGCCTGCGGAGAGTGTCAGAGGTGCTTTGTTTTCCATTGATTGTCCTCTTCTGCAATTTAACCGAAAGTCGCACACAACTAACTAGCCAAATGTCTGACTTGTGGTATAATTATCAAGAGTTTGCGAAATAATCTCTTCAGAGTTGAAGTAAAGGCTATGACTATTCAGAAACGTTTTTTGTCAGCAGCAACGCCCTGGCTGTTGGCTGTCGTGGTTGTTGGGATTTCGCTCATCCTGTTTGCCCCGTCCACCCAAGCTCAAGAAGGCCCCACGCCTACCCTCGATCAAATACAATCTGTTGCGCGCGAGTTGTACTGTCCGTTGTGCAACGGTGTACGACTGGATAACTGCGAATTGCAAGCCTGCGTGCAGATGCGTCAGGTGATTGCAGAACGTTTGGCCGCGGGTGTGCCCAAAGACCAGATCAAGAAAGAATTTGTCGCGCAGTATGGCCCTGTCGTGTTGGGTGAACCACCGCGCGAGGGGTTGAACTGGTTGGTTTGGATTTTGCCAATTGCCGCTTTGCTGGCAGGCGCGGCCTGGGTGGTGATCACCATGCGCAAATGGACGCGCGCAAGCGCGGCAGTACCCACCCCGGCAACACCCGCCGCGCGGCCAGCCACGCCTACCGCGGCTGAAGATGACTATTTGGCACGCGTAGATGCCGATCTGGATCGTCTGGATTAAACGAGGAGACAAAGAATGAATGCTGAAATAACGTCGCAGCCCTCGGCAAAAACGAACAAAAAAGCCGGCTTGGGGCGCTATTTGGTGCTGGGCCTGGCGCTGATCTTCGTCGCTTTGCTAGCCTATGGCCTGATCAACGCGGGCGATAAGCGCGTCGAAGCCGGTATCGCTCCAGATTTTAGCCTGACCAGCTTTGCAGGCGAACCCTTGCGCCTGCAAGACATGCGCGGACAGGTGGTGGTCGTTAACTTCTGGTCCACTTGGTGCGTCTCCTGCAAGGACGAGGCGGTTGATCTGGAACTGGCCTGGCGCGATTTTCAGGGTCAGAATGTCCGCTTTATCGGTGTGGACTATCTCGACCAGGAGCCGCTAAACAAACAGTGGCTTGAGCGTTACGGCATTACCTACCCGAATGGCCCAGACATTCAGGGCCGTATCTATGCAGCTTACGGTGTGGGCGGGTTGCCGGAAACCTTCGTCATTGACCAGCAAGGCAATGTCGCCAAGGTTTTTGTTGGCCCTACCACGCGCGCCGCGTTGGGTGCAGAGATTCAGAAACTGCTGGATGCCGCAGGCTCATAAGTGTAGCAGAATTTTTCGACCCGCAGCCGCGCTGCCTAAAGCGGTGGCAGCGCGGGTCGTTGGTTATTGAAGGAGAAACAAGATGGCTGATCTTGGATTGGTTGCCCTTGTCATTGGCTTTACAGTAGCTGGGTTGGGCATTGCCATGAACTTGCTGGGCGCGTGGCAAAAACGTCCGGCGTTGTTGGTGGCTGGGCGTAATGCACTGTATGTAGTTAGCGCCTTCGTGGTGCTGGCTAGCCTAATTATGATTATTTCGTTGGTGCGTCGCGATTACAGTCTGGCCTATGTCGCCAGCCATGTCAGCAACACCCAGCCGATGTTTTACAATATTTCATCCTTTTGGGGCGGCCAGGCTGGTTCACTGTTGTTTTGGACGATGATTCTAGCCTTGTATGCAGTGGCAGTAACCCTGGCCCAGTGGAAGCGCCAGCCGATTTTACGTCCCTATGTTACCGCAGTGCTGCTGGCTGTATTGTTCTTTTTCCTGGCGGTGTTGCTCTTCACAGCCAATCCATTCAGCCGGCTTTGGCTGATGCCCGATGGCAACACCGCGTCGGCAGTGTTTCAGCCCGCGGGTGCAGTGCCAGCTAACGTCACCGACGGCAGCGGCCTCAGCCCGATTTTGCAAAACTATTGGATGGTGATCCATCCGGTGATGTTGTACCTGGGCTGGATTGGTATGGTGATCCCGTTTGCCTTTGCCGTGGCCGCGCTGGCCACCCGCCAACTGGGCAATGACTGGGTGCGCACAATTCGCCGCTGGACGCTCGTTCCCTGGATGTTTCTGACGATTGGCATCCTGATGGGATCGCAGTGGGCCTACGTTGAACTGGGTTGGGGTGGCTACTGGGCCTGGGATGCCGTGGAAAATGCCAGCTTTCTGCCCTGGTTGACCGCAACCGCCTTCCTGCATTCGATCATGATCCAAGAACGCCGCGGCATGTTGAAGGTGTGGAACATGGCGTTGATTTTCCTCACCTTTGAGCTGACCATTGTTGGCACGTTCATCACGCGCAGCGGCGTCATCGAGTCGGTCCACTCGTTCGCACTGTCCAACATCGGGCCGTTCTTCCTCTCCTTTATCATACTCACGATGTTCGGCTTTTTGTGGTTGCTCGGCTCACGACTGAACGATCTGCGCAGCCCCAATAATCTGGACAGCATGTTGAGTCGTGAGTCGGCCTTCCTCTTCAACAATCTGATCTTGGTCGGCATCGCCGGGGTTACGCTGTTCGGCACGCTGTACCCCATCATCTCCGATGGCTTGAGCCAGGTGTTGCCGATTGAAAAGATGTCTTTTGCTGCACCCTGGTTCAACAAGGTAACCGGCCCCCTATTCCTGCTGCTGATCATCCTGATGGGCAGCGCCCCGCTGTTGAGCTGGCGCAGGTCCAGCAGCGAGACGCTGCGCAAGAACTTTGCCTTTCCGTTCTTGCTGGGGCTGGTCGCGGGGGTGCTGGGCTTCCTGCTCGGCCAGCGCAAGCTGTATGCCAGCATTTCCTTTGCGGTAGTGGGGTTTGTGCTGGGCTGCCTGCTGCAGGAGTTCTATCGCGGTGCCAAGGCCCGCCGCACCACCAAAGGCGAAAGCTGGCCGGTAGCGCTGTTCCAGTTGTTCCGCCGCAATCAGCGACGCTATGGCGGCTACATCGTGCATTTGGGCGTGGTGTTGATCACGGTTGCCATCATCGGCGCTAACGTGTATCAATCGGAAGGGCAGGCGAACCTGGCTGTAGGCGAAACAATGCAGATCGAAAACTACGCGTTGACCTTTGACGGCCTAAGCCAGTCCTCCGGGTCTACCTACGACGCGGTGCAGGCCACGTTGCACGCGGCGCGCAACAACCGGCCCGTCGGCACGATCACCCCGGCCATGCACTTTTACCGCACGATGGCTGGCCGCGATCAGCCCACCAACGAAATCGCCATTCGCATGGGGCTGAATGAAGACCTGTACGTGGTGCTGGCAGGTTGGGAAGGCACGGGCCAAACCGCTTCCTTCAAGGTCTATGTCAACCCGCTGATGAGTTGGATGTGGATCGGGGGCGTGGTAATGATTCTGGGCACGCTGGCTGCGGTGTGGCCACATCACAAGGAAACTGAGCAAGTGCCTGCGGTGGCTCCTGCGCCGCGTGCGATGCAACCGGCGGCATAGTGCCCCGCGTACAGACTGCACGAGTCTGTGCTTGAATTTATTAGACGAGCGAAAAGAAGCTATGACGATATTGGTAATTGTGGGCGCGCTGCTGTTGCTGGCCGCGGCTGTGCTGGTGGTGGCTTGGCCGTTATGGCAAGAGCGACGCGGTCTTTCCCATGCCGAACTGGTTGTGGATACTTTGCCGGAAACTGACCCGCTGGTTGAGCTGCAAGAGCAGCGCGATGCGATCTATCAAGCCATTCGCGAGTTGCGCTTCGATCAGCAAGTCGGCAAGGTCTCTGAAACCGACTACAAGGCGTTCGATACGCAGTTGCGCACGCAAGCCGCACGCGTCCTGAAGCAGATGGATGCGCTGCAACTGGCCGAGGCCGATTCTGTGCTTGATGCGGCGCTGGAAGGGGAAATCAGCCGGTTGCGTCACATCAAAGACGAAGTTCGGCCCCTTGCGTCCCGTCCCGCGCAGTCGCCCGATGCCCAGCCACAGCCTGCTATGGCTATCGGCAACGGCGCAACCGCGAATTTCTGTTCGCAGTGTGGTCAGCGCACGCGTCCCGGTGATCGTTTTTGCGGCGCGTGTGGTGCGGCATTGTAATGACAGGGTTTTGAACACAAGCCGGGACGGTATCATCACCGTCTCGGCTTTTTTTATAGGGCTGGGTTTGTGGCAGCAGAGGGATACCTTGTGCAAATGATAATATGCTCGTCACTGCTGAACCAGGCGCGTCCGGTGGAGTAGGCAATAAAAAGTCCCCCTGGTTTTCCAGGGGGACTTTTGTGTATCCCAGACAGGACTCGAACCTGTGGCCTCTTCCTCCGCAGGGAAGCGCTCTAATCCACTGAGCTACTGGGACATAAGGCGGGGAGGGAGGGATTTGAACCCTCGAGGGATATTTCTACCCCTACCCACTTAGCAGGCGGGCGCACTAGACCGTACTATGCGACCTCCCCGTATTCAGTTATCAGGTAATCAGCGTTCAGCTTGTCGCCAATCACTGTTTACGGGCCGCCAAGCACTGGGTCTAGGCGGAGGGAGAGGGATTCGAACCCCCGGTGACATTGCTGCCACAGCTGTTTTCAAGACAGCCGCCTTAGACCGCTCGGCCATCCCTCCAGGGTTGATGCCTTTCCCTCAAGACTTGGTTATTTTAGCACAACCGCTTGGTTTAGTCAAAGTTTGCAGGTCATGTGAAAAAGCGCAGCGGGCGAACGGCATCCGCCTATGACACCGTTCTCACCCGCAAATCGCCTATCGAATCACTTCCAGGCCGCCCATGTACGGGATCAAAACCTCTGGCACGCGCACGCTGCCATCCGCCTGCTGATACGTCTCCAGCACGGCGATCATCACGCGCGGCAGCGCCAGCCCGGAGCCGTTTAGCGTATACACGAAGCGCGGCTTGCTCCCTTCATCAGGGCGATAGCGAATGTTGGCGCGGCGGGCCTGGAAATCAGTGAAGAGCGAGCAAGAGCTGACTTCCAGCCATTCTTGTGTGCCCGGCGCCCACAGTTCGACATCGTATTTGGCCGCGGCCGAGAAGGCCAAGTCGCCCGTACACATCTGGATAATGCGATAGGGCAGGTTCAGGCGACGGGCAATGTCCTCGGCGTTGTCAATCAGGCTGACCAACTCGGCTGCACCTTGCTCTGGCTCGACGAACTTGACCATCTCCACTTTGTCGAACTGGTGGCCGCGCTTGATGCCACGCACATCCTTGCCCGCGGACATCTTCTCGCGGCGGAAGCAGGGCGTATAGGCCACATGATAAATCGGCAGGCTGCCGGGGGGCAGAATTTCGTCGCGATACAGGTTGGTGACCGGCACCTCGGCGGTGGGAATCATCCACAGATCGTCTTCGATGTCGCGGTACAGGTTTTCGGCAAACTTGGGCAGGTTACCGGTGCCGAACAGCGTTTGGGCGCGCACGATGTAGGGCGGGTAAATCTCGGTGTAGCCGTGGTCGCTGATATGTACATCTAGCATCCAGGCGATCAAGGCGCGCTGCAGGCGTGCGCCCGCGCCCTTCAGTACGTAAAAGCGACTGCCAGAGAGCTTGACACCGCGTTCGAAGTCCAGAATACCCAATGCCTCACCGATCTCCCAGTGCGGCTTGGGGGCAAAATCAAAGCTGCGCGGCGCGCCCCACGTGCGCGCGACGAGATTTTCGCTGTCATCCTTGCCTACCGGCACGGTGGGCAGCGGCAGGTTGGGGATGCGGCTCATCGCGTCGAATAGCTCCTCATCAATCACCTTGAGCCGGTCATCGAAGACTTTGATACGGTCGCCCACCGCGGCCATCTCCGCGCGCAGGGCTTCGGCTTCCGCTTGCTGGCGGTCGCGCATGAGTTGGCCGATGCGCTTGCTTTCGCTGTTGCGCAGCGCCTTCAACTCTTCGACTTGTGCCAGCAGGCTGCGGCGTTCTTCGTCCAGCGCCAGCACCGCATCCACCGGCGCACTGAAATCTTGCAGCGCGGCCATTTGCTGCTTTACGAATTCGGGATTGTCGCGGATGATTTTGATATCAAGCATAAGAACCTCACAAAGAGAATCAAAAGCGCCCCCCGTACCAGGACGAGGAGCGCGCTCGCGGTGCCACCTGGATTCGCCGCAACCGGCTGGCTGCGGCCTCAATACCCAGTAACGGGGGTGATGCGCCTGATTATAGTAAAGAGCGTTGGCTCTCGTTCCAACCAGGAACTCAGGAGGGCTTTTCGACCGCGCTGGCTGTTGCCTCGCACCCACCGGCAACTCTCTGCGAGCTTCCGCGGCTTACTCGTCTCCGTCAAAGTCTGTGTGATTTATAGATACAGTATACCATTAGGGGCATAAAATTCCAAACTTGAGTGGCCTTTTTGTCTTCATAACCAGGAGGTGGATGTGCTGCCCAACGAAATTCTGGCCGGCTGTTTCTGAGTACGCGGTGTTAGCCCGCATTTTTTGCAAGAGCTGTGTTTTCATTCTCCACGCCCGCACGCGCTAGCGCCGCAGCCAGCGTCTCCCACTCCAGGCGCGTATGGCGGATAGCCGCGTCCATCGCGTAGACAAAGAGCGGTCCCCGGCGGGGATTGTCCAGATTCATGCGCTCGTGCGAATCCGCCGGAATCAGCCGACGCTCGATCCAGCCCCCCACCAGCGGTAGGCGCACCGCCAGATAATGCCACACCACCCCGCGGCCTGAACGCAGCCGCGCATCCGTGGTGGGGTCGGGACAGAGCGGCACATCGCCAGGCCCGCAGCGCGCCGTGCCGCCCCGCTCAGTCACCATCAGCGGCACCCAGTTCGAATGGGCGTAGAAATCCTGCCGCCCGTGCAGCAGGCGACCAAAAGCCTTCAGCATGGCCCCCCGCTCGCCGCGCAGCGCGGCCTGCACCGCCTGCTGACGCTGTGCCTGCAAATAACGCTCACTCGCCACAAATTCGCTGTCGTCGAAGTGGATTTCCGGATGCCCGACAAGGGTAGCCAGCCGGTCTTGCGCCAGATTGGCGCTGATGATTTGTTGCAAGTCCGGCTCGCTAAACAGCCCAGCGAGCGCAGCACGCACAATCTCAACGTGATAACGACTATCCATGGTTCCTCCGGCAACGTCGGCCCACCAGCGCCAGGGCTAGCCCTCCTGCCACCGCGGCCACGCCAATCCATATGCCGCCGCGCACTTGTCGGCGGTTGCGCTGCTGCGCATCATACGCGGCAGCCCGCTGTGCCGTGGCCTCAGCCAACAGGCTGTGCCAATCAGGAACACCCGCGGGCAGGCTGTAGCTGCGTTGCCACAAGGCCAGATACGCCGCTTCTTCGGCCAGCCAGCGCACATCATCCCAACCCAGCTCCGGCTGGCAAATCGCGCGGATCTGTGGCAACAGTGCCCTGCCGCCGTTCGGTAACAGCAAACCCAGCCGCACACGACGCAGCAACAGGTCATCCAAATGCTCCACAGCCTCGGCGCGCGCAGCCCAGCGCAGCTCGGCCCAGAGCGCCGTCGTACCGGGGATAGGGGTCAGCTCATCCGGCTGCGCCGCGGCCAGCAGAGCAGGTGCAGCCGCACCATACCTGCCCAGCAGCCGCTGCCGCGCAGCCTGATCCAGCTCGCCCTGCCCATCCAGCAGCGTTTCCTCCACTGGATCAAGCACCGGCTGATCGTCGTCGGATGCGGGTGTCTCCGGCAGGCGATGCCGCGCCGCGCGCAGTGCATCCAGTGCGATCAGGCGGAAGGTGGTCAACTTGCCGCCGGTCACGGTCAGCAACCCATCCTCCTCCCAAACAACGTGGTCGCGCGATTCTTTGGAGGGGTCTTCCTGGCCGGTACCGATCACCGGACGCACTCCCGCAAAAGTGCTGATCACATCGGCCAGCGTGATGTGCAGCGAAGGGAACTGGTGTTGCACCGCGGCCATCAAATAGGCCACTTCGCGCGGGCTGATGCACGGCTCCGCGTCCAGCGCCGCGTCATGATCCACGTCGGTGGTGCCGATCAGCGTCACCCCTTCCCAGGGGAAGATGAACACCGGGCGGCGATCCTGGGGATGCAGGAAGCTGATCGCCTGTGCCACCGGCAAACGCCAGGAGGGGAAGATCAAGTGGCTGCCGCGCAGCGGGCGGATGCGCGCGGTCTCGCCCAGTTTGCGGCGCAGGCCATCGGCCCACGCGCCGGTCGCGTTGATCACCACGCGCGCGTGCAAGTCGGTGAGCGCGGGCGCTGGTGATGCGTCGGACGCGCCCGCAGGCTTGCCATGCAGCGCACGCTCATCGGCCACGCGCACGCCCACTACATCACCCGTCTCGTCGCGCAGCAGTGCCTCGGCCCGCGCGTAATTCAGCGCAGTTCCACCCGCCGCCACCGCTTCCTGAATCACCCGCAGCGTCAGCCGGGCGTCGTCCGTCTGCGCGTCGCCGTATTGCAGGCCGCCCTCCAGCCCGCTTTCGCTGATATGCGGAGCCAGCAGGCGCAGCTCTTGCGGACTGTATTGACGGTGGCTCCACTGCAAGGCCAGCAAGTCGTAGACAGTCAGCCCGGCGCGGAAAGTCCAGCGGCCTGGGTTATCCCCTTCGTAGGTGGTCAGCAAAAATCCCAGCGGGTCAATCAGCCCCGGCCCTTCGGCCAGTAGGCGTTGCCGCTCGCGCACGGATGCACGCGTCAGGCCGATCTTGCCCTCTTTCAGGTAGCGCAGCCCGCCGTGTACCAGCTTGGAGGAGCGACTGGAAGTTCCCCAGGCAAAGTCGCGCTGCTCGATCAGCAACGTTTTTAGGCCCTGCCGCGTCGCCTCGCGCAGAATCCCCGCGCCGGTGATGCCGCCGCCCACCACGATCACGTCCCACGCCTGGTCTAAACCAGCCAAAGTTTCAGCTCGCTTCATAGTCATCCGGTCACCTCTCTATCGCTTGCAGCCAGTAATCGGTGTTCAGTGCTCGGTGTTCAGATTGGGAACCTGCAACTTGCCACCTGCTTTTCCTTACCCGATCAGTTTGCCCGGGTTCATAATGCCAGTGGGGTCGCAGCGGTGCAGCACATCGCCCAGCATCGCCATGCCCAGCTCACCCTTTTCCGCGGCCAGATATGGCGCGTGATCCTCGCCAACGCCGTGCTGATGGCTGATGGTGGCGCGCAGGCTGACTATAGTCTCGCTGGCCGCGGCTTTCATCGCGCGCCAACGCGCCAGCATTTCCTCGGGGTCATCCGCCAGCCGGAACAGATAGGTGGTGTAAATGCTGCACCCGGAGGGGTAGAAGTGCGACAGGTGCGTGAACACATGCACGCGCTCGCCAAAAGGCTCCAGAGCGCGGCGAATTGCCAGTTCCAACGCCTCAACCAGTGTCGGCATCGTGCTCCACGTCGCCGCGGTTTCCAGCGTGTCCACACCATAGCCCATTTCCCACAGTGTGTTGCGCAGATAGGGCGTGTGGAAGCGGTTCTTGTACCACTGGCTGCCGAAGGTGCGTCCCACGTTGACCGCGCCCTGCTGCGTGGCGATCTCCAACGCCTGCCCGCGCGCGGCCTTGACCACCGCCTCGTTGCCGCTGAAGCCGAGCAGGAGCATACACTTGCCATCGCGCACGCCGCGCAGCGACACCAGCCGCTCCAGCGCGCCGATCAGCCGTGCATGACCGGCCAGCGTCAGTGTGGTTTCTGTTTCCGTGGGAGTGCTGACGCGCATCATCGAAAGTGGCACCCCCGCCTGGACGATCTGCCGGGCCGCGGCCTGCGCGCTGGCCCAGTCGGGCAGGAACAACGCCTGCACCGCGGCCTTTTCGCGGCCCGCCAGCGGAGTCACGCGCACGGTGGCGTCGGTGATAATACCCATGCGCCCTTCCGAGCCGAGCACCAGTTGGCGCAGATCGGGGCCAGCCGCGGACGCGGGATGCGGCAACAGGTCGAGCGTGCCCGCGGGCGCGAGCAATCGGCCGCCTGCCCAAAGCTGTTCGATGCGGCCATAGCCCAGCGATTCTTGCCCACTGGAGCGCGCAGCAATCCAGCCGCCCAGCGTGGAGTATTCAAAGGACTGCGGGAAATGCCCCAGCGTGTAACCGCGGGCGCGCAGTTGGGCTTCCAAATCCGGCCCGGCCACGCCCGCGCCAAAGGTCGCGAGCTGGCTGGCTTCGTCCAACCGCTGCAAGCGGTTCATACGGCTCATGTCCACTGTCAACACCGGCGCTGTGTCGGCCCGCGGGTTGATGTGACCGGCCACGCTGGTGCCGCCGCCGTAGGGGATCAATTGTGCGCCACTGCCCGCGGCGAAGCGCAGCAATTCGGCCACGTCGGCTTCGCTGGTGGGATAGGCCACGCCGTCGGGAAATGCACCAATGCGTCCGCTGCGCAGCGCCACCCAGTCGGGGAAGCTCTGCCCGCGCGCGTGGCGCAGCCGTTCTGCCGCGTCGTCGCTGACCAAGGGATGTGCAGGCAGGCGGGTAGCAGGAACCTGGGCCAATGCCTCGGCGGCGGTGGCGTCCTGCGGAGGGCGAGACGGTGCTACCAAATCGGCCAGAAAGGCTGCGGCCCCTGCGGGCACAGGGCTGGTGATCGTATCGTCACCCCAACCATTCCATCGTCGCATAGTTACCTCCGGTTATCGGCTAGATCGGCTGCAACGCGCTGCCACAGGCCTGTGCTGGCCTGCATGACGCGGCGGGTAAGCTGTTCAGCCGCAGCAGCATCCTGGCGCTGCGCGGCAGCCAGCAGTTCTGTGTAAAAAGCCTGTGAGGCCGCGCGTGCGGCGGGCAAAGTGAAATAGACGCGTGCCATCGCTTCGTAAAAGCCGCTGAAGCCGTTAAGAATCAAGGTGTAGATGGGATTGCCCGAAGCAATCGTTAAGCCATGTTGTAAGGCCCAGTCGAACGCGGCAAAATCGTTCGCGCTGGCAGCGGCAGAAGGCGCGGCAGCCAGCAAGCTCTGCACGTTAACCGGAGCGCAGCGCACCGCGGCCTCGGTGTAGACCGGTGCCAGATGGCCGCGCACTTCCAGCAGATTGGGGATGAAGTCCGCGGGGATGTTATGGCCGTTGTTGGGATGCGCCAGCGCGTTGAGTACGCCCAGCCCCCCTTCGCGCCAAAAATCGTTCACCACGGTCGGCTTCCCGTGCTGGATCGTCACCCAGCCATCGCGCGCGAGGCGTTGCAGGGCTTCGCGCAGGGTTGGGCGGGTAACACCCAATTGGCTGGCCAGTTCGCGCTCGGCGGGCAAGGTTGCGCCGGCAGGATACTCGCCGTTGAGAATGGCGGTTACGAGAGCGTGTTCCGCGTGGGCCGCGGGTCGTTCGAGTTCAGATAAAGTGTGCATGACAGGTGTTTTCTAGATGACAACTGGTAAGTGGTCTGACCAGTTGTTACCATCGTATCATGATTTCGTCATGCTGTCAAGCAGGAATAAAGAAAGGGACTGGCCCATGCGGCCAGTCCCGGGGAAACGTTGGAGGGTTGCGGATCCGCGTCAGACGGCGTATTCATTCGCTGGCCGCGGCCGCGCGTGAATCAAGCCAAACATTCCTGCGCAGCACGCACTCCGGACAGATATGCGCCATGCACTGTGCCGAAGTAGCTCTCCTCGGTGGCTTCACCGGCGAAAAACACACGGTCGGCGATGCTTTCGGCCAGCTCGCTGCGCATTTCTGGCGTGGAGCCGAGCGCATGAAACGAGTAGGAGCCAAGTGCAAAGGGATCAGACGCCCAGCGAGTGATCTGGTAGGCTGTGGGGTCGGGAATGGCCGCGCCGAAGATCGTGCGCAAAGTTTGCATGGCGCTGGCTACCAACGCTTCATCGCTGAGCGCCTCGAACGCGCGGCCTGCGTCCGCGGCGTTGAAGCCCAGCAAGATCGGCAGCCCCGTGGGCCGCGCAAAGCTCACCCATTCCACCCACTGTCCCGGCTCCGCGGCCAGATATTCCAGCCAGTCGTAATCTTCTGGCCAAAAGACGGTCGGGAAACGCAGGAAGCATTTGTTCAGCAGGCCCATGCCCAACGCGCTAATGGCCTGCTGATGGGCGCGCGGCAGGGGTGGCGCAAAGGTGACGGTGCCCGCTTTCAGCACGCCCAGCGGTAGGGTGACGATCACCTGGTCGCCGGTGTACGTCTTCTTGGCAGTTGTCACCGTCACCTGATCAGCGTCGTAGGCGATTTGCTGCACCTGTTGTTCCAGTTCAATCGTAACACCGCGGGCCAGCCAGTCAATCAGCACTTTGTAGCCTGCAGGAAACAGCACATCATCGCCGTCGAAGCTATCGTCGGCGTCGTACCAATGCACAGAGGTTTCACCAATGCTGCCGGAATATTCCTGCTCAATGCTGCTGTTGAGGATGAAGCGAATCATCTTCTGATCCTCCGCGGGCAGCGTAGACCATTGCAATGCCTGCTCAATGACCTCCTGAATGGCACGGTCGGGGTCTTGATTCTGTGCCCGGCTCAAAGCCCGCTCGATGCGCGTACGCCATGCGTCCAACTGTTCTTCCTGCTCCTCGGTCAGAGGGGTGCCATCGGTGTTGAACGCCAGCGCGCTATCATAATCGGTTGCGGCGGTTTTTGCGCCCGCCTGCTCAGCCAAAGCCGTCAACGGGTTATCCACGGTGCCGTGGATCCACGAGGCGCCCAGGTCTATCGGCGCATCAGCCCACTCGTGGCTCGTCCATATGCGGCCGCCGATGCGATTGCGCGCTTCAAGGACGGTGACTTCTGCACCGGCCTGCATGAGCGTTTGGGCCGCGCCAAGACCGGCAATGCCTGCGCCGATTATCAGAACACGCTGCTTGGCCGAGTCGGACTTTGCTTGGTTCTTGACCGAGGTTGGTTGAGTTGCGCACGCGCTAAGAACCGCACCGGACAGCGCAAAACTCGCTAATTTGAGAAAATCACGACGATACAAGGTACTCTCTCCTGATAAATGGGTTAAAATCGGTCGGGGATGTGGGCCTGCGTGCTTTTACGCAGGCAAAACGTGGATCAATGCCACTTCAGGGCGGCAGTTGAAGCGTAGCCGGATGCCCTCGCCCAGGCCGCGGCCAATGTAGGTACGGGCATTGCCATAGCGGAACCAGCCCGACGAATGACGCCGTGACAGGTGCGTGCCTTGGGTGTGGGGCGCCCCCAGCAGCGGCAGCCGAATTTGCCCGCCATGCACATGCCCGCACAGGGCCAAATCCACCTGCTGCAAAGGCGGCTCCAGCATCAAATCTGGGTTGTGTGCCAGCAGGATGCGCAGCGTGCCATCGCTGGGCGCGTTCTGCATGGCCGCGGGAATGTTCGGACGACCCTCCATCAGGTCATCCACACCGACCAGCCAGATGTCGGTGTCGCCTGTGTGCAGGCGCGTGCTGGCATTGACCAGCAGGTGAATAGTGCGCTCGGCAAGTCGCTGACGAAACGTGGTCATGTCGTTGTAGTTCTCGCCCAGGTAAAGCCGCTCGTTGGTAAAGACCCGGCGCGCCATCTCAAGGCTGCGTCGGGTGGCGGCCTGCCATTGCTGGCCTGGTATGGCCTCGCGCCAGGCAGTGCGTGCCGGGCCGAGCCAGCTATACGAGGAATAGTCATGGTTGCCCAGGCAGGCGAACGTGCCCAGGCGCGGCTGCGGCAGGCGCGCGATGAAGTCGAGCGATGCCTCCAGCCCGTGATCGTCGTGGATAAAGTCGCCCGTCACTGCGATTAAATCCAGCGGCTCCGCGGCCAGCAGGTGCACGGTGCGGTCAATCTTCCACTGTTCGATCAAGCCGTGGCCGGTGAAGTGCATGTCGGAGAAATGCAGGATGCGCAGCCCCTGAGCCGGGATGCCGGACACCGGCAGACGGATGGACATACGGCGCACATCAATCCACAATCGCTCCACCCAGCGCGCATACGCCAGCCCACCCAGCCCTACAACCGCGCCCCATTTCAGCATGGTTTTCAACGTAGTCATGGTACTGGTCAGGCGCGCACTTGGCCATCGCCCAAGATTACCCACTTGTAGGTAGTTAGCTCGCGCAGGCCCATCGGCCCGCGCGCGTGGAGCTTTTGCGTACTGACCGCCACTTCCGCGCCCAGCCCCAACTGGCCGCCATCGTTGAAGCGCGTGCTGGCATTGACAAACACTGCCGCGGAATCGACTTCATTGACAAAGCGCATGGCATTGGTGTGGTTTTCGGTCAGGATGCCGTCAGAATGAGCGGTGCTGTGCTGCGCGATGTGATCCATCGCCTCGTCGAGGCCGCTGACCACCTTGACACCGAGAACCAGGCTCATCCATTCCTGGTCGAAATCATCCGGGCCGGCCACCTGCACCGGCGCGCCTGCCCGTTGCAAGACAAGATGGGCCGTGGGGTCGGCGCGCAGCTCTACGCGGTCGCCAGCCAGCCGCTGCGCCATTTTGGGTAGGAATTCAGCAGCCACCGTGCGATGTACCAACACGGTATCGAGTGCGTTGCACACACTGGGACGCTGTGTTTTGGCGTTGTGAATGATCTCTACCGCCTTGGCTTGATCCGCGCTGGCATCTACGAAGAGATGGCAAATGCCCAGCCCGCCAGTCATCACGGGAATCGTGGCCTGCTCGCGGCTGAGCTTGTGCAGGGCCGCGCCGCCGCGCGGGATGATCATGTCTACATAACGATCCAGACGCAGCAGCTCGGTGATTAGGCTGCGGTCGGGGTTATCAATGTATAACACAGCGTCCGCCGGCAGGTCAACCGCTTGCAGTGCGGTCTGGATTACCTCGGTCAGCGCCAGGTTGCTGCGCAGGGTTTCCTTGCCGCCGCGCAGGATGACCGCGTTGCCCGTCTTGAGCGAAAGCGCGGCAATGTCAATCGTCACATTCGGTCGCGCCTCGTAGATCACGCCTAAAACGCCCAGCGGCGTGCGTCGCCGCGCGGCGCGCAGCCCATTCGCCAACATGCGGCTGTCAAATTCTTCACCCACTGGATCGGGCAGAGCTGCTACCGCGCGCGTGTCGGCAGCAATACCGGCCAGCCGCTGCGGGTTGAGCAGCAAGCGATCCAGCAACGCGGGTGACAGCCCGGCGGCCGCGCCGTCGGCTACATCCAGTGCGTTGGCGGCCAGCACAGCCGTAGCATTGCGTTCCAGGCCGTCGGCAAGCGCCAGCAGCGCGGCGTTTTTCTGCGCGCTGGTGGCGCGGGCCAGCAGACGGCTGGCTGCTTTGGCGCGCTGGCCGAGCGGGGCAAGGGACGTTTCAGGCATACGAACCTCCGTGGTCACAGATATGTGGCTATTATAGCTGGCTGGGCTGCGGACACAAAAGAAGCCGCCAGGCGTGGTTGCCCTGACGGCTTGCAGGCTGTGCGCAGGGAACGACGCGGCTAGGGCTTGTCGGCTAGTACCCAGGCGTTGAACTGGCCGTCGTCCTCAATGGTAGCTGACAGGCCGTTGGCGGCCAGTAGGGAGCTGATGCGCTGGGGAGAGGCAAAATGACTGCCCATCAGCGCGAGCTTTTCGGCCAACGCCACCAGCTTGACCGACGCGCGGCGAATGTCGGGTTCTTCGATTACGATACGCCCACCCGGTTTTAGCACGCGCACCAACTCGGCCAGCGCCAGGCGTTGATCCGCGAAGTGATGCAGCGCGTCCACGGCCAGTACGCGGTCGAAGGTGGCGTCGGCGAAGGGCAGGCGTTCGGCCAGCGCACGCAACGGCAAGGCCACGCCTTTGGCCTGCGCCTGCGCGAGCATGGGCGCGGACAGGTCGCTGATGACCCACTGCCCGATCTGCGTGTGCAGAGCCGCGGCTACGCGGCCTGTGCCGCCGCCTGCGTCCAGCAGCAGGCCGGGTGTTGGTAAACGCAAGGCCGCGGCTAGCCGTGCGGGATCAGGCGCGGCAATGGCGTGGTCGTAAACACTGGCGAGAAGATCAAAGTGCCAATTCATAGGTTACCCGGTCGGCGGGGCAGCCATGCTGACAGCCTTTTATTCAGGCGGAAGCGGTGCGGGTCTGCTGCCGCCGCCGCGCTTCTTTCAGGTAGCTAAAGCCCACCAAGCGATGCTGTTCTTCGTCGTACAGGCGAAAGCGCAGCGAATTCATGCTGGAACGCAGCGTGATCGGGCGAATGTGGAACAGGTCATTTTCGGTGTAGGCCTGCTCCAGCTTGTAATTCGGAATGCGCGGACTGAGGTGGTGGATGTGATGGAAGCCGATGTTGCCGGAGAACCATTGCAGCAGCCGCGGCAACTGGTAGAAGGAACTGCCCTTCAGCGCGGCGTCCACATAACTCCACTGGCCGCGCCGCTCCCAATAGACCCCCTCGAACTGGTGCTGCACATAGAACAGCCAGACGCCGAGCGATGTGCCGATGAAGATCACTGGCAACAGGATGCGCAGAAAATCGCCCAGGCCGATGGTGAGCGCGGCGGCTACAAAAATCGCCAGCAGCGCCGCGTTGGTCCACCAAATGCTGTTGCGTTCGCGCGGCCCTTCTTTGCCCGTGGGGATGCGCTGCAAGATCATGAAGCTGAGCCATGCGCCAATGGTGAAGATGATCAACGGATTGCGATAGAGGCGGTAGGCGATGCGCTTCCATGCGGGGGCGGCGAGATATTCGTCTACGGTCAGCGTCCACACATCGCCTGCTTCGCGACGGTCGAGATTGCCCGCGGTGGCGTGATGTACGGCATGATCGTGCCGCCAGCGGTAATAGGGGGTGAAGGTCAGCACGCCGGTGATGATCCCCACCAGGTCGTTGGCTTTGCGGTTGGGGAAAAAGGAACCGTGGCCGCAGTCGTGAAAGACGATGAAGGTGCGCACCAAAAAGCCGGCTGTGGGAAACGCCAGCAGCAAGGTCAGCCAGTACGAAACGCGCAGGCTGAAATACATCACAACATACAAGGCCAGTAGCGGCAAGACGCTGGTGGCAATTTGCCCGACCGCGCGCCGTGTTTCAGCGTGCTGATAATGGGCAACGATTTTGCGCCAGTCGGGTGGCGCATGGTCCGCGGGACGATTGGGGATAGTAGACATGGTCAGCGCTCCTTGAGAGAACAGGTAGAAGCCGGCCATTATGAGCCGCGCCGGCCAAACTCACGTTCCAGTTGCGCCCGGCTCAGCACCAGCATGGTCGGGCGACCGTGCGGGCAGGAACCAGGCTCGCGACACGCCTCCAGTTGACGCACGAGACGTCGCATTTCTTCCAGTGATAACACCTGACCCCCCTTGATGGCTGCGCGCTTGCAGATCACTGCTACCAGTGCGGCCTCGCGCGTCTCGCCTACCAAGTCACGGCCATCCGCGATCCCTTCCAGCGTCTCCTCCAGCGCGCGCCGCGGGTCGGTGCGCTGAAAGGCCGCGGGCACGGCGCGCAGCAGCCAGGTGTCGTTGCCAAAGAGATCAAGACTGAATCCGGCCGCGGCCAGCGGCTCGGCGTAGTCACTCAGCAGCCCGGCGTAAAGCGAGCCGGGTTCATAGACCAGCGGTTCCAGCAGGGCTTGTTGGGCCACCTGCGCGGCTGCCTGCTCGCCCATCATCTGCTCGAACAGGATGCGCTCGTGCGCGGCGTGCTGATCCACCAAATACATGCCGTCCGGGCCTTCGGCCACGATGTAGGTGGCCCCCATTTGACCAACTACGCGCAGCATGGGCAGCACGGTGTTGGCATCGTGCGCGGCGGGGTCGGTCTGCGGCGCAGCCGCGGGAGACGCGATGGGCGCGGCGGGGGGCGTGACCAAAACCTCCGGCGATGCGGGGACGCTGGGCAGGGGTGGGGCCAACGGTGGCTGCCAGAGGGGTCGGCTGGGCGGTGGATCGAAGGTCAGGGGGGGCTGCTGGCTGCCTTGGCCAGCTTGCAGCAGCGCCTGACGCCGTTCGGCCCAACCCGTAACCGACCAGCCAAGATCGTCGGTGCGCACTTCTGGCACTGGTGCGTGCGCGGTAAGCGCCGCATGGACGGCTTTTTGTACGGCACGGAAGACCGCGCGCTCATCGCGGAAGCGCACTTCCGCCTTGGCCGGGTGCACGTTGACATCCACCAGTGCAGGGTCAAGCTCAATCATCAGCACCGCGACCGGATAGCGGCCTACCATCAGCCGGTTGCGGTAGGCTTCGGTGACGGCAAAGGCCAGGCTGCGGTCGTGAATGGGGCGACGGTTGAGGAAAAACAGGATATGGTTGCGGTTAGACCGGCTCAGCGTGGGCAGACTGACGTAGCCATGCACGCGCGGCAGGAGGTCACTGCTGGACGCGTCGGCTGTGCTGTCCTCGCTGTCACCTACAGCCGCCAGTTGCTGGCCCGCCTCCAGCCCCCACACTTTGACCAGCACATCGTGCAGCCGTCCGCTGCCAGTAGATTGAAAGACCAGGCGGCCTTCGGAAACGAGGCTGAAGCGCCGGTCGGGAAAGGCCATTGCGAACTGCTGCACGGTTTCAGCGATGCGTCCGGTCTCGGTGGCGGGCTGGCGCAGGAACTTGAGGCGGGCGGGCACGTTATAAAACAGGTTTTCCACGGTGATTACCGTGCCGGGGGGGGCGCCTTTGGCCTCGCGGCTGAGCAAGTGGCCCCCTTCGATGCGCACTTGTGTGCCGACTGTCTCGTCCACATGGCGGGTCAGGCAGGTGAGTTGCGCCACGGAGGCAATCGAAGCCAGCGCCTCGCCTCGAAAGCCGAGGGTGGCGATGTGTTCCAGATCGTCGGCGCTGCGCAGCTTGCTGGTGGCATGACGCTCAAAGGCCAGCAGCACCTCGGCCGCTGGGATACCGTGGCCGTTGTCCACGATGCGCAGCAGACGGCGTCCGCCCTCGCGCACCTCCACGCGGATTTCGTCTGCGCCCGCGTCCAGGCTGTTTTCGATTAGTTCCTTGACCACGGAGGCGGGGCGTTCGACTACCTCACCCGCGGCGATGCGGCTGGCGACTTCAGGGGCGAGCAGTTGAATGGACATGCGGCCATTGTAGCACAGGCCCCTGTCAATAAAAAACCAGATTGCTGTGTCCCCGCGCTATCCAGGATAATGTCTGGCGTTCACACGGGGTTAGAAGCGTCCCAAGCTGTGCTATTTCTTGTAAAGACCCGTTGATTTTAATCCTTCTCTACTTTCCACGCTGACATGCCCCTTCATGCCGACATCTTAACACACTCGCTCCTTCGGGGTAATAAGGAAATTTGCCGGTGAAGTTTCTAAAGACGCTCCATTGATCCACGATTCATGGTCAACAAGATGACCCCACCAGTTCGTTCGGATAGACCAATAACATTTTGCCAAATCAGCGCATCTATGTACAATCCATTTTGACGCAGTGCGGCATAAATCGTATTGCTTCTCATCGCCACACAATTCGGGCAATTTCGCAGTGTTGCGGATCAATATGTTACACAGGACGATCACCGCTGGTTCACAACAGGACACGAGATCGAAGCCATTTACTCCGGCCTGCCGGCAGCCATTTGGTGCTGCTTTCGGCAGGCCGTTTGATTCTCAGCTTTGTGACAAACTTCGCATCAGCCGATTCACGACAGACAAGGAGCGAATTCGATGAAGGATATTGTAATCGTTGGTGGCGTTCGTACCCCAACAGGAAATCATGGCGGCGCGCTGCGCCCCAAGACAGCCGTGGACCTGGGTGTGTTGGTCTTCAAGACCCTGATCGAGCGCACCGGCGTTGATCCGGCGCTGTTCGACGATGTGATCGTGGGCTGCGCAGGCCAACCATCGGAGGCAGCCAACATCGGCCACGTCCTCGGCCTGATGGCGGGCGTGCCAGAGCACGTGCCCGGCTACACCGTGCATCGCAACTGCGCCAGCGGCCTGGAGGCGATTGTCAGCGGCTATCGCGCGGTGGCATCGGGTGAAGGCGACCTGTACCTGATCGGCGGCACCGAAAGCATGAGCAACGCTCCTTACTTGGTCAAGGGCGCACGCTGGGGGCTGAAACTACGCCACGGCGAGCTGACCGACGGCATCTGGGAAGCGTTGACCGATCCGGTCAGTGGCCTGATCATGGGGCAGACCGCGGAAAACCTGGCCGAGCGCTATGAGATCACGCGCGAGGAACAGGACAAATTCGCGGTGGAGAGCCACAAAAAGGCCTTCAAAGCCCAGCGCATGGACAAGTTCAAGGATGAAATCGTGCCGGTTGAGATCGTCAAGCGCGTGGCCGGGCAGGAAGTGGCCCGTGAAGTCGTGGCACAGGACGAGGGCGTTAATCCGACGTTGACCGTCAGCAAGGCGGCGCTCTATCCGACCGTTTTCAAGAAGAACGGCACGGTGACCCCGGCCAACTCCTGCCCGCTGAACGACGCGGCCGCGGCGTTGATCGTGACCACCGGCGAACGCGCGGCTGAGCTGGGCCTGAAGCCGCGGGCGCGCATCGTCAGCTACTCGTTCGTGGGTGTAGACCCTGCGTACATGGGCATCGGCCCGGCCTACGCCATGCCGAAGGCACTGAAAAAAGCGGGCCTGACGCTGGACGACATCGGCGTGATCGAGCTGAACGAAGCCTTTGCCGTGCAGGCAATGGCTTCCGGCCTCGAAATGCAGCGCCAGGGCCACAACTGGGACTGGAAAAAGGTCAACCCGCTCGGCGGCGCGATTGCCCTCGGCCATCCGATTGGCGCAACTGTCATCAAACTGGCGATCACCATGATGGGCGAGATGGAGCGCGAAGGCCACAAGTACGGCATGGTCACCATGTGCGTCGGCGGCGGCCAGGGCGGCGCGATGATCCTGGAAAACCTTAGTTTATAACGCGTAACGAGTAACGCGTAGCGAGTAATTCAGAACTGACATCCTTGCAGCTATCAACGTCAATTCCGGTTTACGCAATACGTATTACGCGTTACTCATTACATCTAACACGAAACGAGGTCAAACTATGTACATATTCAAGGCCGGCGTCGTCGGCGCCGGGTTCATGGGTGCGGAGATCGCTCAAGTAATCAGCTTCAGCGGGCTGCCGGTGGTGGTGAAGGACGTGGATCCCGGCATGTTGAAGAAAGCCGAAGACCACATCCGTGAGATTTACCAGGGCCGCGTGGACAAGGGTAAGATGACCCAGGGCGAGCTGCGCGACAAGATGGACCTGATTGAGTTTACCCTCGACTACGATTCCTTCGAGGATGCCGACTTTATCATCGAAGCCGTGCCGGAACGCATGGATTTGAAGGTCAAGGTCTTCCAGGAATTAGCCAAGGTTGCACCGGAAACCGCCATTTTCGCCTCCAACACCTCCGCGTTGAGCATTTCGGAGATGGGACACAAGGGCGGGCGACCAGAACGCACCGTCGGCATGCACTTCTTCAGCCCGGCACACGTCATGAAGCTGGTGGAGATCATTCCTGGCCTCGACACCACGCAGGAAGTGGTGGATGACACCGTGCAGTTCACGGAGAGTCTGCGTAAAATCGCCGTTGTGGTCAAGGAATGCCCCGGTTTCCTGGTCAACCGGCTGCTCGCCCCTTACCTGGGCGAGGCGATGATGACCTTGCAGGAAGGCGGCGCAACCGCCAGCGAAATGGACGAGGCGATGGTGGAATGGGGCATGCCAATGGGCCCGTTCACGCTGCTGGACTTCATGGGCATTGACGTCAGCGCGCACGCGGGCACGTACATGGCCAGCGAATACGGTCCGCGCTTCGAATCGCCCGCCATCCTGAAGCGGCTAGTGGCCGCGGGGCGCTACGGCGAGAAATCTGGCGCGGGCTTCTATGGCTACGGCGAGCAGACCGATGGCCCGGTAAAGGAAATGATCGCAGACATTCAGGCCACCGGCATCGAGTGCGGCCCGTTCAGCGTCGAGCGCCTGGTGTACCCGATGATCAACGAAGCTGCCATGATCGCGCAGGAAAACATCGCCAGCATCCCCGACATTGATATGGCCATGATCGCCGGCACGGGCATGTCTTACCAGGGCGAGCGCGTTGGCCCGTTGGCAATCGCCGACGAAATCGGGCTGGACGTCGTCCTCGAAGGCCTGGAGCGCATGTTGCGCGAACCGTGGGGCGGCGAGCGTTTCCGCCCTTCGCTGCTGCTGAAAACCAAAGTGCGCGCGGGCCATCTCGGCAAGAAGAGCGGCCGCGGCTTCCATGAATATATGGCATGGTAGTGCCAGAGCGAGGTAGTGTCAGAGTTAGGAAGCCCTGCTTTCTCCCATCTCACTATCTCACTATTTCACTCCCTCACTCCCTCACTCATACAGGAGACTTTCCCAATGGCAGACTTTCAAAACATCAAGTACGGCGTGCAGGATCGCATTGCTGTCATCGCAATTGACCATCCTCCGGCGAACGCCTTTGACCAGCGCACACTGGACGAGCTGGAAGCAGCGGTAGACCAGGCCATCGCCAGCCCCGACGTCAAGGCGATTGTCGTCACCGGCGCAGGCCAGTTCGCCTTCGTTGCCGGCGCAGACATCAAAGAAATCAAAGGCATGGAAGGCAATGAAACGGCCATCCGTGGCTACATGCAGAAGGGCCAGGCATTGTTCAGCAAGATCGAAGCCAGCCCCAAGCCCGTGATCGCTGCGATCAACGCCGTGGCGTTGGGTGGCGGCCTCGAACTGGCGCTGGCCTGCCATATGCGCATCGCCGGTGACAAGGCCCGCTTCGGCCTGCCCGAAATCAACCTCGGCATCATGCCCGGCTGGGGCGGCACGCAGCGCCTTCAGCGCGTAGTAGGCCGCAGCAAGGCCACCGAAATGATCCTGACGGGCGACATTCTGAATGCGCAGGAAGCCTATCGCATCAACCTGGTGAACAAAGTGGTTCCGGCCACCGCGGTCGTCAAGGAAGCGATGGGGCTGGCCAAGAAGATCACCGAAAAGGGTGGCGTTGCCATCGCCAAGGCACTAGAAGCCATCAATGCCGGCGCCGACCTGCCGATTGCCGAGGGCTTGGCGGTGGAACTGGATGGTATCACCGGTTTGGCAATGACTAACGACGCCCGTGAAGGCATCCTGGCCTTCATTGAAAAGCGCCGTCCGAATTTCGCGGATAATTAGTAGACAAGAACACAAGTAGACAAGCAAACAAGCAAGAACCATTTGTTTACCTGTCTACTTGTTAACTCCCGTAAGGAGGCACACATGAATTTTGCCTTCACCGAAGAGCAGGCCATGTTCCGTGATATGTTCGCCGACTTCGCCGCGCGCGAGGTGGAACCATTGGCGGAACATATGGCCGAGGACGAAAACGTCCCGAAGAACCTGCTTAAGAAGGCGGCCATGCAGGGCTTTTTGGGCGCAGTGTTGCCGGAAGACTTCGGCGGCGCGGCGCTCGATCCGGTCAGCTATATCCTGTTGCTGGAAGAAATTGCCAAATCCGACATGAGTACCGCGATGGTGCTGCATGTGCATAACAGCATGGTGGCGCGGGCCATTTTGCTGTGTGGTACAGAAGAACAAAAGGAAACCTGGCTGCCGCCGCTGGCCGAAGGCAGCTTGATCGGCGCATGGGCCATCGCTGAACCGGATGCAGTGTCACTCGGTTCGATGCAGGCCACGGCCCGACCGGAAGGGGACGGCTACGTGCTGCACGGCACAAAAGCATGGGTTTCCAACGCAGGCATTGCCGGTCTGTACATCATCTTTGCCAATGCACCCGAAGGCCCAACCGCGTTCATCATCCCCGCTGACACGGAAGGCCTCTCGCTGGGAGAACGCGACAAGACGCTCGGTATGCGCGGCGTGCAGATTCATCCGGTCTACCTGAACGATGTGGCGCTGGGTGCAGACAGCGTGCTGGGCGCGCCCGGCGGCGCGGCAGCAATTTTGGAACAGGTGGCCGACTTCTCGCGCCTCGCCATGTCAGCCGTCGCGCTGGGCGGTTCGCATCACGCGCTGGAACTCGGTGTCAAATTTGCCATTGACCGCAAGCAATTCGGCTCGGAAATCGCGCAAAAGGGTGCGATCCAGGGCTTCATTGCCGATTCGGCGCTGGAAGTGGAGACATTACGCAGCCAGATTTACCGCGGCGCCTCGCTGGCCGAGCAAGGCAAGCTGGACCGCGAAGCCGCGGCCATCGCCAAGCTGTGGGCCAACCGCGTGGCCTATCAAGTGGGCAACCGTATGATCCAGACCCACGGCGGCTACGGCTATATCCTTGACTATGCCATTGGCCGCGTTTTCCGCGATTGCCGCACCATTGAAGCAATTGAAGGCTCCAACCGGTCGCAGCAAACCGCCATCGCCAAGAGCGTCTTGGCAACTTATGGATTTGCAGCGTAAAAGCGAATACATAGTGCGTACTACGTAATCTGATAGGGCAAAATCTGTTTCTGGTTACGCATTACTCGTTACGTATTACTTGCGGCGCAGACCCTAGCAACAACCCGCAAAAAAGGTAATCCTTATGGACATGACATTACCCAAAGAGTACGACCTGTTGCGCCAGATGATCCGCGATGTGATGGAGAACGAATTCGGCCCGGTCGCTGAAGAAGCAGACGAAAAAGCCGAAGTTCCGATGGAAGCCATCAAGGTCGCGGCCAAAGCCGGCCTGTTCGGTATTCCCTTCCCCCAGGAATACGGCGGCAGCGGCGCAGGCGAAACAGGCTACGTAGTCTTAATGGAAGAGATCAGCCGGGTGGACAGCGCCATGGCCACCGTAGTCGGTGCGCACATCGGCATTGCCGCCATGGCAATCTACGTAGACGGCTCCCATGCGCTCAAGGAGAAGTATCTGACGCCGCTGGCACAAGGCACCAAGATCGGCGCTTTCTGCCTGACAGAACCAGGCGCCGGCTCGGACGCAGCCGCCATCAAGACGCGCGCAGTACGCTCCAACGGCAATTGGGTCATCAACGGCACCAAGATTTACATCAGCAATGGCCCCTTTGCCGATCTTTTCTCCGTGCTGGCCGTCACTGACCCCGCGCTCGGCGCGCGTGGCGGTGTGACAGCCTTCGTCGTCGAAAAGGAAATGGGCACCAAGATCGGCGTCATCGAAAAGAAGCTGGGCATTCGCGCCTCGGCCACCTCGGAAGTCATCTTCGACGAAGTGGCAGTACCCTCGGCCAACATCATCGGCCAAGAAGGGCTGGGCTTCGTGACCTTCATGAAGACCCTCGACCTGGGACGCGTCACCGTCGGCGCGGCTTCGCTGGGCGGCGCACAGATGGCGCTGGAAATGATCATCAACTATGCGCGGCTGGCTGAAAAGTTCGGCATGTCGCTAGCGCATCAGCAGCAAGTGCAATTCATGATCGCTGACCTGTATTCGTGGATTGACATGCTGCGCGGGCAGGTCTATCGCACCGCGTGGATGGTGGACAATCACATGCCCTTCGCGCGCGAAGCCTACGTCTGCAAGCTGATGGGCAGCGAAATCGCCAGCAAGGCCGTCAGCTACGCCATGGAAATCCACGGCGCGCTCGGCCTAAGCCGCGACTACCCACTGGAGCGTGCCTTCCGCGACGCCCGTATCGCTGAGATTTTCGAAGGCACCAACGAAATCCAGCGCATCATCATCGCCCGCGACCTGCTGAAGGAAGTCGGCGTCCATATCGAGCCGTAGTCAAGGAGGCGTGCAGTGCGAATCGTTGTTTGCATTAAACAAATCTTGGACCCGGATACGATCCGAATCAGCCGCAGCCAGCAGGCCATTGACGATCGCGGGGCCAAGAAAATCATGAACCCGCCAGACCGCTGGGCGTTGGACGCTGCCCTGCGGATCAAGGAAACAGATCCTTCGGTAGAGGTGATTGCCCTCTCCGTTGGCGACACCGGTGTGGAAGATATCCTGCGCGAGGCAATGGCGCTCGGCTGCGACCGTGCAATCTTGCTAAGCGATGCCTACATTAATAAAGCGCGCTCAGCCGGGCTGGCACAGATCGTAGCCGCGGCCATACGCCGCCTGCGCAACGTGCAGTTGGTGATGACTGGACACATGGCGCTGGACACCGGCAGCGGCACGCTCGGCCCGCGCCTGGCTATTGAGCTGGGCGATTGGCCGGTACTGATGAACGTGGACAAGCTGCAACTGGAAGGCAATCACGTGTCGGGCTTGCAATACGCTGATGACAAATACTACATCAGCAGCTATCCGCTGCCTGCCGTGGCAACCATCCTGGAAACGCCGCAATATCCGCGCTATCCCAACGGCGCAGAGATTATCAACGCGTACCGCTTGCGCAACGTGGAAGTCTGGAGCAGCCTGTCGCTGGGCATTGACCCTGCACAGCTCCCCGCGCCAACCACCGGTCGCCAGCTTCGCCTTCCGCCCGCGCGTCAGTTGGGCACGGTCATCGAAGGCTCCCCGGCTGAAGCCGCCGAAGCGCTGGTGTCCATGCTTAAAGTACAGCGCATTCTCTAGCCGGACAGGAGAAACCTCATGGATTTATCATTTCTCGATCAACTGCTCGGCTCGACGGCAGAAGAAGAAGAGGGCTACCGCAATATCTGGGTGGTCGCGATTGCTTGGGAACCCACCCTGCGCCCTTGTGACCTGCAAGTGATCGGCAAAGCGCGCGATCTGGCTGATAGCCTCGGCGCATATGTCAATGTTCTGCTGATAGGCGAAGCGGCCAGCGAAGAGCTGGCCCAGCAACTGATCGCTTACGGAGCCGACAACGTGAGCTGGGGCGCAGGCTATCCCAACGGCCACAGCCTGCGCGACTTCTTCAACGAGCGCAAACCAGAAATCTTGCTGTTTGCGGACGCCGCGGGTGGCCGCAAGATGGCTCCGCGCTTGGCGCAGCGCCTCAAGACGGCACTGGTGACGCACGCCGTGGACTTGTCCATCAACGCCGAAGAACGCAGCTTGGTGGTGGCAACGCCAATCTATCACGGCGCAGCCTATCGTGTGGTGGAATGCAAGACCAACCCTCAGATTGCCACCGTGCAGCCAGATGTTTTCCCAACACCGGACTATGATAGCTGGCGCAGCGGCGAAGTTGAACAGATTGAGCTAATCTGGAAGCCACAGCCCCCCCTCACACCGGTGGAAGCGCCGGAATACTACATTCCATTGGAAAAGGCCGACATCATCATCGCGGGCGGGCGCGGTATGCGCAAGGCTGGCTGGCAGATGGTGGAAGAACTGGCCGCGGCGATGGCACAGCGGCTGCCGCACAAGGCGATTGCCGTGGCGGGGTCGCGCGGCGCGCTGGACGAAGGCTGGATCACCCGCGATCACATGGTTGATCTGGTAGGGCATACAGTGGCCCCGGCGTTGTACATCGCGCTGGGCGTGCGCGGGACCTTCCAGCACTTCGGGGCAACCGAGGGTGCACGCTGTATCGTGGCGGTCAATCACAACCCGGACGCCCCGATCTTCAAACATGCCGACTACGGCATCGTGGGCGAGGTCGAAGAGGTTATCCCAGCCCTGATCGAAGCACTCGGCAACTAAGTCAGGTTAAAATGGTCATGCAAAACGAGGACTGGCGGTTGTCAGTCCTCGTTTTTGTCTCAGGAGCTGCATTGTCTTGTGCGGTCAGGTTCACGATTTTTTAAAATCGTGGTATGTTGACTGCCAACGCGCGCAGGACGATTTAAAATCGTCTTGTCATACAGCCTTGCCCAAACCCACCCCATGATGAGAATTCTGGCATGCCCATTCGACAATTGATCTTTGATTTGGATGAAACCCTCTATCCGCGCGGTACCGGCATTATGCCCGCTATCGGCGCGCGCATTCGCCGCTATATTACGGAAGTTTACGGGCTGACACCCGCGGAAGCCGACGCGTTGGCTTTGCGCTATTTCCGCGAATATGGCACATCCATGCGCGGGCTGTACCTTCACAACGATCTGGACACTGAACGCTTCCTGCACTATGTGCATGACTTTCCACTCGATACCTTGCTGGATGTTAATCCGGCTCTGGATGCGCTGCTGCGGGCGATACCGCTACCGAAGGCGATTTTTACCAATGCCAGCCAGATGCACGCGGTCCGGATTCTGGATCGGCTGGGAATTCGTGAACATTTTAGCCAGATTGTGGATGTAAAGGCTGTCGGCTTCATCAGCAAGCCCGATCTGCGCGCGTATACCACCTGTGCGCAGTTGCTCGGCGTGCAGCCGGATGCCTGTGTCTTGATCGAAGACACGGGCCGCAACCTGCCACCCGCGGCCGCACTCGGCATGGTTACGGTGCTGGTGGATGGCGATCCGGCGGCACCGGCTGACTACCGGATCGCGACCATCCTGGATTTGCCAGCCGTGCTGGCGCAAATTTGTGAACAGCGCGGCTGTGCCGTGTCAGAGCCAGCACCGCTGTCGCCTCAACTTTAGCCGCGGCTGGCTTTCGCCTATTTTGTGAATCGTGGTATAATCCTCGCCGCGTCGTATGCACGGCGCGGACGGGCAGGTCAGGCACGTTTTCCTGACTTGTTTACTTTTGAGCAAAGGTAGGACATAGATCGCGTGTTTCGACCGCTCGACTGGTTGCTCGGCCTCTTCTCACTGGACATCGGTGTTGACTTGGGCACGGCTAATACGCTTGTAAATGTGCGCGGCAAGGGCATCGTCATTGACGAACCCTCCGTGGTAGCGATTGATAAAAATACTAAAAAAGTACTGGCGATTGGCGCGGAAGCCAAGGAAATGGTTGGCCGCACACCCGCCAATATTGTTGCCATTCGCCCCCTGCGCGATGGCGTCATCTCTGACTTTGATATTACAGAGAAGATGCTCCATTATTTCATCAACAAGGTGCATGACCGCATGTTTCTGCGCGTGCCGCGTCCGCGCGTCGTTGTGGGTATCCCCAGCGGCGTGACCGAGGTGGAAAAGCGCGCGGTACACGATGCTGCGGTCAGCGCGGGCGCACGCGAAGCCTTTCTGGTCGAAGAGCCGATGGCCGCAGCCATTGGCGCAGGCTTGAAGGTGACGGACGCCAAAGGTTGTATGGTGGTGGATATCGGCGGCGGTACGACAGAAGTGGCTGTGATCGCGCTCGGCGGCATTGTTGTGGCGCGCTCAATCCGCGTGGCTGGTGACGAAATGGATGAAGACATCATCCAGTACGCGCGCCAGAAGTACAACTTACTGATTGGGGAGCGCATGGCTGAAGAGGCTAAGATTTTGGCTGGTTCGGCTTACCCGCTGGAGCAAGAAATGACCGTAACGTTGCGCGGTCGCAACCTGATCACGGGCCTGCCGGAAGCGATTGAGGTCTCCAGCGTAGAGCTGCGCGAAGCCCTGTCCCCCTCTGTCAACGTGATTATCGAATCGGTGCGCGACGCGGTGGATGAAACACCGCCTGAACTGATCGCGGACCTGATGCAGGACGGCGTGGTGCTGGCGGGCGGCGGGGCCTTGCTGCGCGGACTGGATATACGCTTGTCGGCGGAAACCAAGATGAAAGTACGCGTCGCTGAGTCTCCGCTCACCTGCGTGGCCCACGGCGCAGAAGCCATTCTGGAAGAACTCCCCGTGCTGCACAAGGTTTTGGCCTCGATGCAGCGCGGCAGTACCATGCAGCGCGGCGGCGCTATTCATTAAAACACTGCATAGCTAAACATGCTCCAACGGCCTCGCACCAGGCGACGCATCCGCTGGTGGCCAATTTTGATTGTGCTGTTGGTGGCTGCGATTATCCTTTTGAATATTCGGCCTATCAACGCGCCGCGCGATGTTGCGGCGCGTCTTACTTTGCCCATTCAGCGCGTGCTGCGTCAAATCGGAGACCAGTTGCGGGGAGCAACGGGCGTTGTCGGCGATGCCACAGACCTCGTTACTAGTAATGCCGATTTAGAACAAACTGTGGCCCGCCTGACAGTTGAAAACCTACGGCTGAAGGAGATCGAAGCTGAAAATGTACGGTTGCGCAGCCTGTTGCAATTTCGCGATACCAACCCCAGTTTCACCTATAAAGGCGGGCAGATCGTCGGGCGCGTGGTTGGCAGCGAGCCATCAGGTATCATCCAATCTATCACTATTGACATCGGCGCCAACAACGGCATCAAGCCGGGCATGCCGGTGGTGACGGAACTGGGGCTGGTGGGACGTGTCACCGATGTTTACAAGAATGCAGCGCGCGTCTTGCTGATTACTGATGGCAGCAGCAACGTAAACGCCATGCTGCAAAACAGCCGCCTGCGCGGCATGGTGCGCGGCCGTACAGGCCAGTCGCCCATCATGGATTATCTGCCGCAAAATCAACCCATTCCGGTTGGTGATATCGTGGTCACTTCTGGCGAAGGGGGCAATTTTCCGGTCGGCATACCGATTGGGCAGATCGTGGAAGTGGATCAGAACGACGTGGAAATGTTCCAGCGCGCGGTGGTACGCACGACAGTTGATTTCAACACGGTCGAGACGGTGTTGGTGGTGACGAACTTCGTGCCTCCGACCGAAGAACCCGTCGCCACCCCTGTTCCTTGACAGGCGTTTAGCCATGTTGCCTTACCTGCTTTTCTTCGCACTTGGCCTGGCCGCGCTGCTGCAAGTCTCCTTCCTTCCCGCGTTGCGCATTGCTGGGGTTTACCCCAATCTCGCTCTGGTAATTGTCGTCGTCTGGGCTTTGCTGCGCAACACGCGCTCGGCAGTCGGTTGGGCCTTGATTGCCGGATTGTGGCTGGATTTGCTGAGCGGCAGCGTCTTTGGCGTATACACGTTGGGACTGGTGGCTGCGGCGGCATTGACTGGTACGAGCGGGCAGACAGTGTATCGTCCCAGCCCGCTGCTGGCAGTGATTATGCTGACTATCAGTACGGCACTGCAATATTTCATCCAAATGACGCTGTTGTGGCTCAACGGTACGACGTTGGTGATAGGCGATATTCTTCTGCGGCTGACGCTGCCTGAAATTGTGTATAATTGTCTGGTGATGCTGGCGCTTTACCCGCTGCTGGTGCGCATTGAGCGTGCCACGGGTCAGGAACGCCTGCCTTTGGAGTAACCCGTGTTAACAAGACCTCTTCCCCCCTCGCTGCGTCTGGCTATTTTGCGCGTGCTGGCTGTTGCTATGACAGTGGTGTTTGTCGCGCGGCTCGGATACATTCAATTTGTGCAAGGGCAGGGCCTGCAAGCACGCGCCAATGAAAATCGCTTTCGTCTGGTTGAAGTGCCGGGCCAACGCGGCGTAATGTATGACCGCAACGGTGAATTGCTGATGCGCAACCGTCCCAGCTTCGACATTGTGATTATTCCATCGAACCTGCCTGACGATGATGACGCAATGGTGAAGGTTATTGAAGAGCTGGACGCCCTCATCAACGAGTCGCAAGCGAATTTGCCGGTGCGTCAGGTTGAAACAGGCACAGATACCGACCAAGCCACAACCGTCAGCAGCTCATCCGTCGCGATCAATCAACAGGGCGAACCGCAATTCCGCGAACGGCTTAGTGTGAAAGAGGCCGAGGATAAAGTTATTGGTGCGTTGAAGGGTGGCGCTTATCGTCCGATTGTTTTCGCCGGGCGCGTGGATGAAAAGACTGCCTTTGCTGTGGCTGAAGCAAGCTACCGCCTGCCGGGGGTCGAGTTGAGTATCACGCCGGTGCGTGAATACCTCACCGGCGCGCTGACCGCCCAAGTGCTTGGCTTTATGGGCCCCATCCCTGAGCTATACAAGGATGATTACGAAGCGGCAGGCTATAATGCTAACGAACAGGTAGGGCTGGCCGGGCTGGAATTAACCTTCGAGAAGGCGTTGCGTGGCAGCGTAGGGCGCAAAAACATCGAAGTGGATGTGAACGGACGTGAAGTACGCACCGTCGGCGACATTTCACCGAGCGCGCCAGGCAATAACCTCGTACTGACCATTGACGTAAAATTGCAGCAACTCATGCAAGATGCGCTGCAAAAGGGCCTCGCCGCGGCCAAGGCGGAAATCGGTGTTGCGATTGCCATGAACCCCAAAACCGGCGAAGTACTTGGTATGGTCAGCCTGCCTACCTACGATAACAACCTCTTTGCCCGCGGCATTACCGTGGATGAATACAGTGCGCTTACCTCCGACAAGCGACTGCCGCTGCTGAACCACGCCATTAGTGCGCTTTACCCACCCGGCTCAGTTTTCAAGATTGTGGCCGCCAGCGGTGCATTGCAAGAAGGGATCATTGACGAAAATACACGGCTGGGCGACAGTTTCGATGGGCGCGTCGACGGCATCATTTACGTAGACAACCGTTTCTTCCCAGATGACCCGCGCTATGCCCAACCTTTTTACTGCTGGATCCACACCTATGGCACAGGGCATTATCGCATTAACGTTCAGGAAGCGCTAGCTGTCTCGTGCGACGTCTTCTTTTACCAGATTGCCGGTGGTTATCGCAAGACCTTTGAGGGCCTCGGCATTGACAAATTGATCGAATACACCAAGATCTTCGGCTTTGGTGCGACCACCGGCATTGATCTACCCGGTGAAAATCAGGGGCTGGTGCCTTCGCCGCGCTGGAAACGCCTCACCTACGCCGAAACCTGGTCAGCCGGTGATACCTACAATATGTCCATCGGACAGGGCGCGCTGCTCGCTACGCCGATGCAGGTACTCAACGCCACCGCGGCCATCGCCAATGGCGGCATGCTCTATCGCCCGCAGTTGGTGCGACGCATTGTTGACACAGACGGCAAGGTAGTTGAGGAGTTTAAACCCGAATCTATTCGCACGCTGCCAGTTGACCCCGACATGATCCAGACCGTCCGGGAAGGATTGTGGAGCGCGGTCAACTCAGCCAACGGTACAGCCAAAGAACTATCCGTCCCTGGCGTTGTCGTTGCTGGCAAAACCGGGACAGCAGAGTTCTATGACCCAGAGATTCCTTTGCAAAAGGGCAACCGCCTGCCCACTCATGCCTGGTTTACAGCCTTTGCGCCCTATGATGACCCTGAAATTGCGCTGGTGGTGTTTGTGTTCAACGGTGGCGAAGGCTCGACCGTTGCCATGCCGATTGCGCAGGATATCCTGCGCGGCTACTTCGATCTAAAAAATGCTCGTAACAACCCGATTGTCCCCAGTACGGTCGTCACTGCCACCGGCAATCTGCCCGGCCTTGAGGCGCTGATCACAATGACAGTTCCTCTTACGGCCACCATTGGCGGAGGCAACTGATGCGACTTAATCTGCGCCGCTTCGATTTCATATTATTGGCCGCCACGCTTGCCCTGATCATCTATGGCGTCGCTATGGTGTACAGCGCCACCCTTGGCGTGGATGGTTACGAACAATATCCCATGCGCCAAGCCATCTATGCCTTTGTCGGCCTCGCGCTGATGGTGCTGATCGCGGCGTTTGACTATCGCCTGCTGACCAGTGTGCAATGGCCGTCGTATATCCTCATTCTGGGCGCGCTGGGTGCAGTCACCCTGATCGGTCAGGTGCGCGGCGGCGCGGCCGGCTGGTTCGACGCGGGTGTGGTTTTCATCCAGCCGGCCGAGATTAGCAAGGTGATCTTTGCCGTAGTGTTTGCTCAGTACCTAGCCAGTCATCACGACGAGCTGAACAAGCCGCAATGGGTACTGGGCGCGCTCGCCTTGATCGGTCTGCCGGTGGTGCTGGTGTACACCCAGCCCGACTTGGGTAACGCGATTGTGTTGCTGGTGATCGGCGCTGTGATGTTGTTCGTGGCAGATATTCCCTGGGGCTATATCATTGGAGCTGCAGCCGGCGTGGTCTTGATTGTGCCGGTGATCTATGCCAACCTGGAAGGCTATATGCGTGACCGCATCACGGTCTTCTTCGACCCTGCCAAGGACCCCGATGGTTACTTCAATGTGGCGCAGGCACTGATCAGCATTGGCAACGGCGGGATGTTGGGTCAAGGTTTCACCCAGGGCAGCCAAAGCCAGCTGCACTTCTTGCGTGTGCGCTACGCAGACTTCATTTTCAGCGTAATTGCCGAGGAGTTGGGCTTTGTCGGCGCGATCGTGCTGATCGCGCTGCTACTGATCGTCTTATGGCGGCTGATTACGATTGCCGATCAGGCGCGCGACCAGTTTGGCCGTTTACTGGTGACCGGTATCATCACGCTGGTGCTGTTTCAGATCGCGGTTAGCATCGGCATGAACCTCGGTCTGCTCCCCGTCACCGGCATCACCCTCCCCTTCATCAGCTACGGCGGCAGCTCAATGCTCACTCTGCTGATCGGCATTGGCCTCGCTGAAAGTGTCGCCATGCGCAATCGGAAGATCGAGTTCGATTAAGCCTGTTAGGTTGTGTTGCTGTTTTTAAATTTTTCAAGGACGCGGGGCCGGCTTCGTCAGGTCCCGCAGAGATTCCGCCCCTAAAAAATGTGACGTAGAGATGTACATACAATGTCTCTACGTCACATTTTCTATACCGCGTGTGGTTAATTGATGATTTTGTGGATCAACACTGGCGGGGTAGGGGGTTCGTCACCGATCACATACGCGGTCAGCAAGCCAGCCCGCGCTTCTGCCACCTGTGCAGCGGTGCGTGCATGGATCCAGCACAGCGGCTGACCCGCTTCTACCGCGTCACCGATTTTGCGTTCCACTACCACGCCGACCGCGTGGTCAATCACGTCGCCCTTTTGCTGGCGTCCCCCTCCTAGTGCCACCGTCACCAGACCCACTGTGTCCGCATGTACTTCCTGCACCCAGCCGCTGCGCGGCGCGAGCAGTGGTTCCACCAACGGCGCGGTCGGCAGCAGCGCCGGGTTGTCAAGCTGTGCCACATCGCCACCCTGGGCAGCGATTAACTGGCGCAGCTTTTGCCAAGCTTCGCCGTTGGCCAGTTGGCCGCGCGCCAGCGCCTGCAACGCCCCTGTGTCGCCAGGGTAACCACCCAGCCGCAACATCTCCGCAGCCAGCGTGACAATCAGCTCGGTGAAGTCCGCTGGACCGTCGTTGTGCAGCGTCGCAATCGCCTCCTGAAGTTCCAGTGCATTTCCCACCGCGTTGCCGAGCGGTTGGTCCATGTCACTGATCACAGCGGACATGCGGCGGCCTGCGTTGCGGCCAATTTCCACCATCAGCCGCGCCAGATGCGTGGCTTCGTCGAGATTGGGCATGAAAGCTCCGCGGCCGACTTTGACATCCAGCAGGATGCCGTCCGCCCCGGAAGCGAGCTTCTTGGACATAATTGACGACGCGATCAGCGGCAACACGGGCACGGTACCGGTCACATCACGCAGCGCGTACAGCTTGCCGTCTGCCGGGGCCAGCTCCGAGGTCTGGCTGCCCAGCACGATTCCGATCGCACGCAGTTGATGGACGAATTGCTCGGTGGAAACGTCCACGCTGAAGCCCGTAACGCTTTCCAGCTTGTCAATCGTGCCGCCGGAGAAGCCCAGCCCGCGCCCGCTCAGCTTGCCGACTGGCAGCCCCAGACTTGCCACCACCGGCCCCACCACCAACGTTGTCTTGTCGCCCACGCCGCCGGTGGAGTGTTTGTCCACGATCACTGCACCGGGTGGGAACAGCTCACGCGGATCCATGGTCTGGCCGGTGTGCAGAATAGCCAGCGTCAGCGCAGTGGCTTCAGCGTCGGTCATACCTTGAAAATAGGTCGCCATTGCCCAAGCCGCAGCCTGATAATCAGGAATTTCTCCCTTGACATAACCCTGAATAAAGAAGTTGATTTCGTCGTTGGTCAGTTCAGCGCCGTCGCGCTTGCGCACGATGATATCCAGTGCTCGCATAAGTCACTCCATTGTGGTGAGCATGATAACCCCGGCCTCTGCCTGGGGCAGAAACGAGGCCGATGATAGCAAGAACGGCCTTTATTTTACCACAGCCAGACGCGGTCGCCGATTTCTTATGAGGGCTTCGTCTCTTGCATGGGCATTCGCCTTGGGAAGGCCGCTACGTCTGCTCTGTGTTTGACAGTCAACCAGGGCTGCGTTATAATTTCCATTTGTGACCGGTGAAGGCTCAACTCGCCGGTTTTCTTATGGCCTCCATGAGGTCGCAGATTTTAAGTTGTGTAAGACCTGTTCGCACTGACCCTGGGCCTTTCTCAACCAGCCTGTTTGTGGCTGGTTCTCTTTTTGACCAGAACAGGAAGCAGGTTTTTCCAGCCGCAGGAGTACGGGATGCAACGTAGCCATCTTTGGTCATTAATTACTGTCTTGGTCGTGGGCATTTTATCATTGATAATAGCCTTGCCCATCAATCACCCCGGTTGGTTTGACAACATTGCCTTTTGGCAACCGAAAGAGTATCGCAACCTGGAGTTGAAACAAGGGCTGGACTTGCAAGGTGGCTTGCAGGTGTTGCTGGAGGCTGATCCTCAGGCATTAGCCACCGCCAAGGCCAGCAATACCGAACGCGATCCGATGCAGGCTGCCAAGGTAATCGTCGAGAACCGCGTCAACGGTCTGGGCGTCAGCGAACCGCTCGTGCAGCAGCAGGGCGATAACCGCATCATCGTGGAGCTGCCGGGCATTGATAACCCCGACCAAGCCATTGCCACGCTGCGCGGCACTGGCTTGCTGGAATTTGTCGAAATGGGTGATCAGGCTGTTCCTGCTGGCACTAAAATTGCCACTGATCACAATGTGACGACAGCAATGACTAATACAACGGGAATCACCTCGACCCAGGCAGTCAGTGGCACGCAGGCGCTGATGAACCCGCAAACCGGCCAGCCTTTCCATACGGTCATGACCGGCGCGGATTTGTCCTCTTCCCAAGTGGGGTTCGACAATCTGACTAAGGCCCCGATTATTCAATTTGAGATGACCAGCACTGGCCGCACCATCTTTCGCGATTACACTGCCCAGAACATTGGGCGCATTCTCGGTATCGTGATGGACGGTGTTGTCCTGTCTTCGCCGCGCATCAATGCTGCCATTGACGGACAGGGGATTATCGAAGGGAACTTCACCATCGACTCGGCGACCAGCCTCGCGGTGCAGATGCAATACGGCGCGTTGCCAGTGCCTCTGACGGTCGTCAATACCCGTTCGGTGGGCGCAACCCTCGGTGCCGACTCAGTGCAAAAGAGCATTACCGCCGGCGTGATCGGCGTACTGGTCGTGCTGCTGTTCATGATCGTTTATTACCGCGTGCCCGGCCTGCTGGCTGATCTGGCCTTGCTCCTGTTCGTACTCATCAACATCGCCATCTTCAAGTTGGTTCCGGTGACGTTGACGCTGCCCGGCATTGCTGGCTTCCTGCTGGCCACCGGTACAGCCGTGGACGCCAACGTGCTAATCTTCGAGCGTATGAAAGAAGAGCTGCGCGCGGGCAAGCCCCTGCGTTCAGCCGTAGACGCAGGTTTCGACCGTGCGTGGACATCCATCCTCGACTCGAACCTGTCTACCCTGATTACCGCGGCCATTCTGCTCTACTTCGGCAGCAGCTTCGGCGCTAGCACCGTGCGCGGCTTTGCCATCACCCTGGCAATCGGTGTGTTGGTCAGCATGTTCACGGCGGTCTTTGCCACCCGCATCCTCATGCGTCTGGTCTATCAGCGCCGCGGCGTTGAGCATTCAGCCCTGGCAAAGTCCACGTTACTGGGAGTGTAGTCATGTATAACATCGTACAACACCGCAAGACGTATTACATCTTATCAGCTGTTTTACTGATCGCCAGCCTGCTGATGATGGCATATTCCTACATCACAATCGGCAGCCCCTTCCGTCTCAGCATTGACTTCACCGGCGGCGTTTACTGGGAATTCCAGTTGGGCAACAGTGTGCAGCCCGGCCAGGTGCGCGATGTGTTTTTGGCGCAAGGCTTGAGCGACACCTCGGTAACGACCGTCGGTAACGAGGGTAACCGCTTCCAGGCGCGCCTTAAAGAGGTCACTCCTGAGATTAAGGCACAACTCGAACAGCAGCTTGGCGCACAGTTCGGCAGCATCAATACACTGGAATACCGCAACGTCGGTCCCTCGGTCGGGCGGGAAGTCACGCGTGCCGCGCTATGGGCAGTGCTGTTGGCCTCCGCAGCCATCGTGGGGTGGATCGTCTTCGCTTTCCGCAATGTGTCGCACCCGCTGCGCTACGGCGTCAGCGCCATCGTCGCGATGGTGCATGACGTGGTCATCGCTTCCGGCTTCGCGGCGCTGATGGGCCTACTGATCGGCTACGAGGTGGATGCGTTGTTCCTCACCGCCTTGCTCACCGTGCTGGGCTACAGCGTGCAGGACACCATCGTCGTGTTCGACCGCATCCGTGAAAACAGCAAGCGCCATGCGGGTGAAGATTTTGAAACCATCGCCAACCGCAGCCTGCTGGAAACCGTAGGCCGTTCATTGACCACACAGCTCAACGCCTTCTTTATCATGATCGCCATCCTGCTATTCGGCGGTGACACAATCAAGTCCTTCATCGCCATCATGCTGGTGGGCATGATCAGCGGTACATACTCCTCCATCTTCAATGCCACGCCGCTACTGGTGACATGGGAGAAGTGGGCGGCCAATCGTACCCGCCAGCAGGCCAAAGCAGCCGCGGCATAAATCTGCTTCTGCTCGGAAGGTCTCAGCGTTCGTCGCTGAGACCTTTTTTGTTTTTGGAGGTCCGAATGGATTTCGCCACTTTGTTTTTACAACGCCATGATGTCCTTTACGACTTCTGGCTGGGGGGACTGTGGGAGCTGGTCCCTGCCGACCTACTGCGTCAGCGTCCACACGCGCGCGTCAACTCTATCGCCTGGAATCTCTGGCATCTGGCGCGTGTTGAGGATGCAGGCCTCAATCGCTTCGTCTTCGATCTGCCGCAAGTGCTGGATGTTGAGTCATGGCCCGCGCGGCTGCACATTCCCTGGCGACATCACGGCAGCGGCATGAGCTTCGCCGAAGTGGACGACCTGAGCAAACAAATTGATCTGGACGCACTGCATGGCTACACCGAGGCCGTGCGGCAACGCACCCGCGCACAGGTACGCGCACTGTCACCTGACATGCTGGACGCGATCCTCGACGAGTTCACAGTGCGCCGCGTGTTGATAGATGAGGGCCTGGCTCATTCGGATGTGGACGGCCTGATCGCCACCTACACCGGCTGGAATAAAGGCCGCGCCCTGATGAACTTCGGCCTGACCCATCCCTATCAGCACGTAGGGGAAATCGGAGTGATCGCCGGGCTGCTCGGCGTCGAATTTTAGCCCGAATTGTTTGACAGAAGCCATGCCGTCAGGTAAGATGCCTGTATCCCATGACTTCGAGACGCATCATGTTTCACGCCGGCGCGCCGCGCTCCCCGTTATCCCTGCCTCACCGCTTGGTGGTGATCGGCTTGTTATTGCTGACCAGTATCCTGACGATGGGCGCGGGCGGGCCATTCCTGCTCGGCAGCCAGCCCGGCGATTTGCCCGTTTTTCCCGAATTTCTCATAGCCGAGCAGCACGCCCGGCAACTGCCTGCCGTTTCAGCACCCGCCATCCTGCTTGGCGATAGCACCACCGGCCAGATATTGGCGACGGTAGCCCCCCACGATGCGCGTGCCATGGCCAGCACCACCAAGATTATGACCGCGCTGCTGGTGCTGGAGCGCGCCAACCTCAGCGACGCAGTCACTGTACCGCCCGAAGCGTTGATCGGCGGCTCAACCATGAACCTCAGTGCGGGCGAAGTACTGTCGGTCGAGCAACTCCTATGGGGCTTGCTGATTAACTCCGGCAACGACGCCGCGCTCACGCTGGCAATCCATCTCGCGGGCAGCGAGACCGGATTTGTGGCTCTGATGAACGAGCGCGCCGCGCAGCTTGGCATGGCAAACACCCATTTCGCCAACCCGCACGGCCTCGATGCGCCCGGACATGTCAGCAGCGCCTACGACTTGTGGCTGGTCACACAGGCCGCGCTGCAATATCCCCTCTTTCGACAGATCGTCGCTACCCCTTCGATCACCATCGCCGGTCATCCGCTGCTCAACACCAACGAACTGCTGACCACCTTGCCGGGCGCGGATGGCGTCAAGACCGGCACCACCGACCTCGCGGGGCAATGTCTCGTCGCCTCGGTCAGCGACGACGCCCACCGCACCGTGGCCGTGATTCTCGGCAGCGGCGATCGTTTCAGCGACGCCCGCCAATTGTTTGAGCATAGCGCCACCTTTTGGCCATCGCAGCCAGCTCCACAGCCCATCGGCCCTACTGGCTGGCTGCGCACCTCCGACGGGCTGCCGCTGCATGTAGTGGCAGCCGATCCACCAACTTTAAATTTAGCCGCATGGCTTTGGCCGCAACTCCGGTCGCAGGTCGTGCTGAACACCACCGAACGCACGCCGGGCCAAACGGTCGGCACGATCCGCTGGTATCTGGGCAACCGCCTGCTGGGCGAAGCGCCCGCAGTGCTAGTAGCCTATTAGGAGCATAGAATGGCGCAAGAACGATTGCAAAAGGTAATGGCTAACGCCGGTGTGGCTTCACGGCGCGCCTGCGAGGAGATCATCCAGGCTGGGCGCGTCACGGTCAACGGCCAGGTCGTCACCGAATTGGGCGTCAAGGTAGACCCCCTGCTGGATCAGGTGCGCGTGGACGGCGATCTGCTCAAGCCGCGTCCAGCCTCCCGCCGCACGTATTTAATGCTTTACAAACCCGCCGGCGTGCTGTCAGTGTTTGATGACCCGCGTGACCGCCCCGGCCTGGAAAACTATGTCAAGGAGCCAGTGCGCCTCTATCCGATTGGCCGCCTGGATATGGACAGCGAAGGCTTGCTGGTGCTCACCGACGATGGCGATCTGACGCTCAAACTCAGCCACCCGCGTTATGAACACCCGAAAACCTACCTGGTGCTGGTAGATCGCGTACCCGGCACCGACACACTGGCGCGCTTCCGTCGCGGCATTCTGCTGGATGATGGCGTCACTGCGCCGTCCACCTGGCGCGTGCTGGAGCATCCCGCGATGGTGCCGCCGTCCAGCGATCCCGACGCACAAACCGGCGTCTGGCTGCACGTCACCCTGTACGAAGGCCGCAAGCGCCAGGTCAGGCGCATGGCCGCGGCGGAAAACATGCAAGTACGGCGGTTGGTGCGGGTCTCCATCGGTTCGCTGCGCCTCGATCGCAAGCTCCAACCCGGCCAGAGCCGCCCCCTGACGCGCCGCGAGCTGGACGAATTGCAGCGCGAGGCTGACGAGCAGCCCGACAGCGTCGTGCCGCGGCGCAAACCTGCGGGAGAACGATCCCCAGAACCAGCAGCCCGGCGCAGTTCAGCCGGTCGCGCCGCGGCCAGCGCCCCCCGGCCCGCCGTCCGTTCTGGCAACGCCGCACCGGTAC
>JBAQWV010000156.1:0-2717 GCA_049299095.1 Anaerolineae bacterium | reverse complement strand
GTATGATACTAGTTGTATCTCCCGTACGGGAGTAAGCACCTTATATCTACATCGCTCCGATATTGTTCCCTGGTTATGGTGCTACAAGCACCGGCGGGAAGGGTATCGGAGCACTTTGTTTTATAAGGATAGTTAGGTAAAATAGTATCTGTACTAAGGAAACGAGTAGCTCGGGCAAAAATGACACTTTTTGCCCGGCGCGTCGAGAAAAACCATTGGTTTGTCTCGAAACAATATTCCGGGGTAGCTCAGTGGTAGAGCGGGTCGCTGTTAACGACTAGGTCGCTGGTTCGAGCCCAGTCCCCGGAGCCAGACCAAGCAGAGAAAAGTGCAGACTCAGGTCCTAGACCTGATCTAACTTCTCTCTTTGGTCTTTCAGGAAGAAACGATTACAAGTTTCAAGTTCAAATGTTGGAACCGTCCGAAAGGGCGGTTCATTCGTTTCACCCCTGTAGTTCAGTTCGAACCCAGCCTCCCTCCTCCTGAAGCAGCAAGCAGGTGAAAAGCAGACCCGTTTCCTAGACTCAAGCTAGTAAAACAATTTTCTAAATCCTCTTTTCACTATAATAGTAATAGTATGTCGAAAAATAAGCCCGAACCACAGCATATTATTTGGATACCCAAAGAGGCCGCTAGTTGGGGTCCGGATGATCCTAAGATATCCAAACCTTACCTATTTGCTAAGGAGATTACGAAACACCTTGATTGCGACGAAGCCACAATTGATGAAGTCGACTTTCTTGCGGACCGGCTACTGGATAAACTTCAGTCCGCACTAATGTATTACCAGCTGATAACTGCGGATGACTTTAGTAGCAGAAACATTAGTCAAAAAAGAACAATATATGAAGGCCTCTATGCAAACCTGTGGAGCTTTTACAAAGGCAGAGTACAAAACTACTTAAAGGAGATGGGTTGGAATTTGTCCATATTTTTCTGCAATGACAAGAACTGTGAGAAGGAAGCGATAAAGTTTATCGAAGCCACCCCTGAACACAAAGACATCGTAGAAATGGCCCGAGTGCAACGCGAATCATGGCAGTCAGACTTTGCAAATAGCCGTAACATTTCCGAGCACAGCGGTGACTATCGCAACGGAGTCAACACATACGAAACCAAGGATGATGCTCATAGACTATTTGCTCAGGTCTGCTGGACAGCAGAGACCTTAATTGCCTACTTCGGTAGCTACAAAATGAAACGCGAGTGGAATATAATTGAGCTGAATCCAAAATCTAACATTTTTATTCCTGAAGATCGATATATTATTGAGCATGCAGCGCAAACTGCTCGAAGACCTAAGTAGCCCATCCAAGCAAACCATTCTTGATCTGAAGCATAGGGCCCATATTTGATGCTAGAAATGTCCTCTCGTTATCAGTACCGTCTGCCAGTACATACCGTGCATATTCGATGAACGGATCGTCTAGCTTTTGCTCTATTTTGTAGTGAGTCAATATCGTTTTGGTTGTATAGAAGTGTTTGTCGATTTTAGCTCTGAGTTTATCGGTGATCGTAATCTTTTCGTGGTTAGCTTCTATGAAGCCTTGCATCAGCTCACATAGTCGGCTCTCGCTGACATACTTTTCTTTGCAATTTGGATCTTTGCGTCTCGTACAGTTGTAGTATACGAATCGCTTAGTTTCGCCATTTTTAAGTTCTTTAATCTTGTCTTGTGCTGTTATGTCTGCTCCACATTGCCCACATTTCAGTAGTCCTCTGAAGGCAAATACTTTCGATCCCCACACCCCCTTATTTACACCACGAGTTTCCTGCACAAGATCGAAGAGTTCTTTGGATATAAGTGGCTTGTGTGCGCCTGTATACCAAGGTGCATCAGGTGCTTCTGGGTATTGGAATTTTCCGTAGTAGAATGACGTATTGAGGATGACAAGTATCTGGCTCAGGTTAATCGGCTTTCCTGATCGGTTTTTGAAGCCTTGCTCATCAAGCCAAGCCTTAATCCTCCTACCACTCCAGCGTTCATAGCCCGCTTTTTCGAAAGCTTCCTTTATGAGTGGAGCACGTTCTGGGTCAATTATTATGTCGTTCACTCCACCGAATGCTCGGTTCATATACCCAAGTGGTGCAACGCCTGGTCGCCAGCCCATTTCACATTTTGTGCGGATACCACGCTTTACATTGATGCTTTTATTGTCGTTTTCAAGCTTAGCTTGAGAGCAAAGAATCATGAGCAGGAACTTCTCATTCGGATTATTAGTGAATGTTTGTGAGTAGGTGCGAATGTGCAGCAGTTTGTGCTGATCCATGAGATCAACAATCGAGCCAAGGTCACCAGCATTGCGACTGAGTCGATCTGGTGCCCATGTGAGAATTGCGTTATATTTCTCACTTTCTATTTCTGCGAGCATCTCATTATATAGTGGTCGCTGTCCGGAGTCTTTCGCTGAGTGGCTTTCATGTTTTTCGCACACCACATTTAGACCTTCTGCTTCTGCGAGCGCACGCATTTCGTTAATTTGAGAATCAATTGATATTGCCTGTCGCTCGTCGCTCTCTGAGCTTTTTCGAGCATAAAGACAATAGGTGAGTTGGTTGTTATTTTCCATTGCAAGGTACAAGGTACCGCGGGCTCATTAAACTAAAACGGAACAACCGCTAAACTTGTAGTGTCAAAGCTAACAAGAATAGAAAGGTTGTTCCATGACTAAATTAACAGACATTCCTAGTAATAAGAAGTGCTGGGTGTTCCTTAA
>JBAQWV010000155.1:0-2204 GCA_049299095.1 Anaerolineae bacterium | reverse complement strand
GTATGCGACTGTGAAGGATACTGATAGTGAGGCGCGATACGGGTTGCGACAGGGCGGTGAGGTGCGGGTTGATGTGAGCGTGCAGGGTACGCTGGATAGCCAGGTGGCGGGGATGCTGGAGGAGAGCCGGGAGCCGCGGGGGATTGTTGACCTGGCGGCGCTGGATTTGGCCCCGGCGCGATGGTGGCAGTATGACGTGGGGGATACGGTTTGGCTGGAAATCTATGATGCGGGGTTTGGGGGGTATGGTAGTTCGGTGCGTATCAGGGCGCGTGAGTTTTTGCCGGGGCGGGGCTGGTGCTCGCTGGTGGTGGAGTAATTATGGAAGGGACGCTGGGCCGGGAGCGGCTGATAGATAATCTGATTGATATTGTGTTTCGGCAGGGGGAGCGGATTTCCCGGCTGGAGGAGACGACGGTGACGGCCGACGCGGGTGGGGCGGCGCGGGTGTCGGGGGTGCTGATTCAGGCGAGGGATGATGTGCCGTCGGCGCCGGGTGCGGGGCAGTTGTTGATCTATATGCAGGTGGTGGACGGGAGTATCAGATTGCGGGGAATCGACCCGTCAGGCAGGGTGATAGAGATTGCGAATTGGTCGGCCGATGGGGAAAGTCTGATTTTGCGAGACCGGCCGGACGGGAATTATTGGCGGCTGGTGCTGGATGAGTACGCGCCGAATGTGATGCAACTGGCGATTGAGGCCGTGGATGGGTTGGTGGAAAGCGAGAGCCTGGAGGGCATTTGATGGCGACGTTTTACGTGGATGACGCGGCCGGTAATGATGGGAATGTGGGGAATAGCGGGTCGCCGTGGAAGACGCTGGGGAAGGCAAAGACGGCGGCGGCGGCCGGGGATACGGTGCGGGTTCGGGCGGGGACGTATCGGGAGCAGCTCGATATTACCAAGGCGAATATGACGTGGATGGCCGATAATCCGGCGGCGAAGCCGGTTGTGGATGGTGGGTATCATATTGGGCTGATGAGCGGGGGCAACACAATCACAAAGAACAGTACGATGCCGCGGACGGATAGCGGCTCGTATCTGCCGGGGGGGGCGAACTCGAAGAAGGGGATGATCCAGCTGCAGGCGGCGGGCGTAACGGTTGACGGTTTTGTTGTGCAGAATTCGACGGGGTCGGGCATTAGTATCAATGCGTCGAATACGACGGTTAAGAACTGTGTCACGTATTTCACGTATTCAAGCGGGATTATCTCGAATCCGGGGGTGAATGTCAGCGGGCTGACGGTTAGCGATAATATTGTCCGGTTTGCGTCGGTGAAGATTTTCGACCCGGAGAGGCACACGAACTATGCGGGGAATTGTAACTTGCAGTGCGTGGACGGGTCGATGAAGTTTGGGCAGAATGTGGGCAATACGTTGATCAGCGGGAATGATGTGGCGTGGGGGTTCGGCGAGGGGATTAATATTGGGAAGTTTAATCCGGCGACGGCGGCGAGTCCGATCATTGTTGAGGACAATATTATCCATGATATTAATCATACATATTTGTATGTGAACGCATCTCGGTATGTGCATCTGAGGCGGAACCTGCTGTATTGCGCCGATGTGGAATTGAACAAGTGGGATAATGACGCGCCGGTGGGTATCCGGCTGGCGGATGAGAAGGAGACCTATCTGCGGGATATCTTTGTTTACAATAATGTGGTTGTGAATCTGGGGTACTCGATGGAGTGGGGCGGCCGGCATACGGAATCGACGGGAAGCTATGTCGGGCATAATACGTTTGTGGGTGGGCCGGAGGCGGCGGCCAAGAACAAGCCGGCGGTGATGGTGGTGAAGTCGGAGCCGACGGCGAGTTATGCGGGCGGGGTGAATCAGCAGGGGATATTCGAGAATAATGTTGTTGATTATTCGATGACGACACCGGCCGTGCTGGGGGGTAATAATACGCCGGGGGCGGGCGGGGTGACGTTTCGGAACAATAACTGGTCAAAGTCGCCGGCGAGTATGGGGAACGGATCAGGCGACCGGGTGGGGAATCCGCAGTTGGTAAAAACAAATCGGGTGCTGGCGACGACGGGGTATCCGACGAAGGCGAATACGACGTGGGCGTCGTTGTCGGCGAGCGATAATCTGACGGTGGGGGATTATCAGTTGACGAGTAGTAGCCCAGGTCGGGGAGCGTCGAGTAATGGGTCGACGGTCGGCGGGGTTGCGCCGCCGTCGGCGACGAATAGGGATTAC
>JBAQWV010000154.1:0-71293 GCA_049299095.1 Anaerolineae bacterium | reverse complement strand
GTACCGAGGGCGATGCCGCTGTATTGCAAAATCGAAATAAACATCAGCAGGGGCGCGGCGGTCAGCAGCAGCAGTTGCAACGCCTGACGCGGGGCAAAGCCGCCCGGCGCGGTGCGCCACAGGCTGCGCAGATGGTAAACCGCGCCCACAAAAGCAACGACAGAGAGTGCAGCCAGCGCCATGAACAGCCAGTTGGGCAAGGTGACCTGTCCCGCGCCACCGAACCGCCCCCAAAACGTCCAGTGGAAGCCGCGCAACAGCCACAGCGCCACGTCGAGATTGACCGGGCCGGCGCGCTGATCCACCGTGGCGCGCACCAGTGCCCAGCCGAAAGGATCACCGTACAGCCGCCAGTTGCGCAACAACCACGGTGCAGCCAGTGCCAGGCCGAGACCGTAGATCAGCAACAGATGCCCCGCGGCGGTCGTGAACGCAGCGCCACGCGCCGTTGACGATGGCTGGCGACGTGCCAGCCACCACACCCCGCCCACCGCCAGCGCGGCCACCGGCCAAAGCGCCAGCGTGCCCACCTTGGACAGCAAACCCAAACCCAACATCAGGCCGATGGCTGCGGAGCGCCGCCAGTTCAGCCCGCGGTTGACCGTCTCCGCGGCCAGCCAGAGCGCCACGGCACCGCTGGCCCCAGCCGCGTTGTCGTTGTTTATGGCACCGCTGATGAATAAAAAGCCCGGCAGCCCCGCCAGCAAGGCCGCGGCACACAGCGCAATGGCAGGTTGGTCGGGAAAGACCGCCCGCCCCAGGCGATAGGTGGCCCAGAGGGTGATTGCCCCCAGCGCAACGGAAAAAAAGCGCGCCAAGTGCATCGCCAGCGCGCCCCCGCGCCAGGGGAAGTCTTCCAACGTGGTGTGAACGAAGAAGTTAGGGGGTTTGTCTGGCCCCAGCGGCAACGCATCGGGGTTCGAGCGTAAAAAGGTGAAGTCCAGTCCGGTCCAGGTAGTAAGCAGAGCGGCTGCGGCGTGATAGAGCGGCGGATGCTTGCTTTGTGTCACTGTTGGCCCCACGGGCAGGCTGCGATTTTGGCCCAGATAGGCGATGTATGCGTAATGATCGGCCTCGTCGGGAGCCTCACCGAGCGGCATCACCACGGAATAGCCCGCGGCCAGCAGCAGGTAGACAACCAACAGCACGAGAAAGAGACGTTGCGTGCGCGGGGTGGAGAAAGACATTGGCAAAAGTATAGTCGTGTCAGAAGGGTGGGGCAAATGCAGTGGATCAGGGCAGCGGCAACTGCGTCCACCCGTCGGCGTCGGCTGTGGCAGCCGCGAGCGGCATGTCCGTGCCGATGTCCACCAGACGCATGGCCAGCGTGACGGCCTGCGCATCAGCAGGCAGCTCAGGCAACGTCATCCACGACAGCGCCGTGCCGTTGGTCGCCCATTCGGTGGGATGATAAGCCAATTCACTACTGTTTTGTGCCAGTTGACCACCACCGGCCAGCGGTTGCCAGCCGACTTGCACTTGCAGCCCGCGATACCAGCCGGCATGGGGGGCGTCCACCTGCCAGAGGAAGTACAAAGCGGTGCGGCCATCCTCGAGCGGGCGCAGCGCGTAGCCTCGCAAGGTTAGGCCACCGGCAAACGATAGCATGACCGGTTGAAATTGGTCGCGGGCGCTGCCCTCACCAGTGAGTTGGCAGACTATGAGGCCACGGGTTGTCTCATTGCAGGTGGCAAAGCCCGGCCAGCCGGGTGCAGTAGCCAGCAACGTATCCGGCCCGGCGTTAGTGGTGAACAGGTAGGTGGTGGTTGCCCCTGCGGTTGGCAGCGGCAGGGCCGTGCGGCCATCGAAGAAATGCACCATAGGGTTGACATAGGTAAAAACAGTGGTCAGCGGCGCGTGTTCATGTAAAAATAGCCAGGTGGGGTGGCGATAAATGTCCGCGGCCAGCATGATCTCGCGGTCGGGATGTGCGGCAGCCCAGTCTACCGCGGCCGCTACATCCCCCTCGAACGCCTCAAAGGTGACGGGCGAGTTGGCCCAACGCTGGAAATAATCGCGCCATGTCAGGCCGCCATGCACCAGCAGAGCGGCAACGATCAAGGCTGCGGCCAGCCAGCGACGCTGTCTGATCGCCCCCAGCCGCGCCAATTCGGCCAGCGTCAGCGCGGGGAAGAAATAAACGCCGGGGATGACACCCATCACGCGCGGCAGCGCGGGGAAGCGATCCACCGCCAACAGCGCGGGAATTAACATGATCGGGAACCAGAGCCAGAGAAATAACAGCCGAGCGCCTTGCTCGCTGACCGCGGCGCGGCGGCGCAGGCCAGCAACGACCCAGCCGGTACACAGCGCCATGCCGCCGAGGGTGAGCAACGCAGTGAGCGGATCGAACACCGCGCGGCTCGGCAGGTTGAAGAAGGCCTCGGCATCCCCAGCACCCGGCACGAAGAACTGGATCAGGTTGGCCCAACCCGCGCGAGCGATTAATTGCCACGGATTGCCTGCGTTTAGCTGTGGGTTAAACGCGGAAACAACCCCGGCGCGCTGCGTGAAGCTGCCGGGATGGCTCAAAAAATACCAGCCGAGCGGCGCAAACACCAGCAGCGCCACGCCATAAAGCCCCACCAACGGCCAAAAGTGGCGGCACAGCAGGGCGTGCGTCAGGGCTGCGCGGCCAGTCAGCCAGCGATAGCCAAAGTCGGCCAGAATGTATAGCCCTAAGAAGACCGGCAGCAGGCGGCTGATGCTGTAGAAATGCACGCTCAAGCCGAGAAACAGCCCGGCCAGTAGAAACCAACGCCATGCTGCGCGCGGTCCGCCGCGATTGATCCCGCGCCAAAAGGCGGCAAAGGCCAGCGTTGCCATCAAGGGAGTGAAAATCAGCCGCTCGGCGTAGCGGCTGGTGTAGACATGCCAAAAATTCGTGGCGAGGAAGAGCGCGGCCAGCAGCGCAACCAGCGTCCCGCGGTAGCGCGTGCGCGCAAGCAACTCGCGGCCTAGCCAGTAGGTTGCCATGGCGGTGAGAACGCCCGCAGCGACCGCCGGCAGGCGCAGGGCCAGCGCGGTGGGGCCGAAGAGCCGGATGCTCACGGCAAAGAACGCCATCGCCAACCCCTCGCGGCCATAGTTGGCGGTGTAGAAGAGCTGTGGCCGCCCGGCAAGCAGGTCCAGCGCGTCAAGGCCGTTGACAGCTTCATCGCCAAAGAGGCCAGGCGGAATACTGCCCAGTTGCCAGCCGCGCAAGATAAGCGCGACAAGGACTATTAATAGCACCGCGAGCAGGTCGCGGAGGGGTAAAAAGCGGAAGAAACGTCGAGTGGACACAGCGGCAGTATACCGCAAGTGCTACGCGCCACCAATTGCAGCTAACGAAAACCTAACCCGCGCTCTTTCATGCTGACAAAGCGTTGCTGGCCGATGATGAGGTGATCGAGAACGTCAATACTGAGCAGGCTGCCTGCTTCGACCAACAGGCGTGTCACCTGCACATCCTCCGGGCTGGGGGTGGGGTCGCCGCTGGGATGGTTATGGACAACGATCAGCGCGGCGCAGTTGCTGCGGATCGCCTCGCGAAAGACTTCGCCAACGCGAATGGAGGCCGCGTTCAGCGAGCCGACATAGATCGTGGGGATGCTGATGACCCGGTTGCGGGTGTCCAGCAGCACTGTGCGCAGATGTTCCTGCATGAGCAGCGACATTTCGGCCAGCAGTAGATTGGCTGCGTCGCCGGGCGCGCGCACTTGGGGACGTTCGTGGGGTGCGGCCACCAACAGGCGGCGGCCCAGTTCCAGCGCGGCTTTCACCTGGATGGCCTTGGCCTCGCCTACTCCTTTGTCTTCGCACAGTTCATGGATGGTGGCCTGCGCCAGGCCAGGCAGGCCACCGTGGCGCGCTAACATCTTTTCGGCCACGCGCATGACATTTTCGCCGCTTGCACCGACGCGCAGAATGATCGCCAGCAACTCGGCGGTGCTGAGTGCGCCGGCTCCGTAGTGTAGCAGTCGTTCGCGCGGCCGTTCACCCTGTGGCAGATCGCGGATCATGGGGTGATAGTCAACGAAATCTTGCTCTGCCATCTGGATCCCCTCCTTGATGGTGGCTGTCTGTCGTGATGGTTTATCGTATTCGGCCCAGTCTGCACCCTTCGACAAGCTCAGGGTACGGATTGGTGCGGCGCGCAACCAAGTTAACGCTTGCTGCGTAGAATCAGTGGAAAGATCAATTGATGCGTGGCGGGTGGCTGCGAGGTCATCACCACGTTGTACAGCGGCCCGCGCATGCCCCAGCGGCGGGCGGTGACGTTGTCCACTTCGGCGATCAGCCCGCGCGTGCGCAAACGTTCGAAGTCCTCAATGGCCGCGTAGTCCACTACCAAAAACGGCCCCTCTGCCGCGCGGCCCGGCACTTGCAGCCAGACTTTGCGCCCCAGATCGCCGGGACGCAGCGTGGCAATGTATCCGACGCAGGCTGGCCGGTCGCAGTAAGGAACCTGGGCGCGCTCCAGGCGGGTGTGGTAGGTGCTTTCCATCACGCCGGGCGCGTAGAAAGTCACTTCCCCGCGCACAGGCAGGCGCGCGGCCATGTACCAGGGTGGATCAACGCTTTGAGCGATGGGATTAAACAACAGGCTGAAGGCCAGAAAAACCGCAAACACGCAACAATCCTTTCCAAATGCCATCCACCCACATGGACGTTGTGAGACCGGCTGGCGTTCCCATCATGCCAGCAGCCGCTTGTTTTGTCAAACGAACAGAGTTTTGACGAGGGCCTGCAAGCGTGCTACTCTATGGCTGTGAGAATATTTCGTGACTGCCAGGGTTTGAGCGTCTTTGGAAATCCGAGAAACTTCCGAAGGCTGAATGAGGTGTGTTATGACAGATGCCATCCAAACCAATGCCATGTTTCCTGGTTTGGTTTTTAATGAAGCGGGGCAGCCGGCCGAGGTAGCTTACATCGGCGGCGAAGCCCATTACGTAATCTTGGACGACGACTTTCGCCGCCATGTGGCCGCGCGCGAGGTGGACCGCCAGGTGTTGCAGCAACTGCGCGACCTGATGGAGCCGTTCCGCGATCAGGCAGTGGTGGAAATGATGCGCATGATGGGGAAAGAAGACCTGTTCACCAAGGCGATGATCGATTCATCGCTAAAAAACTGGCAACAGGCGCTCGGCCAGACGATCCCCGCAGAAACGCTTGCCTATCTGGGCATGATGGGCTTTCGCGTGGTGGTAGACACTCACGGCGAGGTGGTAGATGTCGCCTTCCCCAGCCAGATAGACGATGAAGAATAGGCAATCGCTATGAAGAAATTTTTGCTTTTCCTGGCAACCCTAGCTGCGTTGCTTGGCGGCGCAGCCGTAACCGTGCGCGCGTTCTTGCGCCGTTTCCTGCCACAGACCCACGGCGCAACCCGCGTCACCGGTTTGCATAGTCCGGTCGAAATTGTACGTGACCGCTGGGGCGTGCCGCACATCTACGCGGAAAACGAAGATGATTTGTTCTACGCGCAAGGCTTTGCGCACGCGCAAGACCGTCTGTGGCAGATGGAGTTGCAGCGCCGCCTTGGCGCGGGGCGTCTGTCCGAGGTGCTGGGTGAGGCCACATTGGAAATGGACCGCTTTGTGCGCACGCTCGGCCTGAACCGCGCCGCTGAGGACGAAGCGCACGCGCTGCCGCCGGAAACGCAGGCCACGTTGGCAGCCTACGCGGCGGGCGTCAATGCGTACATGCGCAGCCAGCAGGGCCGCTGGTCGCTGGAATTTACCCTGCTGCGCTTCGAGCCACAACCCTGGCGACCGGTGGACAGCCTCTACTGGGCGAAGTTTATGGCGCTGGTGTTGAGTGGCAATTGGGCCAGCGAGCTGCTGCGCGCACGACTGGCTGTCAAGTTGGGCGCAGAGTTGGCCGCAGACCTCGAACCGGCTTATCCGGCGGATAATCCGACCATCGTCAGCGGCTCCGGCCAGTCTGCTGCTGCGCCGCCCAACGGCTGGGGCAGCCCGGCGGTGCGCGAGGCGTTGCAACTGGTGCAGGATTTGTTGGGCAGCACGACCGTGCGACCCGCACCCGCGGCGCCGCTGTCCGGTATTATTTCGCTGAACCCAGGCGCGAGCAACCAATGGGTGGTGAATGGCGAGCGCACCCATTCCGGCAAACCGCTGCTGGCGAACGACACACACATGTCGGTGGCGATGCCCGCGCTGTGGTATCAGGTGCATCTGGAGGGGGGACGCTATCATGTGGCGGGCACTTCCTTCCCCGGCGCGCCCGGCGTGGTGGTTGGACACAACCGTCAGTGTGCGTGGGGACTGACCACAGCTTGGCAAGATGCGCAGGATTTGTTTATCGAACGCCTAAATCCCCAGAACCCTGACGAATACGAGTTCAATGGCGACTGGCTGCCGGTGCAAGTGGTGCAGGAAGTGATCCAGGTGAAGGGGCGCAGCGAGCCGGTGGTGGTCACTACGCGCGCCACGCAGCATGGCCCGCTGGTGCATGACTTGATGGGCGAGACGCAGCCGATGGCGCTGCGCTGGGTGGCGCTGGATCAGGCGGACATGCTGGGCGCGATCCTGGGCTATGGCCGGGCGAACAACTGGCAGGAATTCCGCGCGGCGCTGGCTAGCTGGGCTGCACCGGCGCATAACTTTGTCTACGCGGATGTGGATGGGCATATTGGCTATCTGCAAGCGGGCTGGATGCCGGTGCGAGCGCAGGGTTATGGGATTGCGCCAGTGCCAGGCTGGGCGGGCGAATACGAATGGACGCGCTTCCTCAGTCTGGAGGAATTGCCGCAAGCTTTCGATCCGGCGGACGGCTGGCTGGGCGCGGCCAATAATCAGGTGGTGGACCCGACGTATCCGCACTTCCTTAGCACGGATCTGGAGAATCCCAGCCGCGCCACGCGGCTGGTGGAGCTGTTGCAAAGCCGACAGAAAGTGACCATTGCCGATTTCACCACGATGCAACGCGACACCTATAGCGCACAGGCCAAGCGGTTTGTGCGTCACCTGCTCCCGATCCAACCGACCAACACGCGCGAAGCCCGCGCGCTGGAGTTGCTGCGCGGCTGGGATTATCGCATGTCGGCTGACAGCGTGGCGGCCAGTGTGTACGAAACCACCCGCCTGATGGCGCTGCATGAAATGTTTGACCGGCATCTGGGCGAGCTGGCCGACGCTTACATCGGCCTCGATCCAACGCCGATGGGCGATGTGGGGCCGTATCATGGGCGCAGCATTGTGCGGCTGCTCGATATTCTGGATGGCAAGGGGGACGCGTACTGGCTGCGCGATCCCGAAACCGGCATTCCGCGGCCCAAGATTGAATTACTGCACCGCGCGCTGCGCATTGCGCTCAAGCAGCTTGATCAGCAGTTGGGCGAGGATATCGAAACCTGGACGTGGGGACGGCTGAACAAGGTGCATTTCGCGCATCCGGTCGGTTCGGTCAAGCCCTTCAACTGGCTTTTCAACCGCGGGCCGTACCCGATGGACGGCGACCAGGACACGCTGCTGCGCGCTTCGGGTAAGCCGGTCTTTCCGTTTGAACCGGTCAAGGTGGTGGACGCCGTGCGCTTTATCGCTGATTTGAGCGACTGGGACCGCTGTCAGATTGTGGTGCCGGGGGGGCAGTCTGGCCATGTGGCCAGCCCCAACTACGCCGATCAGATTTCACTGTGGCGCAACGGCCTGATGCTGCCGCTGCCGTTCAGCCGTCAGGCAGTGGATCGCAACGCGCAGCAGCGGCTGGTACTCAGTCCATGAGGGAGCTGTGATCAAGAAAGTGTTGTTAGCAGGACTGGCATTGGCGCTGGCTGCGGCTGGCTTTGCCTGGTGGGCCGACACCTCGATGACGAAAAATGCGGCTGGCCGCGTCTACGACTCGCTGGACGCGATTCCGCATCGCTCGGTGGCGCTGGTGCTGGGTACAGCGAAGTACACCAATGGCCGCGTCAACAGCTTTTACATGGGGCGCATCCGCGCGGCCGCGGCGTTATACGACGCGGGCAAGGTGGATGGCATCGTGGTCAGCGGCGATAACAGCGTGGATAATTACAACGAGCCGGACGAGATGCGCAACGACCTGGTGGCGCTGGGCGTGCCCGCGGCCTATATCACTGAGGATTACGCGGGCTTTCGCACGCTTGATTCGATCTACCGCGCGGAGCAGGTGTTCGGCCTCACTTCGTATACGATTGTGTCGCAGCAGTTCCATGTGGAGCGCGCGCTGTACCTGGCCGATCAGCGCGGCCACGATGCAGTGGGCTATGCTGCGCCGGGGCCGCGCGGCTACTGGGATCGTCGTGTGCGCGCCCGCGAGGTGCTGGCGCGCGCCAAAGCGGTGCTGGATGTCACGGTGCTGAATCAGCAGCCGAAGTTTCTGGGTGAGCCAGTGCAGGTGTTGACGCGCAATCCATAAACCACACTCTCCACGCGTAATTGACTATGTACCTTCACGATATTGATCTCGACGAAGCCATACAGGCGTGGCGGCAGGCGCTGCTGGACGCCAACGCGCTCGGCACGCTGGCGAGCGAATCGCTGCCGGTGGCCGACTGCCTGAACCGGGTAACCGCCGCGCCGGTGTGGGCGCGCATTTCATCGCCCCACTACCACGCCGCAGCTATGGACGGCTATGCGGTGCGCGCCGCAGCCACCACCGGCGCCACTGAAACACGGCCGCGCCACCTGTTGATCGGCCAGCAGGCTTTTTACGTGGACACCGGCGACGCCATGCCGCCCGACACCGATGCTGTCCTCATGGTCGAGGAAGTGCAAGGGGTCTCCACGACGGAGGGCGAGGCCATCGAAATTCTCGCGGCCATCCCTCCGTGGCGGCACGTCCGCCCGATGGGCGAGGACATTGTCGCCACGCAGTTGGTGCTGCCTTCCAACCATCGGCTGCGTCCGGCTGATCTCGGCGCGGTCGTCGGCTGTGGGCACACGCATCTGGCCGTGCGCAGTCGGCCGCGCGTGGCGATCATCCCCACCGGCGACGAATTGGTGCGTTTGTCCAGCCTGGGTGGGTTGGACGCGCTGCGCCCCGGTGACATCATCGAATACAACTCGCTGGTGCTGGGCGGGCTGGCTGAGGAATGGGGCTGCGCTGTCAGTCGCTTCGATCCCGTGCCCGACGATTTTGAGATGATCCGCGCGGTGGTACAGGCTGCGCTGGAAACTCACGACCTCGTGGCCATCAACGCCGGATCGTCAGCCGGGTCAGAAGATTTTTCTGCGCGTGTGATCAGCAGCCTGGGTCGCGTGGTGGTGCATGGCATCGCTATCAAGCCCGGCCATCCGGTGATCCTCGGCGTTGCCGAGGGCCGCGGCGGTGGACAGGGCAAGCCGCTGGTCGGCATCCCGGGCTATCCCGCGTCCGCGGCCATGACCTTTGAACTGCTGGTCAAGCCAGTGTTGTATGCCATGCAGGGGCTGCTGCCGCCGGAACGCCCCCAGGTGACCGCACGCCTGACGCAAAAGGTCTATTCTGCGATGGGCGAAGAAGAATTTCTGCGCGTCACGCTGGGCCAGGTCGGCGAGCGGCTGGTGGCGACCCCGTTGCAGCGCGGTGCAGGTGTGATTATGTCACTGGTACGTGCCGATGGCATTGTGCGCCTGCCACGCTTCAGCGAAGGGGAACATGCCGGCGCGGCGGTGCAGGTGGAGCTGCTGCGCACGCCGGAAGCGGTGCGCAACACGATTGTTTCCATCGGCAGCCACGACATGACCCTCGACGTGCTGGCCGATCAATTACGGCGACTGCGCCCCGAACTGGCATTGACCTCCTCCAACGTGGGCAGCCTGGGCGGCCTGCTGGCCCTCAAGCGCGGCGAAGCGCATCTGGCCGGTTCGCACCTGCTGGATGAAGCCAGCGGCACGTACAACTTCAAGGCGATTGACGAAGTTGGCTTGAGCCGCGCCGCGGGCGATCCAGACGGCGTGGTATTGCTGCGCTTTGTTGGTCGCGTGCAGGGGTTGATCGTGCCAACCGGCAACCCGAAGCAGATCGCCAGCCTGACCGATTTAACCCGCCCGGACGTGGCCTTCATCAACCGGCAGCGCGGCGCGGGCACGCGCGTGCTGCTCGATTTCGAACTGGGCAAGCTGGGCATCAAGCGACGGCAGGTGCAGGGCTATGATCGGCAAGAGTACACGCATCTGGCTGTGGCCGCGGCGGTCAAGTCAGGCGCAGCAGACTGCGGGCTGGGCATTCTGGCTGCCGCGCGCGCGCTACATCTCGATTTCGTGCCGCTGTTCAACGAACAATACGATCTGGTGATCCCGCGCCGCTTCTTCCATAGCACCTTGCTGGCCCCGCTGCTGCATGTGATCCGTTCGGAGGGCTTCGCCGCCACCGTGGACGCGTTGGGCGGCTACGACACCGTGGGCATCGGCGAGGTAATTGCCGAGCTGTAAGCCGTGTGTATTTCGCAGTACGTCGTAATACGCATTAACTCTCGTGGAGTTTGATTGTGAAGCCTTCCTTCTCCCCCAAACGCGGCGCGGTTGCCGCAGGGCATCCCCTGACCGCGGCCGCGGGCGCGGAAATGCTCGAACGCGGTGGCAACGCAGTGGATGCTGCGGTCGCGGCCACCTTTGCCACGTTTATCACCGAATATACACTGTCTGCACCAGGCGGCGGCGGCTTTGCGCTGGTTTACAATACAGCCAGGGGCACGGGCGAGCTGCTGGACTTCTTCAGCACCGGCCCCGGTCTGGGGCGTGCACTTCAGCCCCCCACCAATGCAATTGATTTTCAGGAAATCACCGTTGACTATGGCCCCTCGCACCAGCATTTTTACGTGGGCCGCGGTGCAGTCGCCACACCGGGCAACATTGCCGGGCTGTGTACGCTGGCGAGCGAGGCAGGCCGCCTGCCGCTACCGGTGCTGCTGGAACCTGCCATTCGGCTGGCCCGCACCGGCTGCCCGATTAGCGAAATTCAGGCGTTCATCGGCGGGCTGATCGAGCCGATTTTGCTGCTGACGCCGGAGTGCGCGGCGATCTTTGGGCGACCGGAAGGGGGCCTGAAGCAGGCAGGCGATCTGGTGATGATGCCTGCGCTGGCCGACACACTGGAGGCGTTGGGGCAGGAAGGCCCGCGGCTCTTCTCGCACGGCGAGATCGCGCGCGCGATTGTGGCCGACCAGAGGGCCAACGGCGGCCTGCTGACCGCCGAGGACTTGCAGCGGTATCGTGTGCGCCGCTACCCACCGCTCCAGTCGCGCTTCCGCGCCTTCGATGTATTGACCAATCCCCCGCCTAGCCGCGGCGGGCTATTGATTACCTTTACGCTGCAACTGCTGGCTGCGCTGCCGCTCGATCCAGTCAGTTTTGGCCGCGCCGACGCGCTGGAGACGCTGGCCGAAGCGATGCGTGTGACGCATCTGGCGCGGCGTGAGCTGGAAGCGCAAGAGTTACACCCGCGGCAGCAAGCCAGTCGCCTGCTGGGCGCGGGCACGGTGCGTCGTTGGCAGCGCGTGCTGCTAGACTTGCTGGCTTTGCCGGTGGCCGAACGCTCGCTGGACAGCGTACCGCCGGCCATGCCCAGCACAACGCAGATTTCCGTGATGGATGAAGATGGCCTGGTGGTGAGCCTGACCACTAGCGGCGGTGAAGGCGCGGGGTTTATCGTGCCGGGGACGGGCGTGATTCTAAACAACATGCTGGGCGAGGCTGACTTGCATCCGCAGGGCTTCCACAAGTCGCCGCCTGGCGTGCGCATCCCCTCAATGATGTCGCCGACGGTGGTGCTGCACGACGGCCAGCCGGTGCTGGCGTTGGGCAGCGGCGGCGCTAACCGCATTCGTAGCGCGATTGTGCAGGTGCTGCTGAACAGCCTGGCCTATGGCTTGCCGCTGGAGGAGGCGGTAGCCGCGCCGCGCATTCACTTTGAAGAGGGCATGTTGCAGGTGGAGGGGGGCAACGACCCCGCGACTGTTGCCGTGCTGACTGATGCGGGTTATCGCATCAATCGCTGGCAGACGCGACACATGTTCTTTGGCGGTGTACATGCGGTACAGCAGACATCGGATCGCGGGCTGATAGCTGTGGGCGACGCGCGCCGGGGCGGTGCGGCAGTGATGCGCGGAGTATAAAAAGACTTCGGAAGTCAGAACAACCACTCCCGAAGTCTTTCCATTACCTGGAATTTGGTTTACCGGAACCCGCGACGCCCCCCGCCGCCACTACTGCGCGAGCTGCTACTGCGGCTGGAACTTGAACTGGAACTACGGCTGCTGGAGCTACTCGAACTGCGGGAGGAGGAACTGCCGCTGTAGCGCGTGCCGCTGCTGCCGCCGGACGAGCTGCGCGCCGCCCGGCGCATAGCGTCCATCGTTGAACCGCCGCTGCCGGAAGCCGCGGTCAGGGTACGATTCAGGCTCAGGCTGGCGAGGCTCAGGCGCGTGCCAATCTCGCGGGATCGTCCACTCAACGACTGATCCCCCGCCGGGACATGCCCATCATTCCCGTCCGCGGCAGGGCGCGGGCGTGCATCGCTCGGTGCAGGCTGCCAAGAGAGCGTTTGCGACGACTCCACCGAGCTGGTGTCCGGCCAGTCGTTGGAAGATGAACCGGCGTTGGATACCACCATCGGGCGCGTCCATACAGGCAATTGCGCTTGCAGGCGCTCGCTGTCGCGCAACACCACTTCCGCCACGTCAAGCGCAACCGCATAGGCAAAATTACGATCCAGAATCTCCTGCGCCTCGGTCTGATTGCCGTAATCTTCCAGGTTGAGCAGATAGCGGCGGAACGCGCGCCATTTTGCCGCTTCCAACGCGCCCGCGGGCGTGTGCCGCGGCATCCAGCGGCTGGCGATCATCCACACAATCCCCACCAGCAACAACGCCGCGCCCGGCGCAGGGGCCAGACTGCCAAACGTGCGCACAGTGACACAGCCGAAAAGAAACGTCAGCAGCCCCAGCAGGGTGATGATTTTGCCCCATCCCAGCCAGCGATCCCGCACTTTGTCAGGCAGCACGTCGAATAGCGGCCCAATTTCCTTGCCCATCTGCTCATAGACCTGCGGTAAAATGGCCTGCAACGGCGCGGCCACGTTGTCCAGCGTTTTGCTGATGTCGGTGCCGACGATTGACCGCAGGTTGTTGAACAGCATCGCCAGGTGCGCGGGCAACGCGGCATTTTGTCCGTCCGGCCCGCGCAACACCTGCCCCGCCTGTACCTTTTCGTCCCAGTTGCGCCGGACAGCGATCTCTGGCGCGAGGCGAATGCTGAGTAAGCCGAACGAGGCTAGATGGAACAGCGATGCCAGCACGCCCTGCACAGTCGGACGCTCGTCAAGCAGATAGGCCACGAGGCCCGGAGCCAGGTCAGACGGGGGTTCGGTGATGTATTCCGCAGGCAGGGGAGTGGGTTCGTCGCGGCCACGCAGATACCAGGCCAGCAACAGGCCGAGCAGACCCAATGTCAAAATCGCCACCGCCAAGCCACCCATCAGCAATTGCCGGCGAGCGCGGGCCGCGGCTGCGCGCTGGGCGGCCTGCTGCGCGCTTTCCATCTCCTGCTGCCACTCTGAGCGCGTCGCGCCGGTGGCGCGTGCGGGCAAGTCCATCTGCCATTGCCAGCGTTCTGCAGAATTGATGATCGGGTCAATCGGCGTCAGCAGCAGCGAGCCATCCGGCTGGTTCTGCACCGCGGCCCCGCTCACCCGCACCTGCGCGGCATCCACACCGGTCGGCAGGATCAGGCGAATGCTGGCAGTGTCCACCGGCACGCCCGCTTCGTCCAGCACCGTGTTCCACTGAAAGAACTGGTTTTCATCGTTGATGCCCAGCGCGTTGCGCAGGGTGTAATGCAGGTGAAAGGTCGTTTCCTCCCCCTGCACCAGCGCGGGAACCGTCCATTGAATGATCGTGGAGCCGGCTGTGGCCTCGTCCACGTTGACGGTGTCTGTCTGTGCGTCATAGTTGACCCAGCCTGGCAGCCGCGGGGTTTGCGTGACCGAGAAGCAATAATCGCACAAGTCCACCGTTTCTGTCATCGGCTGTGTACCTTCCAACACCGCCACATCGGTAACGTCGTCCATGCCGGTGTGCGTGAGGGTGTGGACGCCCTGCCAAAGCGTGCCTTCATCAACGACAAGACGGTGATGCTCCACCACGTCCACGGAGCCGTCGAGGTTGAAGGTGTACTCGGTGTCCAGCGAAGTGTAATGATAGGCCAGACTGGCACTGTCCATCTCGATTTGCCAGAACTGCGGCAGCGCCTTGACGATACCATGTGGGAAAACGACCTGCACCTGGAAGGGGATACCGTCAGGGATAGCGCCGAGGCTCTCGAAGCTTACCTGTCCGTCACTGTAAACGGGATCGGCTGGTTGCACAAAGCTGATGGCCTGCAACGCCGAGGCTGGCACGGGCTGGCCGGTAGCCGGATCGGGGGGCAGCGTAATCGTAACGCGGCTGGCCTCGACCGCGATCCCGCTGCGATCCGCGGGCACTGCGCGCCACTCCAGAATGTCGCCGTTCGGATAGACCCACAGGCCGCCGACCACGGTGTATTGCAAGACAAAGGTGCGTACATCGCCCGGCTGCGTTTGGCTGTACGTCCAGTCCACGTAAAGAGTGTCGCTATCGTATTCGGTGGTGAAGGAGCCGGAGCCGCTGCCATTGCGCTGCAAGGGGGTGTCCCCTTCGAACAGTTGCACATCGTCAATGCGCGTGGTGTAGGCCAGCGGGATTTGCGCAAAAGCCTGCGTGAACTGGCCGTCGAAGCGAATTTGCTGGATTTCGCGCACGATAATCGAGCCATCGGGCTGTACGGCCATCTCCACATCGTAGCGTTGATAAGTGATCGGCGCCTCTTCCTGGGCCGCGGCCCAAGACACGCTGCCCAGCAGCGCCAGCAGCAACAAAATCAACCCAGTACGCCAGTGTCTAAACTGGTTTATACGGTTTTGGGGGTACGCTTGCACTGTCTTACTCCTCACACGTTAACACTAATTTACCAAACTGACGACGATCTGCCATGTAGCGATGCGCCTCCGCGGCTTTGGCCAGCGGGAAGGTGCGATCAATCACCGTCTGAAATACCCCGGTTTCCACCAGCGGCAACAGGGTGTGCAGCTCGTCCGCGGTTGCGCCGAACGAGCCTAGCAGGCTAATTTCCTTGCCAAACAGCGACCAAAGATCGGTGTTGCCCCAGCGTCCGGTAGTGGAGCCGCAGGTCACCACCCGGCCCAGCGGTGCGAGCGCGGCCACGCTGGCTTGCCAGGTATCCGCGCCGACATGCTCTATTACCACATCCACCCCGCGACCATCGGTCAGCTTGCGCGCCTGACGATCCATGCGCTGCGTGGTGTAGTTGATGACCGCGTCCGCGCCGAGCGCCTGCGCCTTGGTGAGCTTTTCATCGGTGGAGGCAGTAGCCAGCACGCGGCATCCGCGTTGTTTGGCGACCTGAATGGCGGCAGTTCCCACCACAGACCCCGCGGCCAGCACCAGCACGGTCTCGTCCGGTTGCACGCGCGCCCGCGTGACCAGCATGTGCCAGGCGGTGCCGAAGGCCACGATGATGGACGCGGCCTGAACGTAGCTGAGGGTGGGGGCGATTGGCAACAGGCCGCGGGCGGGCACAGCCACGAACTCGGCATAGCCACCGTGCCGCGTGCGCCCCAGCACCTGCTGGCGCGGACAAAGGTTAGACGCACCGCGGCGGCACATCGCGCAGTCGCCGCAGGGGATGCTGGGCGGCACCAGCACGCGCTGGCCGAGCGTTACGCCGGTCACACCAGTACCCCAAGCCACCACCTCTCCGGCTACCTCCATGCCCAAAATGTGCGGCAGTGGGGGACGCACGCCCTGCTCGCCCGCGCGCGTGAACAGATCTACGCGGTTCATGCCACAGGCACGCACGCGCACCAGTACATCGTCCGGGCCGAGGGCAGGGGCGGGAAAGTCGGTTTCGTAGGTGAGCACCTCTGGCCCACCGCGACGATACATCACCACAGCACGCATTGGTGTTATCCTTCTATCAGGTGCAGCTTGAACGCGCGCACCTGGGCGCGCTCGAATGCGGGGAAGTGGTCGGGGCCAAGGGCGATGAGTTGATCATGCAAGGCGCGCGCCTCGGTGCGCAGGCGTGCCACATCGAGGGTCTGACACACGGGGGGGAGGGTGCGCAGCCGCGGCAGCCCGCGGCGGAACATCTTGACCGCACCGCGATAGTTGTCGCCTTCAATGTGATAGAGGGCCAGCCCGACCTGTAGAACGCCCTGATACAGCTCGCGGATGGGGCGGAGGTCCTCGCGCCAGAGCGCCTCGAAGACATCATGCTGCGCGTGCAATTCGCCCGCGTTGAACAGGGCGATGCCGTGCAGAAATTCCGGCGACGGCGCGGCATCCCAGCCGTCTACATAGACAGTCGGTGGGTGCAGCGCGGTGTCTATCACCTGTGGCAGCTCGCCCATAAAGCGGGAACGCGCCCAGACGTGATCGCAACCCGCCTGCCGGGCAGAAGCGAGCAACGCGGTGTCTACATGGCTGCCAAATGCGTAGATCGGGATGTGCTTCGTTTGGGGTGACACTTTGGCGCGCTGCACTTCTGGCTGCCAGACGGCTGCGGGCAGCGCGGCCAGGTCGAGCAGGATCAACAGCGGCCAGCGTTCGAGACCCCGCCGCAATTCGTCGGGGGTGTTGGCTATCACTGGCTCGCCGCCGAGTTGCCGGATCACATCACTGAGGCGGGTGGCGAAGAGCAGATCGTTGCACAAGGCGACGATGGGCGGGAAAAAAGAGGGTTTCATCGTCCAAACATCCTTAAGCCAGATCGGCAACCAGCGCGGGCGGGAGGGCGCTGGGGCGGCGCGCAACGCTGTCTACACAGCCCCAGCGCGCCGAAGCCTGTACCAGTAGTTCATCATCTTCGACGCGGCGCAGCGTGGTGTGGCGCATCATGGTATTCGGACCAACTTCGGCCAGCCAGGTGCTGATTTCCAGTATGTCGTTAAATAGGGCGGGCTGGCGATATTCGATGCGCAACTGCTGTGTGGTCAGATCAAAGCCAGCCGCGGTGCAGCGGGCGGGCGACCAGCCGCGGATAGCCAGGGCCTGCCGGGCTGCGTTTTCGATATAGTCGCCGTATGTGGCGTTGTTGACGTGACCAACGCTGTCGAGATCGCGCCATTGTACGCAGGTGCGCTTGTGAAAGGCGTCCGGCGGCGCGACCAGGAGAGGAAAACGCTCGCGCTCTTGCGCGGCCGCACCCGCTGCGCCCTCCGGCAGGTAGGCCCGGCCTACCTCGTCGGGGATCACTGCCGGCCGGCCGGTGTCCAGGTCGAGAAAGACCCAGTCGGTGAAGGCGCGGGCAGCCAGGCGCTCGTCGCCGGTCTGTTCGTTGGTATAACCGGGGATGCCGCGCCCGCGGATTTCGTAGGCGCGGCGTGAGCGAACGCGCCGGAAGTCCGCGACCCAAGTGATGACACGTACCTGATCCCCGTAGCGCAGTGGCGACAGGAAGTCCACTTGATGTTCACGGATCAACCAAACGCGGCGCATGGCAATCAGACGATCCTGCCAGTAACCTGCGGCCGCGGAGGCGATGAAGGCCGCCTCCTGCATGTAGCGCAGATAGCTGCTGTCGCGCACGATCAGCTGGGGATCGCATTCGTGATAGGCAACGCGTTGGGTAAATTCAGTCGTCAATGGCATGGATAAAAAAAAGAGCGTGAACCGTGAACAGAGTTGGTCGCTCTTCACGGTTCACGCCTACATACGATATAGGGTAGCGACGATTGCGACGCTATTTCTGCTTGGTTTTCTCGGCTTCCTCGCGCACCAACTCGCGGCGCAGCACCTTGCCTACGGTACTCTTGGGCAGTTCGGAACGGAATTCGACAAAGCGCGGCACTTTGTAACCGGTGAGCTTTTCCTTGGCGAAGTTTTGAATTTCCTCCGCGGTTGCGGTTACACCAGGGTGCAAGACGATCCAGGCTTTGACAGCTTCGGTGGTGCGCGGGTCAGGGATGCCCGCAACCGCCACTTCCATCACCTTGGGGTTGGTTGCTAGCACTTCTTCGACTTCGCGCGGCCAGACCTGGAAGCCGGAGACCTTGACCACGTCCTTCTTGCGGTCTACAATGAAGATGTAGCCGTCTTCATCCATATACCCGAGGTCGCCGGTGTACAGCTCGCCGTTGCGCAGCATGTCGGCGGTGGCTTCGGGACGCTGCCAGTAGCCGCGCATGAGTTGTGGGGCGCGGACGACGATTTCACCGACATGATCTGCGCCCAACGGCAGGTCCTTGCTGCCATCTTCGGCATCAGCGATGCGCACAAACACGTCGGCGACCGGCATTCCAATCGAACCGACCTTGTACTTACCTTCCACGGGGGTGCAGCAGATCGCCATCATCGATTCGGTCAGCGCGTAGCCCTCGACGATGCGGCTGCCGGTCAGCTTTTCGAAGCTTTCCTTGGTTTCCTGCAAGAGTGCGGAGGCGCCGGAGATGCACAACTTGATCGAGGTGAGGTTGACCTTGCCCTCTTTCACCAGCGGATGATTCAACATGGCGTTGAACATCGTCGGCACCGAGGGGAAGAAGGTAGCCTTGGTCTTTTCAATCGTCTGCATCACATCGGGGATGTCGCGCGCGTTAGGCACAAGGGCCATGCTGCCGCGGCTGGTGAGCGCAGCGGTCTGCACACCGGCGTTGGCAAAGACGTGGAAAAGCGGCAAGGCGGTCAGGAACACGTCATCCCATTCATGCAGGATGTTCTGAAACCAGGCGAAGATCTGCTTGCCCGACATTACCAGCCCCTCGTGCGAGCCGACCGCGGCCTTGGACAGGCCGGTGGTGCCGCCGGTGAACAGAATGATGGCGTTGTCGCTGGGATTGATGGTCACGCTGGGGCGACCTGCGCCCTTGTGTTGATTGAGCAAGTCCTGGAACCAGAAATCGCCGCTTTGCAGGGTGATGTGGTGGCCCTCTTTCTTCTCTTTGGCGAGGCCGAACAGGATGCGCATCACTGTGGGCAGGTATTCTTTGACGTTGGTGGCGATGACACGCTTGACCTTCGTCTGGCTCTGCACCGCTTTGACTTTGTTATAAAAGGAAGTCATAGCGACAACGGTTTCAGCGCCGCATTCATTCAACGCATGTGCGGTTTCATACTCGGTGTAAAGCGGGTTGATACATGCGGCTACACCACCAGCCTTCCAAACACCGAATTCAGCAATTACAAACTGGGGAATATTAGGCAGAACCAGGGCTACACGATCCCCCTTCTTGATTCCAAGCTTGATCAAGGCATGGGCAAATTGATCGCTCAACTGATCCAGTTGGCGATAGCTGATAGTGGTGTTCTTGAAGTGAATTACTGTGTGGTTGGGACGCTGACTCGCCGTCTCGCGCATCACGTCAATCAGGGTTTGTTGGAGGTAAGGCTGCAATGTTGTTGGCAGGCCCTTGTCATAATTCTTCAACCAGGGTTTGCTATCCATGAGTCGTGTGATCCTCCTCAAGCGGTACGGACGAGTTAGGTGCTTTCACCGTTGTGAAAGCGTATAGAACGGTGTAGATGGGTGGAGCATGAATGCCAGCAGTGGCGACCAAGTAATCTGCTAATTCCTGACAATATACCAGAATAGTGAGTTACTTGTCAATTGGTTGTGCCATTGTCTCGCGCCAAGCGCGTTTTCTCGCCAAAAATCAGTTTTTGATACGCTGCGCTGTGTCTCCCCCCGGCAACAAGCTTAAGACTTGATTGCTAACGACGTTTACTGGCTTCGAGCCAAACAGCCAGCAGCGTACCGATGATCAAGCCAGCTATGGCAGCCGTTGCCAAAAGCCCCAGCATGGACGCCCGTACCTGGGTGACAATGGGGTCTTCGCTACCGACGATAGACAGCAGGCTCGGCTCCAGTTGGTCACGCAGTTGTAGTTCGGTTACTTTGCGCCAAACCATGCTGTAAGAGCTATCACGGATTTGGTTGCGCAGTCGAAAGGCGTTTTCATACTGCTGCCAATCCATTGCAAGCTGGCCGCGCAGTTGTGTAGCCTGCGCGCTGAGTGCGTCGGCTGCGGGTTGCAGCGCGGCTTGCTCACTTTGCAGCAGTTGAGTCAATTGAGCAGGATCAGCCAGAGTCGCGCGGGCAGCCGCCGCCGATAGCCTGCCGCGTTCAGCCAGCAGCGGCGTATCCAGCAACTCCCACGGCAGTTGTTGTCGTTCCGTTGCCGTGGCCGCCGCAGCCAGCCCTGTCTGCAACTGATCGAGAGTTTGTAATGCTACCAGATAAGGTGCAAGGGTTGCATTAACGAGATTCAATTGTTGCAGGGCAATGCTGGACTTCATCGCCTCGTCGGGCAAGTTAGCGTTGTTGTACAAGCCAGTGCGGGCACGAACTACAGCCAGGGCATCCTCGGCCTGTTGCAATTCGACATCCAGCTTGGCCAGCTTAGCCTCGAACTCTGACAAGTCTGCTTCTGCGCCGTACAAATCGCGGGCTGCTTCCACCAATGCCTGCGTCCAGGCTTTGGCAAACGCGGCCGACTGCTCTGGATCGGCGGTGGTAGCTGCAATGATAATCGTGTTGCCATCACCCGCGCGCACAGCCACCGAAGACGCCAACGCAGCGGCATCTTGCCCGGTGGCAGTCAACGCAGTGGTTGCGGCCTGACTGACTTCAGCATTGCGCGCAATCGCCAGCACTTCACGCTGATAATCACGATTTTGATCGGTGACCGTGACGATTTCCCCGGTAAAGCGCCATTGGTAGCGCGGCGATTGCACCAGCAGCGTGTTAGTTGCCTCATAGTGCCGGTCACGCGACAGGCCGATCAAGCCCGCGATAGCCAAAGCGACCACCACAGACAGCGCAATCAGCCACCAGCGGCGGCGTAAAGCTGCAAGAAGTAAGGATAAATCGAGTTCGCCAGACATAACAGACCCTTCCTGAAAATCGTATGTCATTATAGCATAGTTAACGAATGTTGAATACTTGCGGGAAGCAGGTTAATTCGCTTATACTTACCTTGCCGATCCTGCGATTCATAAATCGTTATTCATCGGGAGAAAAAATTTGTTTGGCATATTTCTTGTTATCCTTATCTTAATTTTCATCAATGCGCTGTATGTTGCGGCTGAATTCGCCACCATCAGCAGTCGGCGGTCGCGGCTGGCGCAGATGGCCGAAGAAGGCAACCAAACCGCGCGCTATGTCCTTACCATTGTCGAAGACCCGCACAAACTCGACACCTACATCGCGGCCTGCCAGTTGGGCATTACGATCTCCAGCTTGGTGCTGGGTTTTTACGCACAAAGCGCGCTCAACGAAACCACCACACATTGGCTGGCGCGCCTCGGTATCGTCTCCGAACTAACAGCCGCCTCTTTGTCGGCAACAGTCATCCTGTTGGTGCTAACCGGCTTTCAAGTTGTGTTAGGCGAATTGGTTCCCAAGAATATCGGTGTCCAGTATCCAGAACGGTTAGCCCTGCTGACAGCCTGGCCCATGCGCTGGTCGCTGATCCTCTTTCGTCCCTTAACCTGGTTCTTCAACGGCAGCGGCCAGTTGGTGCTGAAGCTGCTGGGCGTCGAGCCAACCAGTGAACACGCGCAGGCTCACACTGCCGAGGAAATCGCGCTGCTGGTGGAAGAAAGCGGCGAAGGCGGCTTGCTGGACCAGCAGGAACGCCGGTTGATCGAAAACACCCTGTGGATGCGTCGCTCCAGCGTGCGCCAGATCATGGTGCCGCGCACACGCGTGCTAGCTGCATCGGTGGATACTCCCAGCGCCGAGCTATTCAGCCGACTCGCCAAATCCTATTTTTCGCGGCTGCCGCTGTACGAAGGCAGCGTGGACAATATCATCGGTGTGATCCACCTGAAAGACCTGCTTTGTTTGCACGACGCGCAGGGCGAAAACGAAGTGAACATGCGCGACGTGATGACCCCGGCGCTGTTCATCCCTGAATCAATGCCGGCTGATGAGGCTTTTTCGCTGTTGCAGCATAAACGCTACCATGTCGCGGTCGTGCTGGACGAATACGGCGGCACGGCTGGCATCGTCACGCTGGAAGACTTGATCGAAGAGATCTTTGGCGAAGTGCAGGACGAATTTGATCAGGAAGTGCCGCTCTTCCGCGTCATGCCCGGCAACCGCGTGCTGGTGCGCTGGGACTGGCTGATCAGCGACCTGAATGAACTGCTGGACCTGAAACTCCCCACCGAGGAAGCGGAAACCATCGGCGGGCTGATGCTGAATGAGCTGGCCCATGTGCCGGAAGTCGGTGAAATGGTAGACGTGGCGGGTGTTCCTTTGTGCGTCGAACGCGTCGAGGGCAACGCAGTGGCTGCCGTCAGCCTGCCCGCCACGCCGGATCAGGTCGAACGGATGCGGGAGGAAACATCGTCATGAGTGAATATCTGATACCCCTGCTGATTATTGCGTTTCTGATCCTGCTCAATGGCTTATTTGTAGCGGCAGAATTCTCCATCGTCGCGGCCCCGCGCACGCGCATCACCCAGGCTGCGGAGCGTGGCTCCAGCGCGGCCCGCAACGTTTTGCGCACCCTGTCGGACCCAGCCAAGCAAAACCGCTATCTCGCCACCGCCCAGATCGGCATCACCCTGGCCAGCCTCGGCCTCGGTATGTTCGGCGAGCACACCATTGCCGAATGGCTGGTGGAGCCGCTCAGCCACATCACGCCGCTCGCCGGCCCCCTGTCGCATACCCTGGCCACCGTGCTGGCTATCGCCCTGATGACCTATTTCCATGTCGTCCTCGGTGAGATGGTGCCAAAAACATTGGCGATCCAGAATGCTGAAAGCACCGTGCTGCGTCTGGATGGCCCGATGAGCTTTCTGCGCAAGCTGTTTGCACCAGTGGTACTGATCCTGAACGGCATCGGCAATTTCATTGTCCGCCTGATGGGGGTGCCACCTGTAGACGCGCAGGCCCGCCTCTTTTCCGCGGACGAGCTGGAATACCTGATGGAAGAAAGCTCCGGCGTTGGCCTGATCGAAGCCGACGAGCAGCTTTTCATCGAGAACATCTTCGACCTGCGCGACCGCACCGTGGGCAACGTGATGACCCCGCGCCGCCTGGTTGCCGGACTGCCCATCACTGCCAGCGAACAAGAAACGCTTGACTTCGTCTGCGAAGAGCGCCATTCGCGCTACCCCGTGTACAACAAGGGCCTGGACGACATTGTCGGTGTGCTGCACGTCAAGACACTGGCGCGCCAGCAGGCCACACCCGGCCAACCCTTCGACCTGCGCACACTGGCCCGGCCAGTCGCCTTTGTCCCCGAATCGCTGCCACTGGACGATATGCTGGCGCGCTTCCGCCGTGACCGCCGTCAACTGGCTGTCGTGGTAGATGAATACGGCGGCACTGCGGGCCTGGTGACGCTGGAAGACATCATCGAAGAGGTAGTCGGCGAGATTTTGGACGAATTCGATCAGGAAATCCCGCCACTAGAACGCCTCGAAACGCACCTCGTGCGCGTGCGCGGCGACCTGCTGGTGGACGAGCTAAACCAATTGTGCGATCTTGACCTGGAGCATCCCGAAGCCGACACCGTAGGCGGGCTGATCATGGCAAGCCTCGGACGGCTGGCAGAGCAGGGCGACCAGACGACACTGCAAGGTATCACCTTCGAGGTGGAAGCAGTGGAAGGCCGCGCAGTGCAAACAGTCCTCGTTCACCTGCCCACCAAAGAGCAAACTGTCGCCGCATGAGTAAATTCACTCCTGCCCGTCGTCGCCCTATCTGGCTGGTTGCCGCACTGTTATTGGCCGGTGGCGCGCTTGTTTTAGGCATCGCCTGGCTGCGCCCACAACTCACCAGAACCGCGCAGCAGTTGGCGCGGCTAGGGGTATGGTTCAACAACCCCGCAGCCCGCACCGACTGGACCGTGCTGTCAGGCGTTCGTTGCCACCCGGATGCGCCAATGCTCATGCCCACCGCGGGCTATATCGGCTTTGGCTGGGACGACAGCTTCCGCCCCGGCCATCGTCATAGCGGCTACGACATCTTCACGCCCGACGGCGATGTGAACCGCACCCCAATCATCGCGGCATACGATGGCTACCTCACCCGCGAAGCAGACTGGCGCAGCAGCGTCATTTTGCGTCACCCCGACTTCCCCGCCCTCGTCCCCGGCGAACAGATCTGGACCTACTACACCCACATGGCTTCCGCCGACGGCACGCAGTCGTTCATTGCACCGCAGTTCCCGCCCGACACGCACGAAATTTTCGTCCCCGCGGGCACGGTGCTAGGCTACCAGGGCGACTGGTCAGGCGATCCTGCCAACCCGGTCGGCATTCACCTGCACTTTTCTGTGGTCAAATCCACGGCTACCGGCGGCTATGCCAACGAAACCGACATCACCAATACCTACGACCCCGGCCCCTTCCTGGGAGTGGTGCGCAACGCCGACGGCATCCTGGTGTGTGCAGGGACCAATTGACCACGCGACCCATGCCGCAATCAACCGTCATTAACCACTGACCATGACCGAAACCCTCTCCAACAACCCGCCTGTGCGCATCGTCGGCATTGTCGGCAGCCTACGCGCTGTCAGCTATACCCGGTTCAGTGTTCATCTCGCGCTGCAAGGTGCAGCCGAGTTGGGCGCGCAAACGGAATTACTCGACCTGCGCGACTACACGCTGCCCTTCTGCGATGGTAGTAAAGAAGAAACGCACTATCCGCCTGATGTAGAGCGCCTGCGCGCGGCGGTGCGTACAGCCACCGGTGTCATCATCGGCACGCCCGAATATCACAATGGCTACAGCGGCGTGCTGAAAAACGCACTGGACCTGATGGGCTTTGCTGAATTTGAAGGCAAAACCATCGGCCTGCTGGCGGTTGCCGGTGGACGGCTGGGCGGCGCCAATTCCTTACTCGGCCTGCGCAGTGTTGGCCGGGCACTACACGCCTGGGTATTGCCGTCAGAAGTTGTGGTCACCGAAAGCAAACGGCAGTTCGATACCAACGGACAGGTCAACGATCCGCAACTGGCCGTGCGGCTACGCGATCTGGGGCGGCAAGTGGCGCGCTTCTCCTATCTACACAGCTCGCAGCAAGCCCTGGAGTTCCTGCGCGCCTGGGAAGAAGCCCCCATCAACCCTGGCGGCGAATAAGATGCACAGAAAAAGCTGGCTGGGGCTGGTTTTGCTGCTGACGCTGGTCGCCGCGGGCTTCTGGCTGTGGCAGCAGCGCAGCCAGCCACGCGTGCAGGCCCGCGTGCAAGGCACGATGACCGCGGCCAACAACAGCGGTTATACCCGTGCCACCGGCCCGCGTGCCTTTGACTTCCCCACAGATTACGGCCCACACCCCGACTTTCAAACCGAATGGTGGTACTACACCGGCAACCTGGACACCGCCGAGGGCCGTCATTTTGGTTACCAGCTCACCTTCTTTCGCCGCGCGGTCACTCCGCCCGCCGACCGCGTGGCGCGTGCCTCCACCTGGACAGCCGATCAGGTAATCATGGCGCATTTCGCACTGACCGACGTGCAGGGCAAGCAGTTTTACGCGTTCGAGCGGCTGGAACGTGCCGGCGCGGGATTAGCCGGTGCACAGGCTGAACCGTTCACGGTCTGGCTGAACGATTGGCGCGTGCAGGCGGAAACGCCTGAGGCCACGCACTTCACGATGCAGGCTACAGCAGAAGGCGTCGCCATTGACTTTGCTCTGACCAGCCGCAAAGGTGTGGTGTTGCAAGGCGACCGCGGCTACAGCCAAAAAGGCCCCGACCCGGGTAATGCCTCCTATTACACCAGCCTGACACGGCTGGAGACGCAGGGCACGCTCACTGTGGGCGGCGAGACCTACGCCGTCAGCGGCTGGAGCTGGCAGGATCACGAATACAGCACCAGCGCGCTGGCCGCTGACCAGGTCGGCTGGGACTGGTTTGCGCTGCAACTGGACGACAATACCGAGCTGAAAGTCTTTCACATTCGCCGGGCCGATGGCAGCGTAGACCCGTTTTCCGCGGGCAGTTTCGTGGATGCCGCGGGCAACGTTACCCCCCTCACTCGCGACGATTTCGAGATCAGTGTGGAGCGCACCTGGCGCAGTCCACGCAATGGCGCAGCCTACCCCGCCCGCTGGCTTGTCTCCGTGCCGAAGCTGAACCTGCGCGTGGAGCTAGCCCCGTGGCTGCCCGATCAAGAACTGAACGTATCGTACAGCTACTGGGAAGGTGCGGTGCAGCTTGAGGGCACGCGCAACGGCGTGGCTGTGCGTGGCAACGGCTATGTAGAGATGACCGGTTACGCCGGTTCGATGCAAGGACAATTTTAACCCGTTATGGTCTCGTTGATTTTAGCTTCCAGCTCCCCGCGGCGACAAGAGTTGCTGCGCCGTTTGGGTGTCCCCTTCGAGGTGACAACCGCAGATCTTGACGAAAGCCAGCAACCTGGCGAAGCGCCGCTGGCGCTGGTGCAGCGGCTGGCACGCGCCAAGGCACTGGCCGTTGCCGCTCGGCGGCCCGGCTGTGCTGTGCTGGGGGCCGACACCATCGTGGTGCTGGATGATCTCGTCCTGGGTAAACCCGCAAACGCGGCCGAGGCCACAGCGATGCTGCGCAGTCTGCGTGACCGCACGCATTGGGTGTGGAGTGCGGTCTACGCGAGAAACCCCCAAAACGGTCGGGAAGCGGCCGCGCTCAATGGCTCGCAGGTGTGGATGCGCAGCTACAGTGACGCAGAAATCGCCGCATACGTGGACAGCGGCGACCCGCTGGACAAAGCCGGCGCGTACGCAATCCAGCATCGCCAGTTCGCGCCGGTGGCGCGCATCATCGGCTGTTACAGCAGTGTGATGGGCTTTCCGCTGAACGACATCGCGCGCCTGCTGTGCGAGATTGGCCTGAACGTACCGGGGGACGTGGCCGCGACCTGCGCATCGCCGTTTGGCTGCTGCCACGATCTTGCGCCTTGACGACCGCAGCAGAGCATGTTACACTCCCGCACGCTTGCACATCCTAACCCCACAGGTGATTTATGAACCGAGATCTTCATCGCTGGTATAGCCCAAACCTGGGCCGCGACATGGAATTGCTGGTCTATGGCTACAGTGGCGCGCGCGTCATTGTCTTCCCTACCTCACAAGGCCGCTATTTCGACTGGGAAAACCAGGGTATGGTCGAGGCGATGGCTGGGCCGATTGAGCGCGGCGAAGTCCAACTGTACGCGGTGGACAGCGTGGACGCCGAAAGCTGGTATGCGCGCTGGAAGTGGCCGGGCGACCGCGCCTGGCGGCAAACACAGTATGATGCCTATATCGCCCGCGAGGTAATCCCCCTGACGCAGCGCAACACCAACCCCTTTTTGGTTGTGATGGGAGCGAGCTTTGGCGCGTACCAGGCGGTAAACTTTGCCTTCCGTCACCCGGACATGGTGGGCCGCGTGCTGGCGATGAATGGCTTGTATGACATCAGCGACTGGACCGACGGCCACCACGATGACAACGTCTATTTCAACAACCCGGTGGAGTTCGTCAAGAACGAACATGACGCGGCGCGCCTGGAACAAATGCGGCGGATGGACATTATCCTGACGACCAGCGAAACCGAGCCGCTGCGCGGGGCCACCGAATACTTCTCACAAATCCTGTGGGACAAGAACATCTGGCACGCGCTGCGCATCTGGAACGGCTGGGCGCACGACTGGCCCTACTGGAAGCAGATGATCAATCTGTATTTGAGTGGGTCGGATTAAGGAAGGTAGACAAGTATACGGGTAGCCAAGGCTGGTTGCTTGTCTACCTGTTTACTTGTCTACCGGCCCACTTCCGTGCTATCCACCAGGCGCAAGCCCTGCCTGGCCAGCTCGGCCAGGCGCGCCTGGGCCAGTGCGTGGAAGTCAATGTCAGGATGCACCACAGGGGAGGTACAATCGCGCAGCAGGGCAACGCGCGCCACCGCGCCAGGTTGATCGGCCAGCGCCTCCACGATGTCTGCCACGGTTTCCAGCACGCAGTGACTTTCCGCCTCACCGGCGACAAAAACCTGATCGGCCGCGGCCAGCCGCGCCAACAAACTCTCATTGACGCCCGCCTGGGGCATATCTGCAGGAACCACTTCCGGCTTGATGATTGAATAATGCTCGGTACGCGGATCACTGCCCTTCAGCAGCCAGCGCGGTTCGGTCTTGCGCGCCAGCGCGTGCCACATCACCGCAGACCACAGTTCAGGATCGAGCGCATGGCCGGGGCTGCCCAACAACACATGGTACGGCCAAATCGTCAACAGCTTGCGGGCATCCTCTTCCAGCCGCGCCACGTACTCACGCGACCAGTCGCGTTCGAACAGCGGTCGCCAACGGCCTGTGTCCACGTCGGCGCGGCTGATGAGCGTAAAGGGCGCGGGGTGATTGCCGTCGGCGTCCACCCACCACGAGGGAAAGAAAATCTGGTTGGGCAGGTGTGAATCGAGCGAGCAGATGATTTCGGTAATATCCGCGGCGTGTTCGTAGATAAATTCGATGACGCGACGCAGATCGCCCAGCGCGCCGGGCACATACAGGCTGCCGGTGGGGTGGCAAAAATCCACCTGCATGTCAATCAACAACAACTGCACATGACGCGTATCGCGGCTGGCCGGGGCTAAATGCGCCGCGGCTGCGGCGGCGGCAATGGCGGCGGTGTCGGGCAGCAAGAGCGTGCCGATGCGTTCGGGGTCGTAAAAAGCGGGGAAAGAAGCCATAAGCACCTCACACAGGCAAAAGATAGAGCACCATCACGACCGGCGTTTCCGCGTACACGCTGTGCGGCAGATGGGCCGGCATGTGTACCCACAGGCCGGGGGTCGCGGCGTGGCTCTCTGCACCCAGCGTCAGCCGCGCCTGGCCTTGCAGAAAGTGCAGCACTGCGGGCTTGGCCGCGGTGTGTTCCGACAGTTCCTGTCCCGCGGCAAAACCAAACAGGATGGCCTTGAACTGGCCGTCGGTGAACACCGTGCGGCTGACGATGCTGTCTGCGGGGATGTCGTCCGCGGCGAGGGCAAGATCGGCCACGAACGCGGAATGATCAAAGGGAGAAGTCATTGTACTCACCTTGTACTGCGGATTTGCCCCCAGTGTAGCATAAGTGCCGGTTGCACCCAAAGTGTGCAGGGCTGTCTTTGCCGGTCTTAGCCCGCGGACGAGACGCGCAGGCGATACCCCACGCCCGGCTCGGTGAGCAGGTAATGCGGACGCGCTGGGTCTTCCTCCAGCTTGCGGCGCAACTGGGCGATGAACACGCGCAAATAGTGACTTTCTTCAGCGTAGCCTGGCCCCCACACCTCGCGCAAGAGCTGATGATGGGTCATCACTTTGCCGGCGTTGTGTACCAGCGCAGCCAGCAGCTTGAATTCGATGGGGGTCAGATGCACTTCCTGCCCATCGCGCAATACCTGCCGCTGCGCCAAATCCACGCGCAAGCCCCCTGTCTCGAAGATCGGGCTGTCTGAGTCGGCGCTGGCGCGGCTGCGGCGGCGCAAGGCTACACGCACGCGCGCCAGCAACTCGGCTACGCCAAAGGGCTTGGTCAGGTAGTCGTCGGCCCCGGCATCCAGCGCCTGCACCTTGTCCCCCTCCTGCTGCCGCGCCGACAAGACCAGAATCGGTAACGCTGTCCAGCCGCGCAGCTCGCGGATCACTGCCAGCCCGTCCAGGTCAGGCAGGCCGAGATCGAGGATCACCAAATCGGGCTGACGCAGGGCAGCCTGAGCCAGGCCCTCCTGCGCAGTGCCCGTTTCCAGCAAGCTGTAGTCGCTGGCTGTCAACGCGGCGCGCAGAAAGCGCCGGATCGGTAATTCGTCCTCAATGATTAGGATCAATGGCTGTTGCTCGGACACGTCACACGCTCATACAACTAACGCAATGGGTTGATTTTCGTCGTTGCGAAGGCCCTTTGACGGAGGAAGCGTCTTTGGACACTGCTCACTTCGTTCGGAATGACAAGCTTTCTCGGTGGGCAGAATTTCGAGACAGTTCTGTCTTGTTCAACCCGGTCAAGTGGTTTCATCGGGCAGTGCGGGCGGTTCGCCTTCGACGGGCAGGGTAAAACGAAAGATGGCGCCGCCGCCAGGCCGGTTTTCGGCCCAGATCGTGCCGCCATGTGCTTCAACAATGCCACGGGCAATTGCCAGGCCCAGGCCTACGCCGCTGGCCGTTTTCTGGCCGCGGTAGAATTTTTCAAAAATCCGCTCTTCGTCGCCCGGCGGCAGCCCTGGCCCGCGATCTGCCACCTCGACCACAACCCCCTTTCCCTCGGCCCAGGCGGCCAATTCGATGGGGCTGGCGGGCGGCGTGTACTTCACAGCGTTTTCCAGCAGATTGACCAGCACCTGCGTGGTTGACACTTCGTCTAGGGGCACCAGCGGCAAATCGGGGGCCAGACGCACTGATACCTGCCGCCCGGCCAGCAGCGGCTCCACATACGTCAGGGCTGCGCCCAGCACCTCTTCTAACGGCTGCCAGGCTTTGTGTACCTCGATGCCGCCCGCTTCCAGCCGCGTCATATCCAGCAGGTTGCGCACCAACAGGTTAAGGCGGTTGGCCTCATCGTAGATGCTTTGCGCCAGCTCGCGGCTGGTGGCGGCATCCAGCGATGGCTGGTCTTCCAGCAGGCTGCTGGCCGCGCCGGTGATGCCAGCCAGCGGCGTGCGCAGATCGTGCGACACAGAGCTGAGCAGCGAGTTGCGCAGCCGCTCCGATTCGACCTGCAAGCGGGCGTGTTCGGCTTCCTCAGCCACCTGAGCGCGCTCTACGGCCAGCGCGGCCAAACTGGCAAAAGCCTCCAGCAAGCGGCGCTGATCGGGCGTCATCGTGCTGGTGGGATCAAGCGGCTTGACTCCCAGCACGCCCACCACGCCGCGCGCAGTTTGCAGGGGCAGATAGCGCGCCTGGGCGGTGGGGAGCCTGTCTGTGCCGCGTCCGGTGGGCTGGCCGTGGGTGAAGGCCCACGATGCCACTGCCTGCTCATCGGGGTTGAGCGCAAAGCCGGCGCGGCGCGGCTCCAGCAAGCTCTTGTCGTCCTCGGAGCCGGGCAGTAACACCGCGGCTTCGCGGTCGAAGGCTTCGCCCAGGTGCGTGATGATGGCCGCGGTGATGGCATTGACGCTGCCCGCGGCGGCGAGATCACGGCTCAATTCATTCAGCGTGATGGTCTCGCTGGCGCGCTGCTCGGCCATAGCTGCTTGCAGGCGAAAACGTTCGGTCAGGCTGCTGATCAGCACGCCCACGACGAACAGCCCAAGAAAGGTGAGTAGATACTCTGTGTCGTCTACGGCTAAGGTGAAGCGAGGTGGAACGATGAAAAAGTCGAAGGCCAGTGCGCCAAAAGCAGAAGCGAATACAGCCGGTCCACGTCCCAAAGCCAAGGCAGCGATGATTTCAGCAAATAGATAGATCATCAGCAGGTTTGAAATGTGCAAGGTGGAATGCAGCAGCAGGCTCAGACCTGTGGCGGCAGCCATCAACACAACGCTAAAGGCATAACGTTGCCAGGGCACAGCTAGTAAACTGGTATCAGAAGGGTTTAACAGAGACGCAAAAAACCTTTTCATGCAGAATCAACAGCAACCAAGTCCTTGACCTTATGTAAATTGTAGACCTGTTTGTGAAGATCGTCAATTCATCGGTTTGCTGGTTGACTGTACCTGATAGGGGACGTCAATCACGATGACACCTGGCTTGGCGCGTAGTGCCAGTCGCAGCGTCAGGGCGGCCTGGGTGTGCAGCGCGTTTTGCCAGGTGTGTTCCGGCACAAATTCGGCCACCACCACGGTGATGATTTCGTTGGGCTGGCACTGGTCATAAATCATGTCAATGTACTGCAACAACGGTTCCATCAACTGACGATAGGGTGAATCGAGGATGATCAAGCGCACGCCCTCGCCCCACTGTGTCCATTTTGTGCGCACCCGCTCGGCATCGGCGGGGTCGGTGGAGACGTGAACCGCGGTGATATCCTTGGACAGAGTACGGGCGTAGCGCAGGGCCAGCAAGGTGCCGCGATGCACGCTGCTCACCGGCACGATGACACGCTGCCGCGAGACTTGCGCCTCACCGTCGTAGCCTTCCAGCGTCAGCCGCTTGGCCAAGTCTTTGTAATGATGATGGATCGTAAAAAAGCCCGCGACCAGGATTGGAACCAGCACAATGATGATCCACGCACCTTCGCGGAACTTGGTGACAGCAAAAACCAGCATGACGATGGCGGTCGCCACTGCCCCCACGCTGTTGATAACCAGCTTGACGCGCCAGTTCGGATCATATGTCAAGGTTGATCCCGGCTCCTCGATCACCTCTCCGGGCGTGAGATGGCCGGATTTCCACCAGCGGCGCGCCATACCCGTTTGCGACAGGGTAAACGATAAGAAAACGCCGATGGCATAGAGCGGGATCAGGGCCGTAACACTGGCGCGGAACAGAATAATCAGCAGCGACGCGATCAAGGCCAGCGTGATGATACCGCGCGAGTAGACGAGACGGCTGCCCTTGAAGGTCAGTTGCCGGGGCAGGAAACCATCACCCGCGTGTAACGCGCTCAAGCGCGGGAAGTCGGCGAAGGAGGTGTTGGCGGCCATGATCAGAATCAGCGTGGTGGCGCTGATTACCAGCAGGTACGGGATGCCCTGCCCGCCCAGAATGGTGCGGGCCAACTGCGAAATGACCGTTTCACTGGCCGATGGCACGGCGTGGATCTGCAAGCTGAGAAAGGTGATGCCGAGAAACAGACCGCCCAGAATCAGCGACATCCAGACCAGGGTGACACCTGCGTTGTGGCTCTTGGGTTCCTTGAAAGCTGTAATGCCGTTGGAAATCGCCTCGACGCCGGTGAGCGCGGTGGTGCCATTGGCAAAGGCATGTAGAATCAAGAAAAGCGAAATGGCGCGTGCATTCTCAACAGCCTCCAGCGGCGGTGGGCCAGAAACAACACCGAGCGAGTGGGTGAAGAAACGAAAAAGACCGGCTCCTACGGTAAAAATCATTAGGGCTAGGAAGAAATAGGTCGGAATAGCAAAGGTTACACCCGATTCTTTGACCCCGCGCAGGTTGATGAGCATTACCAGCAGCACCAACGCCACGGCGATTTCGACGCGCCAATGAAAAAGCTGCGGAAAGGCAGAGATGACTTGTGCCACACCGGATGAAATGGAGACAGCAACGGTCAGGATGTAGTCGGTGAGCAACGCGGCGCCAGCAGTCTGCGCAGGAAGTTCACCCAGATTATCGCGCGCGACGATGTAGGCGCCGCCGCCGCCCGGGTACGCATGAATCGTTTGCTCATAGGAAATGGTCACGATAGCCAGCAGCAGCACAATGCCGAGGGCGATTGGAAAGGCCAGCGAAAAGGCGGCCGTACCCGCCATAGCCAGCACCACCAGGATTTCCTGGGTGGCGTAGGCGGTGGAGGAGAGCGCGTCTGAGGCGAAGACTGCCAGCCCTACCTTTTTGTTGATGGTTTGGTGCGGCGCGTCGGCGGTGGATAAGGGACGTCCGAGCAGCCAGGTAAGCCAGGAGCGCGGCGGGTTATAGCTATGAGGAACCCGCATCACAGTAGATTGCTCATTTTCGATATACATGGTGTTCCTTCCTTGCATTGCCGGTCTGCTTGTGCAGCGTGGCAAATCGGAAAATCAGAAAGGCGTCGGCCAGCGCCAACGCCTTCAGAGACCATGATAGCAAAAAAAGCATCAAGACAGTGCCAGAATTTACCCCGCCCGTGTCAAGAAAGTGTAAAGACAGACGAGCAGCCACATCCTACCGAAGCGGGACTGGCATGGTCGCTGCGGCCTGGCAATGACCAAAGACGTTGCTGTCATTGCCAGGCCGTACATCTGTGTTCTCGCCATCTGCATTCAGTGTGACGAGTTCCCTCCTGAATCAGCTTACGCGCCTAGCGCGGCCAGCGATTTTTCGACGCTATCACTGGGACTGATCTTGATCTGCACATCCACGAGGTGACCGGTTTCATCAACTACGAAGGAACTGCGCTCAATCCCCATGTATTTTTTGCCGAACATGGACTTCTGGCTCCACACGCCATACGCCTCGGCCACAGCGTGATCGTCATCCACCAGCAGCGTAAAGGGCAGGTTGAACTTGGTCTTGAACTTCTGATGTGACTTGGCGCTGTCCGGACTGATACCCAACACCACCGCGTTGCGTTCCTCGATCACGGGATAAGCATCACGAAAACCACAGGCCTGCGTGGTGCAGCCTGGGGTATCATCCTTTGGGTAAAAATAAATTACCACGCGCTGGCCGCGCAGCGCCGACAACGTCACCAGTGCACCGGTGTCACTGCGCAGGGTAAAATCAGGGGCCAAATCACCAACTTGTAAAACAGCTGTCATTGCATTACTCCTCAAACATGTTCAAATTATACCAGCCACGGCAGGACGAACAAGCTGCTGGCCGGGCCAAGCTGGCCTTGCAGCGTCCAGTACAGCGCCAGGAAGAACATCAGCACCGCACCTAACGCGCACAACAGCAAAACGCAGCCTAGACCAGCAGCCACGCCCAGCAACAGTTTATTTTCCCGCTCGGCAGCAAGGGTGTGATCAGTGGATCGTTGCATCATTTTCTCGATTTTCCGGGGACGCAGCCACAGACTGCGTCGCTTCGGATGTTTTGCCAAACCACATCAGCACGCGCGGCAGCAGCTTGTCATCCACCCAGGTTTCAAATTCGTTTTGATAGCGCATCGCCACCAGACTCACCAGGATCAACGTGGCCATGCCGCCTATGACCCAGGGCGAGCGCCAGTCTAGCAACCCGGAGCCAACCGCAGCCGCCAGCACGTTGGTTGGTGTGCGCAGCACCAGCGCAATCAGGATGATCTTCCAGATGGCAATATTGGTCAACCCGGCGATGTAATAGGGCATATCACCGAATGGACCCATCATCAGGATCACCCATACCGGCAGGGCATTGATGCGCGCCATTTTCTCCCAACGCTCCAACCGGCGTGCGCCCACCATGCGCACAATCAGAGGTCGGCCATAGCGCCGCGCCAGCAAGATGGCAATAACACCGCCCAGCGCCATGCCGATGGAACTGTAAATGGCACCCGGCACAAAGCCATACAGATAACCAGCCGCCACCATCATGGCATAGCCGGGCACGATGGCAACAATCACCTGCAAAGCATTCAGTAAGATCACGCCCAGCGGCCCCAATGGCCCCAGACGATGCAGCCACAGCTCAAGGCGATCCTCCTGGCTGAAGAAATCCACCAGCGGACGCGCCAACCAGATGACTGCTACAAGTGCAGCCAAAGCCACCACAACCAACATCACGCGTTTGAACCTGGGTGTCATACGATCATTCCAGCGATGGAGCCTGCAACATAACCACAAAATTGTTCAATAGTATAACGCCTGACCCATCAAAAAGGTTCTTCACCGAGAACAACATCCAGGTTCAACGGCTGACCGTCGCGCACGAGGCGCAAACGGACTGTTTTCCCCACCTCGGTATACTCGTCCAGATAAGCGTTCAAGTCTTCCCACGAAACAAGCGACACATCGTCAATGGCGGTCAAAATATCACCGCCTACCAGATAACGACGCGAGCCAAACTGGCGCGCCTGTGTAGCAGTGCGAATGCCAGCCTGCTCGGCTGGACTGTTCTGATAGATACGCGCAATCAGCAATCCCTGATCCACTGGTAGATCAAGCAATTGCGCCAAGTCGGCAGACAGCGCGTAGCCCAGACCCTCAATGCCAAGCCACGGATGTGGAAAATGACCGGTGGCAATCAACACCGGCACCACATGTTTGACCTTGTTAACTGGAATCGCCAACCCCACCCCGGCATCGGCGCCGGTTGGTGAATAAATCGCGGAGTTGACGCCGATCAACTGGCCGCGGCTGTCCAGCAGCGGGCCGCCAGAATTGCCGCGATTGATGGACGCGTCGGTTTGTACCACCCCGCGTAGCACGCGATTATTTTCCAGGTTGATCGTGCGGTTGACTGCACTGACCACGCCGACAGTCAAGGTACGCTCGAACTGACCGAACGGATTGCCAATGGCAATGGCGCTTTGTCCCACCACGAGCGTATCCGAATCGCCCAGCGGCATCGGCTCGACACCCTCCGGCAGCGAGTCAATGCGCAGCACTGCCAAATCGTTGGCCGGATCAACGCCGATCACTTCGGCCTGCTGTTGCTGGCCTTCGCCAAAGCTCACGGTGATCTGATCCGCGCCTTCAACGACGTGATAATTTGTGATGATGTGGCCCTGATCGTCCCAGACAAAACCGGAACCGCTGCCTTCTTCGGGATAAACGCCGTAAAAGAAGTCCGAACGCATCACCTGCGTATTGATGTTAACCACGGCAGGGCTATAGCGCCGGTACACCTCGATGGTGCGCAGCTCGGCGGTGTCCAGGTCCAACGCGGGCGTAGGCGTAGCCACCACCACAATTGGCGTCGGCTGGCTTGCCACTACCTCGGTTGGTATACTCTGCGAAACAGTCGTCGGTCTGGAGCGCACCAAGGTCTGCCCGCCCACACACCCCAACACAGTCACAAACAATACACCCAGCAAAACCCAACCAACAATCTTTCGCTTACACATCTTAACAAACACCCTGTTCCAGGCTTAGCTTGCTTGGGCTGCGTCTGGTAAATCGGCTTCAGCCGCGCGGCGTGTTTGCCGCGCCATGCGCAGCCCGCGGCTCAACAAGGCCAACAGACCGAAAACCACTGCACCGCCGAGAACACCGACCAAGATCAGCGTGCCAACGCCGATCAACTGCGCCTGAATTTGCCCCGGCCAGTCGGCCTGCATGCCGGCAGCGGCCAGTCGTCCAGTGATACCCTGGCCGGTCACGCCCAAAAACTCACCCACGCCGGTGGCATTCCAACCCTCGCCGGCCTGTCCATCGGCAAAGAAGCCAACAGCCAACAGCCCCAGCAAGCTCGCCACGATGTGCATGGACACCAGCCCGGTGTCATCGTTGATGCGCAGGACTTCGCGCACGCCGTAGGTCAGCAGAGGCGTCAGTGCGCCGGCGAACAAGCCAAAGAGCGCCGCGACCCAGGGCGGGGTAAACGGCCCAATCGCTGCGGCCAGCACCGCGCCCGCGGCCAACCCGCGAGCTGCCATCAACGGATCAGAGCGATCTGCCACGAACCAGGTATAGACCAGTGGGGCCAGCACGCCAGCGGCAGCAGCCAGGGCCACGTTGATCAGCCCGCGGGCGGGCTGCAATGTGGCGGTATCAAGCAGCGGATTGGCCCATGCCCAGCCGAGGCTGCCCGCCAAAATCAGCAGTGCGCCCATCGAAGCCAGCAAAGGTAGGTGAACGGGCGGCAAGGAAACCGCCGCGTTGGGGTCTCGTTGGCGTGCGCGCCGCGGGGCCAGCAGCAATAGGCCCGTCAGCCCCGCGCAGCCCGCCAATAAATAGACCGTACCCGCACCGGCAAAATCCACAAAGCCGTGGCCGAGCGTCAGATTAAAGCCCAAATTTGCCAGCCAGCCACCGCCCCAAATCCAGTTGGTGGCTAGTGGATATAAAAAGCCGCCCACCAGCAGACCACCCAACAGGGAACTGGTCGCGGGTGCGCGACCGCGCAGCGCCATCAGTGGAATAAGGGTTGCCGTTGCCACCCACGGCAACTGAGCAAAGAACAGCTCATAGGCCGCGGCAGTGGCTGCCGGGCCGCTCAAGGCCCAGCCGCTCATGCCCGCCATTCCCCAGTGCGTGCCCCACTTGCCAGCGAGCAGCGTCCATTCCCACATCAGGCCCACATAGCCGGGGATGTCTGGCCGCGCCAGCCCCAGACCGCCAAAGGCCAGAGCAAAGCCAACGAGGAAGAATGTGATGATGCCCAGCGCCGCGCCGGCGACGCCGCCGAGCGCCACCTGCCAGGCGCGTTCTTCACGCGCGCCCGCGGCCGCGAGCATAATTAAACCGGCTGGCACCAGCCAGGCCAGCGATGCAGCCAGCAGCCGTGTGAAATCAAGACTGGTCTCAGAAGAAACGGATTGGGCCGCCGCGCGGGAAGCCAGTGGCCCCACCGCGAGCACCAGGCCAAAACTGGCCGCGATTACCTGCTTTTTATGCACGATCTCTTGCCTTCGTGGTTATTGATTCTCTCATAGAAAGACCTTGTCAACGGCGCTATCATACCAGACGCAGCGCAATTCACCAAGTTGCTGTGTCAAGCCGCAATTGCATCCCACTCCGCGCGAATTTTCTCAAGCGCAGCAGCCTTTTCGCCCCACCAAGCCCTATTCAGCAAGGGACGAGCACCAGCGGCGCGGGGGTGCGGTTGTGCCAAGCTCACCCTGCGATAATGGCAAACTTGTTTGACAAACACCGGTCAGCCGACTATAATCGGCGCAATCGTGGCTCTGTGAGCCACTTGTTCCGTTTTTGCCCCGCCAGAAGCGGCTCGCCCTCACTGCATTCAGGCTGCTTCCCTGGCCCTGTCGCCGGGGCTGTTGCAATGTTCAGGCATGTGGGGCTGGCACCTGCTGGCTCCGTTGTTTCGTAATTCGGTTCCGATCTCTCTAAGGAGGAGAATACTAATGAAACAATCGAAACTGATGGCGTTGCTGGCAATCTTCGTGATTGCTTCCCTCGTCATTACCGCTTGCGGTTCCCCGGCGGGTACATCCACCCAGCCCACGACCGCACCTGCGACTGCCCCCGCTGAGGCAACCGCAGCCCCGGCTGAAATGATGAAGATCAAGGTCGGCACCAACGCCGAGTATCGCCCGATGGAATTCGTGGACGACAAAGGCGCAGTCACCGGCTTCGACATTGACCTGATGAACGCGATTGCCAAGGCTGGCGGCTTCGAAGTTGAATTCGTCAACACCCGTTGGGATGGCATTTTCGTGGCGCTGGCGCAGGGCGAATTCGATGCCGTGATGTCTTCGGCGACGATCACCGACGAGCGCAAGCAGACCGTGGACTTCAGCGATCCCTACTTCACCGCCGGCCAGGGCCTGGCTGTGAAGAGTGGCAGCGCGATCAAAGGTCTCGCTGAGTTGGACGGCAAGAAAGTCGGCGTGCAGTTGGGTACGACGGGCGACATCTGGCTGAGTGAGAATTCCAAGGCCGAAGTTGTGCGCTACGACGAAATCACCCTGGCCATGCAGGCGCTGGCTAACGGCGACATTGAAGCCGTTTTCAACGACGCACCAGTTTCCGCAGACATCATCAAGGCCAACCCCGAACTGAAGTTGGTCATGCTGCCGGACCTGTTCACCTCGGAAGAGTACGGCATTGCCGTTAACAAGAACAAGCCCGAAGTGCTGGCTGCCATCAACAAGGGCCTGGCTGCGGTGCGTGCCTCCGGCGAATATGATACCCTCTATGAGAAATGGTTCGGCATGAAGCCGGCAGCGGCTGCTCCGGCAGCGACTGCGGCTGATGATGCTGATCCTTGCGCCTACGGTGGCCTGATCAAGGAAATCGTGGCGGAAGACGATCTGACTGTGCGCTTCGATCTGTGCGCGTCCGACCCGGCCTTCCCGGCCAAAGCGGCCTTCTCGGCCTTCCAAATCCTGCCTTCCGAGTATATCGAAGCCTCTGGCGGCGGCGGCGACCTGGTCGAGAAGCCCGTCGGCACCGGCCCGTACATGCTGAAGGAATGGCGGCGCGGCGATCAGATGATCCTGGAAGCCAACCCCAACTACTGGGGCGATGCGCCCAAGGCTAAGACGGTGGTCTTCCGCTGGAGTTCCGAAGCTGCGCAGCGCCTGCTGGAGCTGCAAGCTGGTAACGTTAATGGTATTGACAACCCCGGCCCCGAGGACTTCGCGACCATCGAAAGCGATTCGACCCTCACGCTCTATCCTCGCCCCGGCACCAACATCTTCTATGTTGGTATGAACAATGCCTTCCCGCCCTTTGACAACGAAAAGGTGCGCCAGGCTTTCGCGATGGCGATTGACCGCCAGCGCATCGTGGACAACTTCTACCCGACTGGCTCGATGGTTGCCTCGCAGTTCATGCCCCCCAGCATCTTCGGCTACACCGAAGGGCTGGACTGGTATGCCTACAACCCCGAAGAAGCCAAGAAGATTCTGACCGAAGAAGGTGTGTACGGCGCTGATGGCCGCTTCAAGACCAAGATTTCCTATCGCGATGTGGTGCGTGGCTATCTGCCGCAGCCGGGCGTCGTGGCCCAGGACATCCAGGCCCAGTTAGCCGAAATTGGTGTAGACGCTGAGATCGTGGTGATGGAATCGGGCGCATTCCTCGACGCGGCGGATGACGGCGCGCTGGAAGGCTTCCACTTGCTGGGTTGGGGCGCGGACTATCCTGACGCCACCAACTTCCTCGACTATCACTTCGGCGCAGGCGCCAGCCCGCAGTTCGGCAACAAGTTCGATGACCTGACCAAGCTGCTGAAAGAAGCGGCCGCGCTGGCCGATCCGGCCGAACGCCAACCCCTCTACGACCAGGCTAATGATCTGATCAAGCAGCATGCGCCGATGATCCCCGTGGCCTACGGCGGTTCGGCCACTGTCTTCCAGGCAGCCTGCACCGGCGCACATGCCAGTCCCTTGGGCAACGAAGCGATGTCGGTGATTGACTGCGGCGGCGACACCCTGGTGTGGATGCAGAACGCCGAACCGATTGGCCTGTACTGCGCAGATGAAACCGACGGCGAAAGCCTGCGCGCGTGCGAGCAGATCGGCGAAGCGCTGCTGGCCTACGAGGTCGGCGGCACGGCTATCGTGCCCTCGCTGGCTGAGAAGTGGTCGGCCAACGACGATCTGACCTCCTGGACGTTCAACCTGCGCCCCGACGTGAAGTTCCACGACGGCAGCCCGCTCGATGCGGCAGACGTGGTGGCTTCGTGGACGGCGCAATGGGACGCGGCCAGCCCGCTGCATGTGGGTCGCACCGGCGACTTCACCTACTTCTCGGCGCTGTTCGGTGCGTTCAAAAACGCTCCCACCGAGTAAGTATCATGATCATCATGGCGTGGTGGATGTTTCCCAGACAGGCCAGCCGGCCCAGCGCAGCGTGCGCTGATCCTGCTGCGGTCGTGGTACGCTGCCACGCCCTGATTTAGCTCGTGATCAATGGGGCGCTGCTGCTGGCGGCGCCCCATTTTCAGTTTTTCAATGACGCTGTAAAGCCAGGCGATTATGACCAAATACATCATTCAACGCTTGTTGGCTGCGCTGCCCGTGCTGTTTGGCATCCTGTTTGTTACCTTCGGACTGGCGCGCTTGCTGCCGGGCGATCCGTGTGTTGCCATCCTGGGCGAAAAGGCCAACCCGGTCACCTGTGCAGCCTTCAATGCGCGCTACGGCCTGGACAAGCCAATCATGACGCAGTTCGGTATCTATCTGCGCGATGTGGCCACCGGCGACCTGGGCACATCTTTCCGCTTCGGCCAACCGGTCACGCAGATGATCGCCGAGCGTCTGGCGATTACAATTGAACTGGCGTTCAGCGCCATGCTGTTTGCCGTCGTATTTGGCATGATCCTGGGGATTATCTCGGCCAAGCGTCACAACAGTCTGGTTGACGTGGTGACAATGATCGGCGCGAATATCGGCGTCTCCATTCCAGTCTTTGTGTTAGGGTTATTCCTAGCCTATATTTTTGCCATCGGGCTAAAGGATACTCCCTTTGCGTTGCCGCCATCAGGCCGCCTGTCGGCGGGCATGGCGGTTACTTCATTTGTAGACAAGTTCAACGTCAGCGAAACCAGCCCCTTTTACCGGCTGGCGCAGTTCTTCACTAACCTTTATTTCGTCAACGCCATCATCAACCTGGATGGCAAGCTGTTCGTGGACAGCCTCAAGCACATGATTTTGCCCGCCATCGCGCTGGGCACGATCCCCATGGCCATTATTGCACGCATGACCCGCTCCAGCCTGCTGGAAGTGCTCGGCCAGGATTACATTCGCACCGCGCGCGCCAAGGGCCTCAACGAACGGGTGGTGCTGGTGCGCCATGCCCTGCGTAACGCACTGCTGCCGGTGGTGACGATTATTGGCCTGTCGCTGGGCTTTTTATTGAGTGGAGCGGTGCTGACGGAAACCATCTTTGGCTTTTCCGGTGTTGGACGCGCTTTGTACGAAGGCATCACCGCGCGCGACTACGCCGTGATTCAGGGCTTCACGCTGGTTACGGCTGTGGTGTTCCTGGTGATCAACCTGATCGTGGACATTTTGTACGGCTTCCTCGATCCTCGCATTCGCCTGACGTAGGAAATGCTTATGAGTGCGCAACAAGCTGCTACCCTGCCCGATCTCGAACCCAGCAAGCGTCGCAAGTCACGCGGCTTTTGGGCCGAGGGCCTGCGCGATCTGGTGCTGTATCGTCGTTCTGGCCAGATTGGTATCGTTATTGCGGTCTTTTTGATCGGTATGGCGTTGCTTGCCCCCATTTTAGCAACGCATAGCCCAAACGCGGTGCTGCTGGGTAAGGAACAGGGGGTGCGGCCACGCCAAAAACCATGTATTCATGCCGTAGATAATCTGCCCTCGCTGCCAGTGATCAACTTCTTCCGTTGCGCCGAAGGCCAGCCCGAACATTATTTTGGCACCGATGGCAATGGACGTGATCTATACAGCCGCGTGCTGTACGGGTCGCGCGTGTCCCTGAAAGCCGGTCTGTACACGGTGTCGTTGGCGGTGATCATCGGCATCCTGCTCGGCGCGATTGCCGGCTACATCGGCTCCCTGACCGACAACCTGATTATGCGCATCATGGACGTGGTGCTGGCCTTTCCCTCGCTGATCCTGGCGATAGCCATCAACTCCGCGCTGCTGACGGTGGCGGAGGGCAGCTTCTTTGCCCGCGGGTTGAATGTGATGCAGCGCGTGTTGGGCTTTGAGGATGTGGGGCTGCTGACGGCGCTGATTTCCATCGCGCTGGTGTCCATTCCCACCTATGCGCGCCTGGTACGCTCGCAGGTGCTATCGCTCAAGGAACAGGAATTCGTCACCGCCGCGCGCTCAATCGGGGCCAAGCCGGGGCGCATCCTCTTCCGCGCCATCCTGCCCAACGCCACCGCGCCGCTGATCGTGGCGGCGACGCTGGGCATCGCCACGGCCATCCTGGACACCGCCGCGCTTTCCTTCCTCGGCCTGGGCGCGCAACCCCCCACGGCTGAGTGGGGCGCGATGATCGGCGCCGAGCGTAACCAGATGTTCACCTCGCCGCATTTGATTCTCTTCCCGGCGGTTGCCATCGTCATTACTGTGCTGGGATTCAACCTGCTGGGCGATGGCCTGCGCGATTCTCTGGACCCGCGCATGAAGAATCGATGAACCGGTGATCGTTAGATTGGTTTACTGGATGTCTTCTCTGACCGTTTCCGGCACACCAATTTCCTAATCTACTGAACAGACGCACTTCTGCGTAAGTTCTATTCCCAATCTCAATCTACCTCCAGGTTAAGAAAGGTTCCTTTTCATGCAAGAACGTTTTGGCGCGGCTGCGCTGAAAGGCACACCGCTCACAGTCATAGGGCCGGCGCTAGCCGTCGGCGATCAAGCCCCGGAAGTAACGCTCAATGACAAAGGGTTCAATGGTCGCGTGGGTCTGCTGGCCTCGACCGCAGGCAAAGTGCGTCTGATCAACGTAATTCCCTCGATCGGCACCGGCATCTGCGACGCGCAAACGCGGCGTTTCAACGTAGAAGCCGCCAACTTTGGTGATGATGTCGTCGTCGTCACCGTCAGCGCCGACCTGCCCTTCCACCTCGCGGAATGGTGCGCAGCTAAAGGCGTAGACCGTGTAATCACCCTGTCCGACCATTACAACATGGATTTCGGCAACGCCTACGGCACACACATCAAGGAACTGCGCGTGGAACAGCGCGCCATCTTCATCGTTGACGCCGATGATGTGGTGCGCTATGTCGAATATGTGCCAGAAATTGCCCAACACCCCGCCTACGACGAGGCGCTGGCCGCCGTCCAAGCACTCTAGCTGCGAGTATTCCTATCCGCTTTCCACCAGGAGAAACTGTTATCATGAATCAAGATGGATCGGCAAAGCCTGCCATGCGTTCCCGGCTCACCTTCGGTGAACAAATGCGCGAGTTCCCCTGGTGGGCGATCATCATGATCCTCGCCCTGGGCGCGGCGTTGTTCGGCATGTTGCGGAATGAGAATTACCGCGATGCCCTCAACTTCATCATTCGCCCCCCCACATCCACGGAGATGGCCTTTGGCCTTGATGTGCGCAACGGCGTAATGATGACACTCGTCACCACGCTGACCGCCTACCTGATCGCCCTGATCGTCGGTCTGCTCCTGGGCATCATGCGCGTCTCCAAGAACCCGATCCTGTTTCATGCCAGCACACTGTATGTCGAGTTGATGCGCGGCGTGCCGATGCTGGTGCTAATCATCTGGATCGGCTTTGTGGTGGTGCCCTTCCTGCGCCAAATTTTCGGTCAGGGCTTTCCGCTAACTGGCGTGCAGGGGGCAATTCTGGGCCTGGGCTTCGGCTACGCGGCCTATCTGGCTGAAGTATATCGTTCCGGCATCGAATCAATCCCGCGTGGCCAGATGGAAGCCGCGCGTTCGCTCGGCATGGGTTACACCCAATCCATGCGCTACGTGATCCTGCCGCAGGCCATCCGCCGCGTGGTGCCACCGCTCGCCAACGATCTGGTAGCGATGCTCAAGGACTCGGCGCTGGTCAGCGTCGTGGCGGTGCCGGAAATCCTGCAAATGGCACGCCTTTTTGTCTCGCGCAACCTGCGCGCGATTGAAGGCTACAACTCGGCTGCCTTCCTGTACTTGGTCGTCACCCTGATCTTCATCATCGTGGTGCGCCTGATCGAACGGAGATGGAATACCAATGGATGATCCCATTATTCGCCTTGTCAACTTGCACAAATACTTCGGCCGCGTGCCCGCGCTGAATGGCATCGATCTGGAAATTGGCCGCGGGCAGGTCGTAGTGGTGATTGGCCCCAGCGGCTCCGGCAAGTCCACCATGCTGCGCTGCATCAACCACCTCGAAAAACCCACCGAAGGCCATGTTTACATCGAAGGCGTAGACCTCGAAGCGCGCTCGACCAACATCAACCAAATGCGTACCGAGGTTGGCATGGTCTTTCAGCAATTCAACCTGTTTCCACACCTCACCGTACTGGACAACATCACGCTGGCCCAGCGCGTCGTGCGTAAGCGCGACAAAGGCGAGCGCGAGCGCGTGGGAATGGAATTGCTAAACCGCGTCGGCATCCCCGAAAAAGCAGGAGCCTACCCCGGCCAGCTTTCCGGCGGCCAACAGCAACGCGTGGCGATTGCCCGCGCGCTGGCGATGAACCCCAAGATCATGCTCTTCGACGAGCCGACCAGCGCGCTCGATCCGGAGATGATCAAAGAAGTGCTGGACGTGATGCAAGACCTGGCGCAGACCGGCATGACGATGGTGTGCGTCACCCACGAAATGGGCTTTGCCCGCGCGGCCGCCAATCGCATCATCTTCATGGATCAGGGCACGGTCGTGGAAGACACCACCCCCAACGATCTGTACAACAACCCGCAACACGAACGTACCCGTCTCTTCTTGAGCAAGATTCTGCATTAAAAACCACGAAGAGCACAGCAACAGCCAGAACTTACGCCGAAAGAGCAAACCGCTGCGCTCTCTCCTTTCTCAACGATGCCTCATTCCAATTCCGCGCCGCCGCGGCTGGATACAGTACTGCTGGAGCAGTTGACTGACGATCTGGCCGCGGCGCAACGCGTTTCCCCGCTGACCCAAATCGAAGCAGATGCGCTGGTAGCCCGCTGGCAGCCCGTGATCCAGCCGCGCCCCAAGCATTTTGAGCCGTTCGACCTGACGACTGATGACGGCGCAACGACCGGCGTCGTGGTTCCCCGCTGGCTATGTCATTTGCTGGGGTTGTGCCACCGCACTGTACATCTGGTGCTGCGCACGCCGCAAAACTGGCTGGCGCTGCAAGTGCGCGGCCGCCATGTAGACTGGCCCGGCCGGCTGGATTTATCCGTCACCGGCCACGTACGCGCGGGCCTGAGCTGGCAGCAGGCGATCTATCAGGAGGCGAGCGAAGAACTCGGCCTTGACCTGTCACCGCAGGCGCAGATGCTCACCGCAGCGGGCTTACAAACTGTCGGCGCGCCCTACCGGCGCTGCGAAGCGGACAGCCTCAACCCACCGGTGCATATCTGTCACATTACACAGGTCTTCACAGCCACGTTGACGCCCGCGGGCTTCGCGGCCCTGCGCTTTGCCGACGGCGAAGTCGAGGGGCTGTATTTGTGCGGCGAGACGGAACTGGATCACCTGCTCACGACAACCCCTGAACGCATCGCGCCCGGCCTCGCACAGTCCTGGCCCGTGTACCGGCAGCTAGAGACGAAACTCCCCGCGTAGTCCGGCCTGGCTGTGAGGAGCAAGCCAGACATGAAACGCGCCCGGCTGCTGGCTGATATAGCCCTTTTCAACCCCTGGATGAAGATAATGCTCAACAGCAGCACCATCACGCCGAAGTGATAATGGACATGGCACTGGCATCGTAGCCAAGGCAGCCCTGCATTGCGTAGGTCTGACGCTAGATATACTGCATCACCTTGTTTTCCGAAAAGTGTGACAAGGGGATGACGGTGTAGATGGCGTTGACGATGGTGGCGGTGGTTAGCGAAGGCAGCGTGATCTTCCAGTACATTTCCCAGGCTGATGCGCCATCTGTCGCGGCGGCTTTGCAGGCGTCTTTATCCACTTTTTGCAGGCTGGAGAAATCCTGTTCGTCATCCCCAGAAGTAGAGATTTCTCGCTACAGGCTGTTACGCTCCTCGAAATGACATGAACTGCGCAAATGTTAGAAGATAGGGCTTACCCAATTGGTAGTGTGGTTGTCATTCCGAGACCCACACACGGGCCAAGGAACCCCTTTAACGAATTTACTTTCTCCAACACAGTTTTGCGTAACTCCTAAAGGACATAAACTGCATAAATCTTAAGCAAAAAACACCCCCAATAAAGGAGTTTGTATGCTAGCAGAAGCCAAGGCCATTCAGGATCAGTTGATCCATTGGCGACGTACCATTCATCAGCAGCCCGAACTGGGTTTTGATCTTGTCCACACTAGTGGCGTAGTTACGCAGGCGCTGGCCGAGCTGGGCGTCGAATATCGCAGCGGCGTCGGCAAAAGCGGCGTGGTGGCGTATCTGGGCGACGGCGATGGCCCGGTGATCGGCGTGCGCGCCGACATGGACGCGCTGCCCATCCACGAGCAAACCGGCCTGTCCTTTGCCTCACAAAACGCGGGCAAGATGCACGCCTGCGGTCACGATGCCCACACGGCCATGCTGCTGGGTGTGGCGCGCCTGCTCAATGGCCGCCAGTTCCCCGGCCAGGTGCGCCTGCTGTTTCAGCCCTCTGAAGAAGGGGGCTACGACAACGGCATCAGCGGCGCGCCACGCATGATCGAAGATGGCGCGCTGGACGGCGTGGACGCAGTGATTGCGTTGCACGTCCACGGCACCCTGGAAACCGGGCAGATTCAGGTCAGCAGCGGCTGGATGCAAGCCGCCGTAGACAACTTTCACGGTCATGTTTTGGGCCGTGGCGGTCATGGTGCTTACCCGCATCACACCCTCGATCCGATTTGGCTCACCAGTCAGGTACTCAACGCACTCTATGCCATTCCCTCGCGGCGTATTGGTCCGACCCTGCCGTGCGTGGTGACAGTCGGCAAAGTACAGGGCGGCGCAGCCGATAACGTCATTCCCGACGCGGTTACCCTGTTGGGCACGCTACGCAGCTTCGACCGTGACGTGCGCGAGCAGTTGATCGCCGATGTCGAGCGGGCATTCAGCCTCACGCGCAGCTTTGGCGGCGATTACGCGCTGGCAATCGAGCGCGGCTATCCCCCGCTCTACAACGATCCGCGGGCTGTAGACTGGCTAAGTGCCGTCGCGGCGGACGAACTGGGCGCGGTCAACGTTGGCGCAAGCGAACCAAGCATGGGAGCAGAGGATTTCGCGTTTATGGCGCAGCGCGCGCCCGGCGCCATGTTCCGGCTGGGCGTGCGACGCCCCGGTGGCCCGGCCAGCTATCTGCATACGGCCACTTTCGATCTGGACGAGGACGCGCTGCCCATTGGCGCGGCTGTGCTGGCAGAAACCGCGCTGCGCTTCGTGCGCAACGCACTAGCCTTCTGACCGCCTCAATACACCCACTCGGTGAAGAGCGGCCCCAGGTCGCAATCACATTGTTGCTCGGCCAGGGCGCGGAAATCGGCAGTAGAGCTAATCCCCCACGCCTTGCGCTGTACATACTCGCGTAGAAACGCGGTAAAGGTCGCTTCTCCCATCGCCTCACTGAGCGCCTCGAAGAAAAGCGCGCCGCGGCCATAGATAATCGCGACATACGTCCCTGCGTACTCGCCGCCATCGGCATACGCGGCCACCGACGCGCCGATGGGAATCGGTTCGTTGTCGAACTCGCCCCATGCGCGCTCCAGCGAGCGACGGAAGCCCGTTTCGCCTGCTTTACCGTAGACCTGCCGGTAATACAGCAGCGTGGCATATTGCGACAGCGATTCATCCAGCCAAGGCTCATCCACCTGATCGTTACCGACCAGGTTGTAAAACCATTGGTGCGCCACTTCGTGTACCACGGTGCTTTCCAGGATTTGCGGGCTGCGTTCGGCATCAATGACTTCGTTCATGACAATCATGCCCGGATATTCTACACCCAGCGCCAGGGTTGGGGTGGCAGCGAAGTCCAGTTCACGGTACGGATAAGGCCCAAACTGTTCGTTGAAGAAGGCAAGGGCCTGCGCGGCAATATCGGCTACCTCCTGCGCGCTGGCCTGCTCACCCGGCAGGGCATAGCTGCGAACCAACGTCTCGCCTGCCTGTACGCTGACTGCTTCAGCATACGCGGCACTGGCAGCCAAATAGAAATCGCGCGCCGGGCCAGCCGCCACTGTGATGGTTTGTCCGGTCGCAGTTTGCACTTCATCCAGCCGCGTGCCCGCGCTGACGATAACCAACTGTGCGGGCGCGTGGATGCGCACCAGGTAGTAGCTGGCGTCCGCGTACACGATGTCGCCCTCCTGCGGCGCGATTTCGATGTTCCAGCCTTCTTCGTCGTACACGGCGACCATCGGATAGGCGTGCGCCAGCGCCAGAATGTCGTTGGTGTAGGCGAAGATGCCATAATTGCTGCTGGCCGCGTCCGTGGGGATAGTCACTGCAAAGTCCAACGCCAGCACCACCGATTGGCCGGGCCGCAGTGGGGGTGACATCGGTACAAAGAGTACGCTGTCCTGTTGCGCCAACCGCGACGCGGCCGCCTGGCCGTTTACCTGCACCGAATGCACAGTCATGCTGCCGCCGAGCAGGTTGGGAAATAGCCGCAGCGCCAGATCGTCGAGCGGCTCGGTTTCCGCGTTGGTGTAATGCACTTCTTCGTGACCGGTCAGCGCCGTCAAGCTATCCGCCAGATGCAGTTCCAGGTGATAGACACTGGCCGCGGGTTGCTGGGCCAGCGCCACCTGTGCGCCCATCACCACTCCGTGCTCGAACGGGGTGCGATCTTCCCAGGCCCAGGTAAACAGCGATGAAGCGGGCAATGTATCGGCGCTGTCTGGCCTCGGTGCGTCAACTGTCGCAGAAGCAATGGTCGCGGCAGGCTGTGGCGTCGGGGTGGGCTGCGGCGTAGGTATAGACGCAGGACGCGCGCGGCACGCGGTGATCAGCAAGACCATACTCAAGACAATCAGTGGGGCTAGGCGACGTCGTAACATGTGCTTCTTCTCCATTCTTTCTTCAACCATAATGCGGATTGTGTTGCTGTCTGTTTCCTGATTATAATCCACAATTACCCATGACTATTGCATCCCGTCGTCAAATTGCCCGCTCTGCCGGGCTGGTATCCTTGTTGTTTGCGGCCAGTCGCGTGCTGGGCCTGCTGCGTGAAGCCGTGGTCGCCGCGCGCCTGGGTACCGGCGCAGAGTTGGACGCTTACCTCGCGGCCTTTCGCGTGCCCGACCTGATCTTCTACCTGGTGGCGGGCGGCGCGTTGGCCTCGGCGTTTATCCCCACGTTCACCGCGCGCCTGGCGCAAGAAAACGATCCCACGCACGCGCAAGCCTGGCGGCTGGCCAGCTCGGTCACGAACGTCGTGCTGGTGGCGACGACCGTGCTGGCTGTGTTGGCTGCGTTGCTGGCCAGACCGCTGGTGTCACACATTATCGCGCCTGGTTTCAGCCCGGAACAGCAAGCCCTCACCGTGCAGTTGATGACCATCATGCTGCTGGCGCCAATTATTTTTAGCATCAGCGGCATCGTAATGGGCATTCTCAACAGCTTCCATCATTTTCTGGCACCCGCGCTGGCGCCGTTGCTGTATAATTTGATGATCCTGCTGGGTGCGTGGTTCCTGGTGCCCAGCCTGGGAGTGTACGGTTTGGCGCTGGGCGTGGTGGCCGGCGCGCTGGCGCATCTGCTCGTCCAGGTGCCGGCTTTGCTGCGCCGCGGCCCGCGCTACACGGCCATGTTTGGCCTGAACAACCCAGACGTGCGCGAGGTAGGAAGGCTGATGGGGCCGCGCATGTTGGGGCTGGGCGCGGTGCAACTCAATTTTATCGTCAATGCCAGTCTGGCGTCGCACCTGGGCGAAGGTCCAATTTCGGCGCTGAACTATGCCTGGTTGCTGATGCTGCTACCGCAGGGGATCATTGCCCAGGGCATTGCCACCGCGCTCTTTCCGACCTTTTCCGCGCAAGTGGCACAGGGACAGTTGACCGCGCTGCGTTCGACGCTAAATACTGTCCTGCGTGCAGTGATCTGGGTAACACTGCCTGCCACAGTCGGGTTGTTCCTGCTGCGCGTGCCGATCATCGAGGTCGCCTTGCAGCGTGGCGAGTTCACGGCCACGTCCACCACCATGACAGCTTACGCGCTGAGCTTTTATGCGCTTGGTCTGATGGCTCACAGTCTGTTGGAGGTGCTAACGCGGGTATTTTATGCGTTGCACGACACCTGGACACCGGTAAAAATCGGCGTGGGCGCGATGCTGGTCAACCTGTTGCTGTCGCTGCTGCTGATCCGTCCTTTGTCTTTCGGCGGTTTGGCTCTGGCGAACACGGTTGCCACCACCCTGGAGACGCTGGCGCTGCTGTGGTTGATCCGTCCAAAGTTGGGCAGTTTGGGAGGCAGGCGCTTATTGGAGAGTTTAGGCCGGGCGCTGCCGGGCGCTGCCGCGATGGCCGTGGCGCTGGTGTTTTTCCTGCGCGCGGCCGCGGGGTGGTCGCCATTGCTGATCGCGGGCGGTGGTGTGGCGCTGGGTATGGTTGTTTTTGCCTTGTTTGCGCTGCTGCTGGGGCGGAAAGAGTTGCTGCCGCTGCTGCGCCGGGGATAGTCAGTCCTGATCTAGAAACCCGCAAGCAATCATCAGAGGGGTAGATGCTGGCGTGTCACCACAAAGCGCCAGGGGATCGTGCGGGCGTGTTCGTCGCCGCTGACGTTGATGCGCGGGGTAGCACGAACGACACTGTCTGGTACAGGCTCGCCTGCTTCCAGCCATAGGTCGTGGCCTGTGGCTAGGTCATGGCCGTTGAAGCTGCGGTCAATTTGCAGGGCCTGGCACAATTTGGCCGGGCCGTTGAGCAGGCCGCGCAGGGGGCGCTGGCCGCGATTGGCCTGTATCAGGGTCACGCCGTCCACCGGCTCGATGGCTCGGATCAGCACCGCGGCGGGAAATTCGGCAGTTTCCGTCACCACGTTCAGACAGGAATACATGCCATAGATAAGGTAGACATAGGCCAACCCACCGGGGCCGTACATCGCCCGATTGCGCTGGGTCTGGCCGCGGGCTGCGTGGCTGGCCTGATCTTCCTCGCCAATATACGCCTCGACCTCGCTGATGCGGCCAGCCAGCCGTTGCCCGTCCAGTATGCGCACGACTATGCAACCCAACAAGTCGCGTGCGACGGTTAGTGTGGGACGCTGATAAAAGCTGCCGGGCAAGGGGGTGGCCGAAATCTGGCCGCCAATGGCGGGCAGGAAGATGGCGAGTTTGTCGCCGGACACCAGCCAGACGCGCGCCGCCTCATCCACGAGAACACGGCGCGCGTTGATGAAGATTTGGTAAGGCGCACGATGCCCTTGTACGTCGCCGGTCAACGCCGCTGCAAAGCCGGGATACTCATCTTCCAGCCGCGCCAACGCTTCTGCGACGCTGACCGTGGGAGCGGGAAACTCCAGCGTGACGAGAACAGACCCCGCCAGCCGGCGGATCGGTTCGCCCAAACGTACAGTAATAATCATGCGGTGATTGTACCATCGTTTGCTGCTGCTAAAAAGGCCCCTGGAAGTTCCAGGGGCCTTTCTTTTCAGTTAACTGGTGTTACGGAGTTTGTTTCAAAACATCAGACAGCTGCGGCAAGCGACGTTGACCAATCTCGCTGTTCAGTCTCATACGACTTGTACAGTTAGTGCCATTTCAAGGGGTAAAGGACGAGAAATCCCTGTTTTTGTGCCTTCACCCGGAGATTCCGTGGCCCTGACGCGTCTCGGAATAACAACCATTCCAACATCTACCACCAGCAAAAACTTGATTTATAAAATATTTAATTCATTTGTCGCTACATCTTGACAAAATATCAAGTTTTCTTTACAATTCATAAACCGACAAGATAGATTCACCGGCTCGGCAGACAAAGCCCTGAAGGCACCACCATGAACAAACACATCCGCTACCTGATAGAAATGATCGCCGCCTTTGTGTTGTACAGTGTGTTGCTACTACTTTCGCTCGGTTGGTTGAGTGCGCACCCGATCAACCCCTGGCGCATTCCTGTGGCGCTGATCCCCATGCTGCCCTCGCTGCTGATTGTGGTGGCAGTGGTACGCTACCTGCGCCGTGTGGACGAGTTGCAACGCCAAATCCAGCTTGAGGCGCTCGGCTTTGCCTTTGCCGGCACAGCGATCATTACCTTCGGCTACGGCTTTCTGGAAGGAGTGGGCTTCCCGCGGGTCAGTGCCTTCGTCGTATGGCCGATCATGGGCACGCTTTGGCTGCTGGGTACGGTCGTATTCAGTCGGAGGTATCGGTGAAGAACACCTTGCGCGTGCTGCGGGCTGAGCATCGTTGGTCGCAGTCGGACTTGGCCGAGCGGCTTGATGTATCACGTCAGACGATCAACGCCATTGAAACGGGCAAATATGACCCCAGCCTGTCGCTAGCCTTCAAAATTGCCCAGCTTTTTAATCAGCCCATCGAGCAAATCTTTACGCCGATGCCTGCTGACTTGCTCAAAGGAAAGGATTGACAATGCCTACTGTTGAAGTTTCCCATCTCGCCAAAGCGTTCGGCACGGCCCAGGCCGTTTCTGACGTGTCGTTTGCAGTGAACCAGGGCGAAATCTTCGGCTTGCTTGGCCCCAACGGCTCTGGCAAGACCACCAGCATCCGCGTCATGCTCGATATTTTCAAGGGCGACGCGGGCACAGCCTCCGTTCTCGGCGGCCCAATGACCGAAACCAAGAAAAACCGCATCGGCTACATGCCCGAAGAACGTGGTTTGTACCAGGATATGCAGTTGGAAGAGTGCCTGATCTACCTGGCGACGCTCAAGGGCCTCAGCAAAGCCGACGCGCGCCAGCGTTTGCAGCCTTATCTGGAACGTTTTGATCTGACCGAGCATAAAGCCAAAAAAATCAAAGAGCTAAGCAAGGGCATGCAACAAAAGTCGCAGATTATCAGCACCATTCTGCACCAGCCGGAGCTGTTAATCGTGGACGAACCCTTCAGCGGGCTGGACCCCGTCAACTCACAACTTGCCAAGCAGCTTTTCCTTGATTTGCAAAAGCAGGGCGTGACGATCCTCATGTCCACACACCAGATGCACCAGGTTGAAGAGATGTGCCATCGTATCGTGCTAATCAACCGAGGGCGCAACGTGTTGTATGGCAACCTGGCCGAGATTCGCCGCGAGCATTCCGGCCATGCGGTGCGCGTGCGCGTCGCGGGTGAGCTGCCGCAGCTAACTGGCGTGATCAACACCACCCAGGAAAATGACAGCACGCACTTGCTGCTCGATCAACAAACTAGCCCGCAGGATATCTTGCAACAACTTGTCGCCCGCGGCGCGGCGGTGGAGCAGTTCGAAATCGCCCTGCCCAGCCTGGATGAAATCTTCATTCGGGTGGTCGGCAAGGAGTAAAGGAGCCAGTCATGTCCAAAATATGGCTCGTTGCACAACAACAATTTAGAAACACCGTCTTCAAACGCAGTTTTGTGTTGGCGATTCTGGCGCTGCCCTTCTTTCTGCTGTTTACCATCGGCATCGGCGTGATGGCCGGACGCGCCCAGCAAAAAACCACCACGCTGGGCTATGTAGACCCCGGTAACTTCCTGCAAATCGTACCGCCCGACACCGACACGGTACATCTGCAACGCTTCGCGGATGCTGCGGCCGCGCGCGTCGCGCTCGATGCGGAAACCATCCATCTTTACTACGCCTTGCCCGCCGACTATCCGCAGAACCGGCAGGTAGAGCTGGTCTTTGCGGGCCAACCCAGTTCAGACGCAGCGCGCACCTTTACCGAAATGGTACGCAGCAATCTGCTGGCCGGGCAACCAGACAACGTCAGGGCGCTCATCCTGGACGGGCCGAGCATCACCGTTCATGCGTTGGCGCGCAACCGTTCGCTGCCGCTGGACTTCCCCGGCGTGGGTATCTTCTTGCCCATGCTCGCGGCCATGCTCTTTGCCTTTCTGGTGATGACCATCACCGTCACGTTGATGGAGGCGCTAGTCTCCGAAAAGCAAAACCGCACCATCGAGGTGGTCATTTCCTCGCTATCGCCCGGCCAAATGATGGCCGGCAAAATCATCGGTGTGGTCGGCATGTCCTTCTTGCTGCTGCTCAGTTGGCTTGTCATGCTGGCACTCTTTGCCTGGTTCGGTGCAACGGTCTTGCATTGGGATTGGCTGCGCACGCTGGTTGTCAATTGGCGTGATCTAGGCCTGCTGGCGCTGGTATCACTGCCCGCGTTCCTGTGCATCGCCGCCGTGATGGTAATGCTGGGTGGCACGATGGTAGACACGCAAGAAGCGCAACAGATCAGCGGCTTCAGCTTCATCTTCCTATTTGCGCCGATCTACCTACTGGCGTTATTCGCCAACGCGCCCAGCAGCCCGCTAGCTTTAGCGCTGAGCTTCTTCCCACCCACTGCGGTGATGACCTTCGCCATTCGCAGCATCTTTATGAGTGTACCCACATGGCAATTTCTGGCTGCGACCGGCATCGGTTTGGTGCTGGGAATCATCCTGATGTGGCTGGCTGGCCGGGTCTTCCGTGCCAACATGCTGCGCTACGGTCAGGGCCTGCGTCGGCGGGGCCGCAACCGCGCCGGGGCCGGGGCTTAAGGTGACGATATGAGCAAAATTCTCTCCATCATGCGCGCAGAGATACGCACCACCCTGCGTCGTAAATCCTTTGTCATTGTCGCATTCATCATCCCGATAATTTTGGGCATCGTGGCGCTGGCTTTTGGCCTGCTGCAAGACACTTCGCTGTCCAAAGGTTTAGGCAGCCTGACCGGCAGCGGCGCACCAACCGCGCCACTCGCCGAACAGACGGGCTATGTGGATGCAGCCAACCTAATCCGCACCATGCCGGCAGACCTGACTTCCGACAAATTGGTGCGTTTTGACAGCGCCGCGGCCGCGCAGGCTGCACTTGATGCGCATAGCATTGCCGGGTACTACGTTATTGACGCGAATTACCAGCAAACAGGCGACATCGAATACTACACCCAGGATTTCAGCGTGCTTTCAGGTAACTTAGATCCCGACGCCTTGGCCGCGTTACTCAACATCAACCTGCTCAACGGCGACACGCAACTGGCCGCAGCCGTGCAGCAGCCCCTCGATGTCAAAGTCACCGCACTGCCGTCGCCCGATAAACCAACCACAACGTCTGTTGAAAAGTCGTGGATCAGCGAACAATTGCCACTGTTTGTCACGATCATCCTGTACATGGCGTTGATGATCCCCGGCAGCATCCTGATCAACGCCTTAATAGATGAAAAGAAGAACCGGGTCATGGAAGTGTTGATGACCTCTGTCACCCCCACGCAAATGGTGATCGGCAAGATGGCTGCGTTGGGACTGCTGGGACTGCTGCAAACCCTCTTGTGGTTGGTTGTCCTGTGGGCAGTATCCCGCTTCGGCGGCAACGCTTTGAGCATTCCACCCGGCAGTGCATTGCCCATTTCCCTCCTCATCTGGGCGCTGATCTATTTTCTGGGCGGCTATGCCATCTACGGCGCTCAGTTCGCAGGCATTGGCGCACTGGCTCCCGACATAAACCAGACCAAGAGTGTCACCTGGATCGTAATGATGCCGATCATCATCGCCTACACCTTCATGATTTCCATGTTCCGCGACCCGAACAGTCCGGTGGCGGTGGCGCTCAGTCTCTTCCCGCTCACCTCGCCGATTGTGATGATTGGCCGCCTGGCTGCAGGCGCGGCTCCGCTCTGGCAAGCTGTGCTGGCGGTGGTGTTACAGTTCGTCACCGCCTATGGTGTGATCCTTTTAACCGCGCGCCTGTTCAAGGCACAGCACCTGCTGACCGGCCAGCCGCTATCGGTCAAATCGTATTATCGCGTGCTGTTGGGGAAATAAACCGTACACAAGAAAACAGGCAAATAGAGATACTCAGAAAATGGGTAGAGTGGCAATCAGTAGATTAGTTACCACTCTACCCATTTCTCTGTCCACTTGTGTACTTGTTTGCTTATCTCCTCTTTCTCCTCTCCCCTGAGGTGCTACCCTCCGTGCAAAGTGAGACCCCTTACAGCGCGCTTGTGTTAGAATGGAAGTGTTTCACCCATTCATTTAATTTCAGGAGCAATGTATGAAGATTGGCATTCTTGGTTCGGGTGGCGTCGCCCAAACGCTGGGCGCAGGCTTTTTGCAACACGGTCACGCGGTGCTGCTTGGCACGCGCACTCCCGCATCGCTGGACGCGTGGGCCGCGCAGCATCCACAGGCGCGGGTCGGCAGCTTTGCTGATGCCGCTGCATTCGGTGATCTACTCGTGTTGGCAGTCAAGGGCAGCGCAGCCAGCACGGTTTTGCAGGCCGCCGGTGCAGCCAACCTCGCAGGCAAACCGGTAATTGACGCCACCAACCCCATCGCCGACGCGCCGCCGGTCAATGGGGTGCTGCAATTCTTCACCGACATCAATCAATCGCTGATGGAACGCTTGCAGGCGGAATTCCCCGCTGCACACTTCGTCAAGGCTTTCAATTCTATCGGCAGCGCGGTCATGGTCAACCCGCACTTCCCGGACGGCAAGCCTACCATGTTCATCTGCGGCGATGATGCAGCAGCCAAGCAGGCTGTGGTTCAAGTACTCGACCAGTTCGGCTGGGAAACTGCGGACATGGGCGCGGCTGTCGCAGCCCGTGCCATCGAGCCACTGTGCATGTTGTGGTGCATCCCCGGCTTTACGCAAAACGACTGGATGCACGCTTTCAAGCTCTTGCGACCGTAAAAACTCACCGATTCAACACGTCGTTGATCCCTCGCTGCCTGTTCAGCGGGGGATTTTTTATACACCTCACCGGATGAAAGCCCTTCAAAGATCAGATTTTTCGTCGCAAGCGTGACAGTGGGTAGAGAAACTCACCGTTACCCCAGCTTCGTATCGCCTTACAGGGCTTTGCCAGCCCCCTCCCATGTGCTATAATCAGGCCGGCGGTCCTGACCACGGGACCGTTCATCATGTCAATTACAAGCACTTGCTAACGAGGAATGACTGTGTCTTTTTATAACACAACTTCAACACCCTTTTCCAGTCCGGGGCGACGCAGACGCAACCTGCTTCTCGCAATCATAGCAGGACTGCTGGCTGTGCTGATGCTGCTGTATCTGCTGCCAGTTCCGATCAATGGTCAAATCACTGACGCAACCAATGGGCAACCACTGTCCGATATAGCCGTGACCCTCAGCAACGGCCAAACGGCTACCAGCAACGCCAACGGCGTTTTCTCTGCGCGCGCCTCCCGCTTCGGCACATTCACCGCCAGCATTGATCAGGCTGCTTATCAGCCCTGGCAAGGGCCAGCCCGTTTCAATGTATTGCCCCTGACGGCGGGCACACTGACGGCCAGCTTGCAGCCTACGGTGCTGCAAGGCGCGGTGCTGAACGCACTGGACAAGCAACCCGTGGCGGGCGTGACCGTTTCTGCCAATGGGCAAAGCACGACCACCGGCGAGGATGGACGCTTTACGCTGGAGCGGTTGCCGCGTACCGGCGCGATGGTCACGTTGGCTGCAAACAACTTCATTTCCTATACGTTGCCCTTGGCCGACGACTGGAGCGCGGCCGGTGCACAGCCGCCGCAGCTTGAGCTGTACCCTAACGGCGTGCATGGCAGCATCACCGACGCGCAAACCGACGAGCCACTGGCCGGCGCGCTGGCTACTCTCACGGAACAAACCAGCACCAGTCTTGCCAACGGCTTTTATTATTTTCCCACCCCGGCCAGCGCCAGTACGATTTCGGTGACATTGCCCGGCTACCTACCCGCGACCATCAAAGTGGATGACGCGGCTGCGCTAGGCGGGCAGCAGGCTGTAGACGTGCAGTTAACGCCGACTGTGTTGACAGGGGTTATCACCGACGGCAAGACGGGCGCGCCGCTGGCAAACGTTGCCCTGACCGCAGGCGATCAAACCGCGACCAGCGATGCCCAAGGTGTGTACCGCTTCACCCACCTGCATGGCGCAGATCTAAAACTGGCGGGTACGCTGGATGGCTATGAAGCGAGTGAGCTGGCGATTGACGAGGCGATTAACTTGCTGGAGGGTCAGGCGCTCGATTTGGCGCTGCTGCCGCCACATCTGGCCGGTCAACTGCTGAACAAAGTCACCAACAACCCGATTGCCGGCGCGACTGTCAAGGCTGGCAGCTTGTCGGCGACAACCGACGAAGCCGGCCGCTTCGTGCTGTGGACCACCGATCTGCCGCTGAAGGTGGATATGAGTGCGCCCGGGTACGAGGCAATGCAGGCGGAATTCACCGCCGATACAGACCTGTCGGTGGCACTGGAACCGAAGGGGATCGTGGTGCAGGTGAAAGACACCGCAGGCCAGCCAGTCAGCGGCGCGCGCGTGTTCAGCCTGCGCAGTGAAGCCAGCACCGACGCCCAGGGTGTGGCGCTGCTGCCGCTGCTGGAAGCAGGCGATGTTTATACCATTACCGCGCCGAACTTCGCAGTGATCAGCCAGGTGTACGACGGCGCGGCACAGGTGGATTGGGCGCTGGCCCCAGACACCGTGGCGGGCAAGGCGATGGACAAGGCGACCGGCGAGCCAGTGCTGGGCGCGCTGGTTTACGTCTATGATCGCACGCAATGCACAGGCATTGACTGCCGCGGCACAGAACCGACCCTGATCATGGACGCCGCCGCCGATGGCACGTTCAAAGTGACTGGCCTGCCCGCTGATCCGCAGATCATGCTGAAAGCGCCGGGCTATAGTTTGTATTTCCCAGAAACGTTGGCCAGCGGCGACTGTGGCGCGCCCTACTGTCTCGACGCGCAGATGGAGCCGTTTGAAGCACGCGGTTTCTACGTACCCTTCCATTTCCTCTATGACCGGGCGTTAATGAATAGCCGGTTGGATGTTGTGGACCAGTCTGAATCTCTGAACGCCATTGTCGTGGATATGAAGAGCGACTACGGTGAAATCGCCTGGGAACCACAAAATGCTGTGGCGCGCGAAATCGACATTTATGTCAAAGACATTATGACCGCGCAGGAATTCCTGGCCGAGGCCAAAAAACGCGGCATCTACACGATCGCCCGCTTTGTGACTTTCAAAGATAACGCGCTGGCAGAAGGCAAGCCGGACTGGGCGCTGCGTCTGCGGTCGGAACCAACGACGTTATGGCGCGATGGCGAAAACCTCGCCTGGGCCGATCCCTACCTGCCGCAGGTGCGCCAGTACGAAATTGATCTGGCTAAAGAGCTGGCCGCGCTGGGCTTCGACGAAATCCAATTCGACTATTTCCGCTTCTCTGGCCTACGCGACCACAATATCATGACCTATTCAGTGGAAAGTACTGCTGAAAATCGCCGCGAGACGATCACCAACTTCTCGCGCGACCTGATGACCGCGCTGAAGCCTTACGGCGTGTTTACCTCGATTGACGTGTTCGGCAGCATCATCCTGAACGGCAATGAGCCATTTATCGGTCAAAATCTGGCGGATATGGCAGTGGGGTTGGACTACCTCAGCCCGATGATCTATCCGCAGGTATGGTGGCCCGGCACTTTCCCCGGTTGCGATGAACCGGTACAGTGCCCGTACAAGGTGATCTACGACAGCCAGGTGACGGTGCGTGACATTGTGCCGTTGCCGACACGCATCCGCCCGTGGCTGCAAGGCTATCCCAAGAATTACCGCACCAGTGGCCCGGCCGCGGGCTATGACTACGCCGTGCCGGAGATGATGATCCAGCGGCAAGCGGCTGATGATGCCAACTCCGACGGCTGGCTTTTCTGGTCGGGTGGTGGACGCTTCCCCGATGAAATCTTCGGGCCGATGCCTTCGCTGGCCGATCTGGAAGCGCAAATCCGCGCTCGGCAGGGTGGCCGCAGCGGGCCGTATTGATCGTACTACGTGCTGCGTACTGCGTACACTCGTTTACTGCCGGAGCTGCTTACTTTCCAGCCTCTGCAAAAACCTGTTACGCAGTACGTAGCAATAGCTTCTCCTTTTCCTTCCTTCGTTCAAAAGACCATGTCCAGTTTTGCTCGCTACACCCGCCAAATCATCTTCCCCGGCCTGGGCGAAGCGGGCCAGCAACGCCTGCTGGCGGCTACGGTGGTGGTGATCGGCTGTGGCGCAACCGGCACCGTCATCGCCAACCACCTGGCGCGCAGCGGCATCGGCCATTTGCGCATCGTTGACCGCGATTTCATCGAGCTAAACAACCTGCAACGCCAGTTGTTGTTCGATGAGCAAGACCTGGCCGATGGCCTGCCCAAGGCTGAAGCTGCGCGGCGCAAACTGACACGCATCAACTCCGATATCGAGATCGAGGGGATTGTGGCCGACGTGACCCCGGACAACGTGCTGGCGCTGCTGGCCGGAGCCGATTTGGTATTGGACGGCACAGATAACTTCACCACGCGCTTTCTGTTGAATGACGCCTGTCTCCAACTTGGCATCCCCTGGATTTACAGCGGCGTGGTGGGCAGCTATGGCATGACCATGACCATTCGCCCCGGCGAGACGGCTTGTCTGCGCTGCCTGCTGGGCGACATGCCCGCGCCAGGCGTCGCGGCCACCTGTGACACCGCGGGAGTGCTGCCTCCATCGGTGAGCGTGGTAGCTTCCATTGCCGCAGGGGAGGCGCTCAAGCTGCTGGCAGGCTTTGGCGAGCTGAACACCAATACGCTGCTGAACTACGACCTGCTTGACAACAGCCTGGAACGCTTCGAGGTGTGGCGGCGGCCCGACTGTCCAGCCTGCGGGCAGCATCAATATGAGTTTCTACATGCCGAACGTGGCGCGACCACGACAACGCTCTGTGGCCGCAACGCAGTGCAGGTCAGCGTGACCGGCGGCACGACACTCAATTTGCCCACTCTGGCGGAACGCTGGCAAGCCGCGGGCGCACAGGCCGTCACCCTCAACCCGTATTTGTTGCGCGGCGTCTGGGACACGTTGGAAATGACCCTCTTCCCCGATGGCCGCGCCATTATCAAAGGCACAGAAGACGAAAGCACAGCCCGCAGCGCCTACGCCCGCTTCGTGGGAGGTTGATGTCGCAGGCAGAATGACAACCACCGAGGCACAACACCCCCATTTCAACCCGTTGTGTCTTCGTCTCTTCGTGGTAAAGTCGCTTTTTTTGCAAGATGACCGTTTCACGCACCGCTTTTCTCAAAGATCGTCTTGTTCTGACCAGCATTCTACTGCTGGCTTTTGCGTTGCGCATTTGGGGATTGGATGACCGCAATTTTTGGTGGGATGAAGGTTGGGTAGCCTGGCTGGCTCGTTTACCCATCTCAGAAATTTTCAACCAGACCGCGCATGACGTGCATCCCCCGCTACAACTACTTATCCAACGATTGTGGTGGACTATAGTTGGCGACGGTGAATTTGTTATGCGCTACACATCGGTATGGGCAGGCACGTTGACCGTCGCACTCATTTATCAACTCGGCCAAACCCTCGGCGGCGCACGCGCGGGCAGACTGGCAGCCCTCTTTCTGGCCCTTTCACCGTTTGCGATCACCTGGTCACAAGAACTGCGCATGTATATCTGGTCAGCTCTCTTTGCCACGCTTGCCTTGTGGTCAGCAGTGCGCTGGTGGCAGACCGACCGCGTGTATTACGGTGTCATGTATGCTGTGGCAGCCGAAGCCGCGTTATGGACTTTATATCTGTCCGTTTCAGTATTAATCATTGCTAATCTAGCCTTTTTAGGCTTGTGGCTTGGTCGCCAGCTATCGCGTCGGGCTGTGTGGCGCTGGATCGCAGTTCAAGTTGCGGTGATACTACTCTACATACCCTGGCTGGCGTATGCGCTACCACGCATCCCCACCTGGTCTACCGCTGAGCCATTCGCTCTGCCGCTGTTCCTTCAACTCTATGCCACCACACTGGCAGTCGGCGTATCCGAAAACCTCGCCTATTACATCTGGCCGACCAGCATAATCTTCGCGTTACTCCTGCTGACATTGCCCTTTCTCTGGCACACCCTGCGCACACCCGCGCGCCGCGGTGGTTTTGCCATGTTGTTATGGGGAGTTTTGTTACCCGCCCTGCTGGTTTACCTGATTTCGCTGTCCGTGCACATTTTCTATGCGCCGCGGCTCGCACCACGCTATTTGCTGCCGCTCGCGGCCTGCTTCTACACCTTGCAGGCGCTGGGATTGGCCGCGTTAGCCCGACGGCAGCGCGTGCTGGCCGCTCTGGGAACCGGTATCATCGTTGCGGTGGCCCTGCTCGGTCTGGCGCAGTTTTACCCCGACCGCATCCGTCGCGACGACCTGTGGTCGCTGGCTGATACACTGCGCGCGCTGCGGCAGCCGGCGGACGCCGTCGTGCTGTACAGCGATCACGACTGGCCGCTCTTCGCCGCGCAATATGCAGGCGCTTGGCAGGGCGTGCCCAACGGCGCGACCATGCAATCGGACGCGGCCGGCTGGCTGCTGGAGCCGATTTGGCAGGCCAGCGATGGCATCTGGCTGGTAACCACCCCCGACGCGCTGCGCATGGATCCGCAGGGCCTCGTACGCTCCTGGCTGGATGCGCGGGCAGCCAGAGTGACGCGTTGGGACTACGGGGAACATACGCTGGCTTTTTACGCGCGCACGCCTGAACGCACGGCAGAGCCGATGGCAGTAGTGGCCGCTTATCGCCTGCCGCAACGTGCCGTCAGCCTGTCGAAGGGCACAACCGGCGCGCTGGTCGGGGCCGTGCTGCCACTAACGCGCTACGCAGTAGGGGACACGCTGCACCTGGCCCTGCTGTGGCGCGCGCCCGCGCAGACGGTGACAGTTACGCTGACCGGCCCGACCGTCCACCGCCTAACCGAGCCGGCCAACGCACTGCCCACGGGTCGCAGCCGCCAGCAAATTGACATCCATTTGTCGCCCGACTTGCCCGCCGGACGCTATACCATCCAGGTGCAGCCGGACAACGATCCCGCACAGACCGCAGGCGCGTTCACGCTGGTGCGGCTCAACGCGTCCACCGCGGCCACGCTCAGCCCCGCGGCCACGCCGCTGGACATACAATGGGGCGAGGCGATCCATCTAGTGGGCTACGAACGCCGCCCCGATGTGCTGCACCCCGGCGACACTCTCGATTTGACGCTATACTGGCGCACAGAGGAGCCGCAGCCAGTGCGCTACAAGGTATTTACCCATCTGCTGGGTGAAACCTGGAACGCCGCGAACAGCAACTTCATCTGGGGGCAGGTGGACAGCGAACCCGCTGGCGGGGCAGCGCCGACCACCACCTGGACCCCCGGCGCGCTCGTCGCGGATCACTACCGCATTCCGCTGGCCGCAGATGCACCCGCAGGCGACTACCGGCTGGAAGTGGGTCTGTACAATATCGTCAGCGGTGAGCGGCTGCGCACACCCGCAGGCGCGGATGCACTTGATCTGGGCATCGTTTCCGTCACATCGCCGTGACGTTGGCTGAGCCTGCTCCCGTTGGCTGAGCCTGCCGAAGCCAGCCTGCTCCCGTTGGCTGAGCCTGTCGAAGCCAGCCTGCTCCCGTTGGCTGAGCCTGTCGAAGCCAGCAAGCTGAGCCTGCCGAAGCCAGCCTCTCCGTTGGCTGAGCCTGCCGAAGCCACTCTGGTCACAAGGCGGGGTTCGACAAGCTCACCCCGCGCTCCTCGTTGGCTGAGCCTGCCGAAGCCAGCCTGCTCCCGTTGGCTGAGCCTGTCGAAGCCAGCCTCCCGTTGGCTGAGCCTGTCGAAGCCAGCAAGCTGAGCCTGTCGAAGCCAGCAAGCTGAGCCTGTCGAAGCCACTCTGGTCACAAGGCGGGGTTCGACAAGCTCACCCCGCGCCTCTCCGTTGGCTGAGCCTGCCGAAGCCAGCAAACTGAACCCAAAGGACTTTCTGATGAACGACACCCTCGACAGCTTCCTCGAATTTGCGGTTGAAACAGTCTATCTGGCAGGCAAGCTGACATTGGGCTATTACCAAGCTGATGTGCGGCCCGACATGAAGAGCGACGACACACCAGTGACCGCGGCCGACCGCGGCGCAGAGGAATTGATCCGCCAGCGCATCGAGCAACGTTACCCGCGCCACGCGATTGTCGGTGAAGAGTTTGGCGTGCAGGAGACCGCCGACGCCACACACCGCTGGTTTATTGACCCCATTGACGGCACAAAAGCCTTCATCCGCGGCGTGCCGCTGTACGCGGTGTTGCTGGGACTGGAGATTGCAGGCCAGGTCGAGGTGGGCGCCGTCTATTTCCCCGCACTGGACGACATGATCTACGCGGCCACCGACCGCGGCTGCTGGTGGAACGGGCGGCGAGCGCGCGTGTCCACGCAAACGCAACTGGCGCGCGCCCATGTTTCTTGCAGCGACGCAGGTAGCTTTGCGCGCTATGGGCGCAGCGCCGAGTGGCAGCGTGTGATCGAAAGCACCTATCATCGCGCCGGACTAGGCGACGCCTACGGCTACTGCCTGGTGGCGACCGGCCGCGCCGAGTTGATGCTTGATCCCATTACGAGTGTGTGGGACTGCGGCCCCTTCCCGCCAATCCTGCGCGAGGCTGGCGGCTATTTCGGTGACTGGCAGGGTCAGCGCACGATCTACGCCGGGGAAGCCATGGGAACCAGCGACACGCTCTTGCCTGCTGTGCTGGAGCTGTTGCAGCGTCCGACAAACGCCTCTGCACACACTTAATCGGACGACTGTCTACATGACTACCGAAGCCACTAGCCATCTTCTTTTTCGTTATGTCGAACCATCGGCTTTGCGCGGAGTTGGCTACCTTTAATTATGCATCCCTGATATTACTCTCTTGTTGCTCAAATCATCTCCCCCGCCACGCACACGCCGTCTCGTGTCCACTGCCATTGCGATGCGTCTGGTCGTGGACACATCAGTGCGGCTGCTCTACCCTTATCTGCCGGCCCTCAGCCGCGGGCTGGGGATCAGCCTGTCCGCAGGCGGCCTGCTGCTGGCGTTACGCTCCGCGATGGTCTTCCCCAGCCCCCTTTTCGGCGCGTGGAACGACCGGCGCGGCCCGCGCGACTTGCTCATTGCGGCTTTGCTGGTGCAAGCGGGCAGTCTGGCCTGGTTGAGCCTGGCCGATGGCTTTTGGGCCGCGCTCTTGCCGCTCGCCTTGCTTGGCCTCAGCTCCGCAGCAATCATCCCCACAATCCAGGCCGCCATTAGTGCATTCGTGCCCTTCCAACGCCGCGGCCGCGTGATCGGCATCATCGAATTCAGTTGGGCGCTGACCGGTCTGGCGATCCTGCCACTGATCGGTCTGATGATTGTCGAACTGGGCTGGCAAACGCCACTGCGCCTGCTGGCTGTGCTGAGCTTGCTGGTTGCGCCGCTGCCGTTGCTACTGCCAGCGGGTGAGCAAGCCCGCCAGCAGACGTTGATCAGCTTTCGCCAGATGGCAGCCACCGTCTGGCGCTCACCCAGCGCGCGGGCCGCAATCCTGGTCAATGGACTGATCTTTGTGGCCGCGGAAAGTTTCTTCATCACCTATGGCGCTTGGCTGGAGCAAGCCTTCGCCATGACACCTGACCGCATCGGACGCATCGCGTCGCTGCTAGGCATCGCCGAGTTGATCGCCTCGGCATCCAGCAGCTTGCTGATTGACCGCCTTGGCAAGCGCCGTGGGGTAGGCTTGGGGTTGGTCGCCATGACCTGCACCATGCTGGCGCTGCCCTTGCTGGCCGTCAGTCCGGCGCTGGCCGTGGCTGGCATGGCCGTGTTCACCCTCAGCTTTGAATGGAGCATCGTCTCGCACATCAGCCTGCTGTCGGAGCAGGTTCCGCTGGCGCGCGGCACAGTGCTTTCGTTAGCCGTGATGGCGGGTGGCGCCACCCGTACCGTCAGTGACTATCTAGCGGTAGCCTTGTTTGAGCGCGGCGGCATGACCGCCACCGCGTTGCTGGGCGCAACGGGCGCCGCCGCGGCCGCGTGGGTACTGTGGCGCTGGGTACAGGAACAAGCAAATGAGCAAACGATCTGAACAGGCAAAAGTCTTAAGCAGTCGCCGGGCTGTGCAGCGCGCCTTGATGGGTGCATGGCCGGGCCGCGTGCTGCGCGGGGAACTGGTGATTGACGACGCGTTTCTGCGCGACATCGTCGGCATCGAAGGGGAAGCCGTGCCGTGGGCCGCGCGGCAGGCAGTCTGGCAGCGTTTACAGCAAGACGTGGTAGTGGTTTCCTTTTCGCACGGCTGGGGCAGCCCGGTGCAGCCTGAGCTGGAGGACGCGCTTTTTTGGTTGCGCCAATGGCGGGAAGCCAGCGATCTGTTCGTATTTGCCCTTGTGGATGGCCCGTTCAGCCTGGCTGCCAAAGCCTGGGGCTGGGAACAGGCGCTGCTCAACCTGACCGCGGGCACACCCGATGCCGTGCGCTTCATGGCTGAAGCTGTGGTGGAACAGGCCGCATGGGCGCAACACCTGGCAACGGTAGGGGCGGATGGTATTTTGCTGGGGGACGACATCGCCTATCGTCGCAGCACCACGATCAAGCCGGCCGCACTGCGGCAACATTATTTCCCCTATCTAACCGTGCTGGTGGAAGCGTGCCAGCAGGCGGGGCTGCCAGTAGTCTTTCACTCCGACGGCAACCTGTGGGATGTGCTGGACGACCTGACCGCGACTGGTATCAACGGTTTGCAGGGGCTGGAGCCGGGCGCAGGCATGAGCCTGGCTCGCGTGCGCGCACGGGTCGGACGCGAGCTGTGCCTGTGGGGCAACGTGGACGTAGGCTGGCTGGCCCAGCCACAGCCAGCGGAAGCCATTACAAGCGCCGTGCAACACCTGTTGGCTCCATTGCTTGGCACGCCGGTGATTTTAGGAACCAGCGGCGGTTTGATGGCTGGGCTGCCCGCGGTCAACGTCGAAGCCATGACGCGCGCAGCCCAGGAATAAAAGCGAAAATTTGCTTGTGTTTTTGTTTATGGTATAATATTCAAACTTCGGGCGGTTAGCCCAGCTGGTTAGAGCGCGGCGTTGACATCGCCGAGGTCACAGGTTCGAGCCCTGTACCGCCCACAGAAGCCCTTCGGGTTTTGATAACCCGAAGGGCTTGGATATTATAATGCGTTGAGCAGGACGAGTAAACGGTACCCGCTCTATCAGAGAGTGGAGCGCCCCGGCTGAAAGCCTCCACAGCACGGGCCGTTGAAAACCCCCTGCAAGCGACCGGCAGAACAGTAAACAGTGAATAGTAACCAGTAAACAGTTTTATGAACTGAATAGTGGTTACCGTAACCTGTTCACCGAGTAAGTCGGCCCGGTTGACCCCGTTATCGGTCACAACGAGATGACGCTTGAGCTTTGCTCGGCGCGTTAAGTTGGGTGGAACCGCGTGCAACCCCCTCGCCCCAACAGGTGCAGGGGGTTATTGATTCAAGGAGACATGCGGTTTTCGGCTTAGTAGCTTGGTAGACTGGGAGCAGGTAAACTGGTAGATGGCTTGCGCGTATACAACCAATCTACCAATCTACCCGCCGAAGGCGCACCAATCTACCCATTTACAAGCCCGTGACAGGAGAAGCACATCATGGCAAAATCAAGCGACCTGCAAAAGGACAATCTTTACAAGCTACGGCACAGCGCGGCGCACGTCATGGCCGAAGCTGTCTTAGAAATCTATCCAGAGGCCAAGATCGCTATTGGCCCGCCCATCGAAAACGGCTTTTACTACGATTTCGATCTGGGCAAAGGGGAGGATGGCAAGCCGCGCTCCTTTACCCCCGAAGACCTGGAAGCCATCGAAAAGCGTATGCGCCAGATCATCGCGGGCAAACATCCTTTCGTTTACCGCCAGGTAAGCACCGACGAAGCGCGCACCCTGTTCACTAATCAACCCTACAAGCTGGAGTTGATCGAAGGGCTGGCGCAGGGCGGTGTAGACGAATACGGCAACGAAACCAGCGAAGCGCCGGTGATCAGCACCTACAAGCACGACACGTTCGAAGACCTCTGCCGCGGCCCGCACCTGGAACACACAGGCCAAATTCCCGCAGACGCATTCAAGCTCATGAGCGTAGCCGGCGCATACTGGCGCGGTGATGAAGCCAACCCCATGCTGCAACGCATCTATGGCACAGCCTGGCCCAACAAAAAAGAGCTGCAAGCTTACCTGCAAATGCTGGAAGAGGCCAAGAAGCGTGATCACCGCAAGCTGGGCAAGGAGCTGGAAATCTTCATCTTCGACGACGAAGTTGGCCCCGGCCTGCCGCTCTGGCTGCCCAATGGCGGCATTCTGATCGAGCAGTTGGAACAACTGGCCAAGGACATGGAAGAAGAGGCCGGCTATCAGCGCGTGCGCACACCGCACCTGACCAAAGAGGCCCTTTTCCTGCGCAGCGGCCACCTGCCCTACTACGCCGAATCGATGTATCCACCGATGGAGTTGGAAGGGGTGCGCTACTACATGAAGCCGATGAACTGCCCCTTCCACCACAAGATCTTCGCGGCCAAGCCGCGCAGCTACCGCGATCTGCCGGTGCGACTGGCGGAATATGGCACCTGCTACCGCTACGAAAAGAGCGGCGAGCTGTTCGGCTTGCTGCGCGTCCGCTCCATGCAGATGAACGACGCCCACATCTATTGTTCTGAAGCACAGTTCGAGGAAGAATTCATGGCCGTGATCGCCATGTACCGCGCCTACTTCGAGCTGTTTGGCATTGACCGCTACATGATGCGCCTCAGCACGCACAGCGCCAAGGGCCTCGGCAAAAAATACGTGGACAACGAACGCCTGTGGCTGAAAACGGAAGCCATGGTACGCAAGGCCATGATCAACGGCGGCGTGCCCTTTGTTGAAGTGCCCGATGAAGCCGCGTTCTACGGCCCAAAGATTGACGTGCAGATTTGGAGCGCGATCGGCCGTGAGTTCACGTTAGCAACCAACCAGGTAGACTTTGCTGTACCGGAACGCTTCGATCTGTCTTATGTCAACGCCGAAGGACAAGATGAAACGCCGCTGTGCATCCACCGCGCCCCGCTCAGCACGCACGAGCGCATGATTGGCTTCCTGATTGAACATTACGCGGGTGCATTCCCGGTCTGGTTGGCCCCGGAGCAGGTGCGCGTGATCCCGATCACCGACGGGCACAACGAATATGCCGCGCAGGTGGCTGCGCAGATCAAGCAAGCCGGCATCCGCGCCTCCGCCGACCTCGGCACCGAGCGCATGAACGCCAAGATCCGCAATGCGCAGTTGATGAAAGTGCCGTACATGCTGGTCGTGGGCGATCAGGAAATGGCGAATGGGGCCGTGTCGCTACGCCGCCGCGACGGCAGTCGGCAGAACGACCTGCCCGTGACTGAATTCATTGCCAACACGTTGGAACGCGTTCGCGTTCGTTCCGCTGAGTTATAAAACACCCCCAGGGACGCAGATGATTTTCGTCTGCGCCCCTGATTTACTGTCAAGGAACATGCTCGTGGTTACACAACAGACAGAACGCTTAGTTCAAGACTTTGCCGCAACCCCCCTGCCCCTGTATGTGGCACCAACCGCGCGGCCGCTCATGGGTCAGCACAATGACCGACTGTACGGGATGCAACAAGCGATCCTGCAAGCTGATTTGGACGCATTGGCCGCGCACCAGGGGCTGGCAGCCGCACTGCGCGCGCTCTATGATCAGCAGGTGGATATTGGCTTTATCCAGGACGACCTAAGCCAGGTGAGCTATTTCCGCTATCGCGCGTCTGGGGAAAACAACCAGCACTTCTTCATCGTACAGTTCAACCCGCGCCGTGCCGAACGCTTCAAGGGCGCAGGGCGCACAGTGATGCCGCGCGGCGCGCAGGTGCAGGGTCAAGCTGATACCTCGTGCTACCTATGTACCGATAATATTCGCTGGCAACACCGCGGCGTACAAAGTTACTACCAATACAGTGTCAACGACCGCACCTATAACGCGCTCTGCAACCCATTCCCCTTCACGCGCACACACCTGACGATGGCCGCGGGCGAACACATACCACAAACCTTCCACGTCACCGGTGACGCCACGCAGACTTTGGCACGCATCCGCCGTATCATTGAAGATTTATACGCGATTGTGGCTCAACTGCCCACTTTCGTTGGATTTTACAACGGAGCGGGAGCCGGAGCCAGCATCGAAAAGCATTTGCACTTCCACTTTTTTGAAATCCCCGACGGCCACGGCAGCTTTCCGATCCAAACCGCGGCCCGGCTGGCACGTCAGACCCTCTTTGCCCAGCCCGTGGCGGCACAGGCCGCCGAGGTCGTGTCCATCCCCGAATACCCGCTGACCGCGTATCAGGTGCGCGGGCCGAAGGACGCGGTCATTGAAGCCGCGGTCGAGCTGGCCGCGACCTGGGATCAGCAGGCGGGCGAAGCAGCCTCTGCCAACATCATCGCACTATGGGAAGATGGCGCGGTGTCGCTCTATTTTGTGCCGCGCAACAAGTTCTACACCCGCTCCCCCGGCCTGGCCGGCATGGTGGCCGGACTGGAAACACTGGGCGAATTCATCTTCTCCACCCCTGAGGAGCAGCGCGCGATCAATGAACAGCGCGTCAACTACGACTATCTGTGGCGCATCCTCGAAGCGGTCAAGCCCGCAGAAGCATAACTCTCCCCAACCACCATCCACGGCTTTCCATCCACGCGCGTGAGGAATAC
>JBAQWV010000153.1:0-56211 GCA_049299095.1 Anaerolineae bacterium | reverse complement strand
CCCTGGCCCTGGCCTTGCGGGCGCGGTGCACCCTGGCCCTGGGGACGCGGTTGACCCTGTCCCGGTTGTCCTTGCGGCCGGGATTGGCCTTGGCCCTGCGGGCGTGGCTGCCCCTGGCCAGTGGCGGGGCGTTCACCAGCAGCGGCTGGCCGCGCCGGTTGATTGGTACTGGCTGCGGTTGGCTGCGCGCCTGCTGGACGTGGCCGCTGAACAGACTGCGCTTCCCCCGTCTTTTGTGTTGTAGGATCGTCCGTTGAAGCTTGTTCGGAAACGGATTTAATTTGCTCTGACATAACGTTCACCTCTCTACACGCCCGCGCACGCCATAATTTTTGCCTGAACAAACAGTGCGACTGCGTGTCAACGCTGTCTGCCTGGGTAGACAGCGTTTATCTGCTAGGGATATTGGGGTTGTGGTGCGACCCGAAGGAGGCTGACGAGAGGAGAACAACGCGAAAGAAGGGGTGGCGTTACCTAAGCGTGCATATGCGCGCTCCTTCTTGAGTTATTTCCCGGTCGTCGTGACCACTCGACGCATTCAAAAGCGCCATGCCCATTTTTCTATCTTTCACCAAAACTTAGCCCAGCAGCGTGTTATTACTGCTTTCGCTTTCCGGGGCTACGGGCAGGCTGTCTGCAAAGGCTTGCAGCATCGCCTGCTCTTCAACGCTGATCGTTGTTTTGAGTGCCCTGTTCAGGGCCGAAATTTTTAGAGCTTTCTGCCAGCACTCACGCGCCTTGCACAGATAAGCCCCGCGACCGGCTAGCTTGCCGGTGGGATCAATTTGCACACCTTGCGGCGTGCGCACGATCCGAATCAATTCTCGTTTACTGTCTGTACGACGGCAGGCAATGCAGCTACGCTGGGGAACGTGGCGGTGTCTGCCGGGTTGGGTTGCTTTTGCCACGACTTTGCTGGCTCCAGCCCGGCAAAGGAGGTTGCGGCATTGCCTCCCTTGCCAGTGTGAACAGATGTCATTACAGGTCCGGCACACCGAGACAAGTCTCGGTCCGCTGCGTCAGGCCTGCTTCATAATATTATTCGTCGAAGTTAAGCCAATCGGCGCGGCCATGCTTGCGGCGACGATCAGCCCCGGGATAGCCGGTCTTCTTGCCCTTGTTGACAGCCTTTTTGCCCTTGCTCTTTGTGCCGGCTGCCGGCGCAGGCGCTTCGGACGCGTACTCTTCAAAGTCGCTTTCGGTAAACTCGCCCAGACCTTCATAATCAGCATATTCGTCATAGACTGCGTATTCGTCGTAAGCGAGTTCATCGGTCGCGGCTTCGGCGTTGTATTCGCCATAGTCTGCATACTCATCGTATTCATCGTAGACTTCAGCGACCGCTTCGCCTTCTGCCGCGATTTCGCCTTCTGCCAGCGCCGCGCTCGGCGCTGCTTCGCCAGCAATGGCGGCTTCTGCATCCATCTCGGCATACTCGATGTCGTACTCATCCGCGTAGGGCGCATCCAGTTCACCAGCTTCCGCCTCAACAGTCAGGTCGTCACTGAGAAGCTGCTCTGCCACCGACAGGATGTCTTCCGATTCGGCGCGGGCACGCGCCATCGCCATACGGGCGCGCTTGGCGTTCAACTCCGTGGCCAGCTCTTGCAGGCCCTCGGTTTCTGCTTCGCTTTCGCTCTTGATGTCAATACGCCAGCCGGTCAGCTTGGCGCTCAGGCGGGCGTTCTGCCCTTCCTTACCGATCGCCAGCGACAATTGTTTGTCTGGCACGACCACAATCGCGGTGCGGTTGTCCACAGTGTCGTCGAGGATCACCATAGACACCTTGGCCGGGCTGAGCGCACTGGCAATAAACTGGTTCGGATCGGGGTTCCACTCGATCACGTCAATCTTCTCGCCGTTTAGCTCGTTGACAATCGCCTGAATACGCACGCCGCGCATCCCGACGCAGGAGCCGACCGGATCCACGCCTGACTGCAAGGCAGCTACGGCTACCTTGGAGCGTTGGCCCGGCTCGCGCGCGATGCTCTTGATCTCGACCGTGCCGTTGTAGATTTCCGGCACTTCCTGTTCCAGCAGGCGGCGCAGCAGGCCGCGATGTGTACGGGAAAGGCGAATGGCCGGGCCGCGCGCGCCACGCTCCACCTCAACCAGGTAGCAGCGCAGCTTGTTATTGGCGCGGTAACGCTCGGTCGGAATTTGGTCTTCCTTGGTCAGCAGGCCCTCAGCTTTACCGTCAATCGTGGCGGTTACTGCGCCCGTATTGAAGTCCACGCTGCGGATCGTACAATGCACAATCTCGCCCACGCGGGTTTGGTAACGCTGATAGATTGCGTCGCGCTCGGCCTCGCGGATGCGTTGCAGGATCACTTGCTTGGCAGTCTGCGCGGCAATGCGTCCGAAGCTCTTGGGGGTATTTTCGACCAATACAATATCACCCAGATCGGACGTTGTTTGAATGGCGCGGGCCTTGGCTAGTGAAATCTGCATCGAGTCGTCGGTGACGTCTTCCACCACTTCCTTCTCGATAAAAATCTTCATTTCGCCGGTTCGCTGATCAACTTGCGCCCTGACGTTGGCCCCCGTGCCAAAACGTTTGCGATGGGCGGATACAAGTGCGTTCTCAATGGCGTCAAACACTACCTGCGGCTCCAGCTCGCGCTCGATGCAGATGTTGTTGATGGCCATGATCAATTCGTTCTTCATACCTTCTTCGCACTCCTGGTGCTAACCAATATAAAGTTGTAAGTTGAGCGCCCCACGGGCACTGCTCGGAGCAAAAAGCCCTGACAACAAGAAAAGTGGGGGTTGCCCACTTTTCGGAAAGAGCTGCTTCGACTGCGGGAATTATAGCACAGCCTTTAGAAAAACCCAAAAACGCGTTCAGACATTTGTTCAAATGGACGCGGTCGGCGCGCTTTGCGCCAGCAACCACGCCGCGCCCGCGACAATCTCCTCCGGCGTAAAGTACCAGTCCAGTTCACAGGTCAACGCGGCATCGGCAGGCAACAGCGCCAGAATCTGGGCAAAATCCAGCTCGCCCTGGCCGGGCAGCAAATGGTCGCGCAGCCCCACCACATCGTGAAAATGCACGCCGACGATACGGCTGGCAAACGCGGCTGGCCAGGCGGCATGATCATGCACACCGAGGTTATGCAACACTTGAACGTGACCTACATCATACCAAAACCCCACCACAGCCGGATCGCTGCCATCCAGCAGCGTGCGCAGCTCGGTAAACGTGGGAATTTGCCAATACTGCACGCGCGATTCGATACCCAACCGCACGCCGCGCGGCCGGGCATAGTCGGCCAACTCGGCCAGGCTGCGCTGTGCGGCATCCAGCGCGGGCTGCGCCACACGCGCACGATCCGCCTTGACCGCGGCCAGCGCGGCGGCATATGCGGCACTTCCGCGCTGGTTGCCCAAGAATCGCTGTACCAACGCCCATTCCAGTGCGTGACTGGCGGGAACCTCGCCCAAATGCAGGCAGACCGTGTCCGCACCCGCGCGCACTGCCAGATCAATGCTGCCGTAGCCTTGCTGCACAGCCCAGCGTCGCTGTGCGTCATCCGGCGAGCTGAGCAGCGTTTCCGCGGGCGGGCCAAAGGGAGAAGGTACAATCGGCGCGGGAAAATGCACCGAACGGACACCCAGCGCGGCTACATCAGCCTCGCCCAGCAGCGCCGGGGTAACGATATGGCTGATTTCAATGCCGCCAAAGCCCAGCGTCCGCGCGGCTGCGGCAAAATCAGCCACCCGCGTGAAGCGGTGCTGCATCCACATCGTGGACAGGGCCAGTTTTTGCATCGTCAAGGCAGCGATCACGGGGCGGCTCCGGCCAGGGCGTACTGGCGACTTATCACTGTTTGGCCGGGCGGGCTGGCAAGCCAGCTCAGCAGCGCGGCCAGGTCGGCAGAGGGGGTGGCGGAAGTGAACAGGGTGAGCGGCAGGCGGGCGGGATAGTCGGGCCAGCCATGCGCCACCCACTCAGGGCCGCGGCCATCAATCGGCACGGCGCGCACGCTGCTGTCCACCCAGCTCAATGGCAACACAGCGATGGCATTGCTGTCGGCGGCCACTTGGGCGCGCACAGTGGCGTCATCAGGGGCCACGCGCGCGGTCGGTGTCAATTGCCGCGCGCCGAGAAAGACTGTCGTGAGTACGCGTCGCGGTGCGGCGTCGGCCTCGCGCGTCACCACCTGGATGTCGCCATCGCCCACGCCGAGATCGGCCCAGGCACGCACCTGACCGCGAAAGATGTCTGTAATCTGGCCAGGGGTAATATTTTCCAGCGGACGCGCGGGGTTGATCACCACGGCCAGCCCGTCCATGGCCAGCGGGTGGGCGTGCAGGGGGCTGTCTGCGAACGGGCCGGCGACTAGCGCGGCATCGGCGCGGCCATCCAGAACCGCTTGCTGTGCGGCGGCCTCGTTGGCGAGCGGCAAAACGTGTACGGTGATGTGGTTGTTGGCGGCGTGATAGGCCGTGGCCAGTTGCTGGGCCAACGGCTGCGCGCTGCTGCTGGCCGCTATTGTCAGTTCTACGGGTTCGATGGTGGGCAATGTGGTGCCGCAGGCGGCCAGCGCCAGCATAGCCAGCCACAGGACGCCCAAGGCCAGACGACGAAGCAACCGGGGGAAACAAGCACGATACAGCATGAGCAGCATTTGCCTCAGGCTTGAGCGGCCAACGCGGCGCGGCGTGCCTGACGATTGCGGGCACGCGCGTCCTGGTCGCTCATCTGGTAATCGGCTAAAAACGCATCTTTGAAGGCGAGGAAGGTTCCGTCGGCGATGCTGGCGCGGATTTGAGCCATCAAGCGCGCCATGAAGCGCAGATTGTGCAGCGTTGCCAGGTGCAGGCCGAGGGTTTCGCCCGCCTTGAACAGGTGGCGCAAGTAGGCGAGGGTGAAGTTCTGGCAGGTGTAGCAGTCGCAGTCGGCTTCGATGGGCAGCGTTGACGCGGTGTGCTGGGCGTTGCGGATGTTGAGACGACCGGTGCGCGTCAGCAGTGCGCCGTTGCGCGCGATGCGCGTCGGCAGAACGCAGTCGAACATGTCAATGCCCTGCGCCACGGCTTCCAGAATATCTTCCGGCGCGCCGACGCCCATCAGGTAGCGCGGCTTGTCTTCCGGCAACTGGGGGCAGGTATGCGCCAGGGTTTCGAGCATTTGCGCCTTGGTTTCACCGACGGCCAAACCGCCCACGGCGTAGCCGGGGAAGTCGAGTGTGCTGAGGAAGCGGGCGGATTCGCTGCGCAGATCGGGGAAGATGCCGCCCTGCACGATGCCAAAGAGTGCCTGATCGGTGCGGGTGTGTGCGGCGCGGCAGCGCTCGGCCCACGCGTGCGTGCGCACGAGGGCGCGCTCGTTGGCTGAACGATCCAGCGGGTCGGGACATTCATCAAGGCACATGGCGATGTCTGCGCCGAGCTTCTGTTCGGTGTCCATCACTGATTCTGGGGTGAACCGTTGCAAGCTGCCGTCAATGTGCGAACGAAAGGTGACGCCGTCGGGGTCGAGCTTGCGGCGATGTGCAAGGCTGAACACCTGGTAGCCGCCGGAATCGGTGAGGATCGGCCCCTCCCAGCGCATGAAGCCGTGCAGGCCGCCCATGTCCTCGATCAACTCAGCGCCGGGGCGCAGGAACAGATGGTAGGTATTGGCGAGAATCAGGCCAGCGCCGATTTCGCGCAGATCGCGCGGGGTCATGGTTTTGACGGTGGCCTGAGTGCCGACCGGTGCAAACAATGGCGTGGGGACTGCACCGTGAGGGGTGTGCAGCGTGCCCAGCCGGGCGCGACTGGCGGGATCGGTTTGATGGAGTTCGATGTGCAGGGTCATGGGGGTATTATACCTTGCCGCGGCCTGTGTTCTAAATCGGCCCGCTGTTCGGTAAGCCGTCGTGAGGTGTGGTAGAATAGCGCTGCTTTAACAAAATTTACAAGTTTTGCTGAGTATGTATGGATCAAAAAGCCCTGCCCTGGAAATCTTTGCTACGTGACCGCTTTGGAGTTGCTCTGGCTCTGCTGACTGGCCTGCTGGTGCTGATTGCTTATCAACAACCGGTCAATTTTCGGTTGGACCTGGCGAGCCGATGGCACAATACTTTACTGGAACACTGGTTTCCGGTCGAAAGTGGCGCGGGCGGACCTTATCGCTGGACTTCATCACCGGCTACGTTGCGTTTGCCTGGGCTAGCAGGAGCCTTTCAGCGTACCCGTGTGACGCTGGATGTCAGCGCGCCGCGCCCAGAGGATGAGCCTTCGCCTGTGCCAGTGGAGGCGTGGATCAACGGCAGGTTGATGCAAACCTGGCAATTGAATAATGATACCAGCCAGCAGGTTATCGAAGGTGATGCCAGCTTGACTGGCTGGGCCGGCACGGTGAACCTAGTGCTGAGTGCACCGACGTTTGCTCCGCCCGCGGATTTACGCCCATTAGCGGTGCTGGTGAACGCTGTCAGGGTGGAAACGTTGCCAGAGGGCTGGCAATGGCCCCCGTTACCGGTATCCCTCTATCTGATCGGCGCAGTGGTGACTGCCTATGCCTGGCTACGTCGGCTGGGGAGCGGTCGGCAGGTCGCGGGCGGGTTGGCGCTGTTGCTGCTGGCAGCCTTTGCCTGGTTGCTGTTTTGGGAACGGCCAGCAGCGACCTGGTTGGTGGTACGCATTTGGACTATACAGTTGGTGGCCTGGCTGTTGGCCGAGTTAGCCGCGCGGCGCAGAGGAAATGCCCCTGATTTGGCGCTTTTGCGTTTTGCCTCTGCTTTGTTCCTGCTGGCTTTCGCAATTCGCTTTGTGTTGGCTCATGCACCTGGCGATCACGACAACTTCATTGCGTTTAAAATGATGTTGGAAACTGTCACGCGACATGGTGTGGCACGCGCATACGACCTGGACCCGATTGTGGGAGCTTATCCACCACTCCATCATTATTTGCTGGCGGCAGCCGGGGGCCTCTACCAACTGCTGATGTCGCCTGAACTGGATATGAGCAGCCCGCGACTGGATTTAGCGATGAAACTGCCCACCATCTTGCTGGATATGCTGATCCTGCTGGTTATTCTGCGCTATGCTGCCGCACAAACTTCCCTGGCGCGCAGCCGCTGGATCGCTGCCGCCTATGCCTTCAGTCCGGGCATCATATACGTGGTTGCATTTCATGGGCAGTTGGGCGATCCGTTATACACGCTGGGCGTTCTGGTCGGTGTTGTTGGTATTTTGCTCAACCGGGGATCTGTTGCTGGCGCGGGAAGCGCGGCTGGCCTGTTGACCAAGCCACAAGCGGCTGCTTTTGCACCTTTCTTGCTGACTGCGGGAGTACGTCATTTATCGCCGCGGCGACAAATCGTACAAGCGTTATTGGTTGGTAGCGCGCTGGCAGGAGCCGTTTTACTGCCCTTTGCATTCGCTGGTACGCTGCACGATATGCTGCGTACGATCTCTACTACCATCGGACACGGTCCGCGCATCAGTTCGCTGGCGTTTAATGTTTGGTGGCTGGTGGGCTGGGGGCATGTATGGAGCATCAAGGATACAGAACTGGTAGCTGGGCTGATTTCTTATCGTATGATCGGGCTGTTTGTGTATTTTGGTCTCGCACAGGGCTTGATCGTGGTGCAAACCTGGCGTGCGCGCGGCAAGGCCGAGCTGGCTTTATTGGCTGCTTTCGCTGGTATGGCATTTTTCATGCTGCCAACGCAAATTCATGAAAATTATCTGTTCCCCACCATTGCTCTTCTGGGTGTGGCAATGGTCCACAACCGGAGCGCGGTCTGGTTGACGCTAATTCTGAATGTTACGTGGGGAATTAACCTGCTGACCTACGACACCCGCCTGCTTGGCCCGCTTGCGCCTGTTTCACCGGAGCAAATTTCCCCGCTTTTTCCTCTTCAGCTGGCTGCCACTTTGGTCAATGTGGCTGTTTTCGTGGTCTGGATCATTTGGGTGCTGCGTATGGGGCGGGTTGATCGCAGGACCGACCAGGTCGTGCGGCCAAACAACCAGGTCCAATAGACAAAGATTGCCACCTGAACAGCCGAGTTGATCCAGCGCGGCAAAAATAGCTCGGCGCCGCCCCAGACATCGGGATTCTGAGGCACGAACTGATGTAACAATACCGGGTAATGGAGGGCCATGTTGACGGTCGAGGTGACAGCCAGCAGCGCGTAAATCCAGCGCAAGCGGCGGTTGGCAACCGCTGCCAACAGCAACAGCGAATACATTGGGATCAGGTGATTCTCGTGGATTTGAGTGGAGAGCATAAAGAAGGCACAAAAAAGATAAGCGGCGGCTTCGTAAAGCGTTGCTTTGCCATTATCACGTAAAACACGCACCAGCACCAGCAGAAATGCCAGCCCAAACAGGCCCAGACCGATATTGCGAAAGGTAAACAATGACCAGCCCAGCCTGGCAAAGATCGGCCATGTACCCAGATCGCTGGCTTTACCCTGCCCAAAGCTGATAAACCACCAAAAATTATGAGCGGTGGCTGAAAGCACGGGATGGTACGAGGTGACGCGGCTGACGCGCGTCCACATATCATCCAGAGTGCCGTGTTGCAGGAAGGGGAACAGAATGACCAACGCAACCAGGAGGGCAGCCAGACTGCCGCGCACCATGCCGCGCCAGCCAAAACGCTGCCAGGTTAACAGGATGACTAACGGCCAGAAGATGTCAGCTTGTGGCTTCGTTAATGCACCGGCCATGAGGCTGGCCCAACTGAGCGCGGGACGCCTGTGGACCAGGGCTATAATGCTTGCCAGCATAAACAGGGAGTGGACAGCACCGGTTTGACCGTAATAAGGTGCTTCAAAAAGCACGGCGGGATTGAACAAGTACGCAGCCGCGACCAGCAAGGCTGTGCGGCGGCCCCAGTCCGTGCGTGTTTCTCGATACAGCAGCAGGGCAATGCTTAATGTCGCCAATAAGGCTGGAATGCGCAGCAGAAAGCGTAACACAGGGATGTGATCGCGCACCTGCCAGGTGGGGGGAAAGTCGGGGGACCAGAAACGTTGAAAGAGCTGCCCGGCTGGCTTGAAAAGATACAGCAAAAATGGGGTCGTATTGGGCAGTTCAATGGCAGGCGGTGAGTAGGCCGAGTGGATACCAAAGTGCGTGATCTGATAAGTCCAGGCCATGTAGATTTCGATATCACCCCAATAGCCAGATGTGGTAGCCAGCGGCAGTGCTATTGCCAGAAACGCGGCGACGATCACCGTTCCCCAAAATGTCGTGGGGTGCGTCGTTCTGAGTTGCGCCAGCCGGTGCCAGATGGTGCGCAGAAGGCGAGGTAAAGGGGGCAGAGCCACAGCTAGCACCAACCCTGCACCTGCAAGGATCGGTAACCAGCGGGCATTGCTGCCCAATGTTTCCGGAAACCGTAGTGCGGCCAAGGCATAGCCGAGCGCGACCACCAGCACGATAAAGACACGCGTAGCAATCCGCAGATGCAGACGAGTTGCCAGGATGACGAATACCACCGTTGCCAGCAACAGGGGCCAGGTTACGGGCCAGGGGGGCACAATTGGCCCGCCGAGCGAAAGTAGCTGGATGGAGGCAATGGCAGCGCCCAGTTGTCGTGTATCCGGCGGCGCGTTGAAAGGATCGACCTGAAAGCTGATGGTCGCTCGACCCTGCCACCCAATCAGGGAGCGCGGAATGACAAAACGGTATTCTGCAAAGTTACCACCGGGCTGTAATCTTTGCAATTCGACCCCGTTGACTGACAACACCATGTGCGGGGCCGCGTTTGGCCGCGCCGCGTGCATGATGATAACCAGTTGCATGGGCTGGTTGGCGACGTTGTCAAAACGAATGCTGGCATCTGCTTCGCTCCAGCGATAGGCGCGCTGTCCATCAGTTTCGACAAACGAAAAACCCGTTAAACGCGTCGTTACCGGTTCACTTCCAATCAAAAGCGTGCGATCTGTAGGTTGAAACTGATAGGGCACGAGCAGCAAAAGCCAGCTTAAACTAGCCAGAAAAATGGCTTGCACCAACAGGCTGAAATGTTGACGGGTGAGTTTTTTTGAACGTTGAAGCATTTTGAACATCTTACATGTGAACTGCATGAAACCCAATAACTTTGCAGATTATACCCGATCCATTGTCTTGTGTTACAATTCGGTGAATTTGCTGCTCTACCATTGCCTGTGATCCTTGGTGCGTATACGCACCCTCAAATGAAACTTTTTCGGAGGAAACAACCATATGCGACGAATGCTTCAAACTTTGCTGATCTTGGTTCTTCTGCTGGGGATGGTTCCAATCGTCCAGGCGCAAACTGCTTCACACGAAGTTACTACAAACCCCGATGATGAATTGGTCGTTATTACAAACGACGGTAGATTAGTCGTCAAAGATCTGGATGTCCCAGCGGGTTTTCAGCCAGTGGTCTGGGAATCGCCCGTAACAGGTTTCACGAATGTAACAGCGGCTGACTTCAACGGCGACGGATCGGCCGAAGTACTTGGGTTACGCGGCAGTGAAGCGATTGTGTATGACCCTGTGCGTCGAACCAACGAACCCAATACCGCCTTTACCTTCACCGCTTCAGCCGGCCAAAGCTGGCAACGCGTGGTGACGGGCGATTTTGACGGCAACGGTTCCCAAGAGGTTGTGTTGTTCGAGACAGTTGCCCCACCCAACCAGACTAATATGCGCGTCTTTTATTACAGCGCCGCCAATGGTTGGACACAAACTCGCACTCAGGTTCATGGCATCAATTGGACGGCCTTGGCTACCGGTAAAATCATGGGCAATAATCGGGATCAATTGGTCGGTGTGCGCCCTATTGGTAACAACAAGTTCCAGATTTTAATGTGGGATCCTGGCGATGGTTGGCGGGAATTCTTTGATAACCGCGACTACGTATTCCCCTGGGTGAACCTAGCAGTGGGCAATGTTGCCAATGATGCTGATAACAAGGACGAACTTGTACTAACCCGCTCCGGTGTACTTGATCAGCGCGATTCTTTTCTCGTTATGCGCTGGGTAGCAGGTCAAGTCAACTTGCAGGATGTTACGGCTGGACGCTTTTTCCCGGAATTCCGCTGGATCGGACTGGCTGATGTCAACGCGAGTGGTGATCAGGAAGTCTTTTTGTTGCGCCCAGGCCGTGTCAATAATACGAATATTGTTGGTTTGACTTCGCGCAATATTGGCAACGATACGGCTGTTTCATTTGATGATTTGTCGGGCATTGACAAATACAAGGGGATTCGCGGCGCTGACTTCAATGGCGACAACCGCGACGAAGTCGTCGTGATGTCATCGAATGAATATCTGATCTATACCGATCCGGCCAACGGCAGCGCCAAAACCAGCACTTCCGGCAGTTTTATTGACAATGGTAATTTTGCCGTTGGCAATATTGACGGCCCAGGCATCCCAACCGGCCCGGCCCTGGCTGTTTCTCCCTTGACGCTTGACTTCTCTGTCCAGGCAGGGTTAAGCGACAGCAAGACAATCAACATCACCAACTCATCTGTTGGTACCCTGGCCTGGACTGCCACTGTGACCGAAGGTGGCTCATGGCTTTCTCTGTCAGCGTACAACGGCACTGCCCCTTCAACCCCCCAGGTTATCGTAACCACCAGCGCAGGTATGTCGGGCAGTTACGTTGGCAAAGTTCGCATTGACGGCGCTGCCGATGTGTCCAACTCCCCGCAGATCGTCACCATCAATCTCAATGTCACGGCGCCACAGTTTGCGGTTTCTCCCACGCGCGTGAGCTGGTTCTACATACCGCCGAACGATCCCGGCACGCGCAGCGTGACCATCACCGGCGCGCAGATTCCGTGGACAGCCAGCGTGGTCAACACCCAAGTGGCAGAACAGGTCGAAGCGGCGCTGGCTGCCAAGCAACCCGTCACGCGTGAAGGTGATACGCTGGTGATCGGCGCGGGCGAAAACGCAACCCGCGTTCCGCTGGTGACCTGGCTGACGGTAAACCCAACATCCGGGACGGCTGTGCCGGGCGGCACATTTATTGACCTGAGCCTGGTACTCAATCAAGTTCCTGTCGGTTTCAGCTCGGCCAACGTGATCTTCATTGCACAAACGCCGGCTACTCCGTCCGCGCTCATTGTACGCGCCGGCGTCTTGCGCTCGGCAGATGCGTCCGATCTGTACTTCCTACCCATGATGATACGCAACTAAACAGTATAACGGGTAAAAACAAAACGGACTGCCGCGAATGGCAGTCCGTTTTTGTTTTTACAGACATCTATGAGCTTTTAAGGTCTTCGCTGCCTGACAGCACGCGCGGCCGGCGCAATTCTATGCCCGCAGCCTCGAAAGCAGCTTTGATCGCTTTGACGCTTTGATCCTGTGCAACGGCCACCTCGGTGGCCCCGGTATCAATCCAGAAGTACAGGGTGAAGTTAACGGCGTTCTCGACGAAACGGTCAAAGGTAATAGAAGGTACGGGGTCAGCCAAGGCCAGACCTGGCACTTGCCCAATCGCAGCCAGAGCCACATCGGAAACTTCCTGCAAATCGTTGTCATACTGCGCCCACGCCTTCAGTTCGATCCGCCGACGCGATACGCGCGAATGATTGACTATCGGTTTGGTATATACATCTGCGTTGGGGATCAGCACCAACAAGCCATCGGCGGTGCGCATTTCTGTGGAGCGCAGCGAAATATCGGTGATCCTGCCCGTGAAACCGCTGACTTCAATCATATCACCGATATTAAAAGGTTGTTGCCACAACAACAAGACGCCGGAAACGAAGTTGCGGGAAATATCCTGCAAGGCAAAGCCAACGGTAAAGCCCACTACGCCCAGACCAGCCAGAAAAGCTGTCAGGTCAAAATGGACCTGTTGCAAAGCCCAGATGAAACCCAACAAAATAACTGCTCCGCGCCCCAGCCTGGACAGCAGCAGGGTTACTTCCGCATTCAGGCCCCGTCGTGCAGCAGTACGCGTAACTGCTCGCCCTACCCAGCCTGCCAGATAAAACATGATCAGGAAGATCACTACAGCCGCAATCATGCGCGGAATACCAACGCTCAACCACTCCATGATACGGTCGCCAAAAGTATCAAAGAAATTCACAGGACTCCTCCTAATTAAGTTGAACAGTTTACTGCCAGGCTATGTAACGTGTTGTCTGACCACTTCGCGCAGGCGCGCGAAGGCCAGCGCGCTGTCTGGTGCGGCCTCACCAAAAGCCTGAAAATCGTGGTTCATGTGCGGCCATACATCCAACGTCACATCAGCGCCCTGAGCCTGCGCCAGAGCGACGAATTCACGAATCATGTCGTAGAGTACTTCTGCGTCGCCGGCCTGAATGTACACCGGCGGCAGGTTGCGCCAATCGCCGTAGATGGGCGAGATGAGAGGATTGGTGGGATCAGCGCCGTTGCACAGCCATTTGCCCCACTGAATCGCCATACGTTTCTGGATCCAGTCGGTTTCTTCGTTGGTAGTCATGCTCGCGCCACGATCGCCCACATCCGTCCACGGCGAGATGCCCACTGCCAGCGCGGGCAGCGGCAGGCGTGCGTCGCGCAATGCCAGCAGCAACGTCAGCGTCAAGTTACCACCCGCGGAATCGCCCGCGACCACCAACCGATCCGGCGCGACGCCTTGCTCCAGCAGCCAACGATACGCGGCCACGGCATCTTCCAGTTGCGCGGGAAAGGGATGCTCCGGACTGAGACGATAATCGAGCGCAAAGGTGTTGGCTTCGGTAGCCAGGGCAACTTCCGAAATCAGACTGTGGTACAAGTCGGCATAATACACATAGCCACCGCCATGCAGATAAAGTAACGTCACCGCGCGATGACCGACCTTCGGCGTGTACCAGTGCCCCTGCACCGGGCCTTCCACCAGCCGAACATTTATCTGCGCCAGCGCGGGCGAGTAGGGGACGAGGACATTTTCATACGCGCGGCTCGCCACAGGGTCAGAGATCTCAAACGCGGCGATGGCTTGCGCGCGTGCGAACGAGGTTATCACTTCAAAGTTCCACGTCCAGTTGGGACGTTGTGGCCCGTGCAACGCGCGCCGCACGCTGACAGTCAGCGCTGCACGGAAGAATGTCAACAGGCTGCGCAGGCGATAAGACCACGGACCGCTCATCGTAAAGGGATTGCGGTTGGGAAATTCAAGCATCATCCATCCTGGGCATAAACGCAATGATCGGTCGCACACAACCTCACCGGCGGGAGTTCAGCTAAACGTCAGGGAATTCAGCGTCCATAAGGTAATCGGCTCGAACGTGACATCACCCTGCGCTGCCAACAACTCAATCTGGTACGCCGCGGCGGGGTCGGTCAATACCAGTGTCAAACAAACCTGATCATTAACAAACACTTCGATCACGGAGCGATCCAGAAACAGCCGCAGTGTCATGGGCGCCGCGCCGCGGTCAAAAGCGAGCTGCTTGTCGTTGAGACGAAGTTCATCGGTCAGACACGTCAACTGCACTGGCTGACCGGCTGTGCCGACCGGCAACAGACGCACACCAAAAGTTGCCGCCGGGGAGCAAGTGACCGTGGCGGCCATTTCCAGCGCGTTGCCCTGCCAGTCAAGTTGCTGCATTTCGCCGGTAGCCAACGCCGCGCGGGTCGTCACTGCCGCGCCGCGCAGAGCGTGCAGCTCGGCAGCCGGTCGCTGGCGCAATGTACCATCCGCATCCACTGACAGCACGCGCGGCAGCGCCAGACAGCCGCTCCAACCGCGACCGGGCGCGAAGCCGCGCAGCCATGTCCAGCAGAGCAACCGCTGTTGATCATCCCACAATAAATTGGTGGCGTAGACGTTGTCGCTGCCGTCCAGCCAGCCCTGATCTTGCGGTACAAAGCGGCCCGCGACCAGATCGAACTCACCGACAAAGTACTCGACACGCTCGACAGTGGAAAGCAGCAACACCCAATAGCCGTTCAGGTAAAATAAATTGGGACATTCTACGCAAAGCTTGCTCGTATCGGCGTAGCGGAACAGGATGTTGCGATAGCGCCAACGTTCCAGTGTGCCATCGGTCGCTTCGTACAGCAAGACAACGCCGCCGCCGCCCTCTTTCTCGGCCAGTTTGCCAGCCAGCAGCATCAAGGCTTGTCCCCCAACATGAAAAACAAAGGGGTCGCGCCAGTCAAGCACTTCCAGACCGTCGTGTACGCTCGCTGGCAGGAAGGGATTGGTCGGGGATTTGGCCCAAGTGAGCAGATCATCGTCACCCACTGCGGCCCACTGCTGCGCGCCAGTCAGGGCATCCATCTGTGGGCCAACCGCGGTGTAGAGAATCAAAGGAGGGGCATTGTGGCGCAGCGCCAGACAGCCGGAAAAGCAATGTTCCTCCCCCAGTTCGGGCGATGGTGCAAGCGCCACCGACAGGTGTTGCCACGCGAGCAGGTCGCGGCTGCGTGCATGACCCCAGTGAATGTTGCCCCATGTGTCGCCATCGGGGTTCCACTGGTAAAAAAGATGATAATATCCCTGATAAAATACCGTGCCGTTGGGGTCGTTCATCCAGCCCGTGGGCGAGCCAAAATGAAAGCGCGGCCGGGTCGGGTCGTTTTGTGCGCGGGTGATAGCAGCAGGAACAGACATGTCAACGTCCTGACTGTGAGGCGGGCGCCAACTTGTGGATGATGAACGCAGCCAGCCCGCTTTCCAAGAGGCTGAGCGGGATGGCAAAGACGAGCAGCCGCACAGGCAGCACATCCAGATTCCAGGTTACCAGCCACATCAACATAAACCCCACCACCCAGCCAAGGGTGGCGGTTTGTAGCCAGGTGAAGCGACGAGAGAGGATGTACAGCACCGCGGCGAATACGAAACCCCAGAGTACCCACACCAGGCCATTAATCGGCGCAGCGGGAAAGACGAGGCCCAGCGTGCGGTAATGCTCAACCCAGTAGTTGGTGAATAGCACCTGGTTACGCAGAAACTCGGACGCGTTAATCCACAGGCCGGCAAACAGGATGGCAAGAAACGATTTGTTGCTGGTTCGCATAGATCTTATCTCCTCTGGGTTACTTTCGCATCAGCGCCACGGAGTAAGGATACAGCGTCGCGGTCATAATGCCGCCTGCCACTGCGGGATCGGAAGCCATCAACGCCTGCGCAGTCGGCTCATCCGCGGCCTCGAAGATCACGAGACCAAAGGTGTTGGTATCCAGTCCGTCCGTTTTGCCCGCCAGGATCAGTACACCCTCGGCCAGCAAGCGTTGCAAGCGCGCAAAATGATCACCCACAACAGCCTCATCCGCCGGTGTCCAGTTTTCGGCCTGCAACAGCCGCGGGATCAGCTTGAGCACGTAGAGAAATTGCCTTGAAGGGTGGGTTATTGATTGTTCTAATGTCATCTGGGTGGTTTATCGGTGTAACATTGCCGCCATCTCCCCCTCCTGCTATCCTCAATCGGCGGCATCTGCATCCATATCAGGCGCCATTTCCGGCGCGGGTAGGGCCGCCAGGGCATCGCCTGCCTCCAGCGCGGGCTGCACCGGCAAGCCGCGGCCATAAATCGCGGCCAGCGCCGGGCCAGTGCTCGCCAACGGCAACGCCGAACGCAGCGGCGACCGGTCGTTGGCCCACTGCTCATGCAGCGCGCTAAAACTCCATTCCGCGGTAATCAGCCCTTCGGCCGCGTCTGTGCCCATCTCCACCATCACGCCGGTATAGCGCGGGGTCATGCTGGCGGGGGCAGCGATCAGCGACTTGCCCAGATACGGTTCTTCGTCGCCCGCGGTGAATGGGTTGTAGCCCACGGCAAAACCGAGCGCACCGTACACCTGGTTATCCTCGACGCGTGCCAGCAAGCCGAGCCGCTGGCGGTGATACTGTGCAGCCTCGGTGGCTGCGCCCACTCCCACCAGCATTTCCGCACCGCCATAAGCCAGTAGCCGCCCGGCTTCGGGGTAGAGCATGTCGTTACCCACGAGTACGCCCAGCCGCCCCAGCGGCGTGGCAATCGCTTCCCACATCGTAGCCGGAGCCACCAGCGGGTGTTCATCGTGCGCCAACGCCAGCGCGGCCTGCGTGCCCAGCAAGCTGCCGTCGGGGCCAAATACCCCTGCCATGTGGCGCACCGCACCGTCCGCCGAGTCTTGCAGATACGCGCTGCCCGCCACCACCACCATGCCGTGATGCCGGGCGATGCTGCCGAACAGCGAGGCATAGCTCTCCCACAGCAGATCAGGCTGTTGCAAAAGCGTATCCTCCAATGCGCGGCCAAAATCTGCGCCGAGAATGCCCGCGGCGCCGCCGGCCAGTTTGGCCTGGGCACGCGTCCAGAAAGACGCGTTAGTGCGCCGCGCCCGGTCGGCCTGCTTGAGCAAGCCAGTGCCGCGGCCGCGCGCCACCAGAGCGGCCGCCATCAAGCCAGTGAATTGCGGAAAGACCAGCAGCCGTGCGCGCTTGGTTTGCGCCAACCGCACAAAACGCACCAAATGCTGCTCCAGTTCCTCGCGGTCCTGCGGCAGGCGAATACGGAGTTGTACAACAGCAACGACAAATTCGTCCATAAGTCCTGTAAGAGTGCGAACGTATAAGCGCAAAATAAGTGGCGGGGAACAGCCAGCAAGCTATTCCATCACTTTGTCATCTGGTCAATGGCTTCAGCTCGGCCTGCGCGGCAGTCAGACGTTCCTGCACGCGCGCGCGGCCGAGGATCACGATGGCTTCAAACAGCGGCGGTGAAACTTTCGCGCCGGTAACTGCAATACGAACGGTGTGCAGTAATTGTCGCACCTTCAGCCCCAGGGCATCCGACAGCTCGCGCAGGCTGGCCTCCACGCTTTCCTTGTCCCATGCGGGCAGGGCCGCCAGCGCGGCCGCGCTGCGTTCCAGTACCTCCAGCGCCTGCGCGGCGGTCATCTTCTCACCGATCAGCTCACGCGGGTCGTCGTAGGTCAACGGGCCGTTCACAAACAGGAAGCCCAGCAGCGGCGCGGCCTCTGCTAGGGTCTTGATGCGTTCTTTGATTAGGGGTACCGCCGCACGCAGTTCAGGCCGCGCCGCCATTTCAGTTTCGCTCATGCCCAGCCCCGCGGCCACGAACGGGATCAGCCGCTGGTATAGGTCGTCATCATCCAGTTGTCGGATGTACACACCATTCAGCCAGACCAGTTTGTCGTAAGGGAAGGCTGCGGGGGCTGGGTTGATGGCGTTGATGTCGAACGCATCAATCGCCTGCTGCGCGGTGAAGACTTCGGTGCTGCCGTCCAGGCTCCAGCCAACATTAGCCAGGAAGTTGACCATTGCTTCCGGCAGATAGCCCTCCGCGATATATTCTTTCAGCAGCACGGGAATGGTCTTGCCGTCTGCGCTGGTCACGTGGCGCTTGCTCATCTTGCCCTTGCCGTTGGGGTTGAGGATCACCGGCAGGTGCGCCCAGACCGGCGGCTCCCAGCCAAAGGCTTGATAGAGCAACACACCGAGCGGCGCGCTGCTCAGCCATTCGTCGCTGCGCATGATATGCGTGATCGCCATGGCATGATCGTCCACCACCGCGGCCAGATGATAGGTGGGCCAGCCGTCCGATTTCAGCAGCACGGTGTCCTGCAACTGGCTATGCTCGAAGGTGATGTCGCCGCGAATGGCGTCGCGGAAGGTGGTGCTGCCGTCCAGCGGCTCAATCGCCAGGCGGATGACGTAGGGATCGCCCGCGGCTTCATGCGCAGCCCGCTGTTCCGGCGTGAGGTAGCGGCAGTGGCGGTCGTAGCCGGGTTGCTCCTTGTGCGCCAGTTGCTCAGCGCGCAGCGCGTCCAACCGCTCCTCGGTGCAATAACAGCGGTAGGCGTGGCCGTGCTCGACTAACCAGTCAGCCCAGGTTTTGTACAGCGACAAGCGCTCACTTTGATAATAGGGACCGTGGTCGCCACCAACTTGTGGCCCTTCGTCCCACTGCGCACCCAGCCAGCGCAGGCCGCTGGTGAAATCGTCTACGGCATCAGCCACCAGGCGTTTCTGGTCAGTGTCTTCGATGCGCAAAATGAACTGGCCGCCTGTGTGCCGGGCATAAAGCCAATTGAACAGCGCAGAACGTACCGAGCCGATATGGAGATAGCCGGTGGGGCTGGGAGCAAAGCGAACGCGTGCAGGGCTTGAAGTCATGGTGTTTGTCCGATAAGTATGTTCGTAGATGTGACGCAGATAGACAAGTAGATACGGCCAGAGACCGGGTGGGTGACAAGCTGAGGGGCTGCCTCAGAAACCGTTCACCGTTTACTGATCACCGCTCCGCCTGTTGCCGGCCCAGCGCCGCGGCGTGCAGAGCGAGCAGAGCTGCGAGCGTCGCGCCTTCGCGTGTGAGCGCGGGCTGCGCACTGCGTTGCATGGTTGCGCGCAGCCGCACGGCCATGTCCGCGGGAAAATCAGGCATCTGACGCAGGCGCTCGGTGAGCAGTTCGTCGCTGGCGGTGGCAATGCCCAGCCAGGCGAGCGTGCGCGCTTCTGTGCCGCCATGCACCGCACGCGTCAGGCCACTGGCGTGCAGCAATAACGCAGTGGTCAGCAGGTCGTGGTCAAGGTTCGCAGGCAGACTGCGCAGCGGCTCGGCCAGCTCCAGCAGCGCCACAGTTTGCCGCAGCAGGTCGCCGGGGCGCTCTATCGGCGCGAGGCAAAAAGCCTCGACAAACTGACCGTCGCTGAAATAGCTGTCCAGCAGGCGGCGCAGCGCGGGATTGACGCCGCGCGCGATTGCGGCGTGCAGCGCGGCCAGCAACTCATCCACATCTCCGTGCGGCGCAGCCAGCAACTCGGCTGGTTCCGGCGCATCCTCCGCCGCGACTGGCTCGATGCTGTCCAAGCGCAGGCGGATGCGATCCTGATATAGCGCAGCGCGGCCCGTGATGTGTACCACATCGCCCGCGGCTAGCTGTTCAGCAACCGCGGGCGCATCTTCCCACAGCCGCGCCTCAACGCGTCCACTGCGGTCGCCCAGGAGTAGGTGCAGATAATGCCCCTTGCGCTCGTCGCGGAAGGGTGCCAGCCGCAATTCGACTACCCGAAAGTAGTCGTTGACGGCGTCATCCGGCTTGATCTCCGCGGCGTACAGGCGTTTCATAGGTAAATAACGAAAAGTAGACCAGTATGCAAGTCAACAAGCGGATACAGGCGAAGACCGGACAAGGTGATGCGAAAGTTTTTGTCCTTGTCTACTGGCAGGCGCTAGGCTTTCCCTTGCACCTTGGCCCATTCGTCCTTGAGCGCGATGGTACGGTTGAACACCAGTCGCTCAGATGTAGAGTCGCGATCCACGCAAAAGTAGGCCAGACGCTCGAATTGATAGCGCGTGCCGGACGTTGCATTCGCTACGCTCGGTTCAACGTAGCAGGTGCGCACTTCCAGCGAGTTGGGGTTGAGATTGTCCATCCAACTGCCGCCTTCCGGCGCGTCATCCGGGTTTTCGGTCAGGAACAGCCGGTCGTACAGGCGCGCTTCCGCCGCGAGCGCGTGTTCTGCCGACACCCAGTGAATGGTGCTTTTGACCTTGCGGCCATCGGGGGCGTTGCCGCCGCGCGTCTCCGGATCGTAGGTGCAGAGCAACTCAACCACGTTACCGTCGGCATCCTTCACGATGTCCACGCACTTGATGAAGTAGCCATAGCGCAGCCGCACCTCGCGGCCCACGCTCAGGCGGAAGTACTTGGGCGGTGGCGTCTCACGGAAGTCATCGCGTTCGATCCACAACGTGCGGCTGAAAGGAACTTGACGCGTGCCTGCATCGGGGTCTTCCGGGTTGTTAACCGCGTCGAGCCATTCTTCCTGGCCTTCGGGATAGTTAACCAGCGTAACCTTGAGCGGATCGAGAACGCCCATCACGCGCAGAGCGCGCGCGTTCAGGTCTTGACGGATGGAGTATTCCAGCAGCGCCACATCCACCACACTGTTGTTCTTCGCCACGCCGATGCGCTCGGTGAAGTCGCGCAGGCCCGCGGCAGTCACACCCCGGCGGCGCAAACCGCTCAGCGTGGGCATGCGAGGATCGTCCCAGCCAGTCACAACTCCTTCGTTGACCAGCTTAAGCAGGCGGCGCTTGCTCATCAGGGTATAGGTCAGGTTCAGGCGGGCGAATTCGATCTGCTGCGGGGCAAAAATCCCCAGCGACTGCACGAACCAGTCGTACAAGGGCCGGTGATCTTCGAATTCCAACGTGCAGATGGAGTGCGTGATGGTTTCGATGCTGTCCGACTGGCCGTGCGCCCAATCGTAAGTCGGATAGATGCACCAGGCGTCGCCTGTGCGCGGGTGATGCGCGTGCAGAATGCGATACATCACCGGGTCGCGCATGTTCAGGTTAGGCGAGGCCATGTCAATCTTGGCGCGCAGCGTGCGCGTGCCGTCGGGAAATTCGCCCTGTTTCATGCGCGCGAACAGATCGAGATTCTCCGTCACCGAACGGTTGCGATAGGGGCTTTCTGTGCCCGGCTCAGTGAGTGTGCCACGGTAGGCGCGCACTTCATCCGCGCTCAGGTCGCACACATACGCCTGTCCTTGCTCGATCAACTGCACGGCCCAGGTGTATAACTGCTGGAAATAATCGGAGGCATAAAACAGCCGGTCTTCCCAGTCACCGCCCAGCCAGCGCACATCTTCGATGATCGCGTCAATATATTCTTGCTCTTCCTTGGTAGGATTGGTGTCATCGAAGCGCAGATTGAACTTACCACCGTACTGCTGGGCCATGCCGTAGTTCAGCATAATAGACTTGGCGTGACCGATATGCAGGTAGCCGTTGGGTTCCGGGGGAAAGCGCGTATGGACGCGGCCACCAAAACGGCCTGCCGCGTTGTGGCTGTCAATGATGTCGGTAATAAAATTGGACTGCGTGCTCGTTGCTGTGTTTTCCATGATACATTGTCCGTCCCGGCTGCGGGAAGATAGAATGAATTGCAAAACAATATTTTAGCACAAATTGGCTGGTCGTGCCAGCCGTGCCTGTGGTATAATCGGGCTGTGTACAGAATCAAGCTTTTGGGCGTGCTGGCCGCGCTGTTATGGATGACATTGGCTTTGACGGCGTGTGGCCGGGTCGTGACGCGCCCAACGGTTGCTCCGGTAACGACGCCCATACCGACCGCCACGCAAGGCCCACCGTCGTTGCTGGCAACGCCGACGCCCGACAACTACACGCCCCCTCCAGGCCCCACCGCCACCCCCACGCCCGAACCAATCATCCATACGATTGAGGCTGGCGAGAACTTGTGGACGATTGCCGCGCTCTACGGCGTGGAACACGACCGGCTGCGCGACGTGAACGGCATCGAAAACGAGCGTACTTTGCAAGTCGGCCAAAAGCTGCTGATTCCGGTGGCAGGCTGGGGCGGCCCAGCCCCGCCCACGCCGACTGCCACTGCAACCGCGCTGCCCGCGGCTGTCGAAAATGTCTATTTTCAACCCAGCCCGCTCGGTGAATTGACCGTGTTGGGCGAAGCAGTCAACACCGGCAGCACTGACATTGAGCGCGTCGTGGTGCAGGTGGCGCTGTACGACGCGATGGATCGGCTGCTGGCAACGCAAACCAACATAGCCGAGATGGACGCGCTGGCGCCGGGGCAGCGGTCGCCCTTTGTTGTGCGCTTTGCCGAGGCTCCGCAGGCGATTGACAGTTATCAGGCGATGGTGGTGGCCGCGGTGGCCGCGTATGTCGGCACGCAGCATCGCGGTCTGGAGGCGGTAGACACCACGCTGGAGCAGCCCGTGACCGGCTCCGCGGTGGTCAGCGGTAAAGTGCGCAACCCGACAGATATCAGCGCCACCAGTGTTGCCGTGATTGTGACCTTGTATGATCCGCTGGGACGCGTTGTGGGTACGCGCAACAGTGCAGTGGAGCCGCCCAACCTGCCAGCAGGTGGCGAAACCAGTTTTCGTATCCAACTTGTTACGGCTGGCCCGGTGCAAACCTACTCCATCCAAATCCAGGCACGTCGTCAGCCCTAGTCAGAGATTGTATGACTGAACAACCTAATGTATCGTTATCGTGGCGGGTGGGGTTTTTGCACCGTCTCGCTCAGTTCTTTCTGTTCGTGCTGACCCGCATCGAGATCAGCGGGGTTGAGAATATTCCTGCATCCGGTGTGACGTTGTTTATCATGAACCACTTGCACTGGCTCGATCCAATCATAGGTGTCGCAGTAATTGAGCGGCCTGCCGTGATGTTTACCGCGGAGAAGTGGGAACATCGCCCGCTGATCGGTGATATCATCCGCTGGTCGCAGCGTGCGATCTTCGTCAACCGTGGCGAGCCAGACCGGCGGGCTTTGAATGAAGCTCTGGCAACGCTGCGTCGCGGGGATGTGCTGGCCATTGCGCCGGAGGGCACGCGCAGCAAGACAGGCGCGCTGATCGAGGCGCGCGATGGCGCGGCTTATCTCGTCGCGCGCACAGGCGCGACGATTGTGCCGATGGCCGCGTATGGACAGGAGCAAGCAGAAAGCTGCTGGAAGCGCCTGCGTCGCCCGCACATTATCGTGACGATAGGTGAGCCGTTCCGTTTCGAGGACACCCCCAACAAAATCCGCAGCCGTGAATTGCGACCTTACACCGAAGAAATGATGCTGCATATCGCAGCCATGCTGCCACCCGCTTATCAAGGCGTCTATGCCGAGCGGCTCCGCATACTCCAGACAGCCGCCAGCCAGCCAGCTCCCGACGCCCCCAGCTAACGGGCTGCTACCCACGCCCGCGCTAATTGCGCCCACTCGGCCAGGGTAAGCGTTTCGGCGCGACGCTGACCGTCCACGCCCGCGGCATCCAGCAGGGCATCTATTGCGTCCTGCGGCAGCTCTAATCCACTGCGCAGTGAGTTGCGCAGTTGCTTGCGGCGTTGCCCAAAGCCCGCGCGCGCGACGGTGAAGAAGGCATCGGCGTCGGCCTCCACTGGCCGCACCGCCCACGGACGGAGCCGCAGAATGGCGGAATCGACCTTGGGCGGTGGGTAGAACGCGCCCGCGGGAATGCGCGCCACCAGCTCCGGCTGGCTATAAAACTGCACACTAACCGCCAGCAAGCTCATCTCCGGCGGCTTGGCTATAATGCGCTGCGCCACCTCACGCTGAATGGTCAGCACCAGCAGGCTAGGGGGCGGCGTGGCTGTCAGCAGATGGCGAATGGCCGCCGAAGTGATGTAATAGGGCAAGTTGGCGACCACTTTGTACGCGGCACGATCCGACACAGAGGTAGATGCACTGATTACCCGCGCGGGGTCTAGTTTGAGAATGTCGCCTTGAACGATGGTAGTGTTGGGGTACGGAGCAAGTGTTTCTTGCAAAGCGGGCAGAAGGGCTGTGTCCAGTTCCACCGCGGTGACGTGGCCCGCAGCCGCAGCCAGCCGCGTGGTCAATGTTCCCACGCCGGGGCCGACTTCGATCACGCGGTCAGCGCGGATCAGCTCGGCCGCGGCCACAATGCGATCCAGATGCACGGGATCGGCCAGGAAGTTCTGACCGAGGCTGCGCTTCAGGTGTAGTCCATAGCGTCGCAAAATTTCGGATAAATGGATGGTATTTTCCGCCATATCTGTGCTATAATCTATCTAAGATCGCGTTGTTTTTGGAGGAATTATGAACCCTGCATCTGGTACGCAAACAAACCGTAGCGTTCCGTCTGGTGTGGTCAATCAAGCTGAGTTGGGTACACAGATCGGACAGGCACTGCGCGCGACTGTGTTTTCCAGTGGCCTCAACATCGCCCCGCGACGGGTGAATGTCTATGCCGGGCAAATGGCAGAGCATTTTGCTGCGTTCACTCAAGATGACAATGCCGCTCAGGCAGCGACCTTTGGGGAAACGCTGGCAACTGAGGGAATGAGCATTCGCTCGGTGTTAGCCATGACCGAGGCGGTACGCGTCACGAACGCTGGTGATCTGGCCCGGCTGGCCGGCTCGTTCAGCAATGCGTTAATCGAAGGTTTTGTCAACCGCTACGCCGCGCTGTTGCTGCAACAGCAGGAACAAACGCACCGGGCATTTTTGGCCGCACTGGAAGATGGATCGGTGCTGCCACGGCGACATTCTTCCGCGTAGCAGCACCGACGGCTTGTTTCAGGATGCAAAACCGGTGGCTTAGTCCTCTTCCAGGCTGAGCACCGACATGAAGGCTTCTTGCGGGATTTCCACGCTGCCCACCATCTTCATGCGCTTCTTGCCCTTTTTTTGCTTTTCCAGCAGTTTGCGCTTGCGCGTAATGTCACCGCCATAGCATTTGGACAGCACGTCCTTGCGCATGGCCTGCACGTTGGCGCGGCTGATCACCTTGTTGCCGACCGCGGCCTGAATGGGTACAACAAACATCTGCCGCGGAATTACTTCCTTCATCTTGGTGACCAGTCGCTGTCCCTTGCGGTAGGCATCTGCGCGGTGAACGATCACGCTGAGCGCGTCCACCGGCTGTTCATTCACCAGCACATCCAGCTTGACCATATCAGCGGGGCGATATTCATCGAAATGATAGTCGAGGCTGGCATAGCCGCGCGTGCGTGCCTTGAGTTCGTTGTAGAACTCGGTCAGGATTTCAGTCAGCGGCATCTTGTAGCTGAGCAAGACGCGGCGCTGGTCGAGATATTCCTGCGTGATAAACTCACCGCGGCGAGTGGTGACCATGTCCATCACCGCGCCGATGTATTCCGTCGGGGTAAACACTTCGATGCGCACCCACGGCTCGCGAATTTCGTCTATGTGGTTTGGCTCCGGCAACTCCGATGGGCTATCCACCACGATCTCGCTGCCGTCGGTTTTGGTTACCTCGTATTCCACGCTGGGCGCAGTGAAGATCATGTCGAGGTCATACTCGCGTTCCAGCCGCTCCTGAATAATTTCCATGTGGAACAGACCAAGGAAACCGCAGCGGAAGCCAAAACCGAGCGCCTGGCTGGTCTCCGGCTGGTACACGAGCGACGCATCGTTCAGTTGCAGCTTTTCCAGCGCGTCGCGCAGCAGGCCGTAATCCTCTGCTTCACTGGGATACAACCCGGCGAATACCATCGGCTTCATCGGCTGATAGCCGGGCAGCGGCTGGCTGGCTGGTTCATCGAACCAGGTGATCGTGTCACCGACGGCGAGATCGCGCACAGTTTTGAGGCCGGTCGCCACATAGCCGACTTCGCCCGCGGCCAGTTTCCCGCTGACTGTCATGCGCGGGGCAAAAACGCCGATTTCCAACGGCTCCAGCCGCGCGCCCGTGGACATTAGCCGCAGCGGGCGGTTGCCGTCCATCACCCCGTCCACCACGCGCAGATACGCAATCACGCCCTTGTAAGAATCATAGTGGCTGTCGAAGATCAGCGCGCGCAACGGCTGGCCCAGATTGCCGCGCGGGGGTGGCACGTACTTGACCACGGCTTCCAGCACGTCGCGCACGTTGGTGCCGTCTTTGGCCGACACGCGGGCAATGTCCTCGGCGGGCACGCCGATCAGGTCTTCCAGTTCCTGCGCCACATCGTCCGGCTGCGCGGCAATCAGATCAATCTTGTTGACCACCGGGATCACTTCAAGGTCGGCTCCCATCGCCAGGTAAAGATTGGCGAGCGTTTGCGCCTCGACGCCCTGGGTGGCGTCTACGACCAGCACCGCGCCTTCGCAGGCTTGCAGTGCGCGGCTAACCTCGTAGGAAAAATCCACATGGCCGGGGGTATCAATCAGATTAATTTCGTAACGTTGACCGTTGTCGGCGGTGTAGTTCATACGCACTGCCGAAGCTTTGATGGTGACGCCCTTTTCGCGCTCCAGATCCATCGAGTCAAGCACCTGGTCTTTCATCTCGCGATCAGAGATGGTACCAGTCACCTGCAACAGGCGGTCGGCCAGAGTGCTTTTGCCGTGGTCAATATGGGCAATGATGCAAAAATTCCGAATGTGATCTAACTCCATACGATCCTGTTTCGTCCTGAAAATAAGATAGCGCCGCGTGGCAACAATGGATTATACCGCACTTGCTACGAATCGCCCGAAGTGGGCCAATGCCGAGTTGCCGGGGGTATTTGCCGTAAGGTGATTGTAAAAATCGCCCTGCGCTATACCTACTACCCGATTTGCTCAATGACGGAGCTTGCCGAGGGCTGGCTGGCCCGCGACGGCGAGCTATACCTCCTGAAGATTCATAGGCGCGCGGGGTGCTTGGCGTTCATTACGGGGTATGTTATACTGGCCAAGTCGAACTATATTTGCCGGGTACGGCTATGCCAGCCGTGCCAGCCAGCCCCGATGTTGGAGGGAGCGACTATGTTTCAACAACTCATTATTATTGGCAATTTGGGCAACGACCCGGAGTTGCGTTACACGGCGGATGGCACGCCAGTAGCCAGCTTCAGCGTCGCCGTGAACCGCCGCTGGACCCGCGACGATGGTGGTTCCGGCGAAGAAACGACCTGGTTTCGCGTGTCGGCATGGCGAAAACAGGCGGAAATCGTCAACCAGTATTTGAAGAAGGGCCGTCAGGTGATGGTGATCGGGCGTGTGTCCGCGCGCGGGTACGCAGGCGCGGATGGCTCGCCGCGTGCCAGCCTGGACGTGACCGCGGAAACGATCAAATTCATCGGTGGTGGCGGGCGTGAGGAAAGCCCCTTTGCTGAACCGTCGGGCGAGGAAGAAGTCTTCTTTTAGCCCCCAACGCTAAGCCACCAGACCCACGAGCTTGCTTTAGCGCCGGTTGGTTCGACCACCCTGCCGAAGCAAGCTCTTTTTTGTGGTGGGTTCAGTCGTCAAGGATTTCAGCGAAGGCCGCCACCGTCTGTTCGATGTCCGCACGGGTGATGTGGTAATGGGTGACGGCCCGCAGGCGCTGGCCGCCGAGGGTCAACAGCCAGATGCCGCGCGCAGCGAGCTGTGCGGCCAGTTGTTGGGGCGTCAGATCGGCACGGTGCAGCTCGAAGATTACGATGTCGGTTTGCACGCTGGCGGGGTCAAGGAGGATTCCGGGCAGCCCGGCGATGCCTTCGGCCAGTAGTCGCGCGTGCGCGTGATCGTCGGCGAGCCGGTCCACCATCTGCGTCAATGCGACGATGCCCGCCGCGGCCAGCACGCCCGACTGGCGCATGCCGCCGCCCAGCATTTTGCGCTGCCGTCGTGCTTCGGCGATGAAGTCAGCCGACCCGACGATGACCGAGCCGACCGGTGCAGCCAGTCCTTTGCTCAGACAAACGCTGACCGAATCGCAACCACGCGCCAGATCCTGCACGTCTACACCGAGGGCTATGGCGGCATTGAAGATGCGTGCGCCGTCCAGGTGCAGGCGCAGGCCGTGCCGGCGCGCGAGCTGGCTGGCTGCGTCCATGTAGGCGACGGGGAGGGCCGCGCCGCCGCAGCGGTTATGGGTGTTTTCGAGGGCGAGCAGGCGCGTGTGCGGGAAATGGATGTTGGCATCGCGGATGACGGCCTCAACCTGCGCGAGATCGAGCGTGCCGTCGGCGCGGTTCGGGACGATGCGCGGGTGCAGACCACCGACCGCCGCGGAGCCGCCCGCTTCGTAGATGTAAATGTGCGCCTGGTCGCCGAGGATGATTTCATCGCCGCGGTGACACTGCGCCAGCAGGCTGACCAGATTGCCCATCGTGCCAGAAGCGACGAACAAGCCGGCTTCTTTACCGAGCCGTTCCGCCGCGAGTGCTTCCAGCCGTTTGACGGTAGGATCGTCGCCCAGTACATCGTCGCCGACTTCGGCGTCGTACATGGCCTGCCGCATGGCGGACGTCGGTTTGGTGACGGTATCAGAACGCAGATCAATGGGAGACATGAGAAGCCTTCGTGAAAAGTAAAAAGTCAGGAGTGACGTGCTACAAACAACGGGCTATGGCTGAAGCGCGGCAAAATTGCGCAGGATTTGCAGGCCCACCGTGTGACTCTTCTCCGGGTGGAATTGTACGCCCCACAAGTTGCCGCGCCGCACAATTGAAGGATACTGGAAACCGTAGTTGGTGATGGCCAACACGTCCGCTGGGTCGGCGGCCTGGCAGTAGTAGGAATGGACAAAGTAAGCGTAGCTGCCGTTGGGTACATTGACCAACAGCGGGTCGGTGCCCGCGTGCCAAAGCTGGTTCCAACCGATCTGCGGTACTTTAAGACGCTGATTGTTGGCGTCGATCATGCCAGCGGGGAAACGCTGTACCTGGCCGCGCAGCAGGCTCAATCCCGTATGCCAGCCCATTTCGTCGCTGTTTTCGAATAACAGTTGCATCCCCACGCAAATACCCAGCAGCGGTTTACCGCTTTGTATCGCCTCTAGTACCACCGGTTCAAAACCATGTGCGCGCAGGCCCGCGGCGCAGGAGCCGAATGCGCCCACCCCCGGCACCACCAGCGCATCCGCCTGGCGCGCTGCTGCGGGGTCGCTTACGAGATGCGCGTTCGCGCCTACGGCAGCAAAGGCCTTTTCCACACTGCGCAAATTACCGATACCATAATCTACAATTGCGATCATGAACGCTGCAAAGCCTCCTTGATACGGCGCAAATCAACCTGCCAGTTGCGCACCATCGCCGGTGGAAAACGCCGCTGGGCCATTGCGCCGGTCAAATGACGCACATGCACTTCGGCCCAACGCGCCTCATCCACGCTCAACTGGCCCGCGGCCACAGCCGCATCGTAGGCTGCTTCGTTGGCGACGGTAACGCGACCATCCGGGGCCAGCCAGATATCGAGCAGCAAATCGCGAGCGCGCCAGACCTGTTCGCTGGCCTGGATCGGCATACACAGGTCAATCTGCGTGCCGAGTGGTTGACCGTCGGCGTCGAAATAGCGTTCCACGACCTGATCATCACGCCATAACCAGAAGCGATACCAAATCTGACCCGGCTGGGCCTGCACGCGGCCACCCGCGGCGCTGGCTTGCGCGCCTTCGACCCAGATCGCCCGCTCCACGAGCAGGTCATCAAGCAGGCCAACGAGATAGTCAGCCAGCCCCGGCTGCGTTTTCCAGTCGCCGCTGCGAATCCAAGTTGACTCGCTCACACCAGCACGCCCTTGGTGGAGGGGATGCCGCTGCGCCGCGGGTCGAGCTGGGTAGCTGCATCGAGTGCGCGGCCAAGCGCCTTCCACAATGCCTCGCTGGCGTGGTGGTCGTTCTGCGCGTACAGCACACGCGCATGCAGGTTCATGCGCGCGTGAAAGGCCAGCGTTTCAAAGATGTGGGGGATCAAGTCGGTGCCGAGGCCACCGATGCGGGGGGTGCGCCACTGCGCATCGAACACGCAGTAGGGCCTGCCACCCAGATCGAGCGCCACGAAGCCCAATGCCTCGTCCATCGGCACATAGCTGTGCGCGGTGCGCACGATGCCGCGGCGGTCACCCAGCGCTTGATGCAGCGCCTGTCCGAGACAAATGGCTACATCTTCCGCGGTATGATGCTCGTCAATGTGCAGGTCGCCTGCGGCACGTACATGCAGGTCGAACAGGCCGTGGCTGGCAAAGAGCGTCAGCATGTGGTCGTAGAAGCCGATGCCGGTTTGCACATCGGCTATACCGCTGCCGTCCACGGCAAAGGTCAGTTCGATGGCGGTCTCGTTGGTGGTGCGGGAAATGGATGATTGACGCATGGGGTGAAAACTTATAACCTCATTGGTCACAAGTTAAGAAGCTCCTGATTTCATGATAGAAAATACAGTTAAAAGCTAAGCGCCTGCGGCGTCGAAATGGCAACTTTATTGCCAACTGTATAAGTTCCAGCAGTATAAAACCACTCTAAGCAGGCGTCAAGTAGATTTTCATCGGCAAGAAAACAGCCGCGAGCTTGCCCTCACGCCCCCAGCCGCATACTGAGGCCGATGCGGCCACGCTCGCGGTCAATCTTCGTTACCTTGACCTGCACCACATCGCCCACGCGCACCACCTCCAGCGGGTTGCGCACATAGCTGTCGGCCATCTGGCTAACGTGTACCAGCCCGTCCTGCTTGACGCCGATGTCCACGAACGCGCCAAAATCCACCACGTTGCGCACCGTGCCGGTCAGCGTCATGCCCTCCTTGAGGTCGTCCAGACTGAGTACATCGCGGCGCAGCACCGGCGCGGGCAAATCCTCGCGCGGGTCGCGGCCAGGCCGCAGCAGCGCCTCGAAAATATCGGTCAGGGTCGGTTCGCCCACTTCCAACAGCGCGGCCAGCTCGGCCAGGGTCTGCCCGGCGCGAAACTGCCGCAGCCGCGGGGCAAGATCGCTCATTCTCAGGTTCAACCCGGCCAGCTCCAGCAGGCTCTTGACTGTGCCATAACGTTCGGGATGGATGGTGGTGCGATCCAGCGGATTCTTGCTCTCCGGCACGCGCAGGAAGCCCGCGGCCTGCTGATAGGCTTTTGGCCCCAGCCCTTTGACCTTGAGCAGTTCGCCGCGCGCCTGAAAGGGGCCGTTGGCCTCACGGTGCGTCACAATGGCCTGCGCCAGCTTTGGGCCGATACCGGCCACATATTGTAACAGCGCGGGCGACGCGGTGTTCACGTCCACCCCCACTGCGTTTACGGCATCCTCGACCACGGCATCCAGCTGCCCGGCCAGCTTTTTCTGGTCTACGTCGTGTTGATACAGCCCCACGCCGATGCTGCGCGCGTCAATCTTGACCAGCTCGGCCAGCGGGTCTTGCAGACGGCGGGCGATGCTGACCGCGCCGCGTATGGACACGTCCAGATCGGGGAATTCGCGCCGCGCCTCGTCGGACGCAGAATAGACGCTTGCGCCCGCCTCGCTCACCATCACATAAGCCAGCTCTTTGGCGGCCTTATTCCCCTCGCTGCGTGCCTTGTCCACCTCCGCCACCACTTCCGCGGCCAATTGCTCGCTCTCGCGGCTGGCTGTGCCATTCCCCACTGCGATAACCTCAACGCCGAAGCGCTGCACCGCGGCCAGCAACGCCTGCACGCTGCGCTGCCATTCGCGCTGCGGTTCGTGCGGGTAGATGGTGAAGCTGGCGAGGTATTTGCCTGTACCGTCCACCACCGCGGCCTTGCAGCCGGTGCGGAAGCCAGGATCCAGCCCCAACACCACCTTGCCGCGCACCGGTTGTTGCAGCAGCAGAGCGCGCAGGTTGGCCGAAAACACATGGATGGCGTGGTCGTCGGAGCCTTCGGTGAGATCGCCGCGCAGCTCGCGCTCGATGGCGGGGGCCACCAGCCGTGCGTAGCCATCTTCCACCGCCAGACGTACCTGCGCGGCCAGCGGTGAGCGGCCAGGTGGCAACACGCGGCGCTCAATCTGGCCGAGAATCAAGTCCTCGGGTGCGTCCAGCGTGGCCCGCAGCACGCCTTCCTTCTCGCCGCGGTTAATCGCCAGCAGTTGATGCGGTGGCACGGCAGTCAGTGCAGACTTGTAGTCGTGGTAAATCTGGTACTTGCCGGTGGGGTCGGCGTCCTTCTTGGCTAGCTTGACGCGCAACAGACCCTCTTCGCGGGTAGCGCGGCGCGTTAGCTCACGCACGATGGCATCGTCACTCACCTGCTCAGCGATGATGTCGCGCGCGCCGGCCAACGCGTCCTCGATACTGGTCACATCATTGTTCAGGAAGCGCGCGGCCAGTTGCTCAGGCCGGGCGGCACTGTCACCACCCAGCAGCAGTTCAGCCAGCGGCGCCAATCCGCGCTCGCGCGCGATCATGGCGCGCGTGCGACGCTTGGGACGATAGGGCAGGTAGAGGTCCTCGACTTGTTGCAGGGTGATAGCCGCGCTGATTTCGCCGCGCAGTGCGTCGGTGAGCTTGCCTTGCTCCTCAATGGAGCTTAACACGGCTTGCTTGCGCTCTTCCAGTGTGCGCAGATAGGCCAGCCGTGCCTCGATGGCGCGCAGTTGCACTTCATCCAGCCCGCCGGTGGCTTCCTTGCGGTAGCGCGCGATAAACGGGATGGTATTGCCCGCGTCGAGGAGTTCCACTGTGCCTGCCACCTGGTCGGGGCGCAGTGCCAGCTCGCGGGCGATAAGGAGAATCAAGTTCGGGGTCATGCGGTCACCTTTCTGGCCGCGTATTGTAGTCGGGAGCCGAAGAATTGGTAAATTGGGAGAAGGGGAGTGGTGCGCAAGGAGACAGATAGACCGCCGCGCGAATCACTTGACAGACACCCGTGGCGATGCTAGACTGCGGGCCATGAACACCACTGAAACGACAAGTCGTTTTTCCACTGTGGCAGATGAGTTGGACGATGGGACTGTGCTGCCGATCTCACCGGGCGAACGCCTGTGGAAGCTGTACTTTCTGCGCCCCACAACCACATCCGACGAGCGCATTGAGCATCGTATTTACACCAAAGAGCAGGCTGATGGCCTGTTGGCGCTGGCCAGCTATACGCTGCGCCTTACGCGGCCGGGCACGCAGGTGCGTATCGGCCTCGCGCGGGCGCACGCCATCCCGGAAGATACGCTTAATCAACTGATCTGGAACGTGGTGCGAGAAAGTGGCATCGGCCCGGACGAACTTGAGGTCGTTGACCTCACCGGGCTGGCTGATTTCAAGACACAACTGGATTTTCTGTACAAGCAATAACGGTTTTCACGTCCTTACAAATTTTCAGTCACAGGAGACACCGCCATGATGCTTTCCCGAGAGCAGCTTGAACAGCGCGAGCGTGTGTTGCTGGCCCCGTATGGCATGAAAAGCGGCGACAGCCGCGGCCGAGTTTATCCTGATGATGAACATCCCTACCGCACAGCGTATCAGAAAGACCGCGACCGGGTGATTCATACCTCGGCTTTCCGCCGACTGGAATACAAGACACAGGTTTTTGTCTACCACGAGGGGGATCACTACCGCAACCGCCTCACCCATTCCGTGGAAGTGGCGCAGGTAGGACGGACGATGGCCCGCACGCTGGCAGCCAACGAAGATCTTACCGAGGCGATCTGTCTGGCGCACGACCTGGGGCATCCCCCCTTTGGCCACACCGGCGAACACGTCCTGAACGATCTGATGACAAACTACGGCGGGTTCGATCATCAGCGGCAAACCATGCGCATCGTGGAAAAGCTGGAGGAACGCTTTGCACGCTTCCCCGGCCTGAACCTCACCTACGAAGTGCGTGAGGGGCTGGTGAAGCACGACACCGACTACGACGTAACCGATGCGACTGGCTATGAGCCGGACAAAGCGGGCACATTGGAAGCACAGATTGCCAGTCTGGCGGACGAAATCGCCTACAACGCCGCTGATTTGGACGATGGCCTACGCAGCGGCACGCTCGAACCCGCTGACGTGGAGTACCTGGCGATCTGGCAAATGCTGCGCGCGGCCTTGGCTGCCGCGCCAGAATACCCCGCCCCCCTGGATGCGCCGTTGGACAGCCTGCTGCGCGCTCGCATCATTCGCAAGCTGATTGCCGCGGAGGTGACGGACGCGATCACAGCGACCGCGTGGCGACTGGAGCAAACCAGTGTTCAGTCGGTGGAGGATGTGCGCGATCTGGGAGAAACTATAGCAGGTTTTTCGCCGGAGATGGTCGCTTACAACCGCGAGTTGAAAGCCTTCCTGCTGGAAAAGTTCTATCTGAACTGGCGCGTCAACCGCATGGCTGGCAAAGCGCAGCGCATCCTGCGCGACCTGTTCACGTTGTATGTCGAATCGCCGCAGCAATTGCCCCCCACGGTGCAGGCCGACATCCGCGCCCGCCCCGGCAAGCTGGAGCGCGTCGTATGTGACTACATCGCGGGCATGACCGACCGCTTTGCCATTCTGGAGCATCAACGCCTGTTCGATCCCGCCACGCGCGTATAGCGCACCCTGCTGCACGCCGTCAACGGGAGTGCAAACGCTCCCCAGCTCACTTCCAGCCTTCTTGTCCTTGAAATACCCTTCGCCGCTAACTACCTGTTAAGCGCTGCCGCGGCCTGCTGCATCTCCTCCACAGTCAGCGCGCGGCGCACACGACCCCGAATGATCCCCTCAGCATCCACAAAGAAGGTCGTTGGCAGATACGTTACGTCAAGTTGCGCTGCCAGCGCGCCTTCTGCATCCAACAATACCGGAAAAGATAGCCCCTTGCTAGCCAGATAAGTCACCACCGTATCCGGCGTTTCCTGCATGTTCACCGCGATGACGCGCAGCCCAGCCGCGCCCGGCTGATCGTGCAACTCCTGCAACGCCGGCATTTCAGCGTCGCAGGGTGGACACCAGGTCGCCCAAAAGTTCAGCAGAAAGGGCTGGCCGCGCAGATCGGCCAAATTCACCGGCACCCCAGCGGCATCCGGCAACGTGAGCGCGGGCAGTGACGTGTGCAATGCCTCGCCCGGCAGGCTGGGCCGTGTCAACAGCCAGACGAGGCCGCTCACGCCCAACAGCAGCAGCAGCACACCCAGTATCAATTGTACAATTAAGCGCCTTGGGGGCGCGGAGGAGGTTTGGGTCGCGTAGGTCATCGTTTCTTTAGAGGGGCACAGCCGAGGTTTCGTTACATAGCGGCCTCTGTGTGGGGCAGGCTCCAATCTTAACACCGGCCAGCCCGCAAGCATTTGCGGCGCGCTTTCACCTGTGCTACTATTGCAGGCAACGAATTTCACCACGAATCGTCTGGGGCAACGCTCGGAAAACCGCCTGATCCAGCTACTCGTGGTCGCTAGACTGGACCCGCGCGTGAAAACTGCTCGCCAAATCGCTCTTGCGTCGTTGATCATTCTGACCCTGTTGCTGGTCTTTGTGGCCGGTTATGGCACGCGCTGGCTACTCAGTCATGGCAGCACGGCCTCGCCTCAGCAGGCAGGTGGCGCGCCACCAAATTTCAAGCTCTTTTGGGAAGCGCGCGACATTTTGCAGCGCGACTTTTTCGGTGATCAGCCGCAAGACCAGACACTGACCTACGGCGCGATCAAGGGCATGACCGACGCGTACGGCGACCCTTACACCCGCTTTGTCGAGCCAGAACCGCGCCAGCGCGAGCGCGAAGACCTGAGCGGCGTGTTTGGCGGCATCGGTGCGTACATCACTGCCGACGAAGCAGGCAACAAACTGCTTGACCCCATGCCCGACCGCCCAGCGGAAAAAGCGGGCATTCGCAAGGGTGACATCCTGACCGCTGTGGACGACAAGCCGGTCACTTCGGAAATGTCAGTAGATGCAGTGGTCGAAATGATCCGCGGGCCGATTGGTGAGGCAGTCGCGTTGACGGTTACACGCACCGGCGTGGCTGATCCGCTGGCAATTTCGGTGGTGCGCGAGCGCATTGAAACGCCCTCGGTGCAGTGGCGCGCGCTGGAACAAACCCCGCAGATCGGTTACATTGCCATCAGCAGCTTCACCGAGCGCACAGCCAGCGAGCTGGACCGTGCCATTGCCGAGCTGAACGATCTCCAGGTTAAGGCGGTTGTCCTCGACCTGCGCCACAACGGCGGCGGCCTGCTGGAAGCCTCCATCGAAGTTGCCAGCCGTTTCCTGAACGATGGCACAGTGGTCTTTGAGCGGCGCAACAATGGCGAGGAACAGACGTATAGTGTACGCTCGGCCAAGCGCGCGCCCAACTGGCCGATGATAATTTTGGTGGACAACGCCACAGCCAGCGCGTCGGAAATTGTGGCGGGCGCGCTGCAAGATCGCGGCCGCGCTACGCTGGCTGGTGACAAAACTTTTGGTAAAGGCTCAGTCCAGTTAGTGTATGATTTGAGCGACGATTCCTCGGTGCATGTCACGGTGGCACACTGGATTACGCCGAACGGGCATGAGATCAACGGCGTTGGGCTGACACCAGAGCAGCTTGTGCCGCACGAGGACACGCGCGACGCGCCGCTGGAAGAAGCTGTCAAACATTTGATTGAACTTGGTGCAACGCAAAATTAAGGCGAACTGCAATGAATAGCTCAAAAAATTCCCCCATCGTATGGTTGATCGCCGGACTGGCAGTGCTTTTGCTGGCTGGCATGACGTTTATGGCTGGCTTTGGCGTGGGCTTCGGCACGGGCCGCGCCACCGCGCCGCGCGTGGCAGAGGATGTGCAAGCGCCGGTCACCATCAATCCTGGCGCGGCGCGCCCCACCGCGACCCCGCGCACCCCTGCGACCACCGCGCCGCAGATGGATGCGACGACCGCGGCAGTGCCTGAAGATTTCGACTTGATCTGGGAAGCGTGGGACGCACTGGACAAGAGCTTCTACGGCAATATGCCCGGCACGCCGGAAACGGTCGGCGGGTTGGTCGAGGGCCTGCTGCGTTCGGTGGAAATAGAAACCAACACCGAACTGGACCGCGAAAAGATCTCTGAAGAGGTGCTGGCCGCCACGCTGCAAATCGTACAAAACAACGTAGCCGGCCTGCCAGATGTGCGCGGGTTGACCTATGGCGCGATCAACGGCATGACTTTCCAGCTCAACGACGACTATACCTACCTGCGTACGCCGGAAGAAGCGCAGTTCTTCAACGAATCGCTGAATGGCTCCTTTGAAGGGATCGGCGCGCAGGTGACAGAAGCAGAAACCGGCGGTGTGCGCATTACAGAGCCGTTTGAAGGCCAGCCTGCTTGGAATGCTGGTATCCGCCGCGATGACGTGATTCTGGCTGTGGACGGCCAGGACATCACCAAGATGTCGCTGCAAGATGCCATTTCCCTGATCCGTGGCCCCAAGGGTAGCAAGGTTGTGCTGTTGGTGCAAACGGGAACCGACGAACCGCGCGAGATCGAGATCACACGCGCCCGCATCGAGATGCCCGCAGTGGAATCCCGTATGCTCGATAACAACATCGCCTACATCGCTTTAAATGAATTCAGCTCGCCCGCGGCTGATGAAATGCAGGACGCATTAAAAACCCTGCTGGCGCAGAAGCCTGCCGGCCTGGTGCTGGATTTGCGCGGCAATCCGGGCGGCTTCCTGCACACGGCTGTGGACATCACCAGCCAGTTCATTGACAACGGGCCGGTGGTAATTGAACGCTTCAAAAATGGCGATCAGGAAGTGTTTGAGGCGCAGAGCGGTGGCGTGGCGCTGGACATCCCCCTGGTGGTACTGGTGAACGAAGGCAGCGCCAGCGCGTCGGAGATTTTGGCCGGCGCTATTCAGGACACCAAGCGCGGCGTGCTGATCGGCACGACGACCTTCGGCAAGGGGTCGGTGCAAATTCCCAGCGAGCTAAGCGATGGTTCCGTGCTGAGCATTACTACTGCGCGCTGGTACACGCCTAACGACCGCTTGATCCACGGCGAAGGGCTGGAGCCGGACATTACCGTGGAACGCACGGACGATGACATCAAGGCCGACCGCGACCCGCAACTGGATCGTGCCGTCGAATATCTTTTGCAGGGCAAGTAGCATGAAAGCAGCTTCCGGCGGTGTCAAGGTACTGGCCGCCAACCGCAAAGCGCGGCACGACTACATCATCGAAGAAAGCATCGAGGCTGGCATTGTGCTGACCGGCACCGAGATCAAGTCTATTCGCACGGGCCGCGCCAACCTGCAAGACAGCTTCGCGCTGATCCGCAGCGATGAAATGTGGCTGGTGGGTGCGCATATCTCACCCTACGAGCATGGTAATCGGGAGAACCACGAGCCGCGGCGCGACCGCAAGTTACTGTTGCATCGTCGCGAGATTGACCGGCTGGCTGGCCGCGTGCAGGAAAAAGGCTGGACGCTGGTGCCGCTCGATATTCACCTGCGCGATGGCCGCGCCAAGGTGCAAATCGGCTTGGCGCGCGGCAAAAAACAATATGACAAGCGCGAGACTATCGCCAAGCGCGATTCCGACCGCGAGTTGCAGCGCACGATCAAGGAGATGCTGCGGTAGGCGGGAAGGGAGACAAGGACACATCCTGCTACTTGTATACTTATGTACTTGTGTATTATAATAGTGGCAATCAGGGGATGATCGGCTTCGACGGGGCAGGCTGACCGAGGATTGCAGGCCGAGGTGCGTTACCCTCGTTAATCCAGCGCAAAAAACACAAGTGCCAACACAGGCAAGGCTTTCACCTTCGCTCCCCGCAGCAACCAAGCGCTTTTCGCCGCTGCTGCCTAAGCGAAGCTAGCCACCCCCTCCGTCTGCGGATGGAGGCGGCCCTTACAGTGCTTCTCGCAGGCTGTAAACAAGCCGTCATAACTGCTTGAGATGCGGTCCAGCCGACGCCGATGCGCAGGACCTAAGGCCAGGCGTCGCCCGGCAACCCATCGGCTAGCCCTCTCACGGCAGATCGTTGCTGGTCAGCCTGAGGGCGAAGCATCAAACAGCAACTAAGCCTGTAGTATATCTTCGCTCGAGTGTTTCGGACGCGGGTTCGATTCCCGCCATCTCCACCTGATGGGGCTGACCGGCCGCGGTCAGCCCTTTTGTTTGTCACCTGCTTCTATCCAGTCCCACCTCAGTAGCACCTATACCACGATTATGGCAAGAGAATTGCCGATGTTCGTCTGAATTCTTCGTCAGTGACGTTGAAAACTCGTCCTGCGACGCACAAACACCCCGGATTGATGACACCACCAAGACACAAAGACACCAGGTTTACCTGGTCTGAAATGAGGCGATTGTGACTAATTCAACTTTGGTAACGCACGAACTCCCGCTGGTGGAAGCGTTGATCCGGCAGGCAGGCGCGCGGGTGCGCGAGTTCTATGACCACGACGTTACTGTCACCTGGAAGGGCGAAAACGACCCCGTAACTGCGGCTGATCATGCAGCGAATGCGCTTCTGGTGGCTGGGCTGCGCCGCGCGTTTCCTAACGACGGTATCCTGTCCGAGGAGGCCGCAGACGATACAAGTCGCCTGACGCGTCGCCGTGTCTGGATCGTTGACCCACTAGACGGCACCAAAGAGTTCATCGGACGCATCGGTGAGTTTTCATTGATGGTGGGGTTGGCGGTGGACGGCAAGCCGGTGCTGGGCGTGGTGTATCAGCCGGTGGTGGATCTGCTGTACCGCGGCATACCGGGCCATGTGGCCGAGGTGGTCGAACAGGGCGTGGTACGACCGCTGGCAGTGTCCGGCGTGGCCGACCCCGCGCAGATGCGCTTGGTCGTCAGCCGCTCGCACCGCGATCCGCTGGTAGATGCGGTGTGTCGTGAGCTGGGGATTACGCAAGACCGGCCCAGTGGTAGCGTGGGCTTGAAGGTTGGGCTGCTCGCTACCAGTCAATGCGATCTGTACCTTCACCCCTCACCAGGATTGAAGGAATGGGACACCTGCGCGCCGGACGCGATCCTGCGCGCTGCGGGGGGTACGATTAGTGACTGCTGGGGCGAACCGTTGATGTACAACAAAACCAATGTACGGCAGCGGCAGGGGCTGGTCGCCAGCAACGGTGTGCGCCACGCACGTCTCGTCGCGGCCACAGTGGCAGCAGCCGAAGCCGCGGGCAAGACACAACCAGAGGGGTTTTGGTGAACGCGCGGGCACGGTGACTAGTAAACCGGTATCCATTTCAGAAGGGGCAAGCTTTGCCCCTTCCAGTGACTTGTCTCTTGGCTCACTTGCTTCCTTGCCTCTTTTCGTGCTATAATTGCCCCATTACTCCGGCCCGCTGCGTTCCCATACGCGCAGGAAGCGTTTCTCCTGGGGATAGTACGCGGCCAACCAGGGATGCCTTGTCGCCAGGTGGCGGGCCAGGGCAGCCCACAACCATTTCGGCATTTTGCCATGCAATTCGACCCCCAGGGCGGGGTCAAGCGGCGGTATCAACACAACAGGCTGCGGTGCAAGGACATGATGATCCGGCAGCAACTCGAACAGCAAGCGGCTACGGGCAGCGCTCGCCTCTACGGTGAGGGTAAATTGCTCGTTGGCAGCGTCGGCACGCGTCTGCACCGCGGGCGCACGCATCCAGCCGTAATGCCGCGCATCGAAAGTCCACACCGGCTGCGGCGCGTTACGCGCGGCAATGGCCGCGGTGAGGAACATGGGCCCGTCGCCGTAGAGCGCCAGCGGCTGCGGGCGGGGCAGAGCCTCGTCCAGCCGCGCCAGGTCGCTCTCTTGCCACTGGTTGCGCTGCCCCTCCTGCCGCACGCCGAGTTGCCGGGCCAGGTCATGCTCCATCACTATGGTATAGTCCGGCGGCGCATAGCGCAGCGCGGCTTGGTCCAGCACGGCCGCGTCATAGCGGCAAATACCCGCCACCCGCGCCAGCAACTCACTGAACACCGCGCCGCCGCGCGGCTCATTCCGATCCAGCCCGCTGATCACCCCGCGCAGCGGCCCGTCGCCCGGCTCGATAGCCTCTTGCCCATCCAGAGTTGAACGGAGTACCGCAATGCTGATCAGCCCAAGATCTTCTGCCCGTTGTTGCCATGTCGCCAAATCTTCAGCACGCTCGGCCAGCACAATGCTATGCGTGCAGGCTTGCAGCAGCTCAAACTGGCGGCCCTGCGGCTGGCCGCCCACATCCACCAGCATTGGCAATGCGCGGCGACGCACTGCACGGATCATGCCCTCTACGTAGTCGGGTGTAAACGTGCCCTTGTGCCGCAGCGCGGCGCGCACGTCGCTGGCGCTCTCTAAAAACCAGGCACCTTCGCCGTCGGGCGCGGTCAGCAGCAGGATGTGCGGAATGTTCAGCTCTTTCAAAGCCACATCCAGCAGGCTGGCCAGTACCGATTTGCCGCTGTGTGGCGGCCCACCGAGCAAAATAGCGGGCAGCAAGTTTGCAATGGGTGTATCGTTCATCGTCTTTTTCCCTTCGAACAAGAGTTTTGTATGTCTAAACAACTCTCCACTCTGATAGCCACCTTGGGCGGGCAGGCGCAAGTCGTCACCTTTGGTCTGGATTGCCTGCTGCGCCAGGGCTATGTCGTAGATGAAGTAGTGGCGGTGCATCTAAGCAGCGAACGCTACAACCGCGCCTTTCAGCAACTGGCCGCGGCCTTTCCGGGTGATCACTACGCGGGCCAGCCTTGCCACTTTCGCGGCGTGGCCTTGCGCCAACAAGAACGCATCCTGCACGACATCGTGGACACCGCGGACGGCGACGTCACCTGGCGCACCCTGCATGAGCTGATTGCCGGGCTGAAACAGGAGGGCCGACGCCTGCATCTGCTGCTGGCGGGCGGGCGGCGGTTGATGGCGCTGATGGCGATGTCGGCGGCCATGCTGCACCTGGAGCACGGCGACAAGGTGTGGCATCTGCACACCCCCGACGCGGTGCGCGAGCAGGCTCGCGAGGGCGCACGACTGCACGTTGCGCCGCACGAGGGGGTGCACCTGGTTGAAGTGCCACTGGCGCCGCTGGGGGCGTATTTCCCCGGCTTGCGTCCGCTGCTGAACGCCGGCCCGGCCGAGGTGATCGCTGACCGTACGCGGCGGCTGGATGAGATCGATCAGGCGCGCTGCCGGGCAGTGCTGGCACAGCTCACGCCACGGGAGCAGGAGGTTCTACGCGAGCTGGCTGCTGGGTACAGCCCGCTGGAGGCTGCCCAGCGATTGAATGTCACCCCGCGCACGGTTGATGCGCACAAGACCGAGATTTTGGCCGAGTGTCGCGTGGCTTGGGAGTTGCCGCCGGAACGCCGGCTGAATTATCACTTCCTGCGCGAACGGTTTGGGCGTTTTTTTAGTATGTCATTGTCAGTATAGCACGCGAGTGCAGGAGTGGCATTGGAGAAATCTCCAATCAAAGCTGGAGCTTTCTGCGATCACAGTCGCGGACAGTTCTGCTAGAATAGAAACATCTACCCTGCGCCTGGCTGGGGGGGAGTGCGCTCCCCGCAAGGAACGCAGCCAGGCGCGGTGGTGGTGAAACGAAGCGTAGAGACCAACAAAGGCAGGACTGTGAGATGGCAAATAAACTCACAAAAGAAGACATTTGTCTCCGTACACAACAATATTGGAACTTGGGACAAGATTATGGCTGTTATATCGAAGAGTTGTTAGGAAAAGAGCTAAGCTATGCAAAAAAACATCCTCTTTCAGATGAGCGTAAGAGTACCCGTTTGCGCAAGCCCCCAAAACCGGTACATACTCTGGCATTAATGGTAGGTGAGTCGTTTGAACCTCTTTTGCAAATCATATGCATACTTAAACCTAAAAGACTGGCGCTGATTCTCAACAATCGCTATGGTGACACCGACGGAGATGCAAAAGGGAGCGATCTCTGTGATCTGGTCGAAAGGCTGGCAACGATTTCCGATCTAGATGACGAATTTCGTCCTCACTTAACCGAAAATAATTTCTGTCGAGAAGTCATTAAATTAGATACACCAACCAATGTCTTTCATTCCTTGCAGGAGGTGTTTCAGAAAGATGAAAATCAATCACCACCTGAATATACTAATGTGGTAGACATTACTGGCGCGAAGAAAAGCATGGTGGTTGGAGCTTTCCTTTATGCTGCTCACTCCGAATTGCCTATTACTTATGTAGATTTTGAGACTTACAACACCAACTATGGCAAACCTTATGGCTATACATGCAAGATCGGAGAGATAGCTAACCCCTATAAGGCGTTTCAATTGCGTGACTGGGAGCAGGTACGCCAACTGTATATGAATTACAACTTCCGCGGCGCTATAGAAATGCTTGGTAAGATATCAACTCGCGACATGTCCGGCCAGGGTATTCTTGGGGTTATGTCCGGTTATTTAGGGGCAGAAGAAGATGGCACTCTGTACGCTTCAAAAGATATTGAGAAGGTACAAAGGTTTGCACAAGTATTGGAAATGTATGAAGCGTGGGATAATGGTGATTATAGCAAGGCGAAAACTTTGAACGAAGCAATCCAGCCGCCCCTGGCGTTGGAATTTATCCCCTGGGCGATTTCGTTGTTAGGGGATATTTGGCCCAGCGCCCATGATATTGAAGGCCCTAATGAAGCCGCGAAACACCTTCTTGAAGCCCACCTTCAGTTGAAACAGGGCAGAAAAACCCAAAAACAATCGATTTTTGCGTATCCTGAGCAGCTTTGGGCCTATGTGTGCGATGAAAAGGGGAAAATTGAACGTTTGATCACCAAGAATGAAGATTACCGGTCGGCCTACCTCCGTGCCGCAGGACTAGACGAATTCTTACTGAAAGCACGCCTATGTTATTGTTTCTTAAGCAATAAAAGTGAGCTTATGATAGGCGGTTCTTGGATTAAGCCATGTACACTGGCTGAAGAAGAACAACACCGATGGTTTAAATCTCTTGCAAACCACAGCGGTGCAGATGTTATGCGCGCCACTCTTGAACGCTCAAAGGAACTTAATCTTAATCTTGAGCGTGACAGAGCAAAATTGCGTATTTCGTCGGAGGCTCCTTCATTCTGCAAGTATTGGTCTCAAAAAGAACTGGATTTGGACACCATAAAAATGTCGGATAAGCCTATATTTACCAAGTTACGTGGTGAAGCCATTCATACTCACCTATATATTCCACATGGTGTGGCTTGTGCAGCTTACAATCTGGTGGAAGCCGCAGTAAGTGAGTTCAAAGAGAACTGGTTAAATTGCCTTGACACAAGTCAATCACAAACAGTTAACTACCAAGTCATAACTCGAGCTGAGTGGGCCAGACTCTGCGAGGTTTGCGAACTGGACTTTTTGCCGCCCAAACTACGCAGTTAATTTTAAAAGAGGTGTACCCATGCGCTATTTACTGGCCGCTGAGGCCGACAAAATCCAAGATTTTATCTTTCGGTCATCTCGTCTGCAAGAAGTCGTCGGAGCAAGTCAGCTATTGAACCGTTTCTGTCGCGAAGGAGCGCTACGACTGCTTGAAGAACATGGCGGAGACCCCGCTCAAGACGTTCTGGTAAACGATGGTGGTAGTTTTCGTATCCTTTTTGCTGGCGACGAAGCTAAGGATCGCGCATCCAGGTTTGGGGGTGACCTTGCTGAACTCTACCGCCTTAGCTTGGGAGGAACTATCTCAGTGGCTGAACCCGTAGCGCTGGATGATGATTTTAAAGATGCTGCTAAAGAGGCCAATAGAGCCCTACGTCGGGCAAAAGAGCATCGTCAAGTTACAGCGGCCGAGCCTCATATGCCCTATGTAGCCTTCTGCACATCATGCGGTATCGGCTTAGCAGACACATATGCTAAACTACCAGGCGAGAAAAACGATCGAGGACGCTATCTTTGTGCCATGTGTCAGACAAAAGCTGAGGAAAGGGTCAACAATCGTCATGATTTACTTGATGAGTTTTTAGAAATTGTAATTGAAAGCGAAGATCACCTTGATCAATTTATCTGGCCGGAAGATACTGATGCAGTAGCAAACCATGACCCGCGTAACTACGTAGCCTATTTGGTAGCAGATGGTAATGGAATAGGAAATGTTTTTGCTGAATGCGATGAAGTGCAGATACGGGAACTTTCCAAACAATTGACATCCGCTCTGCGACGCAGTTTAGCTACTCCAACAGGCCTGATAATGAGAAGGCTTGACCGCCAATTCGACAAAAACAAACTGGAGATAGTTCCCGTTCTTCCTCTCATTCTCGGCGGAGATGATCTGTTTGCTCTAATCCCGGCTCCTTATGCCCTGGATTTTGCTCAACGGTTCTGTTTGATCTTTGAGAGAGAACTCAAAAATCTTGTTGAGAAAGAAAAGCTCAATGTGCCAAATCCGACAGTGGCAGCAGCAGTGGTTATCTGCAAAAGCAAATATCCTTATACACTGGCTCACAGCAGGGCCGAAGAATTATTGAAAGAGGCCAAACGTCAAAGCAAACTCCTGGCAACTTACTGCGAACAACCGCTTTCTGCTATAAGTTTTGAGATTATCCTGGGTAGTCGCTTGGCCGGTCAGGAGGAAAAAGACGTCGAACAATCTAAAGTAATCCGTTCCTCATTAAAGCCTTATTGGGTTATTAATAAAAATACTGGCCTTTCTGATAGAGCGAAAGAGTATGGCATCGCCCTCAACGTTCTTTTGAATCAGCGTTTGAAGCTTAAGGACGTGCCAAATAAACGTCTTTCCGAGCTACGTCGTCGTTTTATTAATCTTCCCCGTAACATCTCCATCACTGAACATCACAACCAAATGACCAAATGGACCCATAGCCTCGATTCGGTAATAGAACGCAGTGATCATCAAGCGGTTTTGCAAGAAGCAATGAAGGCACTTGGACAGACGTCTGAATCTAACAGGTCCGGTCATCATTGGCGTGAGCTAAACCGAAACGGCTCAACCCTTCTTGCCCACGGCATGTTAGACCTTTTGGAAGCATGGGAGTTCGCACAGGATTTGGATAACGGGCTGGAAAAATACGAACCAAAGGAATACGAGTCACAGGAGAGTGAGCAATGAGCATCACACTGAAATTCGGAATTGAGTTCAAAAGTGATTTTCATGTTAGCGCTGGACACGGTTTAGGCCTAGAGGTTGACTCGGCATTGCTGCGAGATCCGGATAATGTGCCAGTCATTCGCGGAACCACACTAACCGGTCTGATGCGTGAAAGATTAGTGCAATTGATAAGTCTGAAACCATTCGTGGAGGGTCAAGGCTGCCTGCATTCGTGCGCCGCCAATGGTAAAGACTATTGCGGTCAATTTGCTCCAAACGACGTTGACTGTCCGGTGTGTGCGATCTTTGGATCGCCGCGGCATGGCAAGCAATGGCGAATTTCTTCTGCCCGTCCTGTAGGCTTAGAAAAACCGCAAAAACGACAAAATAGTTGGCAGCCCGGTGAATCTTTAGCCCAAATAACTACTCGTGTACGAGTTAATCCTCGCACGCGGCGAGCCGAAGAGCATAAGCTATTTAACCGAGAGGAAGGCGACAGCAGTGTTAATTTTTGTTTCACGGCCGAATGTGCACAAGATGACGAAATAGCTTGGCAACAGGCTGAATGGTTGGTAGCAGCAGCCCGTTTAACGCGAAATCTGGGTGCTGGCAAAAAACGCGGGCGGGGCGAGTGCGAGATACACTTATTGGACCGTGAACAGGAGGCAACACTTCTTAACCGCATCGTCGTTCGTCTCAATAAGCAAGTCCCCGATCCTATAACTGGCAAAGATACGGTAACAGTGCAGCACATGCAGTATGCTGCAAAGCCTGGACAACACAGCTATCGCTTACGAGTACTTTTGCGTACCGATGAGCCTCTGCTTATTGCCCGACGAGCCGAAGCTGGCAACCAATTTGAGACGATGGAGAGCATTCCAGGTTCGGTGCTAAGGGGCGCGATGGCTTGGCGTATAGCAGAGCGGTTTAAACAACAGATAAATGACCATAAAAGCACTGAGTATCAAATTTTTGTAGAGCTTTTCTTCCGCGATGCAATCCGCTTTTCTCCTTTGCTACCTGTACAAGTGCCGACAAAAGCTCTCCACAGAGGATATCTTAATTTTCCAGCGTCCAAGGATCTCATCACTTGTGAATTGCATCCTGGTTACACTAATCAGATAGATCATGGTCACGGCGTTTGGAGCAGGGTATGGGATGACAATATTCCCGAACAATGCCCTCAATGCCAACAAGGCGACGATGCGCAGGGTTCAAAACCCAGCAAGGTTAAACTTGAATCCGTTGGGGGTTTTCTAACTCTGAATAAAGCAGCTATGTCAATTGGTTCCAAATCCAGACAATCTACCGAAATGCATATTCGCATTGAATCGCACACCGGACGAGTGCGGCCCGGAGATTTATTCGGTTACGTTTCATTGGATTCGGGCCAATACTTTGTCGGCGAAATCACCTGCACCGATAAAAACGCTTGGCAAATTCTACAACAAATGGCCGAACTGAATCCCGAAGGCGAGGTAAGTACCATACGCTTAGGCAAGGCTAGCAGACGGGGACATGGCGCAGTTAGTATGATCTTTGATGCACAAACTGAAATGTCACCTTGGCAAGGTTCTGCTGTCGAAGAACGGGTGGAGGATATAAGTAAAGTAATCTTGACCTTGATAAGCGATGCTATAATGACCGATCCGTGGGGCCGCTTCGTATGCGGATTTGACGAAGCGTGGCTCAAAGAAGTGTTAGGGCTACCAAAAAGCGTCATCTTTTCGATAGACCAGGAGCGTTGTTTCAGTGCGGCACGTCCGGTAGACACATTCAATGCGAAGCTAGGCTTACCCCGATTTCGAGACATAGCCTTGGTAGCTGGGTCAAGCGCATGTCTTAGTTTTTCTGGCATTGAATTGGCTGAACTACATGAGTACCTGAAAAAAGCAGAGGACAATGGAATTGGTCTCCGCCAAAATGAAGGCTTCGGGCGGGTGGTATTCAACCATGATATTTACCGAGAGCTTAAAAATTGGAGCGCACAAGCTCTTAATCTCAGAGGCCTTCCTGTGGAGGATTACGACCACGGGCCAGAAACCCTGTCTGTACGCTTCAGACAGGAATGGGGGAAAAAGCTTGATGAAAAGTCAAAGCTAAAAATCTTTAATGATGGGCGCTTCGAAGCTATAGCACGATTAATTCAAGTTTCGAAAGCCAGATCGGATAAGGAAGCAAAGGATAATCTGGCGAAGATGGGTGAACACACGGAACTATTGGCAGAAAGTCTACAAGGTCGGGATAAAAACTTCTATAAAGATGGCGGCGTAGACGGAATGAAAAAAGTCAATAGCCTTCTCGACGAACTCGGCGATCTAATCCGCGAGTTTACTAACCATCCAAGAGCCTTCGAAGAACTGTGGCAATTAGGGTTACAGATGTTAGCCGATCACATCGCTGCACCCGCACGCCAGAAAGCACAGGAAGGACGGTAACAATGACTTTTCGAGCAATTACCGGTACTTTGAAATTACGCACTCCGCTGCACGTGGGCACTGATAACAGCACAGAAACAATAGATGATCTCGTGCGTCGTGATGCCAGGGGGCGGCCGCTCATTCCCGGCACGGCATTAGCGGGTGCATTGCGTGCAATCGCTACTAATTTAGCGCCGCGTCTTAAAGGCGTTGATTTCTGTCACGCTGTACTTCCCGAGGATACCAAGAAAGCGTGTGGGTGTCTGGTCTGTCAGATTTTCGGAGATGTGAATCCACAAGAAGATGCCACCGAAGGCAACTCGGCCCGCATTTTGGTTTATGACGCTATACTAGACAACATACCAGACATTCAAATACGAGATGCAGTGGGTATTGACCGAGTGACGGGTGCGGCGGCGCGTCGTGAACGTATTAAATTTGATGTGGAAATCCTACCTGCAACGACTACATTTAAGTTACGTTTAGAACTCGATCCAACTTTAACCGATGAACTAGCGTTACAATTATTGGCGGCCACGCTGATGGAATGGCGGGCAGGCCGAGGTACAGTGGGTGGACGAAGCTCCCGAGGTTTGGGTGCGTTTGACTTGTTGGATGACTTGCAGCTTATTGAGCGAGATTTGAATAAGGTAGAACCGTTATTGGCATTCCTGCGCAACGGGCCACCATGGGGGGCAAAAGATGGGAACAGGAGTTGGGCCGAATCCAATACTCAGATAGCTCAATCTTCTATCGTTGAGTGGACGGGTGAAGCCACTTTGCCTGTTGCCCGCTCTTGGGCGTTGGCGAAATTCACGCTAGAGGCTACCGGGCCATTTTTAATTCATGATTTGGTGCAGGCTGCTCGTGGTGGCTTTCATCACGCGCCATTGCTGGACAGTTACAATCAAGGTGGAAAACCTGTGTTGCCAGGGTCTAGTTTGCGCGGTGTGCTACGCAGTCAGGCAGAACGGATTGCCCGCACACTGGCAACGCAAAGCGCGTGGAGGGCAGGCGAAGAAGCATTTGATCGAAAAAATTATTTTCTATCCAATTGTCCAGCTTGTAATCCACTAACAACGGAATCCTCCAATGAAGTTGCAAGTTGCAACAGCTTCATTAAGACTTTACCCAAGCAGTCACGTAGAGAACTGGAACAGAATGGCGCAGAGGAAAAGTTATGTCTAGCCTGCCGGCTATTTGGCAGCACATGGAACGGAAGTCGCTTACGTGTAGAAGACTCCTATCTTAAAGACGGCACGGAGGCCAAATACAAGGTTTTGGATTTTCTGGCTATTGACCGCTTCACTGGCGGTGGGAGGGATAGCGCTAAATTTGATGCTCTAGTACTCTGGAAACCTCAATTCAGTGTACGGCTGTTTCTGGATAATCCCGAGCCATGGGAACTGGGATGGTTGGCGCTAGCGCTACGAGATGTCCATGAAGGTCTGGCTACTGTTGGCTTCGGCAGTGCCAAGGGCTTTGGAGAATGTTGCATCACGGATCAAGAGTTGACCATTGGTATTTTGCATGATAAGGATTTTCCATTACCGATTCGACCAATCAATAGCAATAATGCGACGATGCGAACAGCCATTACAGCAGGAAAGAGTTTGGGCTTGACGAAAGGCGAGAATAGTGGTCTTTACAAGACTATAGTTTTTGATTCAATCAAAAGTGATGATTGGTTGACGCTGGCCAATGGCTGGGTGCAATCCTTCAATGACATGGTTGTCAGTCAACCCCGATTCAATAAGTTTGTTTTAAAAGCTGACAGTTATTTCACTGATAAGGCAGGTTATTGGCTGCCCGATCTGTATCCAATGAGGATATCATGAGCGATCATAACATTCACTTTGACCAACTGATTCATAAGATGCAACAGGCTCGTGTAGAAGAAGCCGATCACCCAACTATTTGGGGAGGTCGTTTCTCTGCAAATCGATTTAATGAATTCTTGTCAGTTTGGCGCAAGCATTGGCCCGGTATGCCGTGGCGCATCTGGGAACATATCAGTGATATTGAATTTGCAGACGAACCAAAAGAACCAGAATATTTGCAACGCGCCGAAATTTTCGGCGAAGGTGGTCATCTATCGCTGCGCCGAGATGACAATCGCTGGTTATGGCGCTACATTGGTCCGCCTAACCAAACCAAACCGAAAGGATTTGACCAGTCTCCGGAATGCGAGGATTTTTGGTCAACCACTAAGGCCAGTCAACTTCGCCGCTATGAAGAACAAGTCCTTCTCTGGGGAGAAGACAAGAATTCAACTGGCTTATGGTGGGATGACCGTGTGGCTGCGGCTAATCTAAGCTATTCTAGTAGCTTAAAAGGCAATCCCCGTGTCTACATTGATATTTGGCGCTTCACACAAAATGGCCAAACGGCTTTTGTTTGGTATCGTGGCTTGGTTTAACGAAATGATTAAACTGTTGGTACTCATCTTGGAACTTCTTTTGCATCACCAAGATTAACAAGGAGTAGACTACCACAGTAATCGCTAGCTTCTGTTTAATAGTTAGGTACAAATCATGACAAAGAAACCCGTAAAATTCACAAATGTGGCCGCTTGGAAACAGCAAAAGAAAGAAATGAAAACGCAACACCGAGTAGAGAATCAGTCGGGACATGTTGCAACAAACCCAGAGGCACAAGAGCTATCAGAAAGACAGCCTACACCGATTTCCCATCCCTGGCCTTCCTTCGTAAAAACAAACCCTATGAGCGAAGAATACCGCTTTCTAAATCCCTACAACTTTATACGTTACCTACCTGCTGCTCGCCATAAGGCTAACGATATTGACGCGCAATTGTTAGGATGTTGTACACCACCGCCACATGACCGTTATAGCGGCCTAACAGGACGCATAACATGTAATATAAAAGTTGTTACACCACTATTTGTTGCGGATAGTCATGACGTTCATGTTACTACTATTTCGTTACCCAGTGGGAAAGAGGTAAAGCACAAGAGTTATCGCTTCTTCCAATACGATGGCACTGATGCTATTCCGGCTACTAGCCTGCGAGGTATGATCCGTTCACTATTTGAAGCCGTGACCAACTCGCCTTTTTCAGTTTTTAAAGACGACGAACGCTTACAATACCGTTTGGATCTTGCTGAGACGCAACGTCTTAAACCAGGTATCGTACGCTCATTACCTAAAGATGGCATGCTAGGCGTTGTCGAGTTATGCGAAGAGGCAAAAGTTGGCTCCTATTATAATAATCCAGATCTAAATGTACTAGATAATTCTTGGAAGTGCGGAGAGGAAGCTTACGCAATCATAGGCAAGACGAAAAATAAAGTACCCAAAGTAGAAGTTTTGTCTCGTACGCGAGAAACTCTAAGTGGCTCTCCTAAAAGCGGTTGGTTGAAGATCACGGGCAAGAACATCATTAATACCAAATTTAACGAAAGTTTCTTTTATTTTGCAGATGACTCAGAACAGGTGAAGAAAGTTTACTTTGATCAAGAGCGAGAGTCTGACTATAATGTCATTCTTCATGCTCAGATTAATGAGCAGACGGAGGATTTTCATACTCAGTATCAACATGAACAACTTTCACCCGATGATTTGATTTATGTTGAATTGGAACCTGATAGTACTTTGGTGCGTAATATCTCACTAGTTCGAGTAGCTCGGCTGCGATATCGTGCATCCATCGGTGACCTTCTTCCCGATCATCTAAGGCCTAGCAAACATTATAACCATCTCGACATTGCGTCGCGCGTATTTGGTTGGGTGAGACCAGTAAACAACGATTCATCGAATACGGTGCTTGATCCAACAGAACGAATTGCATATGCTAGCCGACTACGCTTTTCCCATGCCACCTTAATAGAAGATGGTGACCAAGGAATTTACAAAGGTGAACTACCTTTGGCCATTTTGGGATCACCAAAACCCACAACATCTCTATTCTATTTGCAGAAGAGGGAGGGGGAGTGGAGCAAAGCTGACCGTACTACACCCAATGCTGCTGAAACTATTGGCTATGATGGCGACAATCAGTTACGTGGTCGTAAGGTATATCGGCACCATGGGCCAGCTCTCAATCGTCAGGAATATGAACGCGCCGGACGAAAATGTGATCATCAGAACCGTAGTGTTCGAGGGGTTAGGTGTCCTGGTAACATATTCCGTTTTACGATAGATTTTCATAATTTGGCCTCTGTAGAACTGGGAGCACTGTTATGGGTTCTTCAGACACTTGGTGAAGAAGGTTGCAATTTTCGTTTAGGTTACGCTAAGCCACTAGGTTTCGGAAGTGTGAAAGTTGAAGTCGAGGAAATTGAGTTATTAGATATGTCTCAAAGGTATACTCAGTTGGGTAATCATGTAGGTCAACGCAAATCAACATATCAGGAACGCAATAATTGGTTGTACCGTTTCGAGAAAGCAATGGAAAGTTGTTTTGGTCAACCTATTAGAGAGCTAGATAACATCCAGGATATTTTTGCTTTGCACCGTGACCCTGCCACGCATTTGCCACATAATATTCACTATCCTAGGCTCCAACCAGTCCCCCAAAGTGATGGGAAGAATTATGAATGGTTTGTCCGAAATAAGAGTAAATCGAAGGGACCTGATAAGGCTGGACTGAACCTAACTCTTGAAATAGCGGCTCAAGAGAAAGAAGGACTACCGCTTATTGAAAGAAGGTGACTCTATCTTCTGAGCTACTCGTATTATTTATATGCATCTCTACACGGCATAACTTAAGATTAGGATTTATGCAAAGACCATAGCAAGGTAGTTTTGTTTATTTTAAAATCCTGGAAAGCCAATTAAACCCAGAATGCCACTAAATTCGCTTGATCTTGGCGCTTCGCAGAACTCTACGGTAGTTATATGTAGAGACGGAGTTGATCATTGGTATCAATAAAATGAGCGAAACTACCGATAGGAATCGTCGGTGATTTCAATTGCTGTTGTATATAGTCCAATTGGAAACTGTGTTTGATCTTGTAAACCATCTGCTCTAATTCTTGAGCGAGCTGGTTCAGGCGTACCCAGACCAGGATAGCACAATCGATGTGATTGCGGACGATGAGGGCTTTGCTACACTGGTAGCCCTCAAAGCCAATGAGTTGCTTGATTTCCCGTTGAAACTATTAGTTAATCTCTAACGCAGGTCACACACTTCTTGTGCGGCCTGCGTGTCATCCTGAGACATATCGTAGGTGACGATATAGTCCCTACACTATAAAGACAGTACAACCCATGCCCACATCCACCTGGTCGAGTATCAAACCCAACCTGCAACGCCTGAGCCAGGACGACTTGCTACACGTTGTGCATGACTTGTACGCGCTGAACGCAAACAACAAGGCCTTTCTTGCCACGCGCTTTGCCGCAGCCTTGCCTGATGATCTCACCAAGCCCTATCGGCAGGTAATCAGCGCCTGCTTTAATCCGCAGCACGGCCTCCCCAGCTTCAAGATCGCCCCCGCGCGCAAGGCTCTCGACGATTTTAAGAAAGCCAACACCGATCCTTTGCTCACCCTCGACCTGATGTTGTTTTATGTCGAGCAAGGCGTTATTGGCACCAATACCTACGGCGATATCCACGATGCCTTTTACGAAAGCCTCAGTTCCGTCTACGCCGACGCGGCAAAACTGGCGGAGACGATCGGCGACCGCGATCTGCTGGCCCCCTATCTGCAACGGTTTAGCCAGATCGTTCGCGACACACGCAGCATCGGCTGGGGCTTCCACGATGATTTGAACGACATCTACACCGAAACGCTCATCCTTCACACAACCCCATGATCCTCATCAACCTCTCCCACCCCATCACCGCCGCGCAGCGTGAGCAGATCGAGACGCTCATCGGCGGCACAATCACGCGTGACGTGGCCGCGCCCACCCACTTCGACACCGATCAGCCCTTCGTGCCTCAGGTGCTTGCCCTGCTGGATGCCCTGCCACTGACCCAAACCGACTGGCAGAGCGAACCGATCCTGCTCAATCCGCCGGCGCTGAACTTCATCGCTGCCGCGCTGCTGGCTGAGTTGCACGGCCGGATGGGCCATTTTCCTGCGCTGCTGCGTCTGCACCCTGTGGCTGGCAGCGTACCCACCCGCTACGAGGTCGCGGAGATCATTGACCTGCAAGCCCTGCGGCAAGATGCCCGCAGTCGGCGCGAAGCCCCCACGACATGAGCGACATCCCCACCGGCATTCTCACCAACCTGCTATCCGAATTCATCGTTGTCGTCCTCGGCGTCCTTTTTGCGCAGTTCATCCTTAACCGCTGGGAGGAACGCCGCTACGGCCGCTGGCAAGTTATCGTGATTGACCCTAGCGGCGCAGAACATATCCGTCCGATCTCGCCGCGCAAGGCCAGACAAATTCTCGACGAACCCGCCGATTTATCCGTGTTCCTCAAAGGCGTTGCCAGCGCCTACGGCCAGATCAACGTAGATTTGATCACCGAAGGCCGCGCCTCAGGCCTGTTGCAGGAAGATCGCACTGCTCGCCGCTTCACCGTGGATATGCGCAAGCAAGGCCTTGGATAATTGACATTGAGAAAGATCAGCCAAGATTTCTCGCGCCTTCATTCCCGCGGCATCGAGATGACAGCGATATTACCAACCATGTGACTCTGATAGAATTAAGTATCGTCATAAAAACAAAAAACTTTATAAAAAGAGAGAGTCATGGCATTACAAGCAACCCTTGTTCTGATAGGCGCCCTAATTAGCAATGTCATATTAACAATAATTTGGATACAGTGGAACAGAATCCGTCCCATTGTTATTGGTTTCGAAAAATATACTCCTATAATAATCACAATTGGGCTTCTTTCTATATATATTTTTATTTTCTTTATCTATAAGTTCCCAATCACTGGCGATGTTGTTAATTTCTTTATTCCTCAAGGCTTACAAGCATGGAGTGGGCAGATACCAAACAGAGATTTCCCCAGCTCTTACATGCCACTATTTCCGTATGTAACCGGTGCCATTTATTCAATATATCGGGATGAACACATCCTGGGGCTTTTTTTTACGCTATGTATGTGCATTTTTGCATTCCTTTTTCCGGTCTTTCTGCGGCAAATGCAAATCTTCGAAACCAGTCAGAGCGTACTTTTAATTAACGGTTTCCTGAATAGTGCAATCTGGGTATTAGGGATTGGATACCAGCAAGATGAGTTGTATACTATTCTCCTTCTGGGATTATTATTTATTACTTTTAATAAAAAACTTGACTTTCTAACCGGCATAATAGCAGGATTCGTTTTATTTTTGACCAAAATAACTACTGTGATATTTTGGTTGCCTTTTTTTCTGTTAAGTAATAAAAAAAGTGAATTTGTTGCTGGTTTAAGTTTTTCAACAATTCCCATTATGGGATTATTTCTAGCACTTGGGTTTTCGCCAGCAAAGATGCTCAGCCAGGAGAGTACTGCTGTTGTACCGCCCAGCCTAATTACCAACTTTCAAATTATTCCTTCCATATACCTTTTCTTACACGATCATCCTTTGATACCATATTTCATAAACGTGGTTATATTAGGCTTGATTGGTATTTTTATACTGAAGAAAAGACCAAACCGTTCTCCTCTCAAATTATTAAGCCTGACCACAGCGATATGGCTTATTTTTATCGTATTAAGTCTGAAGTCACTTACCTCCTATCGTATTTTAGTCATCCCTTTGATCCCGTTTATGCTCGAAGTTTATCGGCAAAGATGGAAATGGGTTCCATTTTGTTTTGCTGCATACTGTTCACTCATTTCGATCCATGTTATGTTTTATGAAGATTGGGACAGAATCACAAAAATACACC
>JBAQWV010000152.1:0-13988 GCA_049299095.1 Anaerolineae bacterium | reverse complement strand
TTACAGCGGCATCGCCCTCGGTACCGATCAGGTGCGGCTGATGTGGCCCGCGCTGGCTGCGCTGGCGGTATGGGCGGGGGTGGCGGTGACAGGCTGGGGCAACTGGCTGCGGGCGCGGCGCACTGTGGCAGTTTTCGCCGGGGTGATGGCGGCGTTGGGGCTGGCCGTGCTGCTGGGCGTGCTGCGGCCAGCCTTCGGGCCACCGTCCCCGGTTGAGGTTGCCGCGGCCGCGCCGTTGGCGCGTTTCGGCGCTCTGGAGCTAGTCAGCGTAGAGTTGCCGCCGCAGCCGCTGGCCGCTGGCGAAGCTGTGCCGGTGCGCCTGATCTGGCGCGCGGCCGCGTCGATCCCCGCAGATCTACGTTCCGCGCTGCGTTTGGTGCATCAGGATGGCTGGCTGGCTGCGGAATGGAGCCACGCGCCCGCGGGTGGGCGATTCAGCACCGATCACTGGCGCACCGGCGACACCTTTGCCGATGATTATCTGGTGCTGCCCCAGCCAGCCAGTTCCGGTCGCTTCAAAGTTGAGGTGGGTGTGCGCCCATTCGGAGGCGACTGGTGGCCTGCGGAGGGCAGCGATCAGCCGTTTGTGCCATTGGGCGAGGTCGTGGTGCAGTAAGGAGCCAACCGCTAGAGCTTGCCTGTTTTGCTGTGTAGGCGTGAACGCGCGGAGAAGAGCAGGATGTCTCGGATGTAGCGCGAATAGATCATCTTGGAGTAGCCGAGGGTGCGCGGGTGCATGGTCATGGGGATTTCGGTGGCGCTCGCGCCGTTTTCCAACATGCGCACCAAAAAGACTGGCACGAAGATGAACGATTTTTCCTGCCACGGCACTGACGCAGGGTCAATGCGTAGGAACACGTCTTTGGTGAAGGCGCGATACGACGTGGTAATTTCGGTCACACCCTTCAGCCCAAGCGCGCTGCGCACCAGTTGATTCGCCCCGACGCTCAACACTTTGCGGTGAGGTGGCATGCGGTTGACGCTGCCCCGCACAAAGCGCGACCCCACCACCACGTCATAGCCCTGATCAATCTTCGCCAGAAAATGCGGAATGTCGTGGGGATTGTGCTGAAAGTCGGCGTCCATTTCGATCAGTACATCCGCGCCCAGTTCGTCAATGGCGTAGTGAAAGCCGCGGAATAAGCCAATACCAATGCCGCGTTCCTGTACGTCCAGCAGATGGACGCGCGGGTTCTGATCGGCCAGCGCCGCGACAATGTCCAGTGTGCCGTCGTCAGAATGGCTATCGGCTACCAGTACATGCAACTCGAAGCCGGGCGTGTGGGCCTGTTCCGCCAAAACCGCGGCAATGAGGTCGGCAATGTTTTCTTTTTCGTCGAAGGTGGGGGTCACCACGACCACACGGCGCGGCGCTGCCGCTGTTTGCAGTTGAGCCATGCGGTCTATTCTACTTCACAATCAGTAAACAGCCAATGTAGGCATTCCCCATTCCAGCCACCACGGTATTGCCCAATGTTTGGCTGTATGGTAACATGCCAGCACGTTGACGGTTATTTCACTGCAAGGAACAGCCTCTGATGCGACGGATCCATCTGGCGGCGCTGGCGCTTTTCGCCCTGCTGACGCTCGGCTTGAGCTGGCCGCTGCTTACTCAATTGACTTCGCATGTACCCGGCACCGATACCTGGGCACACGATGAATATACCTTCCTCTGGAGCATGTGGTATTTCAAACATGCCCTGCTGGACTTACACACCTCGCCCCTACACACCGACCTGATCTTCTTTCCAGTCAGTCTGGCGCTAATCCTCTACACCTACAACTTTTTGGGCGCGGTGCTAGCCCTGCCGCTACACGTCGCGATCAACACCGTCTTTGCCAGCAATCTGATCAATTTCGGCGCAACCATCCTCAGCGGCTATGGCATGTTTTTACTGACGCGCTACGCGCTGGCTGCGCGCGCGTCCGGTCAGCGTTCCGCCTGGCTGACCACCGGCCCGGCGCTGTTGAGTGGCGTCATCTACGCATTCGCCAGCAACCGGGCGATCTATCTGGCGCTGGGGCATTACAATATCTATCATGTACAGTGGCTGCCCTTTGTCGCGCTTTACGTGCTGCGTATGGTCGCACGCCGCAATGGTCGCGACGCCGTGCTGGCCGGCCTGTTCATCGGCCTTGCCCTCCTGACCGATATGCTCTTCGGCGTTTTGCTGGCCTTCATCGTGCTAGCCCTGCTGTACGGCGCATGGCGCAACCGCCAGCCCGTCGCGGCTCCATCCAGCCGACCGCAAACCCATCCGCTGGCGCTGCTGGTGGTCATGGCGCTGGCCGCGGCCGCGGTTAGTGCGGTCTTGCTGGTACCGACCGTGCGCGAGGGCATGAGCGGCGACTTTGCCCTGGAAGGTTGGGGCGACGCGGAAAAGCTCAGCGGCGATCTGGTCGGCTTCATCACCCCCACCGCGCTCAACCCTCTGGCTGACACGTACAGTAGTGGCGCTGACCGCTGGACAACGGAACTGCGCGCCGTGGAGACGGGGGACAGCCGCTTCAGCGACGTCAACACCGTCTTCCTCGGCTATGTCACGCTGGCGCTGGCCGCGCTCGGCGCGCTGGTTTACCGGCGGCGCGTCATCGGCTGGATCGTGCTGGCGGTGACGTCGAGTATTCTGGCGCTGGGGCCGGTGCTGCAAATCAACGGCGAAAAACTCTTCGATCTCGATGGCATGTCGGTCAACGTACCACTGCCCTTCATCATCACGCATTACCTGCCGCTGATCAACGGCTACCGCGCGCCCAATCGTTTCAGTATCCCCTTGATGCTGGCGCTGGCTGTGCTGGCAGGCTACGGCGCGGCCTGGCTGGTGCAATGGCTTGCCCGCCTGCTGGGGCCGCAGCGCACAGCGACAGCGCGGCCGCTCGCTGCGCTGCTGATCGGCGCGCTAACCGTGGTGGTCACGCTGGAGCATCTCGCCTGGCCGCTGCCGCTGTCGAACGCCACCGTCCCCGCGCCCTACGCGGCCATCGCCGCACAGATGGACAACGCCGCGTCGGGCACCATCTTGCAACTGCCGCTGGGCTGGCGCAACGGCTTCCATGTTTTTGGCTCGGAAGATACGCGCGTGCAGTGGTATCAGTCGCAGCACCAGTTGCCGATTATCAGCGGCAACGCAGTGCGCAATCCCCCCTTCAAATTTACCTACTTCCAACGCCTGCCCTTGCTGCAAGCCCTGACCGGTCTGGAAATGTACCAAACACCCGACGCGGCCACCGATCACGCTGCGCGCACCTCGGCTGCCGAGTTGATGGCGCTGTGGAACGTGCGTTACCTGGTGATCAACGAGCCGGTGGCGGGTCGCTATCCCTACATGGACACCTGGACCGCCGCACGCGACTACGCGCTGGCGGTGCTGCCGGTTGATCCTCAACCGCTGTGGGACGCCGACGGCGTGCAGGTCTACGCGGTGCAGCCTGCGGCCGTGCCCTTCCCCTTTGAACTGGACCTGGGCAGCCGCCCGACAGACGCCTACCGCGGGCTTGGCTGGAGTAGTGACGAAACCGACATCGCGGGCGCGAACGGTATCTGGGTGGACGGTCACGACGCCGAATTGTTCCTGCCGCTGCCTGCCGACAGCGCGCAGTCGGTGCAGGTAGTGCTGCGCGTGCAGCCCTTTGCCTATCCCGACGCACCCGCCCAGACAGTTACAGTCGTTTTGAACGGGGTGACGCTGGGCGAACAGCCGCTCGCCGCGGGCTGGCAGGAATTGCGTTTCACTGCGCCCGCGGCGGCCACGCGCACCGGACTAAACCGGCTGACGCTGCATTTCAGCGGCGCGGCCCGCCCGCTGGATGTGCTACCCGGCCAGGGGATGATCGGCAACACCGGCGCGCAGGCTCCGGTAGACATCGAAATCAACAGTGGCGGCGCGGCGCAGGACATCGCCTACATCACCATCACCGATCCTGACGGCAAAACGACCGACGGTTCAGCCGCACGTCGAGGCTACAACTTGACGACACTTGATCCGCGCAGCGGCAAGGTACTAGCTGTGCGCGGCTTTGACACCGCGGCCAATAGCTTCGAGACGCAGCGCATGGCGGAGTTCATCGAGGCGCTGCCCGCTGGCACGATAGTGGTGGGGGCCACGCGCGGCGAGGCCGGGTCGGCGCTGGATGAGCGTGCCATAGCCGCGCTCGCTAGCGTGGGTAGCGCGGTGGATTTACGCGCCACGCCGGGCGCTGGTCACGCGTTCATCGGCGTCAAGGGTGCAGCCGCGGGCAGTGCACTGGAGCAAAGCGCCGCGACCGGGGCCTATCTGCGGCTGGCCGCAGACCGCCGTCACCTCGCGGCCGCGGTCGACTGGGTGCGGCTGGAGCCAGCGGAGTAATAGCGGTGATGCGCGGACGCTCTTTACCCGGTAAGGCGAGTAGTCTGGTCGTTGTGCTGCTCTTGTCACTGTTTGCGGCGCTCATCGTCGGTGCGCGCCACAATGCCTTGACGGCTGACGAACCGGCTTATGTCGCGGGTGGCTACGCCTGGCTCAAGCATCCGCTGGCGGGCTATGCCTTTTTGGCCCAACGCGGCTATCCTCCTTTGTTGACGGCGCTGGAGGCGTTACCACTTTACCTCGGTGATGCGCGGTCGCTGCCAGTGGTCGAGCAATTGACTGGCTGGCCGGATGACTTCGATGCCTTTTCCTTTGCGTTTGCTCCCTATCTGAAGCAATCCATCGCCGCTATGCTGGCGACGCGCTTTGTCACAATTTGGTTGACGTTGCTGCTGGCTGCGGTGGTATTCCGCTGGAGCAGCGATCTTGCCACCCGTACTAATCGGTCACATCATCCCTGGCGCGCCGGCTTGCTGGCTTTGGGCGCTTTGACATTTGACCCGACTTTGTTGGCCCTCGGTCGTCTGGCTCATAGTGACGCCGGCGCGGTGGCGCTGGGAACCACTAGCCTCTTTCTGGTCTGGCGCTGGGCACGCAAAGCCACATGGCCGCGGGCAATAGCGGCGGGTGGCGTGCTGGGGTTGACGCTGCTGGCTAAAGTGTCCGGCCCGATCTGGCTGGCTGCGGCGCTGGTTATGCTGCTGGCTGCCCTTGCCACCGGCCCAAAGCAATCGCGCGCCGGTCGGTTGACACAGAGCGGCGTGATGCTGGTGCTGGCGGGTGGGTTGTGGTGGGCTGCCTATGGCTTCACCTGGGAATGGATCAATGGCTTGCCCGTGCCCGCGCCCGCCTATTGGGAAAGCATCGCCTATTTGCGCACTTACATCACCGATATTTTTGCTTTAGGATTGCGGCAAACCGGCAAGGGATGGTGGTGGTACTTTCCCGTAGCTTTCCTGATCAAAAACCCGCTGCCGCTGCTGCTGGCTTTGTTGATTGCGCTGGCAGCATGGCTTCGCCGCCCTCAACGGCCAAATGCCCTCACCGCCGCGAGCTTGCTGGTTTTCCCTGCACTGTACACCTTGATCGCCATCATGGACGGCATGAACATCGGCTATCGCCACATGCTGCCCATTCATCCCTTTCTGTGGATGGGCATAGGCGTGGGGTTGCATCGCTGGCTAGGCGACGGGGTTTCTGTACGGCATTGGCGCGCCTGGGTGGTGAGTGGGCTGGCGATCTGGCTGGCGTTGACAGTTGTGCGTGTCTACCCGTGGGAGATCAGCTACTTTAACGAACTAGCGGGCGGCCCGGAGAACGGTTACCGCTTTTTGGCCGATTCAAATGTGGACTGGGGCCAGGCGGACTATGTGCGCGATGCCTATCTGACGCAGCATCCAGCGATCAGCACCGCCCCGCCAGCTACGCCCTTTAACCCGGCAGCCGGCACCTATCTTGTCAGCGCCACCAAGCTGCAAGGGACGGGGGTCTTTCCTGTTGATACGTATGAATGGTTTCGCCACCGCGTGCCTGAAACCATCCTGGCCTACAGTCAGCGCATCTACCAGGTAGATGCCGCCAATCAGCCTGTCTGGTTGGCACAGTGTAACCAACCCACGGTGCCGCTGCCTGACCCTGTGGTGGATGCCAAGATCGGTCTGTCGCCGCAATTGCGACGTTGGGATTTCAATTGCACCAAAAGCTGGATTTATCCGGCTGGAGGCGCAAGCAATGGTCTGATTGCCGTCCGGCATGTCCTGCTGACACCCAATCGGTTTTGCTGGACAACCATGCAGCCTTGCCAGTCTGAAGCGACCGATACCTTTTTGGCGCGTCGTCTGAGTGATCTGCACCTGTCTTACGATCAAATCAAAGACAGCGAACTACCCGCGTTTGCGTTATACGAACAATCAGCACAGCCTTTGCCCATCTCGTCTGTGCCGGTTGCCTTCAACGGCCCGCTCACCTTTCTCGCTGCCAAAGCCTACCAGAACGGCGAGGAACTTGAGGTAGAAACCTGGTGGCAGGTGATGGACGGGCCGATAGATAACCTTTTTTCGATCATGGCGCACATCACCACCGCGCAAGGCGACACGTTGGCGGTGGATGATGGTATCGGTATTTCGCCGCTGGCATTGGAGACAGGTGATATTTTAGTAGAACGCCACCGGTTTACCGCTGACAGCGCGGCGGTGCAACTGCGCACCGGCGCGTACTGGCTGGATGAAACGATCACTCCCTGGACACTTGCCGACGCGCCCGATCAAAACGCCATTCTCTTGAACCTGGCTGATTTGCTGCAGTAACATGTCCAAGCCCGCCACCGCTCCTGCTGTTTTGACCCGTTCCCCAGACGCCTGGCTGGCCGCGTTGCTGGCGTTGCTCGCGGGCGCGCTCTACGTGCGCATGGGCGCGCCCGGGGTGCTGCCGGGCGACGGCGGGGAATTGCAATTTGCTGCGTGGACAGCCGGATTGGCGCATCCTACCGGTTACCCGCTCTACCTGCTGCTCGGCTGGCTGTGGACACACGCGCTGGCTGCGCTACATCTCGCCACCCCCGCGCGGGCGATGACACTGCTCTCCGCACTGTTTGGCGCGCTGGCCGTGGCGTTCACCTACCTGGCCGCGCGCGCTTTGATCCAGCAAAGCCTGCCAGCCAGTGCTACACAGACGCCACTGGCCCGCAGCGCCGCCACCGTGACCGCACTGCTCTTTGCCCTGACGCCGACTTTTCTCGACCAAGCCATCACCACCGAAGTCTACACGCTACACGCCGCACTGCTGGCGGCCTTGCTGTGGCTGGCCTTACGCTGGCGTACCCAGCCTGATCTGCACCGGCTGAATGGTCTGGCGCTGGTTTTCGGCCTCGGTTTGGCGCACCACCGCACCACGATGCTGCTGGCGCCGGTGCTGTTGCTTTTTGTGTGGCAGCGCACGCGGCAGTTCGGCCAGCCGCTGTCCTGGCGCAGGCCGTTGCTGCTGGTGCTGCTGCCGCTGTTGCTCTATCTGTACATTCCCCTGCGCGCCGCGGCTACGCCCTATTTGACCCTTACGCTGTGGTCGGACGCCCCCACCGTGTTGCTGGATCGTTCACCTGCGGGGTTATGGCGTTATCTGCTGGGTCAAAGCTTTGCGGGCGAAATTCAATCGCCGCTGCAAGCCTTGCGCAGTGCGCCGAGTTTGTGGCCGCGCCTTGTGGCTGAATGGACGTTGTGGGGTGTGCTGCTGGCTGCATTTGGTGCTATACTATTGGCTGTGCGCAGGCAATGGGCGCTGCTCTGGCTGACCGGCGGCAGCCTGGCCGTGCTGGCAGGGTTCAACCTGCTCTACACTATCGGCGATATTGCCGTTTTCTATATTCCCGTTTACCTGCTGGCCGGGCTGTGGGTCGGCGTGGCCCTGGCTGGCATTGGCCTGCAAATCGCTGATCGGGCGCAGCCGCGGCGCTGGCCTGGCTTGATGATACCGCTGCTGCTGGCTGCGCCGCTGCTGGTGCTGCTGGGCAGTCAGGCGCACACGCAGGATCGTCGCCATGCCAACGCCGCGGAAACTGGCTGGCGCGCGGCGTTGGCTGCCAATCCGCCGCAGAATGCCGTGCTGGCAACCAACGACCGCGACGAGATGATGCCGCTTTGGTACTTGCAGCAGGTCGAAGGGCTGCGGCCTGACCTGGCCGGGGTCTTTCCCTTGCTGCTGACCGAGCCGGGTTGGCTTGACATCGGCCAAACGGTGGACAGCGCGCTGTCCACCGGACGACCGGTCTACCTGATCAAGCCGATGCCGGGGCTGGAGATCAAGGCACGGCTGGGCGCGGCTGAGCCTTCGGGCTTCGTGCCGGTGTTTGGCCCCGCGGTCACCGGCGCACCCAACCACGTTACACAAGCGACGCTGGGCGACGCGGTGCAGTTGTTCGGCTACGACGAAGCACGTACCGACACGACCCTCACGCTCGATTTGTACTGGCAGGCGCTGCGTCCTCTCGCCGTAGACTACACCAGTTTCGTACAGGCGTTGGCCGCGGACGGCTCCAAGCTGGCACAAAGCGATCATCCAGTCGGTGGCGTGTATTATCCGACCAGCCTGTGGCAGCCGACGGAAACGCTGTTTGACCGGCACGTTCTATCCCTCCCTGCCGACGCCGAGCCGACCCAACTGATCATCGGCATGTACCACCTAGTGGATGGCGAGCTTGCATCACTGGGCACAGTGACATTACAGAAGTAGACACGGAGACAGGTAGAAAGATATCTTTTCCCCTCCTTGTCTCCTTGTCTCCTTGCTTCCTCCGATACCAAACCCATGCCTGAACTCTTCGACGTACACACCCCTGCCGCGGCCTGGCAAGCGTTCAGCGCCGCGCTTCAGCCGGTCTTCTTTACCGAGCGCCTGCCGGTGACGGAGGCGTTAGGCCGCGTGCTGGCGACTGACCTGACAGCGCCGCATGACCTGCCCAGTTTTCCCCGCTCTACGGTGGACGGGTATGCGGTGGCCGCGGTGGACACGCACGGAGCCAGCGACAGCCTGCCTGCTTATTTGCAGGTTGTCGGAGAAGCGCCGATGGGCCAACTGGCGACGGTTGCGCTTGACGAGGGAGAGGCCGCGCTGGTACACACCGGTGGCATGATCCCTCCCGATGCCGACGCCGTGGTGATGATAGAACATACGCAACGCGTGGCGGGCAGCTTAGCCGCCGCGGCAGGCTACGCCATTGAGGTGTATCGGCCTGTTGCCACCGGACAAAACGTCATCCAGGTCGGCGAGGATGTGCGACAGGGTGAGTTGCTGCTTGCCGCGGGCCATGTGCTGCGTCCCCAGGACATCGGCGGCCTGCTGGCGTTGGGCATTATTACGGTAGAAGTCACGCGTCGCCCGCGTGTTGCTATCCTGTCACAGGGCGACGAGGTGGTGCCGCCCACAGCCACCCCAGGGCCAGGGCAAATTCGTGACATCAATTCATACACGCTGGCCGGGCTGGTTCAGGAAGCGGGCGCGCTGCCGCTGCTCTACCCGATTGTGCCCGATCAACTGGACGCGCTGCGCGCGGCTGCGACTGGGGCACTGGCCGCAGCCGATATGCTGGTGATGTCGGCGGGCAGCTCGGTTAGCGTGCGTGACATGACCGCGCAGGTGATTGAGGAACTGGGCGCGCCGGGGATTTTGGTCCACGGCGTCAGCGTGAAGCCGGGCAAGCCCACGATCCTGGCCGTCTGCAATGGCAAGCCAGTCTTTGGCCTGCCCGGCAATCCGGTCAGCGCGATGGTGATTTTTAAGATGTTCGTCACGCCGGCTATTCGCCGTCTGCTCGGCGCGCCGGAGCCGCGCGTCCAGCAAGTATCTGCGCGGCTGGCGCGCAACCTTGCCAGCACCACCGGTCGCGAGGACGTGGTGCAGGTACGCCTGGAAACCCGCGATGACGAGTTGTGGGCCGTGCCGGTGCTGGGCAAGAGCAATCTGATCTACACCCTGGTGCGTGCCGAGGGCATTGTGCGCGTACCGCTGGACAGCAACGGCATCCCCCAGGGCGCGTGGGTGGTGGTGGAGATCGGCAAGTAGAGAAGCGGATAAGCGAGCAATGCTATGATCAACATTCTTTTTGTGTGTCTCGGCAATATCTGCCGCTCGCCGATGGCCGAAGCAGTTTTTCAGGCGCTGGTGAATGAGGCCGGGCTGGCCGACCAACTTTACGTCGATTCCGCGGGTGTGGCCGACTGGCACAGTGGTGAAGCGGCTGACCGCCGCACGCTGGCTGTGCTACGGCAGCATGACATTCCGTACAATGGCCGCTCGCGGCAGGTGCGCATGGCTGACTTGCAACATTTCGATTATATTCTGGCGATGGACAGTCAGAACATGGCCGATCTGCGCCGTCTCGACCGCAACGGCGCGCTTGATGGCAAGCTGTTCCGCCTGCTTGACTTTGCGCCACCCGGCTTCCCGCAGGATGTGCCCGATCCATATTACGACAACCGCTTTGACTATGTGTACGAGTTGGTGACAGCCGGCAGCCGCGGGCTGTTGGCGCACATTCGCCAGAAGCAGGGGATATAAGGCGGCTGGCTGGGGGGCCACGCCGCAGCGGTAAACCACAGCGTGGCTATGATGAACAACCATAATCGGATCACGGGGGAATGGTGGGGGCTTACAAAGACGGGGAGAAGTTAAAGGATTCCCAAAGAACTCTTCATGATCTCCTAACAAGTTTCTTGTATGCTAGGCAACACAAAGCAAGAAAGCTTGCTGCCAGGTTCTTGCCGATGCGTACCATCTGAACGAATCAAGGAGAATGACGATGCAACGAAACCAACTGCGTCATGTTTTGGGCGCTTTAACGATTACAGCGATGGCACTACTACTGATTCTGGCATTTGGCCGGATGACCAACACGACCAACCGTGCGGCTGCGGATGATGTGGCTGCTTTGCAGGCGGAGAACACCCAACTGCGTCAGACGATCCAGACCCTGCAAACCCGCGAACAGCAGTATCAAGGCGAAATTCAACGGGCCAACGATACCATCAATTTGTTGATTGACGCGGCCAATCTGTCCGGTGTCATGTCGGAAAGCTCGCTGCCCGCCCTTGATGCTGATACGGCGGCTGGGCAACAGGTCTTTTTGAATACAAGCTCATTGTTTGATGATGACGACGATGAAGATGAACACGCAGAAGAATCCGAACATTCTGCCCGACACGCACAAGAGAGCGTTTTACCATGACACACTCTAAACCTTCTCGCAACAACGGCTGGCTCAAGGTCACACTGGCCAGCAGCGGCGTAGCGTTGACAATCCTGGGGACGGGTATGGTGGCGCGGCAGCAAGATGCTGTTCCCGCCACTAGCATAGCCAGCCTCGGCAGCGCTCAGGCGGTTGACCTGCAACCCATTCCCACAGTGGCCCCGACACAATCCTTCAGCCGCCGTGGCCGGCGACAGCGCAACACGCCGCAATTGCAAGCGCCGAACGCGGCCTCTGGCCAGTCGTTCAACCGCCAACCGCTTACCCAGTCACGGTCTTCGCGCTAATCAGGTGACGCCATGAACACCTCTCTGCCTTTCATCCACGAACATCATTTCCGCGCGATGGGATCGGAGATCACTATCTGGCTGGAACACAGCGACGCAGACGATGCCAACGCGGCCCTGTTTGCGGCCGAGGACTTGTTCGACGCGGCCGAACGCCGCATGTCGCGCTTCGACCCGGCCAGCGAGCTGTCGGAGTTGAATCGTAACGCGGGCCGCTGGATGCCGGTGTCGCGGCTGTTGTGGCAGGTGATTGGCCGGGCGTTGCAACTGGCAGAAGAAACCGGTGGCCTGTTCGACCCCACCATCGGCAACGCGATGCTGGCTAGCGGCTATCGCAGCAGCTTCGATGCAACGCAACGCTGGGACAGCACCAACGGCACGAACGCCGATTTGCCGCTGCTGGGACAATGGCGGCGGGTAGAACTGGATGCGACGCGCCACGCCATTCGCTGGCCTGCGGAGATGCGTCTGGACCTGGGCGGCATCGGCAAGGGCTTCACTGCGCAGCAGGTGGTAGATTACCTGTCGCCGTGGGGGCCGTGCCTGGTGGACGCAGGCGGCGATGTGACTGCGGGTGATGGCCCTGCGGGCGAGCCTGGTTGGGCTGTAGCCATTGCACAGCCGTCGGCAGAGGATTCCGATACCACCCCGCCCGCGGTGACTGTCTGGTTGAATAATGCCACACTGGCGACTTCGGGCGTGGATTACCGTTGGTGGATGCATGATGGCCGCCGCCGCCATCATTTGATTGACCCGCGCACTGGTGATTCGGCGCAGACGGATTTGGTGACGGCCAGCGTGCTGGCCGCGGATGCCAGCGCAGCCGAAGCCTGGGCGACTGCTTCACTGATTGCCGGACAGGCGGCGTCGTTGGCGCGGGCGCGCCAGGGCGGCTGGCCGCTGTTACTGATTAACACGCAGGGCGCGGTGCAGGTGACGCCGGGCCTGGAGCGTTTCTTGGTTCAACCGACTTATCTGACGCTGGCGGCGGTTCCCGCAGCAGCCATCTGAGCGCAGCCCGGCCAGCTTTTTTCTTGCATGACCGAAAGGTAATGAGCGATGACAACAACGACGAAAACGAAATCCCTGCCAAGCGGGCTGCGCTGGCTGGCCTATCTGGCGGTGATGATGCTGACGCTGGCGGCAACGCTGCTGTTGACTGTGCGCATGGCGCCGCAGGTGGCGACGCTGGATAATGAAACGATCTGGTACGCGATCCGTTCCAGCGGTAACGTGGCCTATCTGCTGCTGGCCGCCTCGACGGTGTGGGGCATCCTACTGAGCAGCAAGATCGTCAAGCAGTGGGTACCGGCCGCGGTGGCACTTGACCTGCATAACTATCTTTCATGGCTGGCGATTGGTCTGACCATCCTGCATGCAGCCTTGCTGCTGGCTTCCAGCTACTTTAATTATAGCCTGCTGAATCTGCTGGTTCCCTTTACTGGCCCGTTCAAGCCGTTCTGGGTCGGTCTTGGTATTATTGGCCTGTATCTGATGATCGTGACGACGGTGACTTTCTATGCCACGGAACGAATTGGTTATAAGACCTTTCATCGTTTGCACACCCTGACTTATGTGGCGTTTGTGGCAAGTTTGCTGCACAGCATCGTATCCGGCACGGATACGGCAGCCATGATGCCGGTGTACTTGGCGACTGGGCTGGTGGTGCTGTTCTTTACGGCCTACCGGCTGCTGTCACTGCCTACGGGTAACAAGCATGCCGGGGCGCGCGCCAACCAATAACCTGCCAACGACTGTGTCTTTTCTTCTCCTCCGCGCGAAGGCTCGCCAGTGGATCCGCTGACGGGCCTTTTTTATCAAAGACCTTAAGAACTTCCCAACGATGTCTTCACGGGTTCCAAACATTTAGACGGTATGCTGGGTACATCAGTAAAGCACAAAGGTGTGTGATATCTGTTGATTATTTGTGACGAACAAGGAGCCAATCATGCAAGCGAAAAAACGACCGATGAATAATACTGGCTGGTTAAAAACGAGTTTGACGACAGGCAGCATTGCTTTGACGGTGCTGGGGGCGGGCGCGGTGGCACTGCGCGACGCAGCGGAAATGCAGGTCGCTGAACCTGCGGCAAATGATGTGGCGGTCGCTATGAATTGGGAGCCGATCCCGACGGTGATCCCGCTGGAAAATGCGCTGGCCAGTCTGAACACCCCGACGCCAGTTCCACCGACAGCAACGCCCGCCGCACTAGCGCAGCAGGAGATCGCTGATATCGAAATGGCAACGTCAACACCCATTCCGACCGCGACTGCCACGCCGGAGCCAACAGCCACGCCGACGGTACAATTGCAAGAACCCACCGCCACACCTGCACCCTTGATTATGCAGCCACCGGCTCGTTCACGCTCTTCCCGTTAACATTGCTGGCTGGCCGGTGATGTTAATCTGCTTGGCTGCACCGCGGCCGAAAGCATAGCCCCGTCAGGGGCTTTTTGTTTTGAGAAATTGGGCTGGCTGGGCATCCTGACCCGGGTAGTGTGCGTCTTTCGGTTGAAATTTAGTTCAAAGCATGTGAATGATTGAACGTGCGTGTTTCTTGAGCCATCATGGCTTGCAGACCGGCGTCGGAATGATAGGCATTGGCGGCTTTCAAGCGG
>JBAQWV010000151.1:0-24863 GCA_049299095.1 Anaerolineae bacterium | reverse complement strand
GTCATCCCGCAGCGCCCGGCGCCCGACGATGAATTCGTCGGGCTACACACACCAGCGCCCCATCAATGGGGCTTGACGCGTCGCGCACGCACCAAGCCCGGTTCACCGGGCGCCGTTTTGTAGCCGGGGCGTCCGACGTTATCCTCCGGCGTACCCGCGTCATCCGCCGGCGTTTCCGCGTGCCGCAGCCATCCTACAACGCCCGACGATGAATTCGTCGGGCTACGCAGCAGCGCTCCATCAATGCGGCTTGACGCGCCGCGCACGCACCAAGCCCGGTTCACCGGGCGCCGTTTCGTAGCCGGAGCGTCCGACGTTATCCTCCGGCGTACCCGCGTCATCCGCCGGCGTTTCCGCGTGCCGCAGCCAACTGCGCTTCGAGCTGCGCGAGCCGCGGCGCATCTGGTTCCAGGAGGCGTGCCTGCTCGATAGCCGCGACACCTTCGTCCAGCCGGCCCAGCTCGATCAGCACCCCGGCCTCGTTACGCCGCCACATGGCAAAATCGGGCTGAAGCACCACCGCGCGCTCGAATGCCGCCAGTGCGGCCGTGGGATCACCTGCCGCGTCCTGCGCGTTGCCCAGGGTGTTGTAGTCGCTGGCTACCTGTTCACGTAGCGCGTCCCAATCCAAGAGCCGGTGCGCGCCGGTCTCCATGGCCAGCAGCCGTTCGCCCAGCGCGACAACAGCCAGCCAGGGAGCAACCTGCGGCTGTTCTGCGTCGGCTACTTGTAGATGCGCCTGATATTCCTGCAACAGCGCCAGGATAGGCTCGCCCGTGGCCAGCACGCTGGCCGCACCTGAGCGTATCGCGCGAAAGCCTTGCAGCCAGCTGCGCAGATGCTCGACCGTCCCCTGATCGTCCTCTTGTTGGGCCTGCGCAATCAGCGCTTCCACAGCCTCCATGAAAGGTTCCTCCAGCTCGCTGGGAACAGCTTGCCAGAAGGCGATCATCTGCTCGGCGTTCTGGAGCTGGACTAAGGCATTGAGCAGTGCGGCAATGGCCGCCTGCTGCATGGCTTGCGGATCTTGGCTGCCCAGCCATGCTTCCAAAGCCGCCCGCAGCTCGGGATCGTGCTCCAGCGCTGTGCGCAGGCTGGCATCGTCGGTGACGCCGGCCGCGGCCAGGCGCGCTTGCAGGTCTTCCGGTAGGGGTGATAGGGACGGGATGTCGTTAGCCATGAACAATGCTCCTGAGCGGAAAACTGTGAAGGGTTAAGTTGAAATGCCCACTACCCGTATCTTTCTGGTTCTGACGAATTCTGTGGTTGAAGTAGTTGTCACTGCTATGCGCGCCCGGTTAGCCGCGCTGCTGCGGGCCAGTTGGCGCTGGAACATTAAAGCAGCAGCATTCTAACCGACAGTGAAGTCCTCTGCTAAACAACCACCCCTGCACGCAGGCTATGGCCAGCCACGCGGATTTGCCCACTCAGCGCGCCGCCGTAAAAATGCGGCACAAGGCCGTTCAACGCGCGCAAAAAGGTAGACTTGCCTGCACCCGACGCACCAACCACCAACACCAGCTCGCCTTCTTCGACGTGCAGCGACAGATCATCCAACGCGGGCGGCCTGGGGGGACTGCCTGCCGGCTGCGGGTAGTGATAGGTGACGTGGTCAAAGATGATCATGAGCCGCGGAAAGATTCCTTGTCGGCAGTATAGCACCGCGCCTGGCCCGCGTCAAAGCAAAGGAAAAGCTCAGGGCGCAAGGCGCTGTAACTCGGCCAACGCGGGTGCACGGCCCACCCACCGCTGCACTTCGTTACCGCTATCGTTATACAGAATGAAGGTCGGCGTTACTTCAAAGCCCACCTGGGCGCCAAAACGCCGGATATCCGGCTGCATTACATCGAGGGTGACGATCTTGCCACCCGTCCACTCCTGTTCGAGCCGCTGCACGAGCGGCCTGTTTTGCACGCAAGCCAGTCAGTAATTGGAGAAGAATTCGATCAGCGTGGGCTGTTGCGCGGTAGCCAGACTTTGTCGGATCGCTTCCGGCGTGTCGTAGCGCGCGGTGGTGCTTTGCCCCGGTGACAACAAAAACACCAGGTAGACCACCACCAACCCTGCCAGCCCGACCCACCACGGCCAGCCTGCCCGCCGCCAAATCAACCAACCGGCCAGCAAGGCAAGCAGCGCCAGAGGTAAAAAGACAAAAGAAAAGCGATTCAGAATTTGAAAAGGGGACATAGCTCATTTTTACTCATAGTAGCGGCGTGGCAGTCAGGAACACCACGCGCGCTTCCCAATCTACCGTGCGGTTCTGCAACTGGCTGCGGAACAGTGCCTCGATTGCGGCCAGTTCAGCCGCGTTCAGGTATCGTCGCAGGTGATCGGCATAGGCCGGGCGCTCCCCGGCAGGCGCGGGCGTAAACCAGCGCGCCAGCATGGCGGGCGTCACCTGCACCTGCGTGCGTTCAGGTTCCAGCACCACGCGCACGACGCACTGCGCCGCGGCAAAGGCCTGCTGCAACGTCGCTTCATCCCAATTGACCATCGGATCCGCGGGATCGCTGTACAGGGCTTCCTCCGCGGCGAAAACACGCGCGGCCAACTCGGCGTCCACATTGCTCCAGTCCAGCAGACGATACAACCGCTGCGTGTAGACCGGCACGCCCTCGGCCAGGCTCACGATGCCTGCATCGGCCACCAGGCTGCGCAACCACTGCGCGGCCGCGGCTTTATCCGGCTGGCGGGTCAGTGCGTTGCGGCCCACGATGGCATCGAAGCGCGGCACAACGCCATCAAACTGCGCGGCCAGCAGTTCCGGCAGCGCAGCCAGATCGCCCTGTACGAAGGCCGGACGTTCAAGGGTCGGCAGGCGCGTGGCTTGCTGCACCAGCGCGACCGCGTCCTGTTCGCTGCGTGCCAGCGCAACCACCAGGCCTTCCGGCGCGCGGCGCAACGCTTCCCACGTCAACAAGCCGCTGCCTGCATTCAGATCAAGGACACGCGCGTGGCGCTGAATGTGTGCGGCCTGAATCACCCGTTCGCGCAGTGCGGCCAGCCGCTGGCCCGCGCCGCTCACCGTGCGTTGCAGCCATTGCTCGCGGGCGCGGCCTGCTGCGTTGCCGGTGAAAGTCAGCACCTCCGGCGGCCCCACGCCTTCGCCCTCGACCATCGCTGCTAATTGTGCCTCGCGGCGGCGCAGATGCTCATCGCGGATTGCACCCTCTGCGCCCATGTCGCCGGGCTGGTAGAAAACCTTGCCTTGCAGCCCTTCCGGCAGGTATTGTTGCGCCACCCAGTGATCGCGATACGCGTGTGGGTACAGGTAGCCCTCGCCGTGGCCGAACCCCTCCTTGTCGCGATTGGCATCACGCAAATGCGTGGGAACCTCGGCTTCGCGCTCCTGCTCCACCGCGGCCAGCGCGTCGAAAAAGCCCATCGTTGAGTTGGATTTGGGCGCGGTTGCCAGCGCCAGCGTTGCCAGCGTGAGATGAAAACGGCCCTCCGGCAGGCCCACGCGGTCGAACGCTTCGGCCGCGGCCACCACCGTGCGCAGCGCGTGTGTGTCAGCCAGCCCCACATCCTCGCCGGCAAAGATCAACATGCGCCGGAAGATGAAGCGCGGATCCTCGCCCGCGTACACCATACGCGCCAGCCAGTACAGCGCAGCGTCGGGATCGGATCCACGCAGCGACTTGATGTACGCGCTGATGGTGTCGAAATGGTAGTCGCCTTCCTTGTCGTAGAGTACCGCGCGGCGCTGGATGCTCTCCTCGGCTACGGCCAGCGTGACGTGAACCAGAGGGTGATCGGTCTCACCTTCTCCGTGGTCACTGCTCACCGATACCTCGTTACTACTGACGTCCAACTCCGAGCGCGGCTGGTTACTGGACGCTAGATGCTGGCTGCTATCGGTGGTCTCCACCGCCAGTTCCAGCGCGTTGAGCAGCGCGCGCGCGTCGCCGTTCGCCACGTTGACCAGATGCGTCAGCGCGTCAGCGTCTATGAGGACGTTTAGCTTGCCATAACCACGCTCTGGGTCGGCCAGCGCCTGCCGCGCCACTGCAAACAAATCGGCTTCGGTCAGGGGTTTAAGCTGAAAGATGCGGCTGCGGCTGACCAGTGGGCGATTCACAGCGAAATAGGGGTTCTCGGTGGTCGCACCGATCAGGATGATCAGACCGTTTTCCACCCAGGGCAGCAGCGCATCTTGCTGCGCCTTGTTGAAACGATGCACCTCGTCTACGAAAAGGATGGTCTTGCGACCATACATGCCGCGCTGCTGCTGTGCGATGTCGGTGGCATCGCGGATTTCTTTCACTCCCGCCAGGACTGCGTTGATGGCGATGAAATGGGCGCGGGTGGTGTTGGCGATCACGCGCGCGAGGGTGGTCTTGCCGGTGCCGGGCGGGCCGTAGAAGATCACGCTGCTGAGCTGGTCGGCCTGGATGGCGCGGCGCAGCAGGCGACCCGGCCCGACGATGTGCTCCTGGCCGATGTATTCGTCCAGCGTGCGCGGGCGCATACGCGCGGCCAGCGGCTGCTCCTGCTCGATCAGGCTGGTGCGTTGATGGTCGAAGAGAGAATCGGCAGGCATCGTGCTAATTTCCACCAGTCAGGCGGTACACGCCGCCACCGTAGGCCACCACCAACAGCTCGCCCGCCTCGGTCTCGCCAAAGGAAGTGATTTGCAAGCCGCTTTGTAGCAACTCGGCGCTCTGCCACAGGTCGTTGACCTGCTGCAAGCCCCAGATGCGCCCGGAGCAGTAATCTGCGTACAGGTAAATGCCCTGCAACGCGGGCATGGCCGCGCCGCGGTAGACATAGCCGCCGGTGATGGAGCAGCCCAAGTTGTGATTGTATTCGACCACGGGCAACACCAGGCCGGTCTGATCGCAGGTGGCGTTCTGGAAGCAGTGCAACGCCTCCATGATCGGCCAGCCGTAGTTTTCACCGCCTGTGGAGCCAGCCTGCTGCACGTTCACCTCTTCCCACATATTCTGGCCGACATCGGCAATCCACAAGTCGTTGGTGGTGCGGTCGAAGCTGAAACGCCACGGGTTGCGCAGGCCATAGGCCCAAATCTCCGGGCGGGTGTCCGCGCGTCCAACAAAGGGGTTATCCGCGGGCGCAACTGCCGCGTCGCCGCTGACATCAAGACGCAACAGCTTGCCCAGAATCGTGCTCATGGTCTGCCCGTTGCCGTACACATCGTTGGCCCCGCCGCCGTCGCCCAAGCCGATGTACAGATAGCCATCCGGCCCGAAGGCCAGCATGCCGCCGTTGTGGTTGGCTGCGGGCTGCTCCTGCGTCAACAAGACCTGCTCGCTGGCTGGGTCTGCCGCGGTGCGGTCAGCATTCGCCTGAAAGCGTGCGATCACCGTTTCGCCCTCGGCGCCGGAATAATGCACGTACAAGCGACCAGTGGCAGCGAAATCGGGGGGGAAGGCCAGCCCTAGCAGGCCCTGCTCGGAGCCGCTGCTCCTCACCCGGTCACGAATGTCAAGAAAAGTTTGCTGGTTAGAGCCGTCGGCAGCAAAGGCCAGCACGCGACCTGGCTTCTCCAGCACGAACACGCGGCCACTACCATCGCCTGCATTGCCGGCAAAGATCGGCGCTTGCAGACCGGTGGCAAAGGGAACCAGCGCCACGGTCAAGGCATCGAGCGCCACCGGTTGCGGCGTGGGCGTCGGTGCGGGGGTCGCTGTAGCCGTCGGTTCGGACGTCGCCGTGGGTTCGGACGTAGGCGAGGCGGTTTGCTCCGGTGTGGTGGTGGCCGTTGGCTCCGGTTCAGGTGTCTCGGTAGGGTCGGGTGTGGTGGATGGCAGAGCGGTGACAGTCAGCTCTGCGGTCAACGTGGCAACGGGCAACACCGTGGCAACCGGCAAGGGGGTGTCGGTGCTCACGCGGTCGCGCGCACAGCTTGCCAACGTCAGCAGCAGCATAGCCAGGATCAACCGAAGCCGGGGTCGGTGCATAGTACCTCAAAAATAGTTTGAACAAGGACAGATTGCTATCCAGCCAGTTCAGTGCGCAGGCTAAAGTCTCCGGCTGAACACACCAAACCGGCTACAGCGGGCTTCGACAGGCTCAGTCCGCGTCCACGATCTGCATTCCACCGCGCCGCGGCGTTAGTACCGACGGAAACGCGCCAGCGCGCGGCTCTGATCGCTGCTCATGATAACTTCCAGCAGCTCGCCATCGCGCAGCGCGGCCACGTCAATCACCTTTAACACGCCTTCCGATGCGGCCTGATTGGGCAGGAAGGTGGTCAACAGGTTGGGCGCTTCGGCCAGAAAACGCTTGTCGAAGATCACGTCGGGCTGGTCGGGGAAGACAGCCAGCGGGAAGATGCGCGCTTCCACCAAATCCTGGAAGAAGTGTGTGCCATACGAGACTTCCGGCATACTGTTGGTCTGGCTATAGCCCACTTCCACCAACATTTTGGTGCTGAACACATCGGCGTAGGTGACTTTGACGCCCAAATCCATGTTGGCGCTGCCCCAGCGGCCTGGGCCGATCAGGATAAAGCGTTCGTCTTTCAACGCGCGGTTCAGACGACCAATGGCACGCGCGATTTCGAGCTTCTCTGATGGCGGCGCAAGTCGTGCGTACTGGCTCGGATCCACATAGACGACGTAGCGAATACGATCTACCACGCCGTTGGGAACCAGATAATTGGCGGTGAACAGGATGTCGCTGGCAGGCACGTCTGTGGGCACTTCAATGTGTGCGCTCTGGTCGTTGTTGCTTTGTGGGCGGCATTGCAGCAGATGCAGCTTTAGCTCTGGCTTGCGCACCGTGCCACTAAACTCCAGGGCGAATTCCACATCCACCGGCACGCTGTAGGCCATTTCCAAGCCGGATAGTACTTGCTTCAGCACTGGCACAAACTCAGTGCGCTCCACCACACCGTCCAGCGTCAGTACCAATTCCTCTGGCGGCACGTTGGCCGCGGTCGAAGTGATCGGCTGGATCGAGCCGTCGGCCAGGCGTGAAGCCAGCAAGCGCAGCCAGGGATAGCTACTGTCGAAGACTTGTCGCACAGGAACGGTGTGCAGGGTGTTGGTCGCCAAATCCACCACGTCCATCTGATGCTGGCTGTAATGGGCGATCTGGCGCGCGTTCTGTGTGGGGCGCAGGGTGGGATGGCTCAAGCCGATCATGCGCGGGTAGTCATCGGGTACGCGATCCACCGCGCGCGTGCCCAGGCCGGCCACGAGGCGCACAAAGCCCTCTTCGCGGCGCAGGCGCGGCGTCCATAGGAAGGGGTTGCGGCTGAAGCCGACACCGGCTAGCGTGGGGAAGAACAGCCCCTTGTATGACTGCCCCGCGACCTTCTGGATGATAATTGCCATGCGCTCGTCGTAGTCGAGCAGACCCATCTGCTTGCGGTAGAAGATGGCATCCGGGCTGAGCGCACTGGCGTAGACCTGCGAAATCGCCCATTGCAGATCGGCCAGATTTTCCTCGCGCGTGCCCTGATTGGGGCAGAAGATGCTGTCGTATTTACCTGCAAAGGAGGTGTTGACGTTGTCTTCCAGTAAGCTGGAAGAGCGCACGATCAGCGGCGCATTGCCGACCTGCTCCAACAACTGCGTCAGCTCGGCCACAATGCCAGGCGGGAAGCTGCCTTGCGCAAAGCGGTCAGGCAGCGTGCGGTATTCCTCGATGATGGTGTCGGTGGGCTTGTACTTCTGGTTGAGGTGGTCCATCAAATCGTTGACTTCGAGAAAGTCATAGAAGACGTCCGCTCCCACGAAGTAGGTTTCCGGCATCGCCAGATGCTTGATCAGGTCGCTGCTCATGCCTGACTGAGGGCTGCGCAGAATCGTCCAGGCCAGCATCAAGCCAGCCGCTTTGCCGCCGATCTTGCCGCGACCGATACGATGCTTGCGAATCCAATCCAGGTCGGCCACGGTGAAGAAGTTGCGTGCAATGCCGACAAAGGCCAGTTGATCGCTGATCATGGCCTTGATCAGCACCACCTTAATTTCTTCCAAGTGGTGGTGGAAAGGCTCGCGTTCTTCGGGTGGCAACGCCTCGTACTGTCGCCCCTTCGCCAGCAACACATCCCACGGCGCCAGCTCGGGATTGAAGGTCATCGGCAAAACATCCTGCGCGCCGTTGCCGATCTCAGTCTCGATAATCTCGTTCAAGGTACGATGCGGCAGGTTATAGGCAAAATAAAAATCGGTAAGCTGGTTGCGGATACGATTCTTGCGCCGCTCCCACACCTCCGTGGTTTCCTGATGATAGGGATCGTCAACGCCCTCGCGCTGCTGCGAAAGCCGTGCTTTCTGATCCACCTCTTGCTCGAAGTCTTCATAGGCAATCACACGCCGCGTAAACATTACTTCGCGCATCCGGCGGCGAATGCGGTCGGCCAGAATGGGATAGTTGGCCAGTTGCAGATAAATTTCAAAAACTTTGGGCAATGCGGGCGTGGTTTGCTCTTCGGTTTCCATTATTGATAGACCTCCGGTTTCAGAACTCCGATGTATGGCAGGGTGCGGTGTGTATCGGCATAGTCCAGGCCATAGCCCACGACCCAAACATCGGGTATCGTGAACCCCAAATAATCCACAGGCAGAGCAGGCTGGCCGGGGCGTTCCTTGCTCGACAGAGCACAGGTGCGCAGCGAGGCCGGGCCGCGGCTGCTCAATACATGTTGCAAATAATGCAGTGTATGGCCCGTATCAACAATATCCTCCACCAACAAGACATGCTGATTTTCAATCGGCGCGCGCAAGTCCAGGATAATGCGCACTGCGCCGCTGGTAGCAGTCATGCCGTAGCTGGATACAGCCATAAAATCTACTGCATGGGGAATAGTCAACGCGCGGCTCAAGTCGGCCAGAAAAATAAACGCGCCCTTGAGCACGCCGACCAGTAAAAGATTGCCCTTGTCGGCATAGTCACGGTCAATTTGTGCAGCCAGTTCCTGAATACGCTGCTGGATGCTGTCAGCGTCAATCAAGACTCGCTCGATATCACCGTGAAGTTCTCGCAAAGAATCAGCTGGCATAGCTGCCTCCGGTGCAGGATGTGGATGAACAGACGACAGTAGATTATAGCCTCGGCCCCAGCTTGCGTCAAGGCATCGCTGCCCTGCGTTGGAAATTTCCCACTTTACAGATATAATACCCCGCAGGATTTGTGCTGACGCCCCGTCAACACCAGACAAAACGAAGCTGTTTTTACACCCATTCTTCACTGAGGAGCAGTCTCCATGCGACAACCGATCATTGCTGGCAACTGGAAGATGAACAAGACGATTGATGAAGCTGTGGCGCTGGTGCGCGCAATGCGCGACGAGCTGGACAGCATCGAAAGCGTCGAAAGCGTGGTGTGCCCGCCGTTCATGGCCTTACCCGCGGTCGCGGAAGCCCTGGCTGGCAGCCGCATCGCCGTCGGCGCGCAGAACATGCACTGGGCCGAACAGGGCGCGTACACAGGCGAAATCGCCCCCGGCATGTTGGTGGGTCTGTGCAAATACGTCATCATCGGCCACTCCGAGCGCCGCCAGTATTTCGCCGAAACCGATGAAACGGTCAACAAGAAAGTACACGCGGCGTTTGCCCACGGTCTGATCCCAATCGTAGCCGTAGGCGAAAACCTGGAGCAAAACCGCGCCGGCCAAACAAACGAAATCGTCAGCACGCAGGTGACAGGCGCATTGCAAGGCTTGAGCCACGCCCAGGTCGCCACCCTGGTAATCGCCTACGAACCAATCTGGGCCATCGGCACCGGCCTGAACGCTTCGCCCGAAGGCGCAGCCGAGGTAATCGGCAAAATCCGCAGCGTGGTCTCTGCGCTGTACGATGAAGACACGGCCCAGGCTGTGCGCATCCAGTACGGCGGCAGCGCCAACGCGACCAACATAGCCTCCTTCATGGCAATGGAAGATATTGACGGCGCACTCGTAGGCGGCGCCAGCCTAAAGGCCGACAGCTTCATCGCGATGGTCAAGGCCACGGCCCAGCAACGCGTCTAAACCGCTTAAAGCCGGTTTAGCCCCCCGTTTCATTCATGCCCTCATTCTGGATCACGCTGCTTGCCTTTGTGTTGGCAGTGATCATCCTGTACCTGGTGCAGCGGTGGATCACTCGGCACATTCAGGGCGTCGGCATCCTCCTTTTCAACAGCAGCAACGCCGGCATGGCGTTGCTGTGGTTTTTACTATTCCCCGGCCTGGTTATCCACGAAACAAGCCACTGGCTGATGGCACAGCTGCTTGGCGTGCCCACGGGGCGGCTGCGGCTGCGCCCCACCCAGCAAGGCAAGCAAATCATCCTTGGTTCGGTCGAAGTGAAACGCACCGACCCCCTGCGTGACAGCCTGGTGGGGCTGGCTCCCTTCCTCGCAGGCAGCCTTGCCCTGCTGGCAATCGGTTCCGGCGTCTTCGACGTGGCCGCGCTGGGACGGGCCTGGGAAAGCGGGGCCTGGAACGAGGCCGCGCAAATGCTGCTGGCCGCGTTTCAGGTCAACGACGCCTGGCTGTGGCTCTATCTGATGGTCGCCATCAGCAACGCCATGATGCCCAGCCCCTCTGACCGCGAGTCGTGGCGCTCCCTGCTGTTTTATGTCATCCTGGTGCTGGCCATCATGCTGCTCTTTGGCTGGTCGCCCAGTCTGCCCGTGGACCTCACCCTCTACCTCACCGACGGCCTGCGCATCCTGATCTATACCTTCGTGCTGGCAGCCCTGATTGATCTCATTTTTGCCCTGCTGCTGGCCGCGGTTGAACTGATCCTGAGCACGCTGCGACGCAGAAAGGTGCTGTACCATTGAAAGTCATCGGCACCGCCGGCCACGTTGACCACGGCAAGTCCACCCTGGTGCTGGCCCTCACCGGCATTGACCCCGACCGGCTGGCCGAGGAAAAAGCACGCGAGATGACCATTGACCTCGGCTTCGCGTGGCTGGAACTCGGCGCGGGCGCACAGACTGAAACCGTCGGCGTAATTGACGTACCCGGCCACATTGACTTCATCAAAAACATGCTGGCCGGTGTTGGTGGCATTGACGCCGCACTCTTCGTCATCGCGGCCGATGAAGGAGTGATGCCACAAACCAGCGAGCATCTGGCGATCCTGGACCTATTGCAAGTCACGCACGGCGTGGTGGCCCTCACCAAGATGGACATGGTGGCGCATGACCCCGACTGGCTGGAGCTGGTACAGGCCGATATCGCCGCGACCCTGGCCGACACCTCCCTGGCCGGTGCGCCCATCGTACCTGTCTCCGCGCGCACCGGCCAGGGGCTGGCGCAGCTCAAGACCACGCTGCAAGCCGTGCTGGCCGAAACGCCACCGCGCCGCGATTTGAGTAAGCCGCGACTGCCAATTGACCGCGTCTTCAGCGTGGCTGGCTTCGGCACGGTCGTCACCGGCACGCTGAGCGATGGCGAGCTGGCTATCGGCCAGGAGATCGAAATCGTCCCCGCGGGCTTGCGGGCGCGCGTGCGAGGCCTGCAAACGCATCAACGCAAGCTGGAGCGCGCCCAGCCCGGCAGTCGCGTCGCCGTCAACCTCAGCGGCGTCGGCAAAGAAGAGGTGGCGCGCGGCCAAGTGGTGGCGCTGCCCGGCACGCTGCCCCCCACCACGCTGGTAGACGTGCAACTGCGCATGGTGCGCGGCCTTGCCAAGCCATTACTGCACAACCAGCCGGTAGATTTTTTCTGCGGTGCTGCGGAAGTCTCCGCGCGTACCCGCCTGCTGGACGCGGACGCACTGGACGCCGGGCAAACCGGCTGGGTGCAACTGCGCCTCGACGCGCCAGTGGCCGTGGGCCGCGGCGACCGCTTTATTTTGCGCCAGGCCTCGCCCAGCCGCACACTCGGCGGCGGTGTGGTGGTCAACCCATACCCTGGCCGACGCTGGCGGCGTTTTCGCCCTGAAGTCAGCGCCATGCTGACGGCATTGCAAGCAGGCGATCCAGCGGATGTCCTGCTGCAAACGCTGGAAAAGCTGGAACCCACCGCATTCCTGCCACTGGCCGCAGCCAGCCAGCTCGATCCGGCCACCGCGGCCCAAGCATTGGCCGAGTTGACCGCACGCGGCCAGGCGTTGAGGCTGGATCGCGAAGAAGCAGGCACGGCCCAAACGATCATTTCCGCCGCGGGCTGGCAGGCGTTGCAAGAGCGGCTGACAAACACACTCAACGGCTATCACCGCCAGTTTCCACTGCGGCTGGGTAGCGCACGCGAGGAGCTGAAAAGCCGCTGGCAAGGCAAACGGCAAAGCTGGACCCCGCGGCAATTCAATGACCTGCTGGCACAGGCGGTCGCTGACGGGCTGGTTAGCGACGATGGCAACACGGTGCGGCTGCGTGGCCACACCGTACAACTAGCTGCACGCGAGCAAGCCGCCGTGGATCGCCTGCTGGCACAGTTTGCCGCACAACCCGCCCTGCCCCCCAGTGTGGCCGACAGCCAGGCCGCAGTCGGCGAAGCGTTGTTCCAGTGGCTGCTAGACAGCGGTCAACTGGTGCGCATCAGCGAAGACGTGGTATTCCAGGCCGCCGCGTACGAAGCGATCCAGCAACAGATCACCGGATATCTGCGCAATGAAGGCAGCGTGACAGTAGCGCAGGTGCGCGATCTGGTCAACACCAGCCGCAAATATGCATTGGCGCTGATGGAGCACCTCGACGCGCGGCGCATCACCCGGCGCGTCGGTGACACGCGCGTGCTGCGCTGAATGCTTTCTTGGGATAATTTTTTGCGATACTTTGTGATTTGACTAGAACAATCGTTCGTGGTATCATCACGAACAGATATTCTAAATCCATGCAGTCAATGGAGGTATCCCATGAAACTGTCCGAACGCCAGCAACGCATGTATGACTTCATCCGCTCTTTCGCCGAAGAAAATCAATACCCTCCCACGATCCGCGAGATCGGCGAAGCGGTGGGCATCAGCTCCACCTCGGTGGTCAATTATAACCTCAACAAGCTGGTGGAAGCCGGCTTGATCGAGCGCAACAAAGAGGTGTCGCGCGGTATCCGCCTGCACGACGCAATGGCGCGCATTTTGCCGGGGCGCGGCATTCCACTGCTGGGGCACATCGCCGCCGGTCAGCCGATCACTGTCTTCCCGGAGAGTCTGGAAAGTGCAGATACCCTCGATCTAGCCGTGGACGTGGTGGGCAACACCGAAGATGTGTTTGCGCTGCGCGTGCAGGGCGATTCGATGATTGATGCACTGGTGGACAGCGGCGACCTGGTGATCCTGAACGCCCAAAACAGCGCCAACAACGGCGACATGGTCGCGGCCTGGCTGCCGGAGCGTGAAGAAACCACGCTCAAATATTTCTTCCGCGAAGGCAACAAGGTGCGCTTGCAGCCTGCCAACGCCAACTACGAACCGATCATCGTACCGGCGGACCAGGTGGAGATTCACGGCAAAGTGATTGCCATCGTGCGCCGCTTGCAGTAACGCCACAACGATTGCATGTCCGACGATTTCTTGCTTTGGGATACCACCCATCAAAGCCCGCGGCGCGACGAGTTTCAAGTCGAACCTTTTCGTCCGGCCGCGGGCTTTGGCAACGGCCACGCACAGACGCTGCTCGCCACGCAGTTGCGCCCGCGCGGCATCATCTTTCAACGCGTGCGTCTGAACACAGCGGACGGCGATTTTCTTGACCTCGACCTGCCCACGGTTGCTGGAATGCCCCTGCCGGCTGATGCACCGGTGGTGCTACTTTTGCATGGACTGGAAGGGGATGCCCGGCGCGCCTACGCCCTGGAGATGTATCGGCAACTGGCTGCGCACGGCGTGCGCTCGGTGGGCATGAATTTTCGCTCGTGCAGTGGCGAGTTGAACCGCACCGCCCGCGCGTACCACGCCGGAGCCACGGACGATGTGGCGGTGGTGCATCAATGGCTGGATGGCCGCTTTCCGGGTGTGGCGAAGGGCATGGTCGGCGTGTCGCTGGGTGCAAACATGTTGCTAAAGTACCTCGGCGAGCGCGGCATGGAACTGGCGATCCGGCTGCGCGCGGCCGCAGTCCTCTCACCACCATTCGACCTCGGCATAGGTGGCGAGCGGATGCAGGAAGGGATCAACCGCCAATACGCCGCCAGCTTTATTTCCAGTATTCAGGAAAAGATCCGCGCCAAAGCCAGCCTGGTCAGCCCCTACATCCATTTGCAAAAGGCGCTGGAGGCCACCACGCTGCGCGAGCTGGACGATGCCTACACCGCGCCGCTGCATGGGTTCAGCAACGCCGAAGACTATTATGCGCGCTGTAGCTCGCGCCGTTTCCTGGCCGGTATCCAGGTCCCCACGCTGATTCTGCGTGCGCTGGACGACCCCTTGCTCTCCCCCAAAGACATTCCTCACGAATTATTGAACTATAACCGCGCCCTGCAAGCGGTCATCACCGAACACGGCGGGCATGTTGGCTGGGTGGAAGGCAACCCACTGGCTTTCAAGCTGTGGGCCGAGCGTCAGGCCGCGGCCTTTTTGGCGCGCTATTTACTCTGACGGGTCGCCAGCCAGCGTTGTGCCAGCGTCAGCACCGCATCATGGTCAAAAGCCAGCGGCGGTAGGCTGGTCAGCGGCCACCAGCGCGCAGCCGCGGCGTCGTCCATCCCCTGCACCGCCGGTACTTGCCCGGCATCCAGCATCCCCACGTAGACCACGCTGATCACACGCGTGCGCGGGTCGCGGCCCGGGTCGCCAAATGTATGCAGCTGTTCCAGTGGGAGCGCAGTCAATCCGGTTTCCTCGTGCAGCTCGCGCAGCGCGGCAGCTTCCAGCGTCTCATCCATTTCCACAAAGCCACCGGGGATTGCCCAAAAATCCTGATACGGCCAGCGTTTGCGCTGGATCAGTAACACCTGCCAGCCAGCCGTGGCCGGGCCGTGGCTGAACAGCACCACATCTACCGTCACCGAGGGACGCTCAAAGTCCGCGGCGCGGTAAGTGGGTGGAACGTAACGGGGGTCTTGCAGAGCGGGGTCGGTCATAGGAGATCATCCAATCGGTACTACAGGCGGTAAAAACCGCAGCCTGCTAATTTCATCGGAGTTATTAGCTATGGTACACTCCACCCTGACGTTTGTCAACACCCTGGCCTGGATCGGATTGTACCCATGTCTTTAACTGGTTTCGCGGTCGAAGGACGCGCCAACTTGCTGGCGCGCGTCAAGCTGATCTTCGACCTCCTGCTGGCCGCAGCCCTCTATCTGCGTGGCTTACCTGTTGGGCTGCTGGCTATACCCATCCTTGATATCCTCTTTGTCACAATTTATTTACGTTATGTCAAACGCAGCCCTGCCCTGTTGACCTTTCTAGCCTTGGGCTTGTGGGCCGGGCAAGTGGCGCTCAGCCCGCTGATGCTGGGCAGTTATGGCCTCGCGTTGTGGGTACTCTTCCCGCTGATCCCGGCATGGGCTGGGTTCGTTTTAACGCGCCGCGTGCTGCTGTGGCAGATGGCGATCATCACGGTCTCCATCGTAGTCATCGGTGCGCTGCTATGGTGGCAGTCCAATGCACCGCTCACCTTCCCGCGCAGCCTGATTGCCGTTGCCGCTGTGCTCAGCTTGGCAAGCACGCTGCTACTGGCCTGGCTGATGGCGCGCACCTCGCGTGCGGATGTAGGGACCAGCGACCTGCTCGGTGAACCGATCACCGTCGTGCGCGGCGTCATGGTGTTGCCGCTGAACTGGGTGGTGGGTGGTGTGCAATCAGACCTGCTGCGCGGCGAGTTGCAAGGGTTGATCCGCCAGCACAATCCGCGCTGGATCGTACTCGATATGGCTCCGGCGGGCGAAATCGGACGACATGACCTGAGCGCGATTGAACAGGCAGCGTTGGAAACAAACTCGGCCCAATGCACGATCGTGATCGCCCGCCCCCCCGTGGACGCCATCGGTCATATGGATATTGCCCAATCGCAGGTGGGACGCATCGAACGTTTTGCCACAGTGGCGCAGGCTATGGAAGCTGGCCTGCGTCGTCTGGGCTGGACGCAGCAGACCGAACAGGGCCGCCGCATCGTGACGACCTATTGATCCTCGGTGGTTTTCTTGAAAATAAGCGTCGGGCTGTGCCTACAGCTCGGCGTTTTTGTTCGCGACAGAGGGGGATGTACGCGCCAGCAGCCAGCCGGTCACGATCATCCCAACCCATGCCAAGACCTGTGCCAGCCGCCAGCCGCCCGGCATCAGCACGCTTTCGGTATGAAGTGGTTCCAAAAACAGCCGTATGGCTGCATAGCCAAACGCGGCCAGTAAGGCGATGCGCCCCGCGGGCGCGGGGCGGCGCGCCTCCTGCCACATCAGCCCTCCCAGCAACAACACCAGCGCGGCGGCTTCGTACAGCATCACCGGATGCCGCGGCACGCCAAAGACGGTCACTGCCCACGGTGCGGTGCTTGGCGCGCCCGGTGAGCGCCCGGCCACAAACGCGCCCAGACTGGCAATCGTCAGCAACAACAGTGCGCCGAGTGCCAGACTGTCCAGCGTTGTCAGCGCCGGCAGCCGATAATGGCGCAAATAAACGGCCGCAACGAGGACTGCGCCCAGCAGGCCCGCCGTGGGAAGCAACGCACCCGGGCTGAGCGAAAGAAGTTGTAGCGGATCGGTGCGGTACACTTCCCAGTAGGCAACGGCATGGCCGAGGCGGGCTGTGACGATGCCAGCCAGCAACGCGTAAAACCCCAGGTTATAGACGTGATCGCCGGACAGGCCGCGTCGCTGCGCAGTGCGCGCAGCCAGCCAAAGTCCGGCCATGAAGCCCGCCAGCAGGAAAAGACCGTAGGTTTGCAGGCGCAACGGGCCGATGGGAAGGGTGGGATACATCAAATGCCTCGTTCAGGGGTAAATGCTGCGCAGATTTTGCGCGAGGACGGCATCGCTCATGGGGCCGATGAACATACTACGCACCACGCCTTCGCGGTCAATGAAAAAGGTGGTCGGCAAGGAGTTAACCAGGTATTGCTGGCTGACACCGGTGCGCTGATCCAGCGCCACGGGGAAGGTCAGCCCCAGCGTTTGCATAAAGGCCGCGGCTTGGGCGGGCTGCTCGCCCTGGTTCACTCCCACCACGCGCACGCCCGCGCCCGCCAGCCGTTCATGCAGGCGTTGCAACTCTGGCATTTCAGAACGACAGGGAGCGCACCAACTGGCCCAGAAATTCAAAACCACCGGCTGCCCGCGCAACGCGTCCAATGCCAGATCGTCACCGGCTAGCGTCGGCAGTGCAAAACCGGGCGCCGGGTGACCGATGGCTGGCGCAGGTGGCAGAGCTGTGCTAACGCCATCAGGGCTTACGCGCCCCCAGCCCAGCGCGCCCAGGCCCAACAATGCCAGTAAGAAGGTGATCGTTGTCCAACGAGGTCGTTTCATCGTGTTTTCGTCTTCCTGTCTGTGTATGAGATCCGATTATAGAAGCAGTTGCGTTGGTGTGCAATTTGCTGGCAGAATTGCTTGTACACAACTGGTATGCCATCTACATACTTTCCCGTCAACCTGTGGCACTCTTAGGATAATCTTTTTACAGCCTGTCAACGCATGACAACACCCACCTCTGACCGCACCATGCCGGGCATCCGGCTTTTATTACGTATCTCGGTTCTAGGACCGGTTGCCAGCATTTTTATGCTCGGTCTTACCAAGCATTGGCGCGCGGCGCAGATTGCCAATCCGCATGTGCTGTGGTTGATTGCCATTGCGCTGCTGCCGGTGATCTTCGTTCTCTTCCCCTGGTTTGAACGCCGTCTCACCACCACGTTTCTGCCTCTCGCCCTGACGGTGTACCTGATCTGCCAAAGCCTACTCAGCGGCTTACTGCACAACTGGCAGATGGTGCGCTATGACATGGTGGATTTTGGGCCGTTTACCGTGCTGGAACCGGGCGTACTGTTGATCATTCCTGCGTTGCTGATCGCCTGGCAATATGGCTGGATCGGCGCGTTGGCGGCTTCGGCGGTTACGGGTACGCTGCACCTCCTGATCGGCTTGGCGTTGCGAGCGCCGACTGACACAACGTTTCCTCCCATTTTACGCCCCGACATGCTCTATTTTCTGCCGCTGCTGGTGGCTTACCTGGGAATTTTGCTGCGCAGGCAGCAACGCCGGGTGCAGGAAGCAGATACGCACTGGCGCAGCTACGCGGCCACTGCCGAGCTGCTGGCCGCCGAGCGGGAACGGCAACGCGTGGCCGAATCACTGCAAACTGCCCTGCTGCCGCCGTTGACGACGCTCGATCACCAACTCCACGGCCTGGTCAGCGCGCTGCCTGCGGGTGTTGCCGATCAACTGAAGGCAGTACGACGGCAGGCGCAGCGCATGATGTTCACTACTGACGAAATGATCGAGGACCTACAAGCCGCGCCGCTGCGCGAGATGGGGCTGATCGAGGCGCTGCAAACGCGCGCGGAGATGGTGGCCGAGCGACACGGGCTGGATGTGGAGGTGCAGGCTAAGGAGCTGCCCACTACCATCACCAAACATCAGGAAATGGTCTTGTACCATGTGGCCGATCAAGTCCTGAATGCCGTCACACAACATGAACAAGTGGGCAGTGTCAAGCTGCACCTGGCCGTGATTGACAATTTTGTGGCACTCACCATTCACGATGATGGACAAGCCAACGAAACTGATCAGAAGCACTTGGCAACCTTGCAGGCCTGTACCAACCTGATCGGCGGGCAATTTTGTACACATGGCCGCGAAGATGGGGGCAATACGGTGGCGGTTTGGTTGCCATGCGGGCAAAATTCTGGTCAATGATTGACGAACTGGGGCGATTGTGTAGAATACCTTCAACGCCGCGAGTAAGCGGATAACTCTCCTCACAGGTAATTACTCAGCCAATCAGACAATCCATATAAAAAGGATTATCTGACCATCGAATGACGAGTTTGTAACTTGTTCCTATCGCTGCTCCCCGCGTGGCACGCGTTGCGGAGATTGGGCTGAGTAGTACCCCCAAAGATTGATTACTGTTATGCTGGTTTCCGGGCAACGTCGCGCCCTATTTCGTAAATCTCTGGTCGTGCCGACGGAGCATGGCTCATGGTCATGGCTGTTGGTTCCCTGGCTCGTCGGCACACTGATCGGCCTTGCCAGTTTCGCACGTGCGCCCCACGCCGGGCTGGCGGTGCTGTTGACGCTGATCGGCGCGCTCAGCGCGTTTATGATACGCCAACCCGCTACTGCCTGGACGCGCATCCGGCAGGGTCGTGGTCGGCAAGCCGACAAAAATCTGGCACTGGGCTGGGTCGTCCTATTTGCTGCGTTGGCGCTCGGCTGTCTGCTCGGCCTGCTGGCTTTGCAGCGCACGGCGCTGTCCGCGCTGGCATTGCCCTTTCTGGGCGTGCTGGCCGCGTATCTGCTGGCTGCCCGCAGTGGACGGGCAACCTTGCGCAGCCTGGCGATGGAACTGGTCGGCGCGATCGGGCTGGCGCTGACAGCCCCCGCGGCCCTGCTGGCTGCCACGAACCAGGTTTCGCGGCTGGCGTTAACGCTGTGGGCGCTGTTCGCACTACAAAATGCGCTGGGTGTGTTGTATGTGCGGCTGCGGCTGGCTGACACCAAGCAGCACACAGGCGACCGCCAACTGACTCTGCTTGGTCATCTTGCCGCGTTTGTGGCCACCCTGCTGGCCGGCGCGCTCGGCTGGATTCCGCTGCTCGCAGCCACGCCCTTTGCCGGTTTCCTCGTGCGTGCGTTGTGGGCTGTGCGCCAGTCCCATCCGATTGCCGACATCAAACGCTTTGGCTTTACCGAGGTCGGCGTCGAATTGCTGGGCGGTGCGCTGATCGCGGCCAGCTATCTGTTGTAACCTCGCCTCGTTTTTCCCGCGTTTCGTTCCCTGTTAAGGGGCGGCCCTGCTGTGGCTGCCTGCTTGCCTTATGCCGAACCTTGATACCTCACAAATGCAGGACAAAGCGGCTGCAATTTATGCTCTATTGCTGGACCAGTACGGCTACCCCGACTGGCGACCGGAATTCGCGCCGATGGATGAACTGGTTTTGACGATCCTGAGCGCGAACACAGCCGACACCAACAGCGAGCGGGCTTTTACGCGGCTCAAGCAAGCCTATCCAGATTGGTACGCGGTGATGGACGCACCACTGGCCGAGCTGATTGACGTGATTCGGCCCGCGGGCCTCGGCCCCAGCAAGGCCCCGCGCATCCAATCCACGCTGCGGCGCATTCTGCTAGAGCGCGGCGACTTCAATCTGGATTTTCTGGGCGAGCTGCCGGTGCAGGAAGGGCTGGCCTGGCTGACCCAACTGGACGGCGTTGGGTTGAAGACGGCCTCCATCGTTCTACTGTTCTGCTTTGGCAAGGCGACTTTCCCCGTGGACACCCATGTGCAGCGCGTGACGCAGCGGTTGGGCCTGGCCGGCCCCAAAGATGATCCCAGCCAAATTAAAACGATCTGGGAGGGGTTGGTTCCCGCGGACTGGTTCTTGCCGTTGCACCTGAACCTGATCCGGCACGGTCGCCGGATTTGCCACGCACGCACCCCTGCGTGCGACATTTGTTTCCTGCAAGCTAAATGCGCTTATTTTCAACAGCTCTGATTTTCATCCGCTGCGCGAGGAAGGAACACATTCATGGCCCGTCGTCTTTTGTACATCCTGTTGGCATTGTTGGGCGTCCTGGCTTTGTTGCTGGTGGGCGCCTATCTGTATCTGCGTTCCAGTGCCGTCACTAAAACCAATGGCACGCTCGATCTGGCGGGCCTGCAAGCGCCGGTGACGATTTACCGCGATGCGTATGGTGTCCCGCAAATCTACGCCGAGAATACGCACGATCTGTTCTTTGCGCAGGGCTACACGCACGCGCAAGACCGGCTGTTTCAGATGGACTTTCAGCGCCGCGTCGGGTCTGGCACCCTGTCCGAGGTGCTGGGCGATGCCACCCTGAAGACCGATCAATTTTTGCGGACGCTGGGGCCGCATCGCGCAGCGGCTGAGGACTTGAAGGCGATCAACGCGGATACATTGGCGATTTTGCAAGCCTACGCCGACGGCGTGAATGCCTTTCTGGCGGCCAACAGCCGCAAGCTGCCGATTGAGTTTCGGGTTCTGGGCTATCAGCCCGCGCCGTGGCAGCCACTTGACACGCTGTTGTGGGGCAAGATGATGGCCTGGGACCTGGGCGGCAACTGGGAAAACGAGCTGATCAATGCGCGGCTGATCGAAGCACTCGGTGCGGACAAGGCCGCGGAGGTGCTGACAGGCTATCCTGAAGCAGGGCCGTTCATCATCCCGGAGGAAGTCAAGAGCTATGGCAGCCTCGCCCCCTTTGACATGGCCGAGGTGTGGGCGCTGAAGCGGCTGTTGAAAGTTGATTCACCAGGAATCGGTAGCAACAACTGGGTGGTGGCGGGCAGCCGCACCACCACAGGGATGCCGCTGCTGGCCAACGATCCACACCTGGGGCTGCAAATTCCCGCGGTGTGGTATGCCAACGGCCTGCACGCGCCCGGCTGGGATGTGGTGGGCGTGACGTTTCCCGGCACACCGGGGGTAGTGATTGGCCACAATGACCGCGTTGCCTGGGGCGTGACCAACGTCGGCCCGGACGTGCAGGATTTGTTCATCGAGAAGATCAATCCGGCCAACCCGAACCAGTACGAATATCAGGGGGAATGGTTGGAGATGCAAGTAATCGAAGAGAAGATTGCGGTGAAAGGCCAGGCCGAACCATTGGTGCAAACGGTGAAGATCACGCGGCACGGGCCGATTATGAACGACGTGGCGGGTGCAGTCGGCAGCGACGCGCCACCGCTGGCCTTGCAATGGACTGCGCTGCAAGGGGGCAAGCTGTCGCAGGCGATTCTGGGCATTGACCAGGCGCGCGACTGGCCGAGTTTTCGCAGCGCGTTGCAGGATTTTGTCGTACCGGCCCAGAACTTTGTCTATGCAGATATAGACGGCAATATCGGCTATCAGATGCCGGGCCTGGTGCCGATCCGCAAACAAGGTGATGGCACGGTGCCCGTTCCCGGCTGGACAGGCGACTACGAATGGACAGCGTTTATTCCCTTCAACGAGCTGCCTTCGGTCTACAATCCAGAGGTGGGCTACATTGCCACGGCTAACAATCAGGTGGTTCCCGACAATTACCCTTACCTGATTACTACCGACTGGGCGGCACCTTACCGTGCTCAACGCATTGTTGAGTTGCTGGAAAGCAAGGCGCAGCTCAGCCCGGAAGATCTGCGCACGATTCAGGGCAATGTGCATCCAGTCAACGCGGACGTTTTTGTGCCGTTGCTCAGCCAGATGGATGTCAGCGACCGTTCGAAAACGGTACAGGACGCGCTGGCGGCGATGCTGACCTGGGATCGTGCGATGGATGCTGAGGCGGCCGCGCCGCTGATCTTTGAGCATTTCCAGAAGCAACTGATCCTGGCGACATTGAGTGATGAATTGACCGCGGCGGGCGGCGAAACGCTGGCGAATGATTTTCTGGCTGACTTCCGCAACATCACCACGCAAACCTTGCAACAGATGGTCAACCAGCCAGACAGTGCGTGGTGGGACGATGTCAGCACAGCGGCGAAAGAAGGCGAGCCTGAGATTGTCAAACGGGCTTTTATTGCGGCGGTGGAAGAAATCGAAGCCAGCAAAGGCAGCAACGTGAAGCAGTGGCGTTGGGGCGATGTGCATCAAGCTAACTTCGATCACTTGGTCTTTGCCAGCGTCAGCCCGCTGGATCGCATCTTTAATCGCCGCGTGCCGGCGCGCGGCAGCAGCTTTACGGTTAACGCCGCGGGCGTGGACTACACCAGCTTTTTGATGAACAGCGGAGCCAGCTATCGGCAAGTGCTCGATCTGGGTGACCTGAATGCCAGCCAGTTTATCTATACCACCGGTCAAAGTGGCAATGTATTCAGCCCGCACTATGACGACATGAGCCAGCCATGGCAACAGGTGCAGGCAATTCCGATGTTCAGTGCGCGCGCTTCTGTGGAAAGCGCGGCGAAAAGCACGCTAACGCTGCAACCTGCGCACTAGATTGCACGCTAACCGGGCCGCCCGCCGGCCAAGACAAACCTCAGCTTCCTTAAGAGGACACCCTAAACAGGTGTCCTCTTAAGGAAGGCTGGGAGGAAGCCCAACAGGTATTCGTACCATTTTTGTGCTGCCGCGCAATCAACGACCGCAATCCCAGCGAACAGATCGAGGGTTTTTTATCTGAATCATGCCTTCCTTCCTTTCATAACAAAGTGGTCGCCGAATACGTAACTTGTAAACGTCTTGTCTGCCCCAAATCCCCCTCTTACGAATAACACTGCCTTGCAATCTTCAGAGACAAGTATTCTTCTGATCATATTTGTGAAGCCGCTCAACTTTATGCTTATACAAAACAAAACGGAGTTATCCAAGGCTTGGATAACTCCGTTTTTGTATGCGAAGTATGCGAATGGCAGAAGAGATTAGGATGTTTATTTACTTGCTAATCATTTACTTCTGCTTCGGACATGAGCATGTTATTTGTAGGCCAGTTAATAGCCCGCAAATATTGTTCCGGCAACTCGTTGATCGCTGCCCGCAACATCCGACGCAGCACATCTGCCTCCGCGAGTCCCTCCAAAGCTGCCAGATACCGCAACCCCTCACGCTCCGGCTCTGATAAGGCCAAGCCAAATCGCTCGGTCCGGCGTGTTGGTTTCATGTTTGCTTACTTTCTCAAAATCGAGACAGAAGGCAGCATGGCTGTATCCGATCTACCTTCTGTGCTGATGATGTTGGATTAACGCGCCGCCTGGCGTCGCCAAAGCAGTAATACGCCACTCAGCAACACGATCAGCAGAATCGGCAACATACTATTCAAGTTGCCTGCATTAGCCGCCAGCGTGCTCAACGTTACTGCCGTCGGGGCTTGATGGACAACACTGACCGGGTCATACCGATGCGTGTTGCCATTAACATCCACATCCTCCAGGGAGTAGAAATACATGCTGCCCAACTCGACATTGGTGTCTGTGTATGTATACACTGCACCCATGCCGCCGCCCGTGGCAGGCATGTTGGTCAAGAGCGTCCACTCACCGTCAATGCTTGTGCTGCGATACAGATTGAAGCTGGCAGTAGTTGCCTCGCTTACTGTTTCCCAGACCACCTGCACACCGTCGCCCTGCGAAGATGCCTCGAAGCCAGCCAGCTGGGCTGCCAGTGCACTACAGGGGGTTAGAGCGGTCGCAGGATCGTTAGCCACATACCGGTCAATCGAAATGTTTGACCCTACTGCATTGTTGCGGACTGACATTTGGTTATTGAAGTTGGCACCCGAACCGGCAAGTATGGCTTGCTGCAAAGGACTATCATTCGTCAAGACCTCTACATTACCGCCCGTACAGGCGTTGGGCAAACGGAAAGAATACAAGGACAACGGTTGTCCTGCCGTTACGTTCGTAATCGGTGAATTCTGTAACACTACTTGGTAGACATCCTTGCCTTCCAAATCAGCAGGATTCAGACCAAAGGCAGTCCAAACATCTGTTGACAACAATTGGGCCAACCAAATGCCTGTTTTGTCGATAAACGGATCGCCTAGTGCTGGGGCTGGCCGAATCGCAGGATCTGTTACTGTACCAGCAGGCAACGTAAAGGTAAACAAAGCTGTGGAAATGGTGATGTTACCCGTAAATGTCGGATACATAACCGCCGTAAACAGCAAGGGATCATTCGGATCCTGAATCAATCCGTATGTCACCTGCATGGTTGGATCTACTTGTGCTGACGCCTGTTGAGGTACCATCCCAAACAACGACAGCACAAGAGAAAGAAGTATCAAGCTAGATAGGAGCTCATGTTACGCAGGCGCCTCTAGCGAGGCGAAGCGAAATGGCTGCATGGTCTGAAGTTGCTCAAAGGCCGATTGGAGTGCGGCAAGATAGAGCTTGGTCTTCAGGGCGTAATGGTTGAGCTTGGTG
>JBAQWV010000150.1:0-46419 GCA_049299095.1 Anaerolineae bacterium | reverse complement strand
GCGGCAGGCCGCCAACGCCCAGTGCCAGGTCGAGCGAAAGGGCGCCGGTGGGGATCGCCACCACGCGCATATCCGCTGCTTCGCCCAGCTTCATAATCGCACCTTCGCCAAAGCGTTTCTTCAGATTCGCCATGGTCGTTTCCAACGCTTTATCTTTGCCGTCGCCTTTCATGTCTGTGTCTCCTTGACAATCTTCCGTGCCCGTTTCCTCGGGCGTACGGCGGGGATGAGTAAATTTGTGCTCGCCATAGCGAACAGGTCTAGTTTAGCACGGATGTTCGGTGTTGTCAAATCGTTTCGCACCCGCGCGACGCTATGCAGCCTGACGGCAGTTTTCCACTAAATTGCCATGCACTGTCATGCCATGTTATAATACCGGCCGCTTCAAACTCTTTGCTGCTGTTCAACGCCGACGTTATGCCCTCAGACCCCACCTTACAACGATCTGTTCCCGTCGAAAAGCTGCAAATCAACATGGTGCAGGTGGTGCGCACCGTGTCACTTTTCGCATCGTTACAGGAAGACGCCTGGCAGGAAGTCGCCGATAAACTGATCGGCCTGTGCTACACCCGCGACGCCTATATTTTCTTCGAGGGAGACCAACCAGACTATCTCTACATCATCTGGATGGGACGCATCAAGCTGGTGCGCCACTCCGTAGATGGTCGCGATGTCGTACTCGACGTACTTGGCCCCGGGCGGCTCGTAGGCGAGTTGGCCGTCTTTGAAGGCGCTTCCTACAGCCAGACCGCGCAGGCGATGGAAGATGTGGCGGTGATCGCCATCACCCGCCAAGATTATCTCGAACTGTTGCAGCGCTATCCATCGCTGGCAACTGCCGTCATTAGCGAACTGGGCCGCCGCCTGCGCGTGGTCAATGATCTGGTGCAAAGCCTGGCTGTAGATCGGGTGGAACGCCGTATCGCCCGCGCTCTGCTGCGTCTGGCCCTCTACAACGGCACCCCCACGCGCGATGGCACGATGATCCAGATGCGCTTGACCCGCCAGGACCTCGCTGACATGACTGGCACCACGGTAGAAACTGCCATTCGCGTGATGAGCCGCTTCCGCAAATCGGGCTGGATCACCACGCAACGCGGCCGCGTGATCATCAAACACCCCGACCAACTCAACCTGGTCGCCAACCAAAACGGCCCGTGACCTCCTCGATTATCCTTGCGCAGCGAACCGAACTAGCGCAGGGGCTGCTGCTGCGAATTCAAGGCCCGCGCGAGCTTGTTCACTGTCGCCCGGGCCAATTTTTTATGCTTCGCTGCGGCCCGGCCTGGTCACCGTACCTGCGCCGCGCGCTTTTTCCTGTTGACATAAACTCAGAAAGCATGGCCTTTTGGCTGCAATCGCTAGCCGACGAAGGGCTGGCCTGGCTCAGTCGTCGCCGCGAGGGAGATCAGCTTGACCTGATCGGCCCGCTCGGCAAGGGCTTTACCCTGCCCACACAGCAGCGTCATTTGTTACTGGTAGCTGAAGCCGCCCACGTTGCGCCGTTGCTGGCTTTGATGCAGATGCAGCTGGCCCGGCAGGGCAGTGTGGCGCTGTTGGTTCACGCGCCCACGGCGGCCGCGCTGTTACCGCCTGGCATGTTACCGCCGTCGGTGGAATATTACACCGCCACTGCCGACGGCTCCGCGGGCGATGCCAATGCGTTGGAAACGCTGCTCGGCGACATGCTGCGCTGGGCAGATGCGGTGGCGACGGCTGGCTCCGCAGGCTTTTTGCGGCGCTTGCAACGCCAGGTGAACGAAGCGCGGCCCATGCTGCCGCGCGGTTTCGTGCAGGCCCTGGCCCCGGTGGCGCTGTCTTGCGGCGCCGGCGCCTGTCTAGGCTGTCTCGTGGACACCGGGCGCGGCTTTCATCGCGCCTGCCAGCGTGGCCCCGTCTTCGATCTGGCGGAGTTGACGCTATGACCACCGCGTGGATCAACCTCGCGCCGCAGCACAAGCTCGGCCTGACGCTCACCAATCCGGTGCTGTTGGCTGCCGGCGTGATCGGCTACGGCGATGCCGCACTGCCGGGGCTAGAGCTGGGGCGACTGGGCGGCTTTGTCACTGCCCCGATAACGCGGCGGCCCTGGCGCGGCGATCCGCCACAGGTGTTGGAAACCGCGGGCGGGCTGCTTTGGCAGCGCGGCTGGTGGAACCCGGGCGTGCGGGTGGTGGTGCGCGATTTCGCCCCCTTGTGGCAGCGCAGCCGTGCGCCGGTGATCGTCCACCTGGCCGGCGATGATCCAGACGAACTGGCCGCGGTCGCGGGCGCGCTGGAGCAGGTGGCGGGCGTGGCCGCGCTGGAGCTGGATTTGCTGGCTGCGCACAGCGATGAGGCGGGCGGTCTGGAAGAGGCCATCGAGCAGGCGCAGGCGGTGCGTGGCGCGGCTGATTTGCCGCTGCTGGCGCGCGTTCCGCTCTCCGCGTCCGACGATGCACTGCATGCATTGGTGGAAGCGGGCGCAGCCGATGCCCTGGTGCTGGCGCAGCCGCCGGATGGCCTGCATTACACGGCTGCCACCGGCCAGCTCGTTACCGGCCAGTGGCACAGCCGCTCGTTGCGCCCGTTGCTGGCCGCGCGGCTGGCCGACCTGTCTGGCTGGATCGGTGCGCCGCTGGTGGCTTGTGGCGGTGTGCATACGCTGGAAGACGCACTGACTTTGCTGGCCGCAGGCGCGGCCGCTCTGCAAATTGACACCGCGGTTTGGGTGGAACCCAGCCTGCCGCGCCAGATTGTGGCCGCGTTACAGGGGTAAGACCGGCCGCAGCGGGGCTGAAAGCGATACACCCCGCGGAAAGTTATCGCTTCGGGCAAGTGAGGTTATAATGCGGGCAGTAGTACAGCGTGTGGCCGAAGCCTCGGTCACAGTAGACGGAGACGTGATTGGCGTGATTGGCCGCGGCTTTTTGGTGCTGTTGGGCGTGACCCACGACGACGGCGCGGCCGAAGCGGCTTTGTTGGCCCAGAAAATCGCCGCACTGCGCGTATTCGAGGATGCCGACGGCAAGATGAATTTGGCGCTGGCTGAGGTGGGTGGTGCGGTGCTGGTGGTCAGTCAGTTCACGCTGTATGGCGATGTGCGCAAGGGACGCCGCCCAAGCTTTGTGGAGGCGGCGCGGCCAGAGCAGGCTGAGCCATTGTGTGATTATTTTGTGAGCTTGTTGGCCGGGCAGGGCTTGCCGGTGCAAACGGGCCGTTTTGGCGCAGAAATGCAGGTGCGCTTGTTGAACGATGGGCCGGTGACTATTTGGCTGGACACGGCGCAGTTGAAGCGCTGACACGGTCGTTGGCGAAAGGAGATCGTCATGGATCAGAAACAACTGGAAACCACCTATGTGATCACGCAGGAGATGGTGAACGAACTCACCGATTACGTGATGAAGGGCGAATTGTACCGGCAGTTGATTGTCAAAACGCCGACCGGCACGAAGCAGCCCAAGATGACATTAGGCGCATTGCTGGAAAATATGCAGGTGCTCGACTGGCAGCGCGCCCATCTGAGCGCAGCGCAGCAGAGCCAGTTAGCAGCAATGCAGGATCGTATGGTTATTGTTCATAATTCTTTGCCGAGCGAGTGGAATGCGCTATTGCGCCATGAGTTGAAGTCGCTTCTGGACTCATGGAAGTGGTATTTGGAGGATGTGCGTAGCGACCCGGACGCGCGTGAGAATTATGGCAACGAGGCGCATATCCGCACCCGTATTGACATCGTGCAGGCTGCGTTGGCCGACGATCCACAGACAGCAGAGGATCGCCAGGCTTTGGGCAAGCTGGATACACAACTGCGCATGCTGCTGCGCGGCGGCAAGTATGTGGGGCCGGCCGGGCAGGAAGGGCGTTACCCGTCCAGCAATGCCTGGTGGCTGCATGGGCAGCCAGTGGGCGGAGACGATTGAGCAGAGCAAGACTCGAATAAAAAAGCTGCGTGCGGGACTATATCGCACGCAGCTTTTTTGTTCGGACGCTCAGTTGGCTACAGCTTAAAATAGGGCCGTATCTCGGCCTTGATCGTTTCATCCTGGATCAATTGGTCGAATTCAAGCCAATTGATACCCGGTATGATCGGGGGACGACCTATGCTGGATAGACGCAACTTCACCGTGTCCAGGATGGTGCGGGCAGCTTCCAGATCGTCTTCCAATAACTGGGCCAGGGCAACAACCAGCATGTCATGAATATCAAGACCACTGGATGGCGAGCTGTTTTCCAGCATTAACGTCAGCGCCTGCGCGGGCTGCTTCAGCCAGCAATAAGCCAGCCCCTTGTGCGTCAGATCGTCGTCGTCTTCATTTTCGATCAGTTGCCGCCACAGATAGCGTGCCCGTATCTGATCGTGACGTAGCCAAGCCAGCCAGCCGCGGAAATAGGTGATCTCTCCCAGATCAAAATCGCTTGTTTCCACCAGTTCCAGCGCCTGATCCAGCGCGCCATGCTTGATCAACAAGCGAATGACCAGCTCGCGCAGTTCTTCAATCTCGCCATCCTTGTCATCGGGCAACAGCGCGCGCCAGGTTTGCAAGATTCTCTGCCAGTTGTCCGTCGCACGGGCCGAAAAAAAGCGCGCATAATGAACGATTCTTTGCTGCTCAGGCGTTTTGGCAGCAAGCTCAAGTTGATCGAGCGCGTTTTCCGCCAACTCAAACTGTGCTTCATCCATGTACTGACGGGCCAGCAGGTTCCAGGCATGGAAGTTGTCCGGCATTGTGGTACCGAGGGCTTTGAGCTGCGCCCTGCCTTCAGCCGCTTCGCCATATTCAATCCGCAGCCGTCCTGGTTCTGCCAACCACCGATTCCTCCCGTCCGCGTTGCTATAACCCTGCGCCTGCTCGCAGAGCGCGTCCAGCGCGGCCCATTCGCCGCGTTGGGCATGGATTTCAGCGAGCAAGATGGAAGCTGCTTGCAACGCGTCGCCAGCCAGCGTGCCTTGCAGGCGACGGCGCTCCGGTAGCCGCGTAATGCGCCCGATCATGCGCTCGCAAATCGCCGCGGCTTGCTCCAAATCACCTGTGCGGTAAAACTGATCAGCTTCGTTGAAAATGGCGTTGTAGCTGCCGGGGATGTTCATCGAGGCGGAGGAGGGTGCATCATCATCAAATGGCATAGGAAACTCCGTGGAATATTGTTTTGCGTATAGTCATTAATCGAGCGTGTCGGTTTCTGGCAGGTTAAACCGGCTGGGCAGGTGGCCGGGCGGATAACGGTGCTCGTTGCGGGCCAGTTTGCCGGTGATCGCGTCGCTTACATCGAGATCGAGCGTGTTCGCCAGCGTGAGCGCGTAGATCAGCACGTCGGCCAATTCGTCAGCTACCGCGGTCAGCCTCTCTGGCTCCTGTGCGGCCGCGCGCGAGGCTGCGTTGCCGTGCCATTGAAATTGCTCCATCAGCTCGGCGGCTTCGATGGCGATGGACATAGTCAGGCTCTTGGGGGTGTGGTAAACCTGCCAGTGGCGGGCTGCGATGAAGGCAGCCACCTGGTTGCGCAGTTCGGCGAGGGTGGTGGTGGTGTCCATAGCGGAATTATGCTCGTTTCCAGCGCAGTTCTGCGACCAGCATACCGGCCAGGATCAGCGCACTACCGAGGATTTGGCGCGGTCCCAGCCGTTCACCGATCAGCAGAAAGCTGAACAGTCCGGCGAAAACCGGCTCTGCGGCGAAGATCAGCGCGGTGTGGGTGGCCGAAGTGGCGCGCTGTGCGCGGCTTTGGATGTAAAAAGCCAGCGATGTGGCAAGAACGCCGGTGAACGCGGCGGCAAACCAAACGTTGCCAGCCGGCCAGCCGGGCCGATCTTCCCACAGTAACGAGGCCACGGTGCTCAAGACGGCCACAGTGACGATCTGGATCATGGTCAGGCGCACCGGTTGCCAGCGCGGCGCGTAGCGTCCGATGAGTAAAATCTGGGCGGCGAAGGCAATTGCGCATAGTAAAACGAGTAAATCGCCGCGGCTAATGGTCAAATCGCCCTGCAAGCTGAGCAGCGCCAGCCCGACGGTCGCCAATGCTACGCCGATCAGGGTGGCGTTGGTGGGAACACGCCGCAAAAACAGTGCCTGCCCGATTGGCACAAGCACCACGGACAGGCCGGTGATGAAGCCGGCTTTGGCGGGAGTGGTGTACAGCAGGCCAAAGGTCTGAAACGCGTAACCGGCGAACAGGGCCACGCCGATCACGCCCCCCGGCAACCAGGCCTCTATCTGCCGCCGCCGCGCAGGATTGTGCGCGGCCAGCAGCACCGCGGGGTTGCGCGGCTGACGCGCGAGGAAGGGGGCTAACGCCAGCGCGGCGAAGAGGAAACGGATCGCCAAAAATGCGAATACCGGATAGGCCAGCACCGCGTCCTGTACCATAACGAAGGTGAGGCCCCAGATCATGGTGGCGAAGAGTAGCGCCGCGTCCGCGGTCAGTTGGGTGCGTTTCATGGGGAGGTGGGCCAGGGCTGAAAGCGTGCAAAAACCGGCTCGAAGCCGGTTGATACTTGTTGACTAGTCTATCTGTTTATTTGCTTCTGACTTACTTTCCCGCAGCGTTCATGCCCGCGCGCACCGTGCGCACAAGGCTTTCCGCGGCTAGTTCGGGCAGGTTGAAACAGGGCGCACCCATTGCAGATGCCAGCGCGTCCGCCAGGCCGCGGTCGAACGCGACATGCTCCATGTTGACCACCACGCTGTTAAAATGCGCCTGATGTACCAAGCGCGCGATGTGCAGCGCCTCTTCCTGCGCGGGGATGCCAGTCATGCTGACGTTGCCTGCGCCGTCGGTGAGCAGGATAATCAGTGGGCGCACTTCAGGATCGCGGCGACGCGCGCCCTCACAGATGCGATAGGCTAGCATCAGCCCGCTGCTGAGCGGTGTTTTGCCGCCCACGGGAATATCGCGCAGGGCGCGGCTGGCCAGGTCAACGCTGGAGGTCGGGGGCAGCACCAGCCGCGCCCGCTCTTTCTGGAAAACCACCAGCCCCACCTGATCGCGACGCTGATACGCGTCCATCAGCAGGCTCATGATCGCGCCCTTGGTGGCTTCCATGCGCTCGGATGCGGCCATGGACCAACTGGCGTCCACCACAAACAGGATCAGGTTGTTGGCGCGGCGCACGCGAATCTTGCGCTGCAAGTCCTGTTTGCGCAGCTCCAGCGCCAGGCGCGGGCCAGCATTGGCCGCGGCCTCCGCGCGCCGTTGTTGTTGATACACTGCCGCGCTGCGCAGGGTGGCATCAAACGCAATGTCCTGTGGCTTGGCGCCGGCTGGCCGGCTTTTGATGTAGCGGCCCCGCTTGCGGTCGGTGCGCGTGACGCTGCGCCGCCCTGCTTTCTGGCGTGCCAGCTTGTCGAGCGGCGTGTCCAGCCGTTTGGACTGGAAGGTCTGACCAACGGCAATTGGCTTGCGCTTTTCTTTCTGGTCGCCTGCTTGGTGCGATTGAGGCGTGGTTTCGTTGGATTGGGGTCCGGGCAGGCTGTCGCTGTCTACCGATTCGGACCCCATAACGCTTTTTTTGACGAGTCCACCATTTCGACCGTATTGGTGGTTTCGCTCATTTCAGAGCGTGCCTGCTCCTGGGCCTTGCGTAGCTTTTCCTCCAACTGGCTTGGCTCCAACACGGCTTCCTGGAAGGGCTGACGCTTCATGCGGTGTGGCAAGGCCAGCTCGGCAGCCAGCAGAATGTCGCGGTCGTTGACCGCCAGACGGCCTTCGTAGGCTGCGTGCGCGCGGGCCGTTTTCAAAATCACAATGTCGGCGCGGTGGCCGTCCACCTTGAAATCGCCGGTGAGCGCAGCAATCGCGTACAGATCGCGGTCGGTGTAGCTGACCAGCGGCAGCCGCGCGCGCGCCTGCTCGATGCGTGCGCCCAGTTCATCTTCGCTGGCTTCCCATTCGGTGCGGAAGGCATCGGGCTGCTGCTCATAGGCGATGCGCCGCTTGACGATCTCCACGCGCAGCCGCGGGTCGTGGATGCCGGCCATGTCCACGGCGAGGCCGAAGCGGTCGAGCAACTGCGGCCGCAAATCGCCCTCTTCGGGGTTCATCGTGCCAACCAGGATAAACTCGGCGGGATGCGAAAAGCTGATCCCCTCGCGTTCGACGACGTTCACCCCCATTGCGGCGCTGTCGAGCAAGAGGTCAACGACGTGATCGTCGAGCAGGTTCACTTCGTCTACATAAAGCAGGCCGCGGTTGGCGGAAGCCAGCACGCCCGGCTCGAAGTGGCGTTCGCCGCGCTGGATCGCCTTTTCGATGTCCAGCGTGCCGACCACGCGGTCTTCGGTGGCGCTCACCGGCAAATCTACAAAGCTGGTGCGGCGCACAGTCACCGGCAGCAGCTCGCCGTTTTCCACGCGCGCGCGGCACTCGTCGCAATACGTCGCGGGCATGTTAGGATCGCAGCCAAAGCGACAATCCGCGACTGCTTCGATCTCAGGCAAGAGGAAGGAGAGGGCGCGCGCTGCGGTGCTTTTGGCAGTGCCGCGTTCCCCGCGGATCAAGACGCCGCCGATTTGCGGGTGCACCGCGTTCAGAATCAGGGCGCGTTTCATACGTTCCTGGCCGACAATAGCTGTAAAGGGGAAAATGCGTGACATACCGGCTTTCTGCTCCATTTCAACGAACTTACCGCTCAAACCAAGTCATTATATACAGCCGCGGGCTTTGCGGAAAATTGGCTGGGCGCGGCAGGAAAAAGAAGGAAATTTTCGAAAAATAGCGGCCGATACCGGAAAACAGTCCAAAACCCTCGTTTAAGAGGGTACAGCGGCCATTGCGTTGGCTGGGATTTTACTCGCCGCTGGGGATGGGGCTGCTGGGTTGGCCGGCGGGCGTTGACTGGATGATAAAGGAAAACCGGCCAGCTCAGCCAGTATTGTGAGATGATTGCGCAGGAGAAGAAGCAGGCAGGCGTAAGCACTCCGGGACTTAGACAGCTCGCAACACGGATGTCACTATTTAGATCGGCAGCTTGAGTTTTTGTCGTTGTGGTGGGGTGTTCGTGGGGGTGTATTTTTACTTGACGAGCGTAGACGCTGGCCGACGCGTCGCGGCTGGCCGAGCTGGACGCGTTCCACCTGTTGCTGATCAAGCCGGGGCGGATGGGGCCGCTTCACCGCGGCCAAAGCGATTGACGATGTACCAATCCGGTTGCCCGTATCATTGATTTGTGTATAATATCACTGGCCTTGTCCCATCGGCCACTATCCCCGTTCCCAAAGGCAAAATCCATCATGCAATCACGTGAAACTTACACTGTTGAAGTCGCGGGCATTACCCGTCATTTCCCGTTGTTCGAAGTCGCGCCCGGCGTCAGCATCGCTATTTTTAACATGCTCGGCGATACCATCGTGGTGAAAGCGGCCGCAGCCGCGCTGGCTGAACGGTTGAAGGACACACCGGCCGACGTGCTGGTGACCGCCGAAGCCAAAAGCATTCCGTTGATCTACGAAATGAGCGCACTGATGGGCATGCCTTACGTGGTGCTACGCAAAAGCTACAAAACCTACATGGGTGAAGCCCTCAGCGCCGAAACGGTATCCATCACCACTGGCACACCGCAGACGCTGTTTCTCGATGAAAAAGATCATCAATTGATTCACGGTCGGCAGGTGATCCTGGTGGACGATGTGATCAGCACCGGCAGCACGTTGGAAGGGATGCGCCAATTGATGGTCAAGGCGGGCGCAGATGTCAGCCGCGTTGCCTCGATCTTTACCGAGGGGGACAGTGACTGGTCGCACGTCGTGGCGCTGGGCAATCTGCCTGTGTTCATTGACACCGGAGCCGAATAGGGGAACTGTCTGCCATTCGGTTGAAAGTCACCTGTCACAGCCGGAGTAATTTGTCGCATTGTTCCGGCTGTGGTATAGTAACCTTTGTTGGGCAAGCTGTCGCTCTTGAACGCCGCCAAGCGGCGTTTTTGTTTGTCCACATCCCCGTTGTGTCCCGGCGGTCGTTCACCTCGGCAAATATAAGTTTGACCGCATTTCAGGAGGACCATGTCTTTTGCTCAGTTTGCCATTGATGCGCGCCTGCAACAGGGTGTGGCGGCAATGGCGTTTACGCAGCCTACGCCGATTCAGCAGGCTGCTATTCCCCCTGCCCTGACCGGGCAGGATATTCTCGGTTCCGCGGAAACGGGAACCGGTAAAACAGCGGCGTATTTGCTGCCGTTGATGCAGCGTTTGTTGTCGCCCTCTACCCGTCACCGCAAGGATGCACCGCTGCCGCGCGCGCTGATCCTTGTGCCCACGCGTGAGCTGGCTTTGCAGGTGGCGGAACATGCTGAACGCTTGGGCGGAAAAACCACGCTGCGTTCGGTGGCTGTATTCGGCGGTGTTTCTTTGGGCAATCAGGAAAAGGAGCTGCGCCGCGGGGTAGATATCATTATCGCCACGCCCGGTCGCCTGCTCGACCACGTGCAGCGCAAGAACATCACGCTGACCGGCATCGAAATCTTCGTGCTGGACGAGGCAGATCGTATGCTGGATGTCGGCTTTTTGCCTGATATTCGCCGCGTGGCGCGCATGTTGCCTAAAAAGCGGCAAACCATGCTGTTTTCAGCTACGTTACAACCAATTCTGGAACTCGCCAACGAAGTAACCAACAATCCCGTGCGCGTAGGCGTGGAAAAAGCCGCAGCCCCCACCGTGATCAGCCAGGCGTTGGTTCCTGTGCCGGAAGATCGCAAGCTGCAAGCCCTGCAGCAACTGTTGAAGCAGGAAAAGATGGAAAGCGTGCTGGTGTTTACGCGCACCAAGCACCGTGCTGACCGCGTGGTGCGCCATTTGCAGCGTGCCGGCATCGAAGCCGCTGTGATCCACAGCAACCGCTCGCAGAATCAGCGCATTGCCGCGTTGCAAGCGTTTCGCGACGGCAAGGCGCGCGTACTGGTCGCTACGGACATTGCCGCCCGCGGCATTGACGTGGAGGGGGTGTCGCACGTTGTGAATTATGATATGCCCAGCCAGGCCGAGGACTACGTGCATCGTATTGGCCGCACTGGGCGCGCCCAGATGGCCGGCGCGGCGTTCACGCTGATTACCCCAGCGGATGAAGTGATGGTGCGCAAGGTTGAGACAATCTTGAAACAACGTATCGAGCGGCATCGGCTGGCCGGCATCAGCGACGCAGTACAAACGACTGCGCTGCCCGATGTGGACATGTTGCGGCGCTATCTGGATGCCAAGCAGCAGACAGCAAGGAAGTAAATAAGCAGACACGGTCAGAGACCGGACCAAGAGACCGTGGGGAGCGGATGAGAACAAAAAAGGGTAGACAAGGAAACGATCTTCTTGTCTACCCTTTTATTTGTGTCCTTGTATACCAATCTACCGACCTACTTCTCCTCTTCCTTGGCCTTGCGACGCTTGCGCTGCCAGGTGTAGAAGGGAACCATCACCGACATGCTGGCTTCCTGCGCCTTGGTGCGGGCTGTCACTTGTGCCGACCACACCGCTGCACGCATCTTGTTGGCTTGCAGTTGCAAGCGCTCACGCACCGGCCAGTTTTCCACCAGCAAGGCTTGCTCCTGCGCGGGCTTAGTCGGTTCCCAGTGCATCACCACGGTTCCCCACGTCATGCCGGAGCCAAAACCGGCCAGCACCACGTGGTCGCCCTCTTTGATGCGTCCTTGCTCGGCGGCTTCAGCCAACGCAATCGGGATCGCCGCGGCCGAGGTGTTGCCGTAGCGGTCGAGGTTTGCCATAACCTTGTTGGGGTCGAGCTTGAGCCGATTGGTCACCATCTCGATAATGCGTATGTTAGATTGATGGGGGATGAGGAAATCAATCTCGCTGAATGGCAGGCCGCTGCTTTCCACTGCATTTTGAATGCTGCGGGTCATAGTGCGCACGGCGAATTTGAACACACGCTTGCCATCCATCTTCAGGTAATGGTCTTTGCTGTCCAGTACTTGCTGGTTGAATGGCCGCGCCGAGCCGCCGCCGGGGAAGATCAACGCGTCCCAATAGGCTCCATCAGAGCCAAGCTCGGAGGCGAGAATGCCGGTGGGCAGGTTGCTGGCTTCCAGCACCAGCGCGCCCGCACCGTCACCGAACATGATCGCGGTGTTACGGTCTTCGTAGTTGATCGCTTTGGAGATTGTCTCAGCACCTACCACCAGCACGCGGTCGTACATGCCGGTTTTGATGAACTGGGTGGCCGTCACCAGCGCGTACAAAGAGCCAGTGCAGCCAGCCGTCAGATCGAACGCGGCCGCGCCGGTCGCGCCCAGCCGGTCTTGCAGCAGGCTGGCACTGGCTGGGCAAAAATAGTCCGGTGTTGAGGTGGCAAAGATGACCATGTTTAGGTCTTGTGGATGCACATGAGCGCGCTCTAGCGCCACGCGGCTGGCTTGCAGCGCCATGTCCACAGTGGTTTCTTGTGGTTCGGCAATGCGCCGCTCGCGGATGCCGGTGTTGTTCTTGATCCACTCATCATTCGTATCAACAATCTGTTCCAGATCATAATTGGTCAGCCGGCGCGCGGGGAGATACTTGCCCCAACCGGTGATGCGTGCGTAACGTTGCGTCATAAAACCTCCGACGACGGCTCAAACGAGCTAAATGATGACAAAACAAAAGACGGCTTGGCCTGGCTTTTAATCACTACCTGCCGGCTGCCTTGCCGTCTGTGAATGAATTTACAATTTAAGAACGGCCGCGATACCAAACTACCGCGCCCAACGCGCCCACTGCCGCGGAAACGCCCGAAGCGGTGACCGCTGTGAGTTTCCAATGTTCGCGTAGATAGTAAAACACCATTGTGCGCCAGCCGTTGCGCTGCAATGCGCTGTCCAGCAGGCTTTGGCGCAAATCTTCCCGGAATGCGGCCCGCATGGGCGCGCGCTTGAGCGATTGTTTGAGTAGGCTGCTCAAGCGCATGAGCGATTCTAACTCAGCGCGTTCTTCCGGGCTAAGCTGAGCCAGCTCGGCAGTGGTGCCGGCCAGGCCGTAGAGGGTTAACAGATCCTCAGAACTACGTTTGTCCATGAACTATTCACTCAACAGTCAGCCAAAATTTTATGCGTCTACAGGGTACAAGACAATGCCGAGTGTACCCACACCTAAATGCGTGACCAACGAGGTCGCTAAACGGCAGAGCATGGTACGTTGACAGGTGATGACCTGCTGCGCCTGTTCCAGCAGTGCCTGCCCGCCGGTGACATCTTCGGCGTGAACGATGGCGAGATTCATTGTGCGGCCAGCCGCATGGTGCACTGCCAGCTCCAGCAGCCGGTCGAGTGCCATCCGTCGGCTGCGGATGCGTTCGGCAATTTCCAGCGTGCCTTCGGTTAGCACCACCAGCGGCTTGATTTGCAAGATCGAGGCCAGGCTGCTTTGTAGAGCGCCAATGCGTCCGCTCATGCGGGCATAGCGCAGGGTGTCGAGGTAGAAATAGATGCCTAAATGCTCGCGAATGGCGGCCCAGCGTGCCAGCACGACATCCGCTTCGGCGCCGCGGGCGAGCATCGCCAGTCCTTCTTCGATCATAAACCCAATAGCAGCCGAACCGGCCAGCGAATCGAAGACCCGTACATCCACTTCGTTGCGTACCATTTCGGCGGCCATCGCGGCAGCTTGCACGGTTCCGCTCAGCTTGCCGGTAACGTGGACGGACAAAATGGTGGTGGCCCCTTCAGCGGCCAGGCGACGGTAGACCTGTACAAAATCGCCGGGCGAGGGCTGCGATGTCTTGGGCACGATCTTGAGTGTATCCACCAGCCGGTAGAAATCCTCGTAGCTGAGTGTCACACCTTCTTGATACTCGTTGTCACCGAAGAACATGTGAATCGGCACAACAGCGACATCCAGCGTTGCCAGATGTCCGTCGGGCAGATCACAAGTGGAATCGGTGACGATGCGGATCATGACTGGAAAAAACCACGTTTTTGCAGGTCTTCGCGCAGGGCGAGTAACGTGCGATGATAGAGCGATTTGATCGCGCCTTCGCTGCGGCCCATGATGGCGCCGATCTGTGCGTTAGGCAGAGAATCGCTGAATTTGAGCAGGATCAACTGTTGCCGGTCGTCCGGCAGACGGCGGATCGCGCTCAACAGTGCCTCGCGCGCTTCGGCGGCTTCCGCCATCCGTTCCGGGTTTGCTGTGCCTGTCGGTAAGTGCGATTGATCTTCCAGCGTCAGCTCGCGGCGGCGGCCATGATCGCGGTGCCAGTTGGCGACCAGGTTATGCGCAATTCGGTACAGCCAGGCGGAGAAGGGCACGCCGCGGTGGTTGAACCGGCTGATGTGGTTGAGCGCCTTGAAAAAGGTGCGCGCGGTCAGGTCTTCCGCTTCCTGTTGGTTGCCGGTGCGATAGTAAATATAACTGTAAATTCGATCCACGTAGCGCTCATACAACATGCCAAAGGCCGTGGGGTCTTGCTTGGCTTGTTCGATGAGTTCGATTTCGGTGTCGTTGTTGGTCGCAGCCTCAGACGTTTGTCCATTGACGAGGTTGCCGTCTGTGGTACGCAGAGTGTAATCAGCCAAGTGAACACCTCCCGGCCAGGAGGGGTTCAACGACCCGCGAGTGCTGTAGAGGATCAGCAGTTTGATTGAACATATCGTATAACACTGAATGACCGGTGTGGTTGCGCGTTGTTGGGAGAATAGACGCTGACAGGATTCTTGCTATAATATGCCGCAGACGCGATTTGAGCAAATTACGGGTTGAACAGGCAGCTTACGAATACAAGACAAATGGTAGTTGATGGCTTTTTGTGCAGTCGCAGACTCGCGTCCCGGTCAAAATACCAGGCCGGTTGACACCAACTGCGTCACTCCTATGGAAATAAAAAACGCCCAGAGATTGTCTCTGGGCGTCTGATACACAAGCCGTGTTAGCCGCGTGCTACATGCTCGAGGAATTCCCCACGCGTTTGTGGGTTGTGTTTGAAGCTGCCCAGCATGGCGCTGGTGGTCATGCGCGCGTTGGCCTTCTTTACCCCGCGCATCGCCGCGCACATGTGCTGCCCTTCCACCACTACAGCGACGCCTTGCGGCTGGAGTGTCTCCTGCAGGAAATCAGCGATCTGCTGCGTCATGCGTTCCTGCACCTGCAAGCGGCGGGCAAACATCTCCACAATGCGCGGAATCTTGCTCAGACCGATCACCTTGCCATTGGGAATGTATGCCACATGCGCCTTGCCGTAAAATGGCAGCAAGTGATGTTCGCACAGACTGAAATAGTCAATGTTCTTGACCAGTACCATTTCGTCGTATTCGACATCGAAAACCGCATCGTTGATCAGTTGCGCAGGATCGGTTGTGTAGCCCGCGGTCAGTTCAGCGTATGCCTTGGCCACGCGCAGCGGCGTGCGCAGCAGGCCCTGCCGGGCCGGATCTTCACCAATGGCCAGTAAAATCTGTCCTACCGCATTTTCAATCATGGTTTGCGCGGCAGGAGTTGCCGGATCAGCGTGGTCGAGCAAGTGCAATTCATAAGTAGAGGGTTCATCTTCCTGCTCCAGCAGGTCGTACAGATGCGTGCCCTCGGCGTGGTCAGTCATAATGGCTCCTGTTGTATCGAAAACTGTCCCACATAGCAGGGCTGTTTTTCGCAAGCGGGTGCTGTGTCACAGTTTTGTCTAAGTTTTTGGTTTACAATGGGTTTATTATATATGTTTGTCTAGCTTAATCCAGTCAGATAGGTCACAATTGACCCTAATCTCCACGCAATCGTAAGGAATACGCATGACTACTGACCGCATCGAAATCCATGACCTGCTAGTGCGCTGCATCATCGGCATCAACCCGGAAGAACGCGTCAAAAAGCAGGATGTCGTTATCAACCTGACCCTGTTCGGCGACATGCGCCGCGCAGGCGCGAGCGACGACATTGAAGACGCCATCAACTATAAAACGCTCACCAAGCGTCTGATTGACCACCTCGAAGCGTCCGATTACCTGCTGGTGGAGCGGATGGCACATCGCATCGCCCAGATTGCCATCGAAGAGTTTGGTGTCGAGCGCGCCATTGTCAGCGTTGCCAAGCCAGGCGCACTGCGTTTCGCTCGCTCCGTCGGCGTGGTCATCGAACGCAGCGCGGCCGATTTTCCATCCGCGGCATGAACATCGCCTATCTGGCACTTGGCTCCAACATCAACAAGGAGCATAACCTGCCCGCGGCCGTTCGTCTGTTGGCGGCGCATGGCCGCGTGCTGCGCGCCTCTGCCGTGTACGAAACCGCGCCGGTGGGCAATCCCGACGACCCGACCTTCTTCAACGCAGCGGTGATGCTGGAAACTGCTTTGCCCGCGGCCATTCTGAAAGAAACGGCGTTGACCCACATCGAAAACCAGCTCGGCCGGCAGCGCACCGCCGACCCCAACGCGCCCCGCACCATTGACCTCGACATCGCGCTGTTCAACGACGAGGTGCTGGAGATCGGCCCGCGGCATATCCCCGATCCTGACATCCTGCGGTTTGCCCATGTCGCCGCGCCGCTGGCCGACCTCGCACCAGACTACCGTCACCCGGAAACGGGCGAAACGTTGGCTGCCATCGCCGCGCGCCTGTCCTCCCCCCTCATACGCCGCCCTGACATCATCCTTTTTCCCTGATGCCCTTACCACTTGAGTTGCTTCCTCTCACCGCACACCGCGATCCGTTCGGCGCGCTGACCCTCGGCGGCTGCGCCTTGCCCGACTTGGTGCAGCGTTTCGGTTCTCCGTTGTACATTTATGACCGCGCAACGCTGGACGCGGCCGCGGCACGCTATCAAGCTGCGCTGGCCGCGTCCTATCCCGGCCCTGGCGCGGTTGCCTATGCGGCCAAAGCCTGGCTATGCACAGCAACAGCCCGCTGGGTTGCGGCGCACGGGCTGGGGCTGGACGTAGTTTCCGGCGGCGAGCTGGCGATAGCTCTGCACGCCGGGTTCCCCGCCGCACAAATTCACTTTCACGGCAACAATAAAAGCCGCGCCGAACTGGCAGCGGCACTGGCTGCTGGTGTTGGACGCATTGTCGTGGATCATGCCGGTGAGTTGGAGACGATCAACGAGTTAGCGCGCGGGCTGGGCCGCCGCCAGCCCATCTGGTTGCGCATCAATCCCGACATCACCGTAGACACCCACAGCCACACGCGCACCGGCCATGCGGCGTCCAAGTTTGGGCTGGCATTGACCGCCAGCACAGCCGCGGCCGCGGTGGCCCGCGCACTTGCCCTGCCGCACCTGCACCTGCTCGGCTTGCACAGCCACATTGGCAGCCAGTTCCGCGACCCCGCGCCCCTGGCCGCGGCCACGCAGCGCGTGATGCGCTTTGCCGGGGAGATGCAACGCAGCAGCGGATGGCAGATGATGGAGTTCAGCCCTGGCGGGGGCTGGGCTGTGCCATACACCCCCGCGCAGGCCGAGGGGCTGTTGCCGGTGGAGGAAGTATTGGCGACGCTGGCCGCGGCGGTGGTCGCTGGTTGCCAGGAGCAGGCATTGCCGCTGCCCCGCCTGGTGGTGGAGCCGGGGCGCAGTCTGGTGGCGCGTGCCGGGGTGGCGGTGTACACCGTGGGCGCGGTCAAGCAGGCCGGTGACACGCTCTATGCCTTCATTGACGGTGGTCTGGCCGACAATCCGCGCCCGGCTCTCTACGGCGCGACCTATCACGCGTTGCTGGCGAACCGGCAAGGCGCGGTCGAGCGTAGACGCGTACACGTCGCCGGTCCCTATTGCGAAACCGGCGACGTGCTGATTTACGATCTGGAGTTGCCACCCTTGCAGCCGGGCGATCTGTTAGCGGTGCCGGTCAGCGGCGCGTATCAACTGAGCATGGCAAGCAACTACAACGGTGCGTTGCGTCCCGCGGTGGTGTGGGTTGAGGCAGGCCAGGCGCGGCTGGTGCAGCGTCGTGAGACGCTGGCCGATTTGTTGCGACGGGACGAAGAGCCGGACTATCCAGCCGATTAACCCGCAGATGAGAGCCTTCGGCTGCACATTCTCATGCTTCCTCTTCCTTATCCCAGGACGGGGGCTGCCTCCGGCGCGGCGGCGGGCGACGTTGTGACCTTGCGGCGATAACGCACGATGGTTCGGGCGGGACGGCTTGCGCCGAGGCCACGCTGCACGCGCGGTTCGCTGGTTATCAGTTCCAGGTCGAGCTGGCGAAAGAGTAACGCGGTGATCAACGTCATTTCGGTGTTGGCGAAGTTCATGCCAGTGCATTTGTGGCCGCCGCCGCCAAAGCCGATCAAGGCAAAGCGATCCTGCTTGTCCTCCGCGCGGCCCGGCGCATAGCGCAGCGGGTCGAATTGCTCCGGCGCTGTGAACAGCTCCGGCAGGTTGTGCGCTACGTCCTGCGCCACCTGCACCAGCCAGCCCTGCGGAATGACGTAATCGCCCACTGCGACCTCTTGCTGCACGACGCGCATTAGCATGTCCACCGACGGGCGCATCCGTTCTACCTCGCGCACAGCCCAGCCGATGTGGTCCAGTTGCAGCAGGCGGTGTGGATCAATGTGAACACCTGGCGGGGCCACGCGCGCGATTTCATCCTGTACCAGATGCAAATAGGCGGGGTTTTGCAGCAACAAGATAATTGTCCATGCAGCCTGGCCCGCGGTGGTTTCATGTCCGGCAAACATCAGCCCCAACAGCAGGTTAACGATCAACTCCTGCTCGGCCAGGCGGCCGTCGGGGTAGCGTTTGTTGACCAGGTCTTGCAGGAAATCGTCATAGCGTTCCGGGTGACGGCGACGTTCTTCGATCACCGGTTCGATGATCTGCTGCAAGCGCGCCTTGGCGCGGTCACGACGGATGAACTTTGGCAGCGGTAGGGTGGGTGGCAACAGCGGGTCTAGGCCCTTGGCCAGCTCGCTGTACAAATCCCAGAACTCGCGGCCCAGTTGCTCATGCACCTCTGAGCCGAGGAAGCAGTTGCCCGCTACCTCCTGCACCAGCATCGTAATCTGCTCAACCAGCTCGAATTCGCCCGCGTCGCCCAGCCCGTCCAGCCAGCTTTGGATCACTGTCTGCATCGTGTCAGCATATTGCAGCATCTTTTCGCGGCGAAAGGCTTCCATCACCACCGAGCGATGATCGAGATAGATCTCGTGCGGAGCCAGGAACAGCACATCGCCGAACATCGCGCGCAGGAAGCGATACGGCTCCTGAATGCTCAGGGCCTTATCGGTTTCCAGGAAGAACGTGCGCTGGTTGTCCGGGCCAATCACGATGGCAACGTTCTGTTTTGCCAGCTTGATGGCAAACACCTCGCCGTGTTCAGCATAGCCGCGCTTCACCAGCGCGGTACGGTCTTTGCGGAATTCAAGGGCGTGCCCCAAGCCCGGCAGCGCACCAGAAACCAGTGGAGGAGTGGATTTTGTCATAGGGTTGCTCCAATCTGTGACAGCTTTGCTTTTGTTCTGGTTGTCACAAGTCTATCATACGACGAAATACGCTGCCTGACAAGTGTATCGGGGCACCGCGAAGCCAATTATCTGAATACTGATCGCAGCGCCAACCGCGGTTATAATGCGCCTATGACATCCGCCACGATACGACTTTTCATTGCCATTGAGCTGCCGGATGACGTGCAACGCGCGCTGGGACGTGTTCAGCACGAGCTGCAACGCCAGTTACCTGACCGTTTAGTGCGCTGGACACGGCCCGCAGGGATCCACCTGACGTTGAAATTTCTGGGAGATACCCCTGCCGCACAGGTTCCGGCCATCGCCCAAGGCATTGCGACTGCCGCCGCAGCCTTCGCGCCATGCCCGCTGACGGTGGCGGGGCTGGGCTGTTTTCCCCATGCCCACCAGCCGCGCGTCCTGTGGGTCGGCTTGAGCGAGCTGCCGCGGTCCTTGCTTGGCTTGCAGCGTGCCTTGGATTTGCAGATGAGCCGGCTGAACTTCGCGCGCGAAGAACGGGCTTTTGCTCCGCATCTGACGCTGGGCCGCGTGCAGGAACGGGCGACCGCGGCGGAGCGTGCCACGCTCACCGCCGTGCTGGCGCGCACGCAGGTGGGCGTGCTGGGGACGATGACCGTCAACGCGGTCACGCTATTCCAAAGCCAGTTGCAAGCGGGTGGCGCCGTATATACAGCCCTGGCGCACAGCTCGCTGTCCGCGGCCGCGGCAAAAGAATAGCCCGCTGCGCGAACGCAACGGGCTATTCCAAGGGCAAGATACGGCGTTTTGTTTTTGATTAGGCCAGCATGGCTTCCATGCGCTGTTCGATTTCGCGCATGATCGTCTTGCGGTTGTGGTGGGCCATTTCGAACTGCTGCACAGCCTTCAACTCGTCCATGGTCAGGCTTTCCAGGCGGGCAGTCACGTCCTTGACGTTCATGGCCTTGTAATTCTCGATGGGCAGGTTGGCCAGCTCGCGCTCCAGCAGGTGCGCGTCCAGCTTCTTGGCGATGCGGTCCAGCTCACCGTCCAGACGCTTGATGTCTTCGCTGCTGGGGATGTGCAACATCCGCAGCACGTGCTGGATCTGCTGCTCGATCTGCTCTTCGGCCACGTGCAACTGCTCCATACCGCGCTGGCTCCATTCCTTGCGGACACCATTCAGGCGGGAATTCTGTACAAATTCAATATCCTGGCCGCGCTCGACCAGCTTGCTGAACAGGTCTTCGCCACGAGCGATCAGTTGCTCGGCTTCTTCACGGGTGGTGCCAAACGCGCCGCGGCTGGCATCCAGCATGCGCTGGGGCATTACAAACATCGTGTGGGTCGTGTCATCCACGAAATTCGTCATACGCTTGGTAAGATTCAATTCTGCCATGATTTTGTCTCCTTGGTTATGGCTATGGACTGCGGCACAGCGGCACACAGGCAGCCGTGCAGAAAGTTTTATATCGGCTATGACGCACCGCGTCATAAGAGGATTATAGCACGCCTGTCAACCCATGTCAAGTACCTAATTGCGCAAAATCAGGGAAAATTACGGGGAAAATGACCCAAATTAGTCCAAAACGACGGAACAGCGGGGTAGATGGGCCGCAAACAGTGTGGAGGAAGTGAAAAATCTCCCAAACTCTACCTCTTTATTTTGCACTATTTTGGACAAATGACAAATTCGTGTTATACTTGTTTCTGCTTTCTCAAACAAGCCACGGCATTGCCGGTGGGTCAACTACGTCTCAGGAGGAAATTTCTCATGTCAGTGAATGTGCAACAGCTCCTCGGCACCGATGCAGAATATCTTCTAGGCTTTAACACTCCCAAAGTCTCCAAAGACATGTTGCATTTGCCCGGTCCTGATTTCGTCGATCGCGTGATGACGATCACCGACCGGCCCCCGTCAGTGCTGCGCAACTTGCAAAGCATGTTCAATGCCGGTCGTCTTGGCGGCACGGGCTATCTGTCCATCTTGCCGGTGGATCAGGGCATTGAGCACTCCGGCGGCGCATCCTTCGCGCCCAATCCCCTCTACTTCGACCCGGAAAACATCATCAAGCTGGCGATTGAAGGCGGCTGCAACGCAGTGGCTTCGACGCTGGGCGTGCTGGGCGCAATGTCCCGCAAGTACGCACACAAGATCAACTTCCTGGTCAAGCTGAACCACAACGAAACCCTCACCTATCCACCGGTGTACGATCAGACCCTCTGGGCGTCGGTGGACCAGGCCTTCGAGATGGGCGCAACCGCGGTCGGTGCAACCATTTACTTTGGTTCGCCCGAATCACGCCGCCAGATTCTCGAAATCAGCGAAGCCTTTGCCCGCGCACACGAATTGGGCCTGGTGACCGTGCTGTGGGCCTATCTGCGCAACCCCGGCTTCAAGAAGGACGGCGTGGATTATCACACCTCCGCCGACCTGACCGGGCAGGGTAATCACATGGCCGTCACCATCGAAGCCGACATCGTCAAGCAGAAGATGGCCGAAAACAACGATGGCTACCGCAAAGTCGGCTTTGGTCACACCAACAAGAAGGTCTACGAGGAGCTGACCAGCGATCACCCGATTGATCTGGTGCGCTATCAAGTGGTAACCAGTTACATGGGCCGCGCTGGTTTGATTAACTCCGGCGGCGCTTCCGGCCAAAACGACCTGGCCGAAGCTGTGCGCACTGCGGTCATCAACAAGCGCGCGGGCGGCATGGGGTTGATCTCAGGTCGCAAGGCGTTCCAGCGTCCGATGTCCGAAGGCGCAGCCTTGCTGAACGCCATTCAGGATGTTTACCTGGACGAGAGCATCACCGTCGCTTAAACCTCGTTCTTTGTACGATCAGCAAAAGGCCAGTTCCATACTGGCCTTTTTTGTTGCCTGCTGACCAAACCAGGCCAGCATTTGGCGGCGTGGCAGCGTCGTGCTACGATCCCGCACCAACGCGCGCGGAACCGTGTTTTCGTTTTGCCCGTCCCAAGAGAGTAAGAAATGATACTCACGTAGACGAGGCCGCTCCCGTCGCGCCACGATCTACAAACTAAGGGCGTGGTCTTACCCATGCCGAAAATGACTTGGTAAAGACCGAAGGAGTGACCATGTATCCCCCCCTACAATATCGGTGGTTTGTTTTCGCTGGCCTGTTGCTGGCACTGCTGTTCCTCCCCAGTGGCGCGCTGGCCGCGGAAGCAGCGACGCTGACCTGCGCCGGTGTCAGCCAGATTTCCGCAGCCGAGTGCGCGGCGCTGGAAACACTGTACACCAGCACAGCCGGCGCGCAGTGGAAGGAAAAGACCGGCTGGACGGCAACAACAACGCCTTGCTCCTGGTACGGTGTCACCTGTCAGGCTGGGCACGTAACCGGCCTCGATTTGAGCGACAACAACCTGGTGGGCACGCTGCCGCCCCAGTTGGGCGACCTGACCCAGCTTCAAACGCTCAATCTGGCGCGCAATACGCTCAGCGGCGCCATACCAGCGACGCTGGGCGCGTTGATCCACCTGCAAACTCTGGACCTTTCAGAAAACCAGTTGAGCGGCGCTTTGCCAGCCCAGATTGGCGCACTGACCGCGCTGCAAACGCTCAATCTCTCCAACAACGCGTTCACCGGCACGCTGCCTGCCGAACTGACCGCGCTGCCCCAACTGCGCACGCTCGATCTGTCCACCAATCAGCTTGGCGGCACGCTGCCCGCGACGCTGGGCAACATGAGCGCGCTGCAAGTGCTGGCGCTCAACCATAACCAGTTCAGCGGCGCATTGCCCGCGCAACTGGGTAATCTCACCGGATTGCAGCGGCTGATCCTGGCAGATAACGCCTTGAGCGGAACAATCCCGTCGCAGTTGGGAAACCTGAACCAGTTGACCTATCTGGTGCTGACCGGCAACGATTTGTCCGGCTCCATCCCACCCGCGCTGGGCAATCTGAGCCAACTGACCGTTTTGATGCTCAACCGTAACCGGCTGACTGGCACGATCCCCACGCAACTGGGCAATCTGACAAATCTGTTTGAGGTGTGGTTGGACAGCAACGCTCTGACCGGCGCTGTTCCCACCAGTTTGTGTGACCTGACCAGCCTCTTTTTCCTCGATACTGGCTTCAACGCGCTGAGCAGCGCGCCCGCGTGCATGGATTTTCTGGATCCGCAATGGGATCAAACCCAAACGGTCGCGCCCACCGGGCTAACGGCTACCCCTGCCAGCGCCAGCGTGACGCTCACCTGGTCACCGATTGTCTATCAAAGTGATGCCGGGGGATATGAAATCGGCTTTCGGCCCGCGGGCGGCGTATGGGTTGTGGCGGGTCAGACCGCGGATAAAGCCGCCAGCAGCTTTGAGCTGACCGGCCTGGCCAGCAACGCGGCCTATGAAGTACGCGTGCGCAGCCTGACCGCCGCGCACCTGGAGCCGCCCGCGTATCAGAAAAACGCTGTGTGGAGCGAGTATGTCGCGTCCAGCGTGCGCACCCTGCCGGGCAGCGCGCCGCGCCGGCTCTTCCTGCCGATTGCCAGCCACCATTAAATCAATCAGAAGGCGGAAGTGACCGAGCAATGGCCATTTCCGCCTTTTCTTTTACCCTGGTTTGACCGCGTGTGTTGCCATGTAGGTAGCGATGTACTGATCCAGCACGAAATCGGGCCAGCGATCTTCGTAAAAGCCAGCGAGCAGAAAGCCTGCTTCCAATTGGCCGCCGATCTGGTCGTCTAGCGAATGTCCAAATTCGAACGCCGCGCCGTCCTCAAGCAGTCGTTGTCGGTCTGCCTCACTCAAGCTGGTGACATCGGAAAAAGGAATGCGATAGGTGACTGCCAACTCGCCGGTTTCGTCAGCTCTGGGCAAGTCAAAGATGTAAACGAGGGGATTGAGGAAGCCCGCCAGCAGGCTGCCGCCCGGGCGCAGAACACGGTACGCCTCCCGCCAGACGGAGCGCACCTCAGGCACGAACAGGTTGGACACAGGATGAACGATCAAATCAAAGCTGGCCGCCGGGAACAGGCTCAAGTCGCGCATGTCTCCCTCGACCGTGCGTAGCTTCAGCCCCTCGCGGCTCGCCACGTAACGATCCTGTGCTAACTGGCGCGGGGAGTTGTCGAACACAGTGACGCGCGCGCCGGCCGCGGCCAGCACCGGCCCTTGCTGCCCGCCGCCCGAAGCCAGACACAGCACTTCAGTGCCGGCCAGTTCCGCGGGAAACCAGGTGCGCGGCACCGGCAGCGTCGGCGTCAATACGATTTGCCAGTCGCCGCGGCGGGCGGCTGCGATCACCTCCGGGCCGACTGGGATTGACCAGGGGCTTTTTTCTTCGACTGCGCGATCCCAGGCCGCGCGATTGTAGCTGCGAATGTCCATAGCGGGTTGTCACTGTCTTATGGATGCGTTGTCAAGGGTAAAAGAATACAGCCGCTTGCGCTGTACCCCGCAGTGTAACATATTGGGGGGCCGTCCACAAGACCATTGTTGCCGCGTCGTCGGGTTAATCGTCGTCACCTCCACCCCCGCCGCTGCCGCCATCATCCCCTTCTTCGCCGGTGGGATGACACTGCATACAGTTTTGGAAGTCGTTGATACCCTCTTCGCGGTGCTCTTGTTCGACCTCCTGCGCGTTGTGGCAGGTGTAGCAGGTGTAGCTCTGCACCTGGGCCGTATGGCAGGTGCGACAGCTATTGGCACCGCCGTGGTTCATGGGAAAGGTGTGTGGCCTGCCAAAACTGGCCGGGCGCCATGCAGTTGTGTTGTGACAGTTGCTGCACGTTTGCCCAAAGGCCCCGCGGTGGAAATCAGGGTCTACATGGCAGGCAGCGCAGTCGGTCGGCGTGCCGCGGAAGACGTTGTTGACGTGGCACTGCACGCATTCTGCCTCGCTGTGCTGGCCGGTGAGTGGAAAGTCGGTGCGGCTGTGGTCGAAGGTGGCATCCTGCCAGCGGGTGGTCGAGTGACAGGCCGCGCAGTCGCTGCCGAACTGACCGTCGTGCGCGTCATCCTTGAGGTGACAACTGGCGCAGTCGGTCGGCGTGCCGCGGAAGACGTTGTTGACGTGGCATTGGGTGCAACGCGCGTTGACATGCTGGCCGGTGAGCGGAAAGTCGGTGCGGCTGTGGTCGAAGGTGGCGTCTTGCCAGCGGGTGGTCGAGTGACAGGCCGCGCAGTCGCTGCCGAACTGACCGTCGTGCGCGTCATCCTTAAGGTGACAACTGGCGCAGTCGGTCGGCGCAGTCTGAAAATCGCTGAGGCCGTGCGCCTGATTATGACAGGATGCACACGCCACGACTTCATGTTGGCCGGTGAGCGCAAACAGAAACAGGCTGTGATCGAAGCGGTCACGGCTGAACCGATCCACGCCATCGTGACAGCTTAGGCAGTCCGTGTGGAAAGCGGCCAAGTGCGCATCTATAAACACGGCATCTTCGCTGCGGTGGCATGTCTCGCAGGTGGCGACTTCAAAGCGCGCCAGGCTGTCAGTGTGGCAATCCTGACAAGCCAGCGAAGCGCCGTCGCTCATGTCCGTGTGCGCGGCCAGCGCAAAGCCCGTCACGTCGTGCGGGAAGTTTTCAATGCTGGCTATGGTCAAATTGGCTGTCGGCCCGTGATGCTCGGTATGACAGGCGCGGCAATCCATGTCTGCGCCCTGAACGCGCAGCGCACCATGCAGCGTGTCGGGCTGGGTCAAGTCTGCGGCGATAGCTGTGTGGCACGCCTGGCAGCGTTCGGCCATGTCGGTATGATCCCACGGTGCGGTATGGCACAGCAGGCAATCGCCCCCGCTCTCTGCGTGCGAGGCAATGCCGCCCAGCGGGGCAGCCCCGGTTTGTGTGTTCAGACGGCCTGGGCTGAACATGCGCCCGCCGCGCAGCCACATCAATCCGGCAATGATCAGCAGGGTGAGCAGGCCAGCCAGCAGGCCTGTCCCTGAAAGACAACCGAGGCGACGCGTATTCATGGCTTAATGCAACAGGGTAGCGAAATAAATGGCGGCGATGATGTGAGCGAAAGCCGCGGCGAACAAGGCCATGCCGAGGGGAAGATGCACCGCGTGCCAGACGCCCAACAAGCGACGTGCTGCCACCAGCGATTGTGCCTGCCGTCGCAGCGTGTCGCGCCGTTCCAGCAGGCGTTCCATCTGCTGCCACTGTGCTTGCGCGGCAGGGTCGAGTGTGCGGAAAAGCCGGCGGCGAGCCTGTCGCTGCCGCCAACCTAACACTGAACGGCCCAGCACTAGCATGGCCGGACTGGCGGCGGCTTCGGTTGCGGTTGAGCTTGTCCACGGCGCGTAGGTCGTATGTTGGCGCAACGCTTGTTGCAGCTCAGCGTCGGTGGCCGCGATGGTGCGCTGCAAGTCGCCCACTTCCAGTATCAGGCCATCTGCAGTGCGCGGCACGGCGGTGTAGATGTAACGGCCAATAAATCCGCTGACCACCACGACGATGGTCAGGAGCATGACTACGCCCGCCAGCCCGTTGAATTTCCATGAGCTATGCAGCAGCACCATTGTGGGGCCAACCAGGCCGGTGAAGATGTGAAAACGCAGCCAGGAGGCTGTGCGACCCCAGCGCGCGCGGCGGCTGCGTTTGCGCAGTGAATACAGCGTTTCCGTTGCCAGCATTAGCATGAAACCCGCGATGCCAATGCCGTGACCAAACAAGCTGCTGGCCGCGGGGATGGCTTGCAGTTGCCGCACCACCGCCAAATAAACTAGCGTGATGGTTACGATAGCCGCCAAGGCCCACCAAAGTTCGCGCGCGTCGTGTTTCATGGGGGCATCCATTGGGGTCTGGAGTGGTGGTTGGCTGCAAATTCAGCCAGTGTTGTGTATAAATCAACGTTAGACTGCGTAAGAAGTCCCCGAATTGGCGAAATATCCACCTCCTCGCCGATTAAATGCTGCAACGCGCGCGACAAACGTTGATCGCCCATCAACACCGCACCGAGCAGGTGTCGCCGCCCCAACAGCAGGCGCAGGTGGTTGGCTGTTTCGGCTCCTTCCACCACCAACGCATCGCCCAGTTGCCGCCAGATTTCGCTATCGCCGCGGGCAATGCCCAGCACGTCGGCATCGTGCCCTGTCCCCACCGTGCCGATAATCGTGGTGGTGATGCCTGCCAGCCGGGTGACGTTAAAAGGCGCGTGCTTAACATAACGCGCAGAGCCGCCAGTCATGTTGACCCCGGCCACAGAGCCGTGCGCGCGGGCAGTATTCCACAGTGTATCGAGCGTGGCGCGGCCTGTGCGCGGATCAAGCACTTGCGCTGCATCGCCCGCGGCAAAAACATCGGGCGCACTGGTGCGTAATTGATCATCCACCAAGATGCCCCGTTCGATGCGCAGACCAGCGGCACGCGCCAACTCGACACGCGGGGCCACGCCAATGGCGACGGCAACCAGGTCGCAAGCAATGCGTTGGCCGTTGATGGTAGTGACCGCAGCAACATGGCCGTTTCGCGCTTCGATGGTTGCCAGCTCGCTCTGGAAATGTACCTGCACCCCCTGCTGGGCCAGCCGCGCCAGCACCAGGCGCGCTTCGTCGTCGTCCAGTACGTTGCTCCAGTAGCCTGCCCCGCGCAGCAGATAATGCACCTGACGGCAATGCTCATGCAGACCTTCGACGATTTCTAGGGCGGTGATGCCGCCACCGGTGACGACCGCGGTCTTGGCGCGCCGCGCCAGCCGCAAAATCCGTTCGGCGTCCTCCAGGTTGTCGAGCTTGACGACTTCGGGTAAATCAGCGCCAGGCAGAGCGACGCGCAGCGCGGCCGCACCGGTTGCCAGCAGCAGCCGGTCATAGGTCAGATGCGTGCCGTCGGCCAACGTCAGGCGATGGTCAGTCGGATCGAGCGCGGTCGCGCGCCCATGCACGCGACGCAGCCCCATCTGGCTGAAGTCCTGATCAGTCCAGGGGAAGAGTGCGCTGCGCGGCAATTCGCCGGTCAGATAATAGGCCAGACCGGGACGGGAATAGTAGCCGTGTGGGTCATCAGAAATGAGGCTGATAGCGCCGTTGGCGTCGGCTGCGCGCACAGCTTCGGCGGCGGCCACAGCGGCAACACCCAAGCCGACGATGACGTAGCGTGCTGGCATAGGAGGCTCCGACGGACGGAGGAGGTGCGATCAGGGCAGGGTCAGTTCGATCCGCTCAAAGCGCAGCACGCCGCGCGGACAGCGGGTAACACATTCGCCGCAAGTCAGACAGCGACTTTCCTGCACTGGCTCGCCCAACCATGCATGACGCCGCACATCAATGTTGATAGGGCAAAAATAGGTGCAGATGCCGCATTGCACGCAGCGGCCCTGCTCTGACATGACCTGGCCGGTGACGAGGGCAGTATGGCGACGGCGGTCGCGCTGGAAAAGGTCTTTCAGTGCCATGCCGCCGATTATGGCATAGCTTCAAAGATCGTGCAAGTACTGTACAAAAAAGGGGTTTATCCCGGCTTTTTGTTGTCCCAGCCGCCGCTTCCAGTACTCGCGCTTGACACCCCCCCATTCTGCGGTATGATTCGCCGCACCACATTGTACCGACTGGATGAGTGCGTTTTGTTTGGAGGTATGGCTATGCTAAACGATGCGATTATTCCGTTGACGGCAGCGCCCGCAGCGCCCAGCTCTAAAAAGGCTGAATGGGCCACGGTGGATGAACAGGGGCGACTTGTGCTGCCGGCCTCAATGGCCGCGGGGCTGGGGCTTGTGCCTGGCGCGCGCCTGCGTGTCGAGACGGGCGTCAACAGTCTGCGCTTGCATCGCCCCGTCAACCATCTGGCCAAGATTTACGTGGAACCCACCGACGCGTGCAACCTCGATTGCGTCACCTGCTTTCGCAACGCGTGGGATGAGCCGATGGGACGCATGAGCGAGGCCACCTGGGCCGCGATCCTGGCTGGGCTGCGCCAGCTTGACCCGCCCCCGACCGTTTATTTTGGCGGCATCGGTGAGCCTTTGGTGCATCGGCGCACCATCGAATGGATCGCTCAGGCCAAGGCAGCCGGCGCGCGCGTCGAGATGATCACCAACGGCACGCTGCTTGACGAGCAACGCACGCGCGAGCTGATCGAAACCGGCCTGGATCTGTTGTGGGTGTCCATTGACGGTGCGTCGCCGGAGAGCTATGCCGATGTACGGCTAGGAGCCGAGTTGCCCAACGTGGTGGCCAATTTGGAGCGTTTTCGTCGTTTGCGCGTGTTGATCAACGGCAACATCAGTTGGCATTCGCCCAAGCCGGAACTGGGCATTGCCTTTGTGGCGATGCAGCGCAACATCAACGACCTGCCGGAGGTGTTACGGCTGGCTCGGCGGCTGGGTGCGATGCACTTTTCGGTCAGCAACGTGTTGCCCGTGACCGCAGACTTGCAGCAGGAGATGCTCTATACCCGCTCGCTGCGCGCGCTCACCTACATCCCGTCCAGCCAGGTGCCGCACTTAAGCCTGCCCAAGATGGATTTCGACGCGCGCACGCGCGACGCCCTGTTCCAGGTGTTTAACAGCGGTTACAGCATCAGCTATGCCGGTCATAGCTGGGGCGGCTCCAACGATGTCTGCAACTACATCGAAAACGGTTCGATGACCATCGCCTGGAGCGGTGCAGTCAGTCCCTGCTGGCCGCTAATGCACTCGCACACCAGCTATTTGCACGGCAAGGCACGCCACACGCAAAGCCATATCATCGGCAACGTGCGCGAGCGCGGCCTGCTGGAGTTGTGGCACGACCCGGCCTACGCGGGCTACCGTGAACGGGTGCAGAGCTTTGCCTTTCCACCCTGCACCTTCTGCGGTGGGTGCGATATGTCAGAATCTAACGTCGAAGACTGCTTTGGCAACGAGTTCCCAGCCTGTGGTGGCTGCTTATGGGCGCAGGGCGTTGTCCAGTGTCCGTAGGCTATGAAAGGGCTTTTCATGCAAGTTAAAGTGTTTGCCACGCTGCGCCCCCTGGTCGGCGGGGCCACCGTTCCTGTCCACACCCAGCCCGGCCAGACCATGCGTGAGCTGGTAGACGAGTTGGTGACGCGCTGGCCCGCCCTGCGTCCAGAGATGGTAGACGACGAGGGCAACCTGTTGCAGCGTATTCATATCTTCGTCAATGGCCGCAACATTCAGTTCGGCGATGGCCTGGCGACTGTGTTGCCCGTTGGGGCCAATATCGCCATTTTCCCGCCGGTCGGCGGCGGTTGAGCCTATTTTGACGCGTATCCTGAGCGCACACAAGGGGTTATAGATTCTTGCAGTGGCGACTGCCTCACACGCACCCAGGTTGCCTACATCCTTTCCACCCCTTTAGAAAGTACACGCCTGCGCTTGTATTTCACCGCGCAGGAAGATCGTTATGAACATCACCCCCTATCTTATCGCGTTGCTGACAGGCTATTTGATCGGTAGTCTGCCCTTTGGCTTTATCTTTGGTAAAATGAAGGGCATTGATGTGCGCACGTTCGGCAGCGGTCGCACCGGTGGCACGAACGTCTATCGCTCACTCGGCGCGCGCTTGGGCCTGCTCACTGGTGTGCTGGATTTCGTCAAGGGCGCGGCCTCCGTGCTGCTGATCCGGCAGCTTTTTGGCAATGAGGCCGCAGCCGCGCTGGCTGGTGCCGCCGCGGTCGCCGGGCACAACTGGTCAATCTTTTTGCGCTTCAAGGGCGGTGCGGGCGGCAGCACTGCCGCGGGTAGCTTGTTGGCCCTCAACCTGCTGGCTGGGGCCATTGTTGTGCCGATTTTTGTTTTGATCCTCTTTGTAGGACGTTACGCGTCGGTCGCTACGCTCAGCGTTGGCGTTGGTTCGGTACTGGTGATCGGCTTGCTGCACCTGCTCAACCCAGCCAAAACGCCGTTGTCGCAGTGGCTTTTTGCTGTGCCCGCGCTGCTTCTGATCGCCATTTCGCTGCGTCCTAATCTGCAGCGGTTGGTTCAAGGCACCGAGCGGCGCGTGGATTTCAAGCGTTCCAGCGCCGACCGGCAATAATCGCGATGGTTTAGCATGAATCTGCTTGTTGTCGGCGGGGGAGCCATCGGCAGTTTGTTGGCTGCGCGCAGCGCGGTTGCTGGGCACACCGTCACGCTGTTGGCGCGCCCGGCGACGGTTGAGGCTGTCGCGCGCGATGGCCTGCGGCTGATCGAGGTGGACGGCCGCGTCCTGACGGTTCCTGTCCACGCCGCGGCCACTCCGGCGGATGTATGGCGTACTGGTCCCTTCGATCTGGCTGTGCTGGCTGTGAAAAGCTACGATACCGCTGTGGCTGCGGCAGGGCTGCGTCCGGGCCTGCCAGCCAGCACGCCTCTGCTGAGTGTGCAGAACGGTGTCGGCAACGAAAACACCCTGGCCGAGGTATTGGCATCGCCTATTCTAGCCGCTGCGCTGACCACGCCGGTCGAGGTGGATGCACCGGGGGAGGTGCGTGTAGCGCGTGCCTCGCACAAGGCTGCCCTTGCACCCTGGCGCGGGGATGTTCCGCTGGAGCCGGTGGCGGCCTGGTTGCGCGCCGCTGGTTTCACCACTCAGGTTTTTGCCGATGGCCCCGCGCTGAAATGGTCGAAACTGCTGATGAATATCGTTGCCAACGCGCAGCCGGCGATTTTGGGGATGACACCGGACCAGGTCTTTGCCCAGCCCGCACTCGGCGATCTGGAAGTGCGGGCCTGGCAAGAGGCGTTGGCGGTGCTGCGTGCGCTGCAAATCACGCCGGTGGCGTTGGGTGGTTATCCGCTGGCGCTGTTTGGCACCCTGGTCGCGCGCGTGCCCGTGCGGGTGGTGCGGCCCTTCATGGCGCGGTTTATCGTGGGGGGGCGCGGCAGCAAGCCGCCCTCGCTCACCTATGACCTGCAACCACAGCCGCGCGGCCGCTCCGAAGTGGCTTGGCTGAATGGAGCCGTGGCCGCGGCGGGGCGGCGCGTGGGGGTGGCAACGCCGGTGAACAGCGTTTTTACAGAGGTGTTGACTGCCTTGGTGGAGGGACGCACGCCCTGGGTTGATTGGCGCGGCCAGCCGCAGCGCCTGCTGACCGCAGTGGCCCAGCGCACGTAAAAAAAAGGCAGAAACGCGGGGGCGCGCTTCTGCCTGGGGGATAGAGCGTCTTGGCTTGGCGTTTTAATCGCCGGACGCTGCTGGTTTCACCATTCTGTTAGATGATCTCCAACTCGCGCAGCTTGCTTTCCGGTACTACACCATTTTCCCAACCACGTTCAGCATAATATTCGGCCAGCATCAGGTCAATTTCGGCCAGGCTGCCTTCCGAGCCTTGCCCGTCCGCGGGCAGGGTGGTGAAGCGTTTGGGGAGATAGTCGCTACCCTCGCGGAAGCCGTTTAGATTGTTATAATAACGTTCCAGGTTCCACACCCGTTCGCCGGCGGTCAGCAGGTCGCCCACCGTCATCGGCATGCCGGTGAAGCTGCTGAACTGCTCCGCGAAGTTGTCGAGGCTTTCGGCAAAGGTGCTGAACTTGCACACATCCAGACAATCGGTCATGGTGTGGACATTCTGGAAGATCACCGTCAGCTTGCCCTTGCCCTCCCAGGCCAGGCGATCAATTACCTGGGCTGGGCCAAGCACGTTGCCGACGATTTCTGCCGCAGGGGTGTAGGCGCGCAGATGGCAGGCGCCGCGGTTGCTCGTGGCATAGCCGATGCCCATGCCCTTGATGCCGCGCGGGTCGTAGGCGGGAATGGCTTGCCCCTTGACCGTCATTGCCATGTCCGCGTCGCCAAAGGCCACGGCCGCGCGGTAGGTTCCTTCGCCCAACTGCCAGGCCACGTCATCGCTGCGGTAGGCAATGCGTTCGAGCATGGCCGCCATCGCGTCCACATCGCCCCAGGCCAGGCCCTTGCCGTTCAGCAGGCCCTTTTCCGTGGCTTCCATGCACATGGAGAGCGTGTTGCCCGCCTCGATGGTGTCCATGCCGAAGCGGTTGCATTGGATGATCATATAGGCGACGGCGGCGGTGTCACCGGTCAGGCAGTTCGGCCCCAGCGCCCAGCCCGATTCGTATTCGAAGCTCTCGCCTTTGACCTTCCATTTGCCCTCGGTAATTTCAAATTCTTTCTTGCAGGCCACCGGGCAGGCGTGGCAGGTGGGATCGTCTACCAGGATGTTTTCCTTCACATACTCACCCGACACGAACTCGGCATCCACGAAGGAGGTATGTTGCGAGTTCTTGGCGGGCAGCGCGCCAACCGTGTTGACCATGTTCATCAGCACGTTGGTGCCGTAGACACTCAGGCCACCCTTGCGCGGGGCCGTGACCACGTTTTCGTTCATGATCGAAGCCAGCGCCTTGCGGTCTGCTTCTTTGAAGGCCGCGCGATTGGCTGGCTTGGGCTGGTCTTTCTTTTCGCCGCGGATTACGATGGCCTTTAGGTTCTTGGAACCGGCCACTGCGCCTGTGCCACCGCGGCCTGCCGACCGTTCGTTTTCGTTCATGATGTTAGCCATGCGCACGAGGTTTTCGCCCGCCGGGCCAATCGCCATGACGCTGTAGTATTCACCGTGCTTTGCTTGCAGCGCGCGGATGGCATCAGCCGTTTCCATGCCCCAGACATCGCTGGCATCGTGCAGGGAAACTACGCCATCTTCCACCAGCAAATAGGTGGGGCGCTCGGCCTTGCCGGTGATCAGCAGCCCGTCAAACCCGGCCCACTTCAGCTTGGCCGCGGTCCAGCCGCCCATGTGGCTGTCGGTGACGGTGCCGGTCAGCGGTGATTTCGTGACGACGGCCAGCCGACCGCTCATCTTGACCTCGGTGCCGGTTAGCGGCCCGTTCATCACGCACAAAAGGTTGTCAGGAGAAAAAGGCTCGACATCCGGGCCATTGTCCAGGACGTATTTGACACCCAGCCCGCGCGCGCCCAGATATTTGCGCACATCTTCCGGGTTGAGTGGTTCGTAAGTGACCGCGCCGCTGGTCAGATTGATGCGCGCGACACGGTTGTTAAAACCTGTGATCATCGAAGACCTCCTTACTGGGGTGGGTATCGCCGGACAAAATAAAACACCGCTATGTCAAACTGACATAGCGGTGTTCGGGGTCAAATCCTCTGTGGTCGTGTCCCACAGCCGGCAAGCGGGTCTGCTTGTTCCGGTCAGATCATTGGACATGACGTTGCCTTTCGCGGCGACGAGGAAAACGTTTGTACACTGATTATACGGCAGGAGGAAGCAATTGCCAAATGCCTGTGCAATCTACTTCTTTTTGTCTGGGGGCCAAAGTTGCGCCGCGGTTTCGCTCCAAAGCTCGCGATAGGCACGGGTGACAGCCGCGCGCGGGGCGAATACTGGCACAGGTTGGCGTTCGAGGCCCATGCGCTCCACATCACTGGCCGCAGGGATTGTGGTGCGCAACATGCCGGGGAATTGCTCGGCGGCGGCGGCGGCCAGCTCGCGGTGCAGCTTTTTGCGGCGATCCACCAGCGAAAGAAAGCTGAGCATGCGCCGCGGTTTGTGCCCCTCTTGCTGCATAAATTCCAGCAATTGCCCGTGCGCTTCAAAAGAGAGTGTAGTGGGCACGAGCGGCGCCAGCAGGCGATCCGCGACGTTGAAGATGTTATCAGCCAATAAGCCGATAGTGGGCGGGCAGTCTAGCACGATCAGGGCATAGCGTTCTTGTAGCGGTTCGAGAATCTGCTCCAGCCGCCGCTTGGAGTGGTCTAAATCCTCGAATGCCAGCGTCAGGTTGCGGTGACTCACGTCCGCGGGCAGGATGTCGAGGTTGGTGTAAGCGGTTGGTTGCACACTGCGCAGTACTGCCTTGCCGCCCTTTGCAAAGCTCTTGGCGCTGCCTTGCAGTTCCGGCGTGACGCGGAAATAGAAGGTGGCCGAGCTTTGCGAATCTAGATCGCACACGAGCGTACGCACCCCTGCCTGACTGGCGAGATAAGCCAGATTGACACTGGTTGCGGTCTTGCCAACGCCGCCCTTGTTGCTGAAAATTGCCAAAACGGTCATACCTGCCTGCTTTCGGGGGAAACGGGGCCGAAAATCACTGGAATTGAGCGAATTATAGCTACTTGCTGTGCGGGTGGCAAGTCAATTTTTCGTGCAGGCTTCAAAGACGAAAACAGAAACGCCCGGGCATGGCCCAGGCGCTTCTGTTCATGAGAAGGAGTTCCTCCCCCTTCGTTCACACCCTGAATGTTTGATAGGATGCGATGGCGGAGAGCAACGTTACATCAGCACACACAGACAGGTGACACCCCCGTCGGCTTTGGCGAATTCGCTGAGCGGCACGGTGAGGACGCGGTAACCGCGCTGCCAAATTTGAGCGGCAGTGCGCGGGTAGCCGGTGGGCACAAGCACGGTGTCGCCCAGTGCCAGACAGTTGGCTGCGGGCGCTTCCTCCGCGGGCACAACGATAATGTCACATCCGGCCAACTCCGGCAGGCTGGCATAGTCTGGCCATGCCAGCACCACCGGACGCTCACGGTCGCCCAGCGGGCCGCGCCCCAGGCTGTTGACGCCGGTCAGCAGGTGCAGGCCGCGCGGCACGGGCAGCGTCGCCACCTGCCAGCCGAACGGCTGTACCAGCGCGGCCAGTTGGGCCGCGCCTGCGGCGTTGCTGCGCGCGGACAGCCCAACGTAGAAGGTGTTATCAAGACGCAGCACGTCGCCCCATTCCAGCGTACCGGGCGCGGCAATGGCTGCCACGGGGATATGCGCGGGCAGGTGCGGGCGAAACAGCTCGACTTCGGCCTGCCGCGAGGCTTCTGCGGGACGGGAGAGGATCGCCAGCTCTGGCAGCAACAGCGCCACATCCTGCACAAAGCAGGCATCAGGATGGCCCGCGGCCGCGGGCAGTTCCACCACCGCACAGCCGGCCGCGGCCAGCGCGGCGGCCAGCAAGCGATGCTGGGCCTGTGCCAACGCCACGTCAATCGGCGCGGCGTCGGGCTGCTGACCGAGCGCGGCTTGCATGGCGGCGTCGGGTGGACGAATAAAAACCTGCGCGGGGGTCATGCGTTGGTCTCGTGTATGGGCGCGGGAATGGCCGCCAGCGCGGCCAGGGTATCGCCGCGCGTGTCGAGGACGGCCACGCCCTGCACGTTGCCCGTCTTCGCTGGGACTTCGTCCGCGGCAAAGCGAATGATCTTGGCAAGGCCGCTGATGCACAAGGCCTCGTCCCCTGCGTTCAGGGCCACCGCGCCGACGAGCGCGTCGGTTTTCATGATGGCCTTGCCCTGCCCGCCGGGGGTTTTGTTGGCCGCAAAGCCAGCCATCTGCCGCCGGGTGCCCTGTCCGTCCGCTGTGACCAGCAGCACATGGTCTTCGTCGCTGCGCACACTGACCACGCCAACGACACGGTCATCGGGACGGGCCTGAATGCCGCGCACGCCGTCCCGGCCCACCTGGCGCTCGGAAAAGCGGTAGCCCGCGCCGCTGCGCAACACCATTAACACGTCGCTGGCCCCGTTGGAGAGGGTCATGGCCGCGGGCGGGCCACCGCGATGCGGGTCGCTTAGCAGGGTGCCGGGTTGGAGCCGCGGGCCGACGTAGTTGCGGTGCAGGGTGCGCAGCCAGCCAGCCTCGGTAGCAATTAGCACGGTGGTGCGTGGGTCGTCGTCATCCAGCGGCAGCACCGCGGCAATGCTTTCGTCCGCGGTGAAGAGCAGGCGCTCTGGCAACGAAGCGCCGCGGCCGCGTACCTCGGTGAGGGGCACGGTGTCGAGTGGCAGGCGGAACGCGCGGCCGCGGTTGCTAAGCAGTAAAAGCGCGGCTGTGGCGCGCGTCACAAACAGATGCGCGACTGGGTCTTCGCGCGGCGCGAGGATGTCGAACACGCCGATGCCGCCGCGCCGCTGTGTGGTATAGTCGTTGAGCGAAGTGCGTTTGGCGAGGCCGCGGCTGGTGATCGTGACCACCTGGACATCGTCGGGGTGGCGCGGGGTGGTGAGTTGGGAGGCCGCGGGGTCGGCGCTGCGTTCGCGCACGGCTGCTTCGACGCGCTGGCGGCGCACGGTGGACTGACGCAGTTCGAGCAGTTCCTGGCGCAGGCGTACGTTTTCCATCTCCAGCGTGCGGATATAGCGTTGCAACGCGGGGGATGCCTGTGTAATCAGCTTGTCATAATCAGGATTGTGAAAAAGATCGTCGTGGGGGTCGTTGGCAGTCATGCGCGCTCCGTGAGTGAATTTTTGGCGGTGGGGACTATACCACGGGCGCGGGGGAATGGCAATTGTCAATAGCCGATGGCTAATTGTCGGGTGGGGAGGGGAAAAAGCAGTGGATACCAGGCGGGCTGGTCGCGGGTGAGCGTTACACGAGGCGGCTCCTCACAAGTCTTATGAAATCGCACTTGGCAGATAAGCGAAGATGATCTGCCAAGTGCGATTATGAATTGTGCTGACTGCACTGGACTTGCCAGCAGATTACTAAATATTCGTTACTGCGGCGCGTACTGGCAGCGTGGCTGTCCCAGTTCCGTATTGAAGTAAAGGCACAGTTCAACGAACGCCGCGCGCAGGTGAAGCTGGTCAATCGGGCTGGGATCCATAATAGACCACCAGTACTGTTCAGTTTCAGGAGTCCAGTCCAGGTCGGGCATGTAGATCAGGCTCATCAAGCCGATCCACGGCTGCCAGTTAGCTTGCGCCCATTGGTAGGCCCGCACGAGATACTGCGCCTGGACAGTGTTGTCAATGCCAGCCAGCGCGCCATGCCAGTAGTAGTCGGACTCTGGCCTGGAATCAGTTGTCCAGCCGAATTCGAGGATCACCACGCGCTTGTCTTCGTCGCCGTTTTCGACCATGATCTGGCGAATTTCTTCTACATGACGAAAAGCAAAGAAGCGCTCGCCACCGTAGGGGACTTCTTTGGCGGCTGTTTCATCGGGTGATGTTTCGGGTGGCGCAGCAAAGCCAGCGCCGTGGACACCTAACATGTCGAAGTAGCCATCCGAGTTACCGCCCATCGCCTCGTACATCTGGCGATAGAACTGGTCATCGGGGATAGCGATGTCGCAACAAGTTCCTGTTGGGGCCATACCTGCGGTTACCACGATCATGTCAGGGTCAATCGCCTTGATCGTTTGATAGGATGCGCGCAGCAAAGCAGCGTATTCTGCCGCGCTCGGCGGCTTGTTGCCCCATTCGCGCGCCAGGTTCGGCTCGTTCCAGATCTGAATGGCGTTGATGCGTCCTTTGTAACGCGTGGCCAGTTCAGTCAGGAATTCGAGAAACACTTCGTTACTCTGGGGTGGCGGCCCAGCCCAGCCTGGTTCACGGTCTACGCGCACCAGCAGGTTCAGGCCATGCTGTTCCACCTGATCCACGATACGGTCGGGGATGCTCCAGTCATACTGGCCGCGACCCGCACCTTCGATGTCGCTCCAGGCGAACCATTGTTTGACCCAGCGGAAGCCAGCGTTTTTCATGAGAGTCAGGTCGCGATCAGCAATTTCGGCGCGCCACCACAGGAATGCCTGTGCGCCGAAGTCCGGTGAACGCATCACACCATCCGCGGTCGGCGGCGCAGGTGTATTGGTGGCGGCCACAGGAGTATCGGTCGCAGCCGCTTCAGCCGGTTGTGTCGGCGCTTCAGTGGCGCTCTCAGGAGGTACTGGCGTTTCAGCCGATGCAACGGCGGTGGGCTGTTCAACGGCTGCGCCTACAGGGGTGCGCGTGGGAGTGGGCGTCGTGTTGGCTGCACCGCTGCCGCATGCGCTCAGCAGCAAGGCGATGATCAGAAGCCAGGCAAGGTGTTTGGACATACCAACAAATATCCTCGGTCAGAATTTTGAACAGGGTGGTGGCATTGCAGACAACATCGCCACCACCCTGCTATCACGTCATATCACGGAGGGGCCGGCCATTTTGTTCACGGCAAGCGGCCATCACCGCGGGCGGCACTAATACCGAAGTACGCCGGACGGTTCATAATGCCAAACTGCGCCAGTTCGCTGCCGGGGTGTGTCACGTTGTAATTCAGGTTCCACAGGAAAGCCGGCCCGACCCAGCCCCAGTTGCGCATCATCTGATAAGCGCGCACGATATACTCGGCTTGTTGCTGCTCGCTGTTGTAGGCGGCATATTCATAGCCTGCCACTGGCGAGCCGGAGGAGGCCCAGCCAAACTCGGTCGGCCACAGCTTGGCATTGTCGCCGTACTTCACCATGATGTTGCGGTATTGCTCCATCACGTTGCGGAAATAGAACGACGCGTGGTTGACGTGTGAAGGCCGCGAGTACGTGCCCGCCTGGAAGTCCTGCACGCGGGCATCAGGCGGGTTGCCGTAGCCGCTGGGATGCACACCAATACCATCGGACACATTCTTCAGTCCCAGTTGGTACATCTGCTCCAGATAAGTGAAGTCAGGAATGGCTGCGGGCGGCTGTGCACCGGTGGGGGTGGGGGCGCCGCTGATCACCAGCATTTGCGGGCAGGCGTTCTTGATGGCGCTATAAGCCGCAGACAGCAGGCGCATATAGCGCGCAGCATCAATGGCTTCGTTGCCCCACTCGTAATGTAGGTTCTGTTCGTTCCAGACTTCCACAGCCTGCACGCGACCGCAATAGCGCGAGGCAAACTCGCCCACGAAGCTGGCATATGTGTTCGGATCGGCAGGCGGGCCTTCCACGCCAAAGTCAGTGTTACCAGGGCGCGCCCAGTTCGGCGCTTTGACGATACTGACCAGGATATTCAATCCTGCTGCATTAAAAGCGCCGATCTTGTCATCGGGCCAGTTGCGTTGGCCCGGGCCGCCACCTTCAAAATCTTTCCAAGGCAACTGGAATTTCACCCACGAGAAACTGAGACCCTGCACGCCACCAATGACGCTGCCCATGTCAGTATTCGGGTCCACCTGAATACCATAGGCAAAGGAACCGGAGGCCGCGGAACCGGAAGACGCGGCCGCAGCGACGGGCGCGGCGGGAATATCCTGCGCCACCGGGACTTGATCAAGCGGGCCGGAGGCGCGGGTCACAGATGCTGCCACCCAGACCTTACCGCCGCTTTCCACCTGCCACCAGGAGGCGTTACTGTTCTTGCCGACGATGCGCAATTGCTGGCCGGCGCGCAGAGTGCCAACGCGGCTGTAGTTGGTACCCGGGCCGCTGCGCAGGTTCACCGTGCCGCTGCTGGTTACGACTGCCTCAGACGAGGTCGCCGGCGGCGTGCCTTCGCTGCTCGTTGCGGTTGTGACGTAATCAGCGCTGCCCAGAACCCAGCCTTGCTGCCCATTGACACAGCAAACCTGCAGCCACTGGCTGTTTGGATCAGTGGCTACGACCTGGAGTTGGGTTCCACTACGCACCACACCGATGCGGTTATTGTCCAGACCGGGGCCGGTACGCACATTCAAGGCGCTGACGAGTACACGAATTGTAGTACCGGGTGCAATTTGCGCGGCCGGCGCTGCTGCGGCCGGCGCTGCCGGACCAGTAAGGGCCAGTCCAGCCGCCAGAACAAGGCTCAACATGAGCCAGGAGAACCGAGCTAAGCGGTTCATACGTGAGGAGATCATGGGGTAAGCTTCCTTTCCGTTGGGGGGCGATCGGAAAGATCGCATGGGTAGAATTGAGAACACAAAGTCCCTGACCGCGCCGCGAATCGCAGGCACAGCCAGGGACTTGATCGTAATTACTTGATTGCGAGGCTTTTCAGCATTAGGAGTAAAAGTCTCGTAGGTATCAGTTGCTATTTCGGCATGGCTGCCAGCGCGTTATACACTGGCAAAGGCCCGCCGTTAGAGTCCAGAATACCCCATTGCGCCAGCTCTGTGCCGGGGTTGGTCATGCGGAAATTCAGGTTCCACAGGAATGCTGGACCAACCCAGCCCCAGTTCTTCATCAGCTGATAGGCGCGCACGGTCCACTCAGCCTGCTCTTCGTAAGAGTTATCATCAGCGTAGCGATAGTTACTGTCGAACGCGCCGCCAGCCGCCCAACCGAATTCGGTGGGCCAGATGCGCTTATTAGTATCGCCATATTTCGCCATGATGGCGCGGTAGCCTTCCATGGTGCTGCGGAAGCTCCAGGAGTGGTGCGGCGAATCGCAGGGGCCGTTGAAGCTGTTGCCACTGACTTGAATCGCCGCGCAGGCGGTCGCTGAGGTGGCATCCGGCGGTACATTGAAGCCGCTGGGGTGAGCGCCGATACCGTCGGCGTAGTTCTTCAGGCCGTTCTGGTACATGGCTTCCAGATAGGCGAAGTCATCCATTGCCCACGGCGCGGGCGCGCCGGTGGGGGTGAGCGCACCACTGATGACCTTGGTGGAGGGGCAGGCGGCCTTGATCGCGGCATAGGCTTGCTTCAGCAGCGCCATGTATGCGGCGGCATCAATCGTCTGATTGCCCCATTCGTACCACAGGTTTTGCTCGTTCCAAACTTCAATGGCCTGCACGCGGCCACAATAACGACCGGCGAATGCACCCACGAAGCTGGCATAGGTAGCGGGATCAGCTGGGGGGCCTTCCACCCCGAAGTTGGTGTTGCCAGGCCGTGCCCAATTCGGCGATTTAACGATACTGACCAGGATATTGAGACCTGAGCTGTTGTAGGTATCAATCGTTCCATCGGGCCAGTTGCGTTGGCCGGGGCCACCGCCTTCAAAATCTTTCCACGGCAGCTGGAATTTCACCCAGTTGAAGCCCATACCTCTGATTTTACCAGCCAGGAACCCATTATCATAGGGGTTAACCTGCATCCCATAGCCGAAAGCGCCACCGCCGGATGGTGCCGGGGCAGACACCACAGCAGGCGTGGTGGGCGCGGGCGCGGCGGTCGGTGCTGTGTTACCGCCAGTGCTTGGTGCAGGAGCAGCGGTCGGTACGGCGGCCACGGCCTGCGGCGCGGGAATATCTTTGGCGACTTGTACCTGACCTACCGGGCCTTGCGTGCTGACCATTTCGGCGATCACCCAGGCTGAATTGGCAGCGCCGGAAACTTCGATTTGCCACCAGGTGCCGTCCTGGTTCTTGCCCAGTAAGCGGGCCGTTTGACCGGGCAGCATTTGTCCAATGGTGTTATACGCGGTGCCGGGGCCGCTGCGCACGTTCACCGCGCGGGTCGCCACCACAGACGCTACATCCGGTGTCGGTGCAGTGGTTGGCGCAGGGAGCGGGGTGGGTGTAGGCGGCGTTTCCGGAGTAGGCGCAGCCGTTGGCGTGGCGGTTGCCATCTCCAGGGCAATCGCCTGGCCGCTGGCCAGCGGCTTGCCATTGTCGGCAATGCTGGCGCTGATCTTGACCTGGCCTTCGGCCTCCGGTGCAGTCAGGCTGAAGCCCGCGGCATTCAGGGGACGTTCTTCCTGTGCAACAGTCTTGCCAGTGGCATCCGTCACCGTCCAGACTACGTTGAAGTCACTGGTACGGCTCGACGGCTTGCCCGCCAGAAACTCACGCACGACGCTCCAAAGATCTGCATCGTAGCTAGGTTCCAGCAGTGCTTCCAGTGTCGAGCCCTTCAGGTTGTACTTGCCGACCAGTTCCAGTTTGCGCGCCAGGCTGGCTGCGTTTTCGATCCAAACCGTGCGCTGATAGCCGGCGTTGTCGCGATAGTCATAGGTAAACATGCCGATGGCGTCATCGAAGCGCAGTTCACCGATCAGGCGGTCGTTGAAAAGGGTTACGTCCACCGGTTCGCCCGGCACCAGCACAGGCGTGGCAATGCGGCTTTCGCCCAGCAGCGGCGTCAGCGCCTCGTCGTAGCCCATAGACAACAGGTAGGAGCCTGCCTTCTCGACGCTGCGTGCCGGCAGCACCAAGTCCACCTTGCGGCGTTCGACTTCGCCCACGCTCCAGGAGAGCAGCTGGTCTACCGCGCCACCGGCTACGTAAGCCTTCGGGTCTATCGGTGCAGGGATGCGGAAAATATCCACCGCCTGCCCCAGCACGCGCCAATCATACCCACCGGTGGACCAGCGATCTTCCGCGACCTGGGTGGGAGTTTCCACGCGCAGCGCCAGCGTGCGCCCATTGGTGTGCATCCGTTCGGCCAGTTTGTTAACGAAATCGCTGAACTGTGTGCTCAGCGTGGGGTCAAGGCCGCGGTAGTCCAGTTCGATGCCGGGCAGGTTATTACCAACCACCAACGCTTCGATTGCATTAAGGTGGTTGGTCATGATTTCTTCGCTGATCAGCAGATTGTCCAGCAGATCGGTGCGCACTACACCATCGTCGTCCCAGTTGCGCAATACCGGCGCCACCTGGTACGAGCCGCCCGCACTGGCTGCAGTGGCAATGTTGCCACCGAGCGAGCCATCGCCATTTAGGGTCAGGCCATACGGGCTGGCTTCGGTCACGGCATCGCGCCCAGCTTCAGGCAATTGTGTGCCCGCAGGGACCACCAATGCAGCTGTGGGCGGGTTGGCCTCTGTCTGCATCACCATGAACGCCGGTGGAACCAGTTGCATCGTCTTGGAATCCAGCTCTGACAGGATCAATTCCTTGCCAGTCGCTTGATCAATGACTTCATGGTTGGGGAGGAAGCGCCACGCGCTGCCTGTCCACTCATACAAGTCGAGGGTTTCGTAGGGCAGGCTGTCATTGGGGATTTCCATCGTAATAATGGACGCGGTTGGCTTGGCTGCGCCGCTGGTTTCCACCATGTAGAAGGGGCTGCGCGGCAGCAGCGGCTGACCAATTAGCGCGTTCGCCGCGGCCGCCGTCGCCTTGTTGCCAGCATCGTTGGCAAAGGTCTCGCGCGGAATGCTGACGAGCTTGGCGTTGAAGCTGCCGGGTACGCCCGCCGCGGGGAAGGCAAGGCGCGTACCATCCGGATCGGAGATGTTGCTGTCCTTGCCGGCGGGAATAGTCGTCATGCCACCGTTGGTTAGGCGCTGCCCCAACGAAATCGGAGGTAGCAGCAGCGCGGCTATCAGCAGCGCCACCAGCGCGATGCCCAAGATGCTATTGGTTGAGCGATTTTTTTCTCGAAACGAAGCAGGTGCAGTACTCATGCGGTTAAAATTATCTCCTTATGCCGTAGACGCAGCCCAAGCAGGCCGGTTGTCAAAGGCAACCGATTGCGTCATCTTCCAAGTCAGGCATGCGGGTTTAGTGTGGGTGTGTTACTCAATTGGTCAACACACCAGATTCAATCTCAATACAGAGATGAGAGTTTGTTGCGGGGTCGTTGTTTTGATGCAACCATCCATTGCAAAGTAAATTGAAACGGCATTTTAGCACAGCCCAGACAGAATCGCCAAAGCCCGCCTGCTTTGTGCAAAACAGCGTTATCGATTCGCCCAGCGTTCCAAAACGCCCATCAGCAGCCACAGCAGTGTCAGCACGCCTGCTCCCACCAACAGACAGGCGATGCCAGTGATAAACGCGCCGAGGCCATAGACCAGATAGATCAAACCGCCCCCCACGATCAGCAAAACGCCGATCACCGCTACAAACAATGCGCGGTCATCGCGGCGGCGCTGTGCGCGGTAATTGGTGGGTGGACGATTGACAGGGTCAGGATGCTCAGACATAGTCATATTACTTAACGCAGTTGATGCCATTTCAAGGCGTAAACGACGCGAAATCCCTGTTTCTGTGCCTTCACCAGGGTCGAGGAACGACATCGGCATTACGAACTGCGTAAATCCTATTGTACTTGCTCCGTGTCACATTTCAAATTGGCGCGAGCGAAAATCTGTCACTTTGGACTGGAGGCACTTGCTTAAAAAAAATAAGGCTGTTACAATCATTTTCACTTCACCTTGTATAACTTGGAGGTTTCATTCTTCTTTGACTGTCGCAACTTCTCCCAACAACCGTCCTACCGGTATGACCGCGTTCATTGTGGTGTGGATCGGCCAGATCGTGTCAGTGCTGGCCAGCAGCATGAGCCAGTTTGCACTGTCAATCTGGATGTACGAGCAAACCAAAAGCGCCACGGCCATGGCGATTGTGAACGTGGCCTTCATCCTGCCCTTCCTGCTGCTGTCACCAGTGGCAGGGGTGATGATTGACCGCTATAACCGCAAGCTGATGATGATGCTCAGCGACTTGGCCGCGATGATTGCCACTGGCGGCATCTTTCTGCTATACGCCACGGGCAGGCTGGAATTCTGGCATCTGTACGTGGCCGCCGCGTTGAACGGGATCGGCAATACCTTTCAATGGCCGGCTTATTCCGCGGCCATCAGCACGATGGTGCCAAAGGAACAGCTTGGCCGCGTCAACGGCTTGATGTCGCTGCAAGAGGCGGGACCTGGCGTATTTGCACCGTTGCTGGCGGGCGCGCTGTTGCCATTTATCGGCCTTACCGGCATTTTGAGCATTGATGTGGTGACTTTCTTTCTGGCCGTCGGCGCGCTGCTGGTGGTGTTCATCCCCCAACCATCGCGCACCGCGTCCGGTGCCGAAGCCAGCGGCAGCTTTTGGCACGAGGTGCAGTACGGCTTTCGTTATATTTTCCAGCGGCCCAGCCTGCTCGGCTTGCAAATGGTCTTTTTCTTTGGCAATCTCTTCAGTGGCATCGGCTTCGCGGTAATGGCCCCCATGATCTTGGCCCGTACAGCCAGCAACGCGGCTATTTTTGGCTTTGTGCAATCGGCCGCGGGCATCGGTGGTGTGGCGGGTGGCGTGCTGATGAGCGCGTGGGGCGGTTTTCGTCGGCGGGTCTATGGCGTGCTGTCCGGCTGGCTGATTACCTTTGCCGGGATGATTGTGCTGGGCGCAAGCCAGGCGTTGCCCTGGTGGGTAGTGGGCGCGGTGCTGACCTCGGTGGTGGGGCCGCTCACCAATGCTTCCAATCAGGCGATCTGGCAGGCCAAGGTCGCGCCAGACATACAGGGACGGGTTTTCTCTGCGCGGCGCTTGATCGCCTGGTTCACCAATCCGATCTCGCCCCTGATCGGTGGCGTGCTGGCGGACAAAGTATTCGAGCCGGCGATGCGTGCAGAGGGTGTTATGACCGCGACTTGGGGCTGGCTGGTCGGCACTGGGCCGGGCGCAGGCATGGGGCTGGTGATGGTGTTGAGCGCGCTGGTGGGGCTGGCCGTGCCCGTGTTGGCCTACCTGACCCCAGCGGTGCGCCATGCTGAAACCTTGCTGCCCGATTACGACACGACGACGCAACAGGGGACAGGCTGAGGAGCCACCGCGCAGCCGACAGAGCCTCGATACGATCCTCTTGTAGTTGCCTGGCCGGCGCGCGCGCGACCATTTTCGGCACAAATCGCGATATAAAGTAACGCCGCTGGGGCCCCCCAGCGGCGTTAA
>JBAQWV010000149.1:0-33638 GCA_049299095.1 Anaerolineae bacterium | reverse complement strand
CGCGGAGTTGTTTGGCTGGACCAAGCCGAGCCAGCGCCGCGCGCCACGCCCGCGCGCGATGGCCCCGGAAGCCTTCTTTGCCGACGTGAACCCCGGCGATTATGTGGTACACATGGAGCATGGTATCGGCCAGTTTACCGGGCTGATCAGCATGACCATGGATGATGGTACGGTGCGCGAATATTTGCAGGTGGATTACGCGATGGGCGACCGGCTGTTTGTGCCCGTGCATCAGGCGGATCGCTTGAGCCGCTATGTGGGCGCAGGGGAGCATATCGCGCCGGTACTGCACCGGCTGGGCACCGCGGATTGGGAGCGGGTCAAGAAACAGACGCAAAAGGCGGTGGATGACATCGCTGAAGACCTGCTGCAATTGTACGCTGCGCGCGAGGCCGCGCCCGGCTATTCTTTTTCACCAGACGGGGCCTGGCAAGAGGAGCTGGAAGTGGCGTTCCCCTACGAAGAAACTACCGATCAACTGGTCGCCATCGAGGCGGTCAAGGTGGACATGCAAGCCAGCCGTCCGATGGATCGTCTGATCTGCGGCGATGTGGGCTACGGCAAGACCGAGGTGGCGTTGCGCGCGGCGTTTAAGGCGGTGATGGACGGTAAACAGGTGGCGTTGCTGGTGCCGACCACCGTGCTGGCACAACAGCATTTCCAGACCTTCAGCCGCCGCCTGGCCGCGTTTCCGGTCAAGGTGGAGATGTTGAGCCGCTTCCGTACCAGCGCGCAGCAAAATCAGGTGATCAAGAGCCTGCTGGCTGGCTCGGTGGATATTGTCATTGGCACGCATCGCCTGTTGTCGAAGGATGTGGTGTTCAAGGATTTGGGGCTGCTGATCGTGGATGAAGAACAGCGCTTTGGCGTGACGCACAAGGAGCGCATCAAGCAGATGCGCCAGACGGTGGACGTGCTGACGCTGACCGCAACGCCGATTCCGCGCACGCTGTACATGAGCATGACCGGTGTGCGTGATCTGAGCACCATCGAAACGCCGCCAGAAGAGCGTTTGCCGATCCAGACTACTATCGGGGAATACGACGAGACGTTGGTCCGGCAGGCGATTTTGCGCGAGATTGACCGCGGCGGGCAGGTGTTCTTCGTCCATAACCGCGTGCGCGGCATCACGCAGATCGCCAAGCGGCTGGAGCGCATCATCCCGGAAGCGTCGTATGGCATCGCACATGGACAAATGCCGGAACGCGAGTTGGAGCAGGTGATGCTGGCTTTTGCCAATGGCGATTTCAATGTGCTGGTGTGTACCACGATCATTGAAAGCGGTTTGGACATTCCCAACGCCAACACGATTATCATCAACCGCGCGGATAAGTTCGGTTTGGCGCAGTTGTACCAGTTACGTGGCCGGGTGGGCCGCGGCGCGGTGCGCGCGTATGCTTATTTGCTCTACGAGCGCAATCAAACGCTGACACCGGTCGCGCGCGAGCGCCTGACCGCGTTGCAGGAAGCGAGTGACTTGGGGGCGGGCTTCCGTATTGCCATGCGCGATCTGGAAATCCGCGGCGCGGGCGAGCTGCTGGGACGTAAACAGCACGGTCACATTGCCGCGGTTGGCTTTGACCTGTACACGCGTTTGCTGGCGAAGTCGGTCGAGGAGTTGAAGAAGGAGCGGGCGGGCGGACGCCATGTGATCCGTGGCACAGCTGCGGCGGAAGCGGCGTTGGAGGTAGAGGAGGCGGTTGAAGAGATACCCGCGCCGCGGGCAGCCGTGCGTTCACCGCGCCGCGCGGACGCGATCAGCTACGACGATCCGTTGGCTCCGGCGGTGACGCTGGATTTGCCGCTGCGCGCCATCATCCCGGAGACGTATATCGAGGCGCAGGCGTTGCGCTTGCGCCTGTATCGTCGTATTGCAGGGGTGACGGACACCGCGGCGATTGACGCGTTGGTGGATGAGTTGCAGGATCGCTTTGGCCCGCTGCCGGTGGAGGTGCAAAATCTGCTGTATCAGGTGCGTATCAAGGTGCTGGCGCTGGCTGCGGGGGTGACTTCGATTGGCCGCGACAGTGAGCAACTGGTGCTGCGTTCAGATGCGCTGGAGCATGTGGATCGGCAACGGTTGCAGCAGCATATCGGGGACGCGGGGCGGGTGGCGCGCCGTGCGATTTGGATTGCCATCAACGAAAACTGGCAGGACGCACTGGATCGGACGTTGCGCGCGCTGCGCGCGGCGCACATGTAGGGCGCTGCGGTACTCAGGGGCCGAAGGTGTAGCGCACGACTTCGACGCGGGCGAAGTCGCGGCGTTCGGTGCTGTGGCCGTGTGCGTCGAGCCAGGCGCGCGTCAGCCCGCGACTGTCCCACATGGCTTCTTCTGATGCAATCAGCCACACGGTTGATGTGTGGGCCAGCAAAGCGGTCATTTCTTGATCCACTTGGGTGGGTGAAATGCCGTTATTCGTATAGCGACCATCTACGGTGTGCGCAGTTGTTCCCGCGTAGTAGGCGTATACGGCACGATTATAGGGGATTTGGAACAGCAAGACATCTTCTGGCTCGCGTTGTGCTTCGACGAAAGCCGCGGCCGCGCGGAAATCGGACTTAATCGGTGTGTGCATCTGTTGCCAGCCTTGCAGCAGGCTGAAAACTACGACCAGCAGCACCATCGCTGCACCGAGTGGCCTCCACAGGCGCGTGAGCATGATCATCCCCCAGACGGCCAGTAGTAACGCGGCGGGCACGATCCAGATCAAATAACGGTCGGTAAAAAGGGGCTTGCGCAGCGACACCAGGAAGATCAGTAGCGGGGGCAGGAGAAGCCATGTCCACAGCATCCCCAGCACGCGACCGGCTTTGTTTGGCGCGGGCAGGGCCTGCCTGCCCAGCAGGCTGGCGATGAGCCATAAAAAGATCAACAGGGCGATGGGCAGCAGTGATGGGCCGCCGCGCACGCCGATGGTGATCGCGGTGGCGAGGTTGGTGGCGATTTGGCGCAGCGGCACGAAGGGGTGGCCGGTTTGGAAATCGGCGGTGGTGAAGAGCCGCCATTGCCACCAGCCCACCAACGCGACGTAGGGGAACAGGGGCGCGGCTAGCGTTAGTGCAAAGGGAAGCAGGCGGCGGCGCGTGTCGGGCCACAGCCAGAATAGCCAGCTTAGGCAGAGCGGGATTAACAACACAGCCCAGATGTGATGCAGCACGGTGACGCCGAGGAGCAGCAGGTAGAGCAGCCAGCGATGCCATTGGCCGCGTTGCAGTGCGGCCAGAAAGGCCAGCAGCGTAAGCAAGACGAGCGCCGGCAGCCAGCCGTACATTTTGGCCTCCTGGCTGTACCAGGTGAGGTAAGGGTTGACGGCCACGAGCAGCGCGGCGAGCAGGGGAATGGTGGCGGTTGATGGTGTGGTGGGGAGGTCTGGGGCGGCAAGACGGAGCAAACGGCGCGCCAGCACCCAGGTCAACACCACGGTGATGATGCCGCCCGCGGCGGCTTGCATGCGCAGCGCATAGTCGCTGGTTCCCACCGCTTGCAGCCAGGGGTGGAGCAAGGCAAAGAACAGCGGGCCGTTTTCGCCTGGTTTGGCAAAGTTTGCCAGCAGGTCGGGCCAACTGCGGCTGGCAAATTGCAGCGCATCCACTTCGTCGCGCCACAGGCTTTGGCTTGTGAGACCGGCCATGCGCCAGCCGAACGCTAGCAGGCTCAGCAGGACCAGCCAAACGCGGGTGGGCAAGCGGCGCAGGAGTGAACTATTCAAGGTCTGGCGGTGGCGGAGAGGGGCGACGACGAGCGGCCACGCGCGGGGACGCGGGGGGCGCAGAAGGCGGTGTTGGGAAGGGGCGCGGCGGCGCGGTCTCTGGTTGCAATGGGGGGACAGCCTGATTTTGGCGGGCGCGGCGGCGTCCAACGAATAAAATGGCGGCCAGGGTCAGCGCGAGGATGATTAGGGTGGCAAAACACATCCAGACATAGCCAAAAGCCACGACAAGGTTGTCTATGAACAGGACCGGATCGAGCCGTTCGCGTAGTGATTGTCTTGGCGCGGACGGGGCTGTGCCGCTGATCAGTGAATTCGTGCCGGTGAGTGACTGCGTGGCGGTGATGGTGGCTGTGCCAGCGAGTGGTACCGCGGGCGGTGGTAGGATCGGTTGCGGCGTGCGCGTGGGCGCGAGGCCGGGCTGGCCGCTGTCCGCGGGCAGGGGCGGCAGGTCGGTCGGTGCGGCTACGGTGTTATTCGGTGTGACGCCAGGCGCGGGGGGTGGCACGGTCGCCGTTGCCGGTGCGGGTGCGGTGTTGGTTGGCTGGGGCAGCGGCGTGCCAGTGGATGCGGGTGGGATGGTATTGCCGGGCAATGCAGTTGGCGTGGCGGTGGCGTTGGGCAGCGCGGTGTCGGTCGCAGTGGGTGTTGGTTGGGCTAGCGGCGTGTTGGTAGCAACAAGTGTCGCGGTCGGGGTGGGCAATGGTGAATTGGGGTTGGCAGGTGTGCTGGGCGATTGGAAGAGCAAGTCGGCCAGCGCGGGCGATGCCTGGCCGGTGAAATACAGGCTGACGAGCAGCGCCAACGCTAGCAGCGCAAGGAGCGAACTGCGACGGGTGACAGGGCGGTTCATGCGGTAATGCCCAAGACCAGGGTGGAAGACTGTGTGTTCACAGAGCAAAGACGCTGGGCCGCGCGGCGTGGTTCCCCACCTGTGCGCCTGGTGCTCGGCCGCATCATCGGCGGCGCATCCCCAGCAGGATCGCCAACAGCACTAACGCTACCATTACGCCAGCTACAAGAGCGACCGGAACAGGGGGCTGGGAAGGGGCCGTGGCTGCGGGGGCGGGTTGCGCCGCGGCGGCCGGTGTGACGTCAGTTGACAGGGGCGAGAGGTGTTGCGGGGCTACCGGCGAATCTTGCCCTAAGCTGCCTGCCAGCGCGGCTGAACTGTTCACTAAAACTACAGCCAGCGCCAATGCAGCCACGGCAAGCAAGATGAGCAGGGTCAAGCTGCGCATTGGGAAAGTCGGGCGGGTAAAATTCCACTTCATGCGTGCATTATAGCTGAGGCAGCAGGGATTCGCCAAGCTGGCGCCCGCTGCCTCAGCTATTTTGGGTGATGATCAGGGGCGATTTTCCGCATCTACCCAGGCGCGCACCAAGCCGCGGTAGTGTGCGATGAAGCCGTCTTGCTCATGAGCCGGGAAAGTCAGGCGCACGTTGTGCACGAGCATGTCGTCGAACTCCGGCGACTGTGCCAGCTCCCACATCGTTTCATCCAGATTGGCCAGCGCGGTGGCACGGAATTCCTGGAAGCGTTCGGTGTCGAAGTATTGGTCGGCCAGCGCCTCGTATGCGGTCAGTTTTTCGCGGTAGCTGCGTTCGGAGTCGGCGATGGCAAAGTAATCGTGCGTGTTCATGTCCATGCGCATGGGCCGGTCGGTGGCCAGGCTGAACAGGCTCCAAGCCAGCAGCGATTTGATTGCCCACGGGAAGTAGAAGTGCAGGCTGATCAGCGCCACGTCCGGGCAGGCATTGGCGAAGTCAATCGGCTGAAGCACGCCATCCTTGAGGATCGATTCGCACGAGTTGAACTCCCAGCGGAAGAAGGCGTTGATGATTTTAACCACCGCGGTGGCCTCGCGCACATGATCTGGATTGAGGAAGTCGCTGTCCACTACGTAGCGCGCGTGCATCGGCTGCAAGGGATCGTAGTGGAAGATGTTGACCTGTGGGCCGATAGCCAGCGCGCGCACGAAGATATCGAAATCATCCAGACCGCGCTGCAAGTGCATCATGGTCTGACCCGATGCGTCGTAGCTGTTCGCCAGCTCCCATTCGTTGCCGACGCGGCTGACCCCGCGCCAGCCGCCGCCGTCGAAGGGCTTCATGTAGAGCGGATAGCCGATCTGGCTGGCGATGCCGGGCAGGTCGAACCAGTCGTGGTAGCGGCTGGCAGTACGGCGGAATTTGTCGGTGTCGGGGCCGGTTTTGGTTGGGATCAGCCACGTTTCGGGGATTGGCAAGCCTAGCCGGATCATTGCACAGTAGGCGGAGTGTTTTTCCATACTCTGGAAGGTGAACGGATTGTTTAGCAGGTAGACATCGTTCACCAACGCGGCTTTCTTCAGCCATTCGCGCGGGTGCGTGTGCCACCACGCCAGCCGGTCAATCACCAGATCGTAGGTGGTAGGGGCGCGCAGATTGAACGGGTGGATGCGGATACGCTCGACCTCGGTGTGCAGGCTGCTGGTGCGCTCGATGTACGGCGCAAAGCGGCGGTGCAACTGTTCAAACGCGACCGGCCAGTCTTCCTCGTCGCTCAATAGCAGGCCAATCTTCTTGTTCATAGCCTTTTCTCCCCGCTTATTGGCGGTTGCGGTCTACCCAATAGCGCAAGAGGCCGCGGTAGTGTTCGATGAAGTGATCGTGTTCGTGCGCCGGGAACTTGGCGCGCACGATGCCCTGCAGGATACCATCGAAATCTGGCGTTTGTACGAATTCCCACATCGCTTCATCCAGCCAGCCGAGCTGCTGGGCGCGGAATTCCTCGAAGCGGGTCGTTTCAAAGTACTGATCGGCCAGCGCCTCGTAAGCGACCAGCTTTTCCTCGTAAGAACCTTCGCCGTCAGCGATCTTGAAGTACGCGGCGGTATCCATGTCCAGCCGCATGGTGCGGTCGGTGGCGAGACAGAAGCTCGACCAGGCCAGCAGCGACTTGAGCGCCCACGGGAAGAAGACGTGCAGGCTGGTGAGGTGCATGTCGGGGCAGGCGTTCGCGTAGTCAATAGGTTGCAGCAGGCCGTCTTTGAGGATTGCTTCGCAGGAGTTGATCTCCCAGCGGAAGAAGGCGTTGATGATCTTGGTGATGCGCACGATCTCTTGTTGCTTTTCTGGCGACAGGAAGTCGAAATCAACCAGATAGCGGGCATGGATCGGTTGACTGGGGTCGTAGTGCATGGGCTGGATTTGTGGGCCGATGCCGAGCGCCCGCACGAACACGTCGAAGCCTTCCAGCGCGGTTTGCAGGTGCATCATGGTCTGGCCTGACGCATCGTAGGCGCGCATCAGGTCCCATTCGTTGTCAATGCGGCTGACGCCGCGCCAGCCGCCGCCGTCGAAGGGTTTCATGTAGAGCGGATAGCCGAATTCGTTGGCCGCGATGCCGGGCAGATCGAACCAGTCGTAGTAGCGATTCGCGGTTTCTTGATAGCCGGAGCGGTCGGGGTAGGATTTGAGCGGGATCAGCCAGGTTTTGGGCACGTGCAGCCCCAGGCGCATCATGGCGACATAGGCTGAGTGCTTTTCCATGCTTTGGAAGGTGAAGGGGTTGTTCAAGAGGTAGACCCCATTGAACAGCGCAGCCTTTTTCAGCCATTCGCGCGGGTTCACCTGCCAATGGCCCAGCCGGTCAATTACGGCGTCGTAGCTGCTGTCTGCGCGCAGGTCAAAGGGATGAACGCGCACCCGTTCCACATCCACCACTAGCGGGTCGGTGGTGTTGGCAGTGACGGGATTGTAGCGGCGGAACAGGGCTTCCAGCGCGCTCGGCCAGTCGTCTTCTTCTGCACCGATGAGTAAACCAAGTTTTCGTGTAGGCATAAAGGTCTCCGTGACTTACCCCAGCGATTTTTCTAGATAATGCGCGAGCTGGCGTTTCCACCAGTACCAATGATGTTCGACATCGTGACCCCACAAGTCAAGCTCGTGGCTGATCCCTTTGGCCGATAGCAGCCCAGCCAGCCGTCGCGTTTCGGCCAGACATTTATCTTCCCATGCACCCTGACCACACACCAATGCCAAATGAGTCCCTGAGCGAATGTTTTCCAGCGAATCGCCGTGCAGGTTGGCGCAATAGGCCACCGGGTTATTGTCATGCACTTCAAGCGCGTCGCTGGGACCGGTGAGCTGTTCCAGGTCATAGCGGCCACTCATGCACAGTGCGTAGTTGAAGATGCTGGGAAATTTGAGCGCAAAGTTGGCCGCGTGGTAGCCGCCCAAGCTACATCCGGTGACACCAATTCCTTGAGCTAACACCGCGTCGCCACTTTGGATGAAGGGCACAACCTCGTTGACGATGTAATTTTCATACGCACGGTGACGGCGCCCCCGCGTCGGCAAGTCGGCCTGCTGGTTCAGCCAGGCTTCGTTGTCCACGCTGTCCACGCACACAAGCTGCACCTTGCCGGCTGCCAGCCATGGCGCAGCCGCTTCGATCATACCTTGATCTTCCCAATCATAGAAGCGACCACCCGCGGATGGAAACACCAGCAGCGGCGGTCCGTAGTGACCGAAAACCAACAATTCCATGGCGCGCCCCAGCGCGGGGCTGTAAACGGTCTCATAGCGGCGTTGCATGGAGGGGTATCCTCGATGGAGAGGCTGCGGAGCCAGCGGCCCGCGGGCTGTGATGCGCAGGGAGATGGGACGAGCTGGCATCAAGCTTGTGCAGATTGTACACAGAAGCGGCGCGGCGGCAAGTCGTCGCTGTGCTGGGTCGTGCAAATTGCCGCAATCTGCCAAATCCGGCATAATGCGCAGGTATCTACCCCGCACCGCAAGGAGAAGCACATGGACACACAAACCTTCATCGCTCGCTGGGAAGCCGCCGTTGCTGCCAGGGATTTCGACCGCGTGGGCGAGCTATTCACCGAGGACGCCATCTTCCGTTCACCCGCGGTCTTCAAGCCGTATCAAGGTCGTGATACTATCCGCGGCATTCTGAGCCTGGTGATCCAGGTATTCGGTGACTTGACTTACACCAATGTCTGGAGCAACAACCACGGCGGCGTGGTAATGCAGTTCAGCACGACTGTACCCGCCAGCCCAGACAAGCGTCTTGACATCGAGGGGGTAGATATTTTTCAGCTCGACGCGGCCGGCCAGATCACCGAAATGCGCGTGATGATCCGCCCGCTGCGTGGCCTGCAAGCTGTGGCCGCGGCCATGGAAAAGATGATGGGCCTGTAGCGCGCTGTCCGATCATGTATAGGGCGAATGCCACATGCTACTGACCGCCGCAGCTACCTGCTCGCGGGCGTCAGCCGCCAGCCGCTGCGGATCGTCGTCTGGTCGCGGCTGCACCACCTGCAACGGCAGCAGCCAAACGCGGCTCGAATCGCGCAGCACAATGCGCAGGATTGTGGTGGTGAGGCTTTCGTTGCGGCTTTGCCAGGTCATTGCTCCGCTTTCCTCATAGTGGATCGCGCAGAGCAGATAGGGCGCGCCGGTTTCAACTGCAATTTCAAAGATACCATAGCGGAAGGGCAGCAAGTCCTCCTGCTGGTTGCGCGTGCCTTCGGGGAAGACCACAATCGGGGGATACTGTGTGCGTTTCAGGCTTTTGATGATCTGTTGTCGTACATCTGCGCGCTTACTCTTGTTTTCCCGATCCACAAACATTGTGCCGGTGGCCGCGGCAATTGTGCCGATAAAGGGCCAGCGCCGTACTTCGGCTTTCGACACATAGCGCATCGGCAACAGATAGCTCATCACCAGTGTATCGAAAAAAGAGACGTGGTTGGACAAAATCAGCCCGCGATGCTGGCGGATCATCTCCGGGTGATCGCACACGAATTCCAGCCCCAGCGCGGGCATCACAATGCGCACGCCATAGGAAAAAACCCATGAGGCCAGGCGGATACCGCGCACGCGCACGGGAATCCAGGCCAGAATGACAACCAGGAGGGTGGCGATCAATAACGTGGGGACGCCATAGAGGAAACGCCAAACGGCGCGCAGATAGGCCATCTTTTAGTTGCCCAGCAGCGCGGGCCAGTCGAGCGTGCCCATCACCGGGTTCAGGTCGTGCGTGGCGTCTATCACGTGGAAGGCGAGATTGGGGAACAGCGTTTCGGCGGTGCGTCGCGTCGGCTCCAGCGGCACCACGGTGTCGCGCGTGCCATGATAGATCGTCGTGGGCGCGTCGCAAGGGGGCAGCGGCGTCTCCGCAAGGTTCAGGAAAGCCAGCGCGGGGGCCAGCAGCACCAGCCGCGCGATCTGCTGTGGATGACGGCACGCGAATACCGCGGCCATCAACCCACCCATGCTGGAGCCAATGATCGTCCAGTCGGCGCGTTCGCCGATCACAGCTTGCAGTTTTTCCATACGCTGCCAAAAGTCGCCGGGGAAGTCTGGGGCAATCAAATCCGGATACAGCGTGCGTAGAAATGTCGGTTTGTAGCCCTGGCTCGTACCCTCAAGGCCATGAATGAAGAGTAGTGGCATGGTTCAGTATCTCATGTTCAGCATACGCTGTGGATCAGTAAACAGTGCAACAAAAAAGTGCTATCACTGTTTTACATAATAACTAACTGCATACGGTACACTGGTCACTGGTCGTCCGTTCACCATTCGCCTGCATAGTCCAGCCCATACGGCGCGGCGTGGTGTTGGGTCCAGGCATAATGCAGTTCGACGAGCTGGCGCAGATGCAGCAGGTCGTGCGCGGCCCACGCGGCCAGCATGTCGCCCGCGTGGAGGTCACCCCACGGTGCAGCCACGCGGGCGCGCCAATCCGCGTCCTGCAACGTGCGCAGCCAGGCCAGCGATGCCGCGCGCGCAGCGAGCCAGCGCGCCCGTACATCCGCTAAATTCTGCTCATTGTAGCGCCGTGCCGTCACCCAGCCCTGCGGATCAATACGCGGCCACGGCTGGTCGGCATGGTGCAGGATATGGTCGAGGTGCGTGCGAAAATCTTCGGTTTCTTCGTCCAGCAGATGGTGCATCACCTCCAGCAAGGACCAGTCATCCGGCGTTGGGCGCCAGCGCGCTTGCGCATCGGACGCGGACGCGGTCAGCGCGGCAATTGCTTCGGCCTGTTGCGTCATCTGTGCGATGATTGTGTTCAGTTCCATACGGCCTCCGTTGCTGCGATTATAGGCGTACTTGCCCTGTCCGGCAAGCGGTAAATACCAGCCCGCCCGGTGGCTGAGCTTGTCGAAGTCACCGGTGATTACGTCGCGTAAACGGAGCTGTTGCGGTCAGCCCGCTTGTCGAAGTCACCGGTGGCTGAGCCTGTCGAAGTCACCGGTGATTACGTCGCGTAAACGGAGCTGTTGCGGTCAGCCCGCTTGTCGAAGTCGCCGGTGGCTGAGCCTGTCGAAGTCGCCGGTGATTGCGTCGCGTAAACGGAGTTGTTGCGGCCAGCCCGCCCGCACCAACCACTGGCGCGCTGGGAATTTCTGTATACAATACGTAATATGTACAAGTTACGAGGTACAAATATGTCCAAATTCCGCCTTTGGCTGCCAAACATCTTGTTGGTGATCGTTCTGCTCCTGCCGGTCAGCGCCGCCGCCGCGCCCATCCCCGATGAGACGCTGGTACACATCGCTCTGGCCGACGCCGCGGATGCAGCCACGCTGTTTGCAGGTGCACCGTTGGCAGTGCTGGCAGTGGAAGCCGCGCCGCAGCCCTACGCGCTCGCACGCGTGGACGCAGCCGCTCGCGCCTGGCTGCGCACCCGTGGGCTGACCTTCACCACACTCGATCAGGACGCGGCTGGGGCGCAGTACCTGCTGATAGACCTGGCTGCGCCGCCCCATCAGCATGAGCTGGCCGGGATCGAGCTATATAACGACGGCGTGCGTGCACTGCGCCGCCTGCCAGCCGGACAAGCTTTGGACGACTACGGCTTCACCGCCACGCTGCTTGATACACCCTGGCAATTCACATCGCGGCCAGCCGCGCGGCTGCCGCAGGCCGTCACGCCGCTTCCTGCCGTGCAGGAAATCATTGATCAGGTCAATCTGACGCGTACTCTCACTTACGTCAACGAATTGAGCGGCGAAACCCCAGCCACCATCAACGGCCAGCCCTACACCATTGCCACCCGCAACACCTACAGCGGCGTCCCCTTGCAGCAAGCTGTCGCGTACATGCAAGAGCGCCTGACGCGCCTCGGCCTGACCGTGACCACGCACCGATGGAACGTCAGCTATCCCCCCAACCTGATCGCGGAAAAGCCCGGCCTTGATCCCGCCGCGGGCATTGTGATCCTGTGCGCACACCTCGATTCAACATCACCCACGGCTTCTACTCTGGCCCCCGGCGCGGACGACAACGGCAGCGGCGCGGTGGCAGTGCTGCAAGCCGCGGAAATCCTCGCTGCCTATAATTTCGATGCTACGCTGCGTTTCATCCTCTTTACCGGCGAGGAGCAGGGCCTGCTGGGCAGTCGCGCCTATGCGCAAATGGTACAGTCGCAAGACATCCGCGGCGTGCTGAACATGGACATGATCGCCTGGGACGCCAGCGACGGGCCGGACATGGACATCCATGCCAAATCTGCTGTGCCAGGTAACATGGATTTGGGCAATCTGTACGCCGATGTAATCAGCGCCTACAATTTGCCGCTAACGCCTGTAGTGTATGCCAGCGGCACGACCGCCAGCGATCATTCGGCGTTTTGGACGTACAATATCCCCGCCATCCTGGCCATCGAAAATTATTACATTGATGCTGCCGCGCCGCGCGACTTCAACGCCTACTACCATACCACCAGCGACCGTGTGCAATACTACAACACAGGCTATTTCACCGCCATGCTGCGCGCGTCTACGGCCACCTTTGCGCACATGGGTGGGCTGCGCACTGACTGTTACTGGGCCGATCTTGATTGCAGCGGTGCGGTTACCGCAGCCGATATCACCAAGCTGGCCGGTGCTTGGCTGGCACGCCGCGGCCAGTGGAATTACAGCCTCGTGTACGATGTAAACGATGATGGTATAGTCAATGTGCTGGACATCCAGTCGCTGACCGTGCAGTGGGGTTGGGTGGAAAATTAGGCTGACAAGTAGACCAGTATCCACAAAACAATTTCTGAGCTTTGTCTGCCTCTGACTTGTCTACTTGTTTACTCATGCAAAGGAGACTACACATGACAGCGGGGCGATGGATCAAAAACGGCTTGGTCGGGCTGTTGGTACTCATGTTGCTGGCAGGCTGCCGTCGCCAGGCTACACCCGCGCCCGTGGCGTTGCCGGTCTATCACGGTGCGCTGGAGGTGCTGGCGATGCCCGATGCTGGCCGTGCCCCGTTGATCCAGGCAATTGACGGTGCGCGCAATTCGATTCGGCTAAAAATTTATCTGATTACCGATAACACCGTGGTAGAGGCGCTGGGTAAAGCGGTACAGCGTGGGGTCAAAGTACGCGTGCTGATCGAAGAAGCCCCCTATGGCGGCGGTGAAACCAACGCGCTCGCTGCGCAGGCAATGCAGCGCGTCGGCGTAGACGTGCGCGCCCGACCGGGCACGTTTACCTACAGCCACGAGAAGAGCCTTGTCGTGGATGATGCGCGCGCCTATATCATGACCCATAACCTTACCAATTCCTCTTTCAACAGCAACCGCGAATACATGGCGATTGTCGAAGATCCTGCGGTTGTTGCGGAGGTGGCGCGCGTGTTCGACGCAGACTGGGAGCACGTCGAGCCGGATTTAGACGAAGCGGCGCTGGTGTGGAGCCCGGTCAACAGCCGCGCCCGCATCGCAGCCCTGATCGCCACCGCGCAGGTTAGCATTGACGTGGAACAAACCTCGGTCGAGGACGAGCAATTGATCGGCCAACTGGCCGCGGCGGCGCAGCGGGGCGTGCGCGTGCGTGTCGTCACCCCGGCCATTTTCGACCCCAGCGAGCGGGAGTATGCGCCTGTTTCCACGTTGAACGCGGCAGGCGTGGCGGTGCGTTTCCTCGACACGCCCTATGTTCACGCCAAAATCTTCATTGTGGACGGCCAAACCGCCATGATCGGCTCCCAGAACCTCACCGCCAACTCGCTGGAAAACAACCGCGAGTTGGGCATCATCTTCGACGATCCCGCGGCTGTGAACCGCTTGGCCCGCTTCTTTCTGGTGGACTGGAATAACGCCGAGCCGTGGGGTGGCCCGCAGCCGACCGCCACGTTGCCCGCCAGCGGCATTTTGCGCTGGGATCAGACCGCGGGTTACATCGGCCAGACTGTCACCGTCGAGGGCGAGGTGGTGGACACCTACGACAGCGGCAAGGTGACGTTTCTAAACTTCGACGAGGAACGCACCTTTACAGTGGTGATTTTTGCCAGCGACTACGCCGCGTTTCCACAGCCGCCGCAGGACTTGTACTGGCGCAAAAAGGTGCGGGTCACCGGCCAACTCAAGCTGTACGACCAGCGGCCTGAGATCATCATTGAGTCGCCAGATGCCATCGTCGTGCTAGAGGACATGCTGACGCGCGCCGGGCAGGTGCAGCCGACTGTCCCCGCGTCCGGCACGATCAACTGGCAGGACGCAGGTAACTACCTCGGCCAACGCCTCGCGGTCGAAGGACAGGTGATGCGCGTCTACAACAGCGGCAAGGCGGCCTTTCTGAACTTCGCCGAGGAGTACGAAGGTAAGTTTTCGGTGGTAGTCTTCGCTGCGGACTTCGGGCAGTGGCCGCAGCCGCCCGATCAAGTGTATCTGAACCAGTATGTGCGTGTCACCGGCAAGATCAAAGAGTATAAGGGCGCGCCGGAGATGATCGTCGAGTCGCCGGAACAGGTGGAGATTTTGCCCGCGCCCGTCATCACCACCACGCCGACGCTGACCATCACAGCGCGGCTGACCGCTACGCTGCCCCTCACCGCCACCGCGCCGTTGACGTCCACCGCTACGGTCAGCGCAACGTTGCCCGCGACCGCCACGGTTGCGCCGCCGCCGATTACCGCGCCCCCGTTGGCAATCAACTGGCAGGACGCGGCCGCGCACGCCGGGCAATCAGTCGAGGTTGTTGGCACTGTGGTGGACAGCTACAAGTCCACCAGCGTGATTTTCCTCAACTTTAGCAACGACCGCGACCAATTCAAGGCGGTGATTTTTCAGCACGACTGGACCCGGTGGCCGCAGTCGCCCGATCAATGGTTCCTCGGCCAACAGGTGCGCATCCGCGGGGAGGTAGTGTTGTACGAGGGCGCGCCGGAGGTCATCATTTCCGACTCTGCGCAGATCGAAATCGTGGGGCAGCCCGCAGACCAGCAAAAGCCCGTGCCGCCGCCGGTTGTAGGCTGGCAGGAGGCCGCGGCCTATGCCGGCCAGCGCGTGACCGTCACCGGCCAGATAGCGGATACCTACCGCTCCAGCAAGGTGATTTTCCTCAACTTCAGCGCCAACCGGCAGGATTTCAAGGTGGTAATTTTTGCCAGCGCCTGGGAACGTTGGCAACAACCGCCAGATGAGCTATACTACGGCGCTGCCGTCCAGGTCACCGGTCTCGTCGAGTTGTACGAAGGCACACCGGAGATCATTGTGGACGAGCCATCGCAGATTGTCGTCATTCGTTAGGTGTGAAAAGCAAGTCGTCAAAAGCACCTCGTCCAGGACTTACGCAGTTCGCAATACAGGTGTCATTCCGAGGCCCATCAGGGCCGAAGAATCTACTGGTGAATGCCCAGAAATTAAGATTTCTCGTCATTTTATCCCTCGAAATGACATCAACTGCGTAGCCCTTAGTCATCCTGCAGCCAATAGCAAGGTGGCTGCTCCTTTCGCAACTCTCAATTCTCAACTCCCCCTGGCTAAACCATGCCCACGATCCCCCTCTACACCCTGTCCCGCGCCCAAGCTACCGTTCTGCGCCGCGCCGGCTGGGATGAACAAACGCTGCCGTCCGCGTTGCTAGACGGCATTGAACGTATCTTCGGCGCACGCCTAACGCCGGAACAGGCTGTGGCCGCGATCCTCGCGGCGGTGCGTGCCCACGGCGACGCAGCCGTGCTGGACTGGTCACAGCGCATTGATGGCTCCGCGGCTAGGCTCGACGTGCCGCGCGACGAATGGGCCGCGGCCGCGGCCGCGCTCGCTCCGGCACAGCTCGCTGCGCTGGAACTGGCCGCACAGCGTCTGACCGCTTTTCACCGCCAACAGCCCGTCGGCTCCTGGATGGATGTCAGCGCGGGTGGCACGCTGGGGCAGATCGTGCGCCCGCTGCATCGCGTGGGCGTGTATGTGCCCGCGGGTAGCGCACCGCTGCCCTCGTCGCTGCTGCATGCGGCTGTACCTGCGCGCGTCGCGGGCGTACGCGAGATCGTGGTATGTACGCCGCCCGACCGCAGCACCGGACGCATCGCGCCACTCACCCTGGCCGCGGCGCACGTCGCCGGGGTAGATCAGGTCTGCGCAGTCGGCGGCGCGCAAGCGATTGCCGCGCTGGCCTACGGCACGGCCAGCATTGCACGCGTGGACAAGATCGTCGGCCCAGGGGGCCTGTTTGTCACTCTGGCCAAGCGGCAGGTCTTCGGTCAGGTCGGGATTGATGGCCTACCTGGGCCGACTGAAACTGTGGTAATTGCTGACGCCAGTGCCAACCCGGCTATGGCCGCGGCGGACTTGCTGGCGCAGGCCGAGCATGACGTGCTGGCCTCTGCCATCTTGCTCACCCCATCGCGCGAGCTGGCCGAACGCGTGCAGGTCGCGCTGGATGCACAATTGACGCGCCTCAGCCGCGCAGAGATTGCCTCGGCTTCCCTCGCGGCCCGCGGCGGGATCGTGCTGACCGACAGCCTGGAGCAAGCGGTGCAGGTGGCGAACGCCTACGCGCCGGAACATCTTTGCCTGCTGGTGGCCGACCCGTGGGCGCTGGTTGGACAGATCGAAAACGCCGGTGGCATCTTCGTTGGGGAACACAGCTTCGAGGTGCTGGGGGACTATGTGGCTGGGCCGAGTCACGTCATGCCGACCGAAGGCACTGCCCGCTTCGCCAGCCCGCTCAGCGTGGCCGATTTCGTCAAGCGCATCAGCCTGATTGCGTTGAACGCGGCTGAAGGTCAGCGTCTTAGCGGCCCGGCTGCACTGCTCGCCGAGGGCGAGGGTTTGACCGCTCACGCGGCCGCGGCGCGTTTGCGTGAATAGGTTGGATCGTCTACAAATGTGTTCGCGTTGCCCGCGGCATGATTATCCAAGCCGCTCTGTTTTGCGCACCGCCTGCTTCTTGCGTAGCGCGTGAGCCGGTATCTTCCTGGACACCACATCCTGCCCCTTTTTCTGCTGACTATTCACTCTCTACTTCTGACTATGACCATGCACATCCGCCCCGATCTCCTCACGCTAGACCCTTATGTACCGATCCATCCGTTCGAGGTGGTGAGCGCGCGGTTGGGCCGCGCGCCGGAGCAGATTGTCAAGCTCGACGCTAATGAAAACCCCTACGGGCCGTCGCCGCGCGCGGTGGAGGCCATTGCCACCTATCCGTGGCTGCATATCTACCCTGACCCACAAAGCACGGAGCTGCGCGCCGCGCTGGCTGAATACACCGGCCTACCCGCGGCGATGATCATGGCTGGCCACGGTGCAGACGAGTTGATTGACCTGCTGGGCCGCCTGCTGCTGGCCCCCGGCGACGCGTTGATTGATTGCCCCCCCACTTTTGGCATGTACGCCTTCTGCGCAGCCGTGAACGGTGCACAGGTTATCACTGTGCCGCGCCGCGCCGATTATCGGCTGGATATAGATGCCATTGAGCGCGCTTGTTCCCCCACGCCCGCAGGGGGCTACGACGATTTCGCCTGGCTGGACAGCGCCGCGCGCGGCGAAACAGCGACCGGTCAGCCGCGGCTGCTCTTCGTCTGTTCGCCCAATAACCCGGACGGCGGGCTGTTGTCTGCCGATGAGTTGACGCGGCTGCTGCGCTTGCCGCTCGTGGTGGTGGTGGACGAAGCCTACATCGAATTCGCGCAGCCAGATGCATCCTTTGTTTCCTGGGTGGCGCAGCACGATAACCTGGTGGTGTTGCGTACCTTCAGCAAATGGGCCGGACTGGGCGGGCTGCGGGTCGGCTATGGTGTGTTTCCACCCGCCTTGATCGAGCATCTGTGGAAGATCAAGCAGCCGTACAACGTCAATGTGGCGGGCAGCAGGGCCGCGCTGGCCTCGCTGGCCGACCGCACCTACCTGCTGGGCAACGTCGCCCGTCTGCAAGCCGAGCGGGAGCGTCTCTACACCGCCCTGGCCCCCTTTGATTTTCTCCAGCCTGTGCCCGGCAGCCAGAGCAATTTCATCCTATGCCGCGTTGTCGGGCGCGACGCGCGCCAGCTCAAGCTCGATCTGGAACAGCACGGCATCCTGGTGCGTCACTTTGCCAAGCCCGGCGTCGAAAACTGCATCCGCATCAGCCTGGGACGGCCCGAAGATACGGATGCGCTGCTGGCGGCGTTGTCGCGTCAGTCCGATTAACCCCATTGGCACGAGGGCAAAGACAAAAGACAGTCAGAAAACCATGAACCATCAACAGGCGCACAACAGGCATCTACGTTTCGTTGTCATCGTAACCAGTTTGCTGGTTGCTGCACTGGCGATTTATTGGTATTTTTGTCGTCCCACAGAGGTGTTGCTGGTGCGTCATGCGGACCGGCAGGGTCAAAGTGACGCCCTCAGTGCGGCTGGTCTCGTGCGTGCAGAGGAACTTGGCCACTTGCTGGAAAGCTCCGGCATCCGCGCTATCTATACCAGTGACGCAGCCCGCACGCAACAAACCGCGTTGCCAGTCGCCGAGCTGCTAGGTCTGACGCCGGTGGAGATGGATGCGTCGGATGTAGCCGGATTGGTCCGTGTCATTCGCACGAGACATGCCGGCCAGAAAGTGCTGGTGGTGGGGCATAGCAATACCCTGCCGCAGATCGTTGCTGCGCTGGGCGGCCCAGCGATCACGATTAGCAGCAACGACTATGACAATCTCTATACCCTCACCCTTCACCGTTGTATAGCAAAGCGCGCCACGCTGACCGTAACGGTCTATGGCGCGCCATCGCCCTAGCGGCACTCCCCATCTTCGTTACAAGCTTTTGCGCATTTCCAGCAGGCGCAGGCGCGTGTGGCCCGCGAGGACGCGCGTGGATTGGCCGGTGAACGCATAGCGGTGCGCGGTGAAGAAGGCTTGAGCGGCGTGGTCGTGGGCAGGCAGCGTGAGTACCATCGCCTCGCTGGGAGTGGCCTGTCGCAGCCATTCTTCCAGGATGCGCAGCGCCCAACTGCCGAGACCCTGCCGCCGGCTGGCCGGACGCAGCAAGATCAGCCCCAGCCGCACGTCGTATGGCCCAGGAGCGGCCAGTCGCAGATCGAGGACGCCCACCAACTCGTCGCGCAGCGCAATGCCCAACAAAAAGCGGCCAGCATCACTGGCCGCTTCGGTAAGATCATATTCAGCTTGCGCGGGCGCGGGCGCTGTGCCCGCGGTCTGCACGAAGTAGGCTTCGCTGGCTACGTATACCTCTTGCAAGGCGGGGGCATCGGCCCGCGTGAGCGGGCGCAGGGTGATTTGCGGAGCTGGAGGCTGGTCGCGCACGACTACCTTGCCTACAATGCTTCGATCTTGGCGCGCAGTGTGTTCATGGCCTGCCCAAGCTGGCCCAATTCGCCGTTGATGTTAGTCAGCTTCTCGCGCTCGCTGCGAATAAACCGGGTGTAGGGCTGGATCGCTTCCTGCATGGCCTGATGCGAGCGTCCCATTTCCTGTTCGAACTGGGCGCTCAAGGTGTCGTGTAGTTGTTGTTGCAGGTCGCCGACCTTGGCGCGCAGCTCTTCGCGCGCACGCCTGCGGCGATTGGGCAGCACGTATAGCCCGACCGCGGCCACAGCGCCGGCAAATAGCAGGCCGGTTAAGTCGAGCAGCAGGGTGTGCATGGCCGTCAGCAGGATCGCGCCGAGGCCCAGCGCACCTGCTTCAACCAATGCTGTTTGCGCCAGTGCGCTCTGGATCGATTCCGCCAGCTTGGCCGATTCGGCCTGATGGTCGAAGCTGCCGATGGCGCGCTGCGTGTCACGCCGTACTCCTTCCAACAGTGCGCGGCGATTGCTTTCAAATGTGCCGCCCACTTCGCCAATCACGCGGTCGCGGTGCAGGTCGGCGCGGCGATTCAGGTAGGCCATAACGCTTTCCCATTGTTTGTGCTCGCGATCAACGATCCAGTCAATCAGGTCGGTGACCTGCCGCTCTAGGCGTATGTTGGTGTCGGCCACCACCTCGCGCTCGAAAGCTTCGCGCACCTTGGCGCTGTTGGTCAGATCGAACACGCGGCCAAGTCGCAGCCATTGGTCAATGAACGCAATGCCGCGGTCGGACATTTCGTAGAGGATCGCGTCAATTTGGCTGAGGCGATACTGAAAATCGCGGCGGGTGTCTTCCTCGAACTCGTTCTGGTGCGTCTCAACGGTGTCAATCGTGGTGAAGTCGTCGCCCAGCACCTCCAGCCGGTTGGTGGCGACTTGGGCATATTTCTCGCGCAGGCGCGTGGCGACGCCGAGCGGGTTGAAAAGCTTCAGCCGCAGCCGCTCTTTTTCGTCCAGGGTATCGAGGATGTAGCGTTCCACCGATTCGAAGCGGCTTTCCGACCACAGTTCCAGCACTGACAGACCTTGTGACGGCTGATCACCGGCCAGCAGCGCGGTCAAGGCGGCCTGGCCCGGCTGCTCGTTGGCGGCTTTGGCCCGCTGGGCCAGCTTGGCCGAAACTAGAAAGATTTGTGGCTCAACGCCTAAAAGCTTGACTGCGTTTTCGGCCACAAATGAGCGTACCTTGGTAACATCCTCGTCCTGCAGGATGTCGGCCTTGTTGATGATGATCACCACCTTCTTGCCCCATTCGCGGATGCGTTGCATGAAGAGGCGTTCGCTCTCGGAGAAGGGGCGGTCGGCGCTGGTGATGAACAGCACGAGGTCAGAACGCGGCACGAAGTCCTCGGTGATCTCCTGATGGCGCAGTACCACGGCGTTGGTGCCGGGGGTGTCTACGATATTGATCTCGCGTAGCCATTCCAGCGGGGTGGTGATGACCTCGGTATCAGCGTCGAGCAGCGTGCGGGTGATCTGGTCGCCGTGCCGGATGATGTGGACGCGCATGGTGGTTGGGGTCGCGCCTTCGTTCACCAGGGCCTGCCCAAGTAGCGCGTTGATAAACGCGGACTTGCCCGCGTTAAATTCGCCTACCACGACCAGCAAAAATAACTCGTCCAGTTGCTGGCGCGCCTGATCGAGGCGCTGTTTGTCCTCTTTGTCGGCTTCCAGTTGAACGAGTTCGGTATGTAACTGCTGCAGGAGCTGACGCTCGACTTGCAGCAGATCTTCTTCTGTGCGATTTAAGACGCGTTTAAGCAATCTACGGCGCTCCTCACTGACGAATCTCTGGCCTAAACATTATGCCATAGCTCGGTGTGAAAACCAAGCGTTCGACCGCAAAGCATTTCACGGCAAGGGATGAGAGGCCGCAGCCAGCCGGCGAATGAATTCGCCGTTTGAGCGGGGCTGAGCTTGTCAAAACCCACCCGCTGCTGAAGGAAGACCTGGTCAATCCGTCTTTTTTCTATACGGATGGGCATCCTGGAGGTTGCATAGCGTTAGCGGCTGCTTGAAAAATGCCATCACCGCTTTATCGTTTGCTGGCCACTCGTGCTTGAGTTGGTTACCGGCCTCAACATAACTTTGAGGGGATGTGTCAATTCCGGCCCTTCAGTTGACCCCCCGTGCGTTTCGGCTATAATGTCGTCACGCTGGTCAATCAAGGTCTGCATTCTCATCCACCCTGGGGTATGCTGCTCATCACGTCATCGCTGAACAATCCGCATGTCCGCGACTGTGGCCAATGCGCAGTTGCACCAATCCCTTTTCCGAGGAGTAAACTGATGAAAATTACCGTTCAAACTACCGTTGCCGCCCCCCTGGAGGAAGTTTGGCGCGCGTACGTGACGCCGGAGGACATTATGCAGTGGAACACCGCGTCTGATGACTGGCATACCACCGCTTCTATAGTGGATTTGCGTGTCGGCGGCGTGTTCTCCTCACGCATGGAGGCAAAAGATGGCAGCTTCGGGTTTGATTTTGCCGGTGTGTATACGAAGATCGTCGAACATAGCCTGATCGAATACGCATTTGGTGATCGTATGGCGCAGGTTGAATTCAACGAAGTGGATGGCGGTGTTATGGTGCGCGTGACTTTCGACGCGGAAACAGAGAACTCCATCGAGTTACAGCGGGAGGGATGGCAGGCGATCCTGAATAATTTTGCTCGGCATGTGGAAAGCCTGTACGCGTAGCCGACAGGTGTTTTGGTTGCCCGGTTGGTAAGGGGTTCACTCGTACTAGGCCCGTTACTGATCTGTGCATTTCCTCCCTTGATATTAAAAGGGCGTCATCTTTGGCAGATGACGCCCTTTTTCTGTCTTTGGTTCAACCGATGGAACGTGTGAAATCCGGCGGCCTGCGCTCAAAGAACGCGGTCATGGCCTCGCGTGCTTCCGGCGAGTGCAGCCGCTGGATGAATACTTCACCCTCGGCACTCATTGCCTGTTGCACCGCGGCCGCGGGCCAGCGCTTCATCAACTGCTTGCTCAAGCGTACTGCGGTTGGCGCTTTGGCCGCGAGCTGCTGCGCTTTGCCCAGCACAAACGCGTCCAGGTCATCGTCTGCGTGGACGCGGTTGATCAATCCCAGCGCGAATGCGGTGTCTGCGTCAATCATCTCGCCTAACAACAGCAGCTCAGCCGCGCGGCGATGGCCCATCAACTGCGGCAGGATCAGGCTGGAGGCCGCTTCTGGTGTCAGTCCAAGGTTGACAAAGGGCAACTGGAAGCGCGCGCTTGGCCCGGCGTAAACCAGATCACAGTGCAGCAACATCGTCGTGCCGATGCCCACGGCCACGCCATGCACCGCCGCCAGCAGCGGCTTTTCAGCGGCAATCAGGGCTTTCAGGAAGCGGAAAACCGGGCTATCCTCGCCGGTCGGGGGGTGATTGAGAAAATCGCCGAGGTCGTTGCCCGCGGTGAAGCTGGTGGGCGACCCCTCGAAAATCACCACACGCACCGCGGGATCTGCTTCGGCAGCCGCCAGCGCCGCGGTCATCGCCTCATACATCGCTATTGTCAGCGCGTTTTTCTTGTCGGCGCGGGCCATCTGGATGCGCAGAACGCCGTTGTCTTGTTGGGTGAGGATGTGTTCAGACATAACAGCTTGTGCTCCGACCTGGTTCAGGTGAGCCGTCATTGATAACTCGTAACTTGGACAGGAGTATGAGGTATCAGTTTACGTTATTTAGGCTTCGCTGGTCATGATGAACAGCGGCTTCATGGCGAAACGGCGATAGTGCGGGCGATAGCGTTCGGTGTTGTAGAACCGCTCAATGTCCACCACCTTTTTGCTGCTGGTGACCACATCAATCGGCACATCGTCGTAGCGGCCATTTTTCAGTACCACCAGGCGGCCATGCATTCCACTTAAGATCAGGTCGAGGGCGAGATTGCCATAAGCCATCGGCACAATCGAGTCAATGGCATCGGGGTCGCCGCCGCGCACCAGGTAGCCGAGGCGCTGGTTGATGACGTTGATCGGGCGGCCATTGTTGTACTGAGACGAGCGCGCCTGCAATTCCTGCGAAATTAGGTCGCCGATGCCGCCCAGCTTCTTGTGGCCGTAGGCGTCGGTGGTCTGGCTTTGGAAGACCATATCGCCCCCCTCGAACATGGCGCCTTCCGACACCATGACAATGGAGTATTTGCTGGGATTATGGTTGCGGTCTGCCACCATCAATTCCGTTAGGCGATCAATGTTGAAGCGATATTCGGGGATGACGCAGCGATTGGCTGCGCCGGCCATCGTCGGCAGCATGGCTGTGTACCCAGCATAGCGACCAAACACTTCCAGCACGAGGAAGCGTTCGTGTGAGCCAGCCGAGGTGCGCAGCGCGTTGGTCAGGGCGATGGTGCGCGATACGCAGGTGCTGAAGCCGATGCAGTAATCGGTGCCCGGCACGTCGTTGTCCATCGTCTTGGGGATGGCCACGACCTTGAAGCCCTTTTGCGCCAGATGCACGCCGTAACTCAGGGTGTCGTCGCCGCCAATGGGAATGAGGTAATCAATGCCCAACCATTCCAGGTTTTCCAGCACTTCTGGCGTCAGATCGTTCACCTTGTCGGTGTACTTGTCGCGCAGATGCTCCGGCACGTCGCTGGCCTTGACGTGGCTGGGGCGGGTGCGCGAGGAGTGCAGGAAGGTGCCTCCGGTACGGCCTGCACGGTTGACAACATCCTCGGTCAGGAAGCGATAGTTCTCGTTGTTGTCGTAGTCCTTGTCACGCCGCATTTCGATGATGCCCTTCCAACCGCGGCGCAGACCGATCACCTGATAGCCCTCGCGCAGCGCGCGGATCGTCACCGCACGAATGGCCGGGTTGAGGCCGGGTACGTCGCCACCGCCGGTCAGAATGCCGATAGTGCCTTTGTAGCCATTTCCACTGGTCATGAATACCTCCAAAAATACATTTTTTATAAATGCAAGCTGTTTCTGGTGTGTGTGTAAATCCTGCCTGGCAGGCATGGTAATTTCCGCAAAACAGGGGGAATATACCATTAACTGACAAAAATCGCAACCTGTCGGTGCGTGGGGTGTGTGGATTTCGGTTGAAACGTATAGCCCAAGCCCTGGCGGGTCGAGGAATCCGCTGGCGAAGGCACAGCAACAAGGATTTCTCGTCGTTTTATTTCTCGAAATGACAGCGCGCCTTCTCTGCGCTTAACGACATTTGCAGCCACTTTGTTTGCGGGGCATATTCCCCGGCTTTGTCATTGAACCGAAAATCGCACATCACCGCCATAGGACAGGACGGTTGGCTGATTGGGAAAAATCGTTCGCACGCATACAATCACCTGTAACATTCTCACGCACGTCAGGCAGATTTTGATGCTCATTCTGGCAGTTATTCTGGCCGTTTTCTTTGCTACCTTTACCCAAAGTGTGGTTGGCTTTGGCACAGCAATGGTTGGTATGCCGCTGCTCGTAGAGCTGCTAGGCTTGCCTGTCGCCGCGCCGCTGGTGGCCCTGTTGGGTCTCGTGCTGGAGCTGATCATGCTGGCGTATTATCGTCAGACGATTACCCTGCGCGCCATGTTACCGATGATTCTGGCTGCGGCTGCGGGCATTCCCGTCGGCATCCTGGCCGTGCGTCATCTGGATGAACAATTGATTTTGACTGCGCTCGGCACGGTGATCCTGGGATACGCGTTGTACGGCCTGCTGCGGCTGCGCCTGCCGACGCTGCGTCATCCGCTGTGGGGCATCGGCGCGGCTGGCCTGGCTGGCGTACTGGGCGGTGCGTACAACACCGCCGGGCCGCCGATGATCGTCTACGGTCACTGTAAACACTGGCCGCCGGAGATGTTCCGCGGCACGCTGCAAGGGTTCTTTCTGTTCATTGACGTGCTGGTCACTGCCAATCATGCCGTTGTCGGCAATTTTACTCCCGCGGTGTTGCGCATGGGCATGGTCAGCATGTTGCCGCTGCTGATTGGCTTTGGGGTCGGCACGCACTTCGCCAGGCGCATTGACTCGCAAGCCTATAGCCGTCTGGTGCTGGTCATGCTGTTGGTGCTGGGTGTTCGCCTGATGCTGTGATCCGCGCGTCACCCCGGCCAGTGGTTTGGCTGATTTACAAAAATCCGTTATGATTAGGGTGTGTGCGGCGAGCGGGTAGATTGTAACTTTTACTGGTTCAGTCCGTATAACATAGTGAAATTAGGACTTATGCAGTGGATGGCATTTCGAGGAGTAAAACGACGAGAAATCCCGATTTCTGTGCATTCATAAGAGGATTGCCCGGCCTTGGTGGGCCTCAGAATGACACCCGTATTGCGAATTGCATAAATCCTGGTAATAACTTGTTAATAATCGCGTCACAGGAGAATGCGGCATGTACATGAATTCATCTTATCTGATCATCTTTGGCCTGACGATGATTATCTCGCTGGCCGCGCAGATGTATATCAGCTCGTCTTACAAGAAGTGGAGCCAGGTGCGCAACAGCCACAATATGACCGGCCTGCAAGTTGGCCAGGAATTGTTGCGTGACACCGGCCTGGGGGCGACATATCAGATGGCGAGCGGCACCGGTATTCAGTTTCAGGGCATCGGCGGCACATTGAGCGATCATTACGACCCGCGCACGCACACCGTCGGCCTGTCGCAGGCCGTGGCAACGCAGCCCTCAATCGCTTCGATGGCCATTGTGGCGCACGAATTGGGCCATGCCCAGCAATACGCCACCAAATCGCCGCTGATCACCATGCGCAACCTGCTCTTACCTGCGCTGCGTTTCACGCCGATGCTCTCCTACGGCTTGATCATGGTCGGCTTGCTACTCAACACCCTGGGACTGTTTTACCTGGGCGTGCTGATGTTTGGCATATCGGTGCTGTTCAGCATCGTCACCTTGCCCGTTGAGTTCGACGCTAGCCGCCGCGGCATCAAGCTGCTGACGGAAGCGGGCTTGCTCAGCAGCGATGAAGATCGTCGCGGGGCCAACAGCGTTCTGCGGGCCGCGGCCACCACCTACGTAGCCGCCGCAATTGCCTCCGTCTTGCAGTTGTTGTACTATCTCAGCCTCGGCAGCCGCCGCCGCTAAACCATTTGAGTAGAATTAAAAAACGGCAGACCCCGAGTCTGCCGTTTTTTTTAAGCACCTTGTAACAGTTGCTTGGTTTGTTTGGCTGCACGATCCCGATCATGCTTGGGCAGGATACGCTTGCGGATGCGCAGGCTTTGCGGCGTCACTTCGAGCAACTCATCGTCGGCCAGATATTCGATGCACTCATCAAGGCTCATCTCGCGCGGCGGAGTCAACCGCTCCTGAATTTCCTTGGTGGCACTGCGGATATTATCCAGATGCCGCGCCTTGCAGACGTTCACATCCAAATCGCCGGGGCGTTGATGTTCCCCCACCACCATGCCCTGATACACCTCGACGCCAGGGCCATAAAACAGCACCCCGCGCTCCTCAGCGTTCTTCAGGCCGTAGGTAGTCGTTTCGCCCGATTCCCAGGCCACCAGCGAACCGCGCGCACGGCTCTGCATCGCGCCGGCCAGCGGCAGATAGTCGTGCAGAATGGAGTGCATAATTCCCATGCCGCGCGTCGCGGTCAGGAATTGATAACGGAAGCCCAGCAGGCCGCGCGTCGGCGCCAGATAGGTCAGCATTACGCTACCGTTGTTGAGGTCTTGCATATCGAGCAATTGCCCGCGGCGCTTGCCGAGCATTTCCACCACCACCCCCACCGTTTCCGGGCTGGTTTCGATGTGGACTTCCTCATAAGGCTCCAGCTTTTCGCCATCCGGCCCATCGCGCAAGATCACTTCAGGCCGTGAAACCTGGAATTCGTACCCCTCGCGGCGCATCGTTTCGATCAAAATCGCCAGATGCAGTTCGCCGCGCCCCGATACCAGGAAGGTGTCTGCGCTTTCGGTGTCCTCAACGCGCAGCGCGACGTTGTGGCGCAATTCGTTGTCCAGCCGCTCGCGCAGTCGCCGCGATGTACCCCAGCGGCCTTCCTTGCCCGCCAGCGGCGACGTGCTGACGCCGAAGGTCATGCGCACAGTCGGTGCTTCCACGCGGATCGTTGGCAGCGCCACCGGATTTTCAGGGTCGGCCAGCGTCTCGCCGATAGCGATGCCATCCAGCCCGGCCAGTGCGACGATTTCGCCCGCGGCCGCGCTGCTCACTTCAACGCGCTCCAACCCTTCATGCACGAACAGGTAACGGGCGCGCTCCGACAGCACCTCGCCGTCCAGCATCAGCCGCGCCAGCGGCTGGCCCGCGGTGATGGTGCCAGCGAAGACCCGCCCAACTGCGGTTAAGCCGCGGTAATTGTCGTAGCCCAGCGTCGTCACCAGCATTTGCAGCGGTGCGTCGGCATCCACCAACGGCGGCGGCACATGGCGCAAAATGGCCTGAAAGAGCGGCTGCAAGTCCGGCCCCATGTCGGGCGTTTCGCCGGCGCGGCCCGTAGTCGCCACGGCGTAAATCACCGGAAAATCGGCCTGTTCATCGGTCGCACCCAGCTCCAGAAACAGATCGAAGGTTTCATTCAGCACGCGATCCGGCTCGGCGTCCTTGCGGTCCACCTTGTTGATCACCACGATGGCGCGGTGACCGATTTCCAGGGCTTTTTTCAGCACGAAACGGGTCTGGGGCATCGGCCCTTCGGCCGCGTCCACCAGCAGCAGCACGCCGTCCACCATGTTCAGCACGCGTTCGACTTCGCCGCCGAAGTCCGCGTGACCGGGGGTGTCCACAATGTTAATCTTGACCGATTGCAGCGTTTCCGGGTCGGGAATGCTGATTGCAGTGTTCTTGGCGAGGATGGTAATGCCACGCTCGCGCTCCAGATCGTTCGAGTCCATCACGCGCTCGGCCACCTGCTGGTTGGCGCGGAACACGCGTGCCTGCTTCAGCAAAGCATCCACCAGGGTGGTCTTGCCGTGGTCAACGTGGGCAATAATCGCAATATTGCGCAGATCAGTTCGTTGGGTCAACATACGTTTGCTCGCATCAAATAAAAAATCGCCAAACAAGCAAAGACTTCGGCTGGCAGCCGAAGTCTCGCTACGGGCATAGTATAGCACAGTCATCGGAAAAGGTTAAATCTGGCACGTGCAACCTGAAACTGGTTACAGCACATGCGCTGGCCGCGGGTGCGCATTTGAGCGCCCGCCCTAACCGTGCTATACTCACACAAACAGATTACCAATGACGTCAACACGCAGGAACCCCATGCAAACCCAATCAACCACAGCCTCCGCATCCGAGCTGATCCAGGTGGATGCCATCATTGCCAACGCGCTGGCCGAGGACATCGGCGACGGCGACGTGACCACACTTAACACCATTCCCGCCGACGCCACGCTGCACGGAGTCTTTCTCGCCAAGGAAACTGGCATCGTGGCCGGGCTAGAGGTTGTGCGCCGCGTGTTTCAGCAGGTAGACCCGCGCGTGCAGGTGGTCTTTAGCGTGCGGGATGGCAACGCGGTAACGCGCGGCCAGATCATCGGCGAGATCAGCGGCCCCGGCCGCGCACTGTTAACCGGTGAACGCGTTGCTCTGAATCTGCTACAACGCATGTCTGGCATTGCCACGCTGACGCGGCGTTATGTGGACGCTGTGGCCGGCACGCGGGCGGTGATCCTCGATACCCGCAAGACTGCGCCGGGGCTGCGCGTGCTGGATAAATGGGCGGTGCGGCTGGGCGGCGGCATGAACCACCGCATCGGCCTGTATGATATGGCGATGCTCAAGGATAACCATATCGCCGCGGTGGGCAGTATCACAGAAGCGGTGCGCCGCGTGCGCGCGGGCGATGACCGCCACCGTCCCATCGAAGTGGAGGTCACCACGTTAACGCAACTACGCGAGGCGCTGACGTTACCGATTGACCGTATTCTGCTCGACAATATGAGCCTGGAGATGATGCGCGAGGCCGTGGAGATTGCCGCGGGCCACATTCCGCTGGAAGCTTCGGGCAATGTCAACCTGCAAACGGTGGCCGCAATTGCCGCCACCGGCGTTGATTTTATTTCCTCCGGCGCGCTGACCCATTCAGTCAAGGCGCTGGACATCAGCCTGGACATTCAATAGGCTGCCTCAGCCGCTGTCTGGCTTGCTCCTGAAGGAAGATCCCATGTCAACAACATTAACTGTTACCGATAAGACGGGCATGACCGTGGAAGAGTTGTATGAAGACCTGAAGGCGCGCATCGGTGAGTACACGCCCGATTTTGAATTGCGCATCAAGGCAGAGCTGGCTTACGAGATCAACCAGCTCAAGGTGCAACGCAATGCAGTGATTCTCGGTCACAACTACATGGAACCCGCACTGTTCCACACCGTGCCTGACTTCGTCGGCGATTCGCTCGACCTGAGCCGCAAAGCTGCGCGCACTGACAAGGACGTGATCGTCTTCTGCGGCGTGGCGTTCATGGCTGAAACGGCCAAAATCCTCAACCCCACCCGTACCGTCTTGTTGCCTTCGCTCAAGGCGGGCTGCTCGCTGGCGGCCAGCATCACCGCGGACGATGTGCGCGCGTTGAAGGCGCGCTTCCCCGGCGTGCCGGTCGTCACCTACGTCAATACCTACGCCGACGTAAAGGCTGAAAGCGATATTTGCTGTACCTCCGGTAATGCGGCCGCGGTCGTCGATTCGCTGGGCAGCGACACAATTATCTTCCTGCCCGACGAGTATCTGGCGAAGAACATCGCGCGCGATACCGGCAAGCACATCATTGTGCCCACGCGGCTGCCCAGTGGCGGCAACGTCTATCTGGACACCGACGTGGACTACCAGATGATCGGCTGGAATGGCCGCTGCGAGGTGCATGAGCAGTTCAGCGTGGCAGACATTGAGGCGGTGCGCAGTCAGTTCTCCGATGTGGTGATTCTGGCGCACCCCGAATGTAGCCCGGAGGTGGTGGCTGCCAGCGACTTCTCCGGCAGCACCAATGCCATGATCCGCTTTGTCGAGCAGACCAAGGCGCCGCGCTATCTGCTGCTGACCGAGTGTTCAATGGGGGAAAACGTGGCCGCGGCCAACCCGGATAAGGAAATGCTGCGTCTGTGTACCGTGCGCTGTCCACACATGAACCAGATCACGTTGGAAATGACGCGCGACGCGTTGAAGTACATGCAATACGTGGTGGATGTGCCGGAAGACATCCGCGTGCGCGCCGCCCGCGCCGTCGAGCGCATGATCGCGATTGGGTAAGGAAGTACACAAGTACATTTAAGTAGACAAGTAGACAAGGGACAAGAAGCGAGACTTGTCTCCTTGTCTACTTGTCTACTCTTCTGGAGATTCCATGTCCGAATACCTCGAAACCGAAGTCTTGGTGCTGGGCAGCGGCATTGCCGGCGCGACAGCAGCGTTGCAACTGGCTGACCGTGGCATCAAGGTGGTGGTGGCAACGCGCGCTACCGAGCCACAAGATAGCAACACCCTTTGGGCGCAGGGTGGCATTATCTACCGCGGCGAACACGACTCGCCCGCGGCGTTGGTGGCTGATATCCTGCGCGCGGGCGCGGGCCTGAGCTATCCTAAAGCCGCACAAATTCTGGCCGAAGAAGGCCCGCCGCTGCTCAAGCAGATCTTGCTAACGCGCGCGCCGGTTGAATTCGACCGCGATGCAGAGGGCGATTTGTCGCTGGCGCTCGAAGGCGGCCATTCCATGCCGCGCATCGTCCATGTGGCCGACTACACCGGCCGCGCCATCGAGCTGGCCTTGATCAAGGCGTTGCAGGCGCATCCTAACATCACGCTGCTCACCGGCCACACCGCCGTAGACCTGCTCACTCCCTCGCACCATTCGCTGAACCGGCTGGCAATCTACGAACACCGCTCTTGTGTCGGCGCATACCTGCTGGATCAAGCCAGCGGTGAAGTGCGGCGTTGCCTGGCGCGTGACACGATCCTGGCCACCGGCGGCTTGGGCCAGATTTTCTTGCGCACCACCAACCCGGCGGGCGCGCGCGGGGATGGCGTGGCGATGGCACAGCGCGCTCAGGCGCGCGTCATCAACATGGAGTTTGTGCAGTTCCACCCCACCACCTTTTATCACGTCAACGCCCCCAATTTGTTGATCAGCGAGGCGGTGCGCGGCGCAGGCGCGCGGCTGGTAAACGCGGATGGTGAGCCATTTATGCAGCGTTATCAGCCGGAGTGGAAAGACCTTGCCCCGCGTGATGTGGTGGCGCGCAGCATCCATCAAGAAATGCTGGCGCGCGATGTGACGCACGTTTTCCTTGACCTGCGCTCCTACGTGTCGCAGGACGAGATCATGCACCATTTCCCCACCATCCGCGAGAGCCTGCTGCCATACGGCGTAGACATTGCCAAAGACCTTGTGCCGGTGGTACCCGCCGCGCATTATGCCTGTGGTGGTGTCTGGGTGGATGAAAGCGGACGCACCACCCTCCGCCATCTGTTCGCCGTGGGCGAGGTATCATGCACGGGCCTGCACGGCGCGAACCGGTTGGCCAGCACTTCGTTGCTGGAAGGACTGGTTTGGGGCAGCCGCGCGGCCAATTATATCGGCAACGCGCTGCCGCCGGGCTTAACGGTGGACCCCAACGACATTCCTCCGTGGCGTGCGGACGGCGTGGACGAACCAGACCCCGCGCTGATTACACAGGACATGACCACGATCAAGTCCATCATGTGGAATTACGTCGGTTTGGCACGTACTACGCGCCGCCTGGAGCGTGCGCTGAGCGAGTTGTACCACCTGGAAACAGAAATCGAGAGCTTCTATCGCACAACTGCGTTGACTGACGGGCTGATTGGCCTGCGCAATGCTGTGCGTACTGCCATTCTCACCGCACAGGCGGCCTGGCAAAACCGCACCAGCGTAGGTTCGCACTATCGCGAATGAGTTGACCCGTTTAGCCATAGCTCGCCGCGCGGCTGACTTTGCTCCGTATCCCCCACCGTGAGCAGAATGTGATCTCCCGCAGCCAGCACGGTGGAGCCGTCCGGAATGAGCTGCTCGCCGTCGCGTTCGATCAAGACCAACCGCACATCGGCAGGCAAATGCAGGTCCAGAATGCGTTTGCCCACCGATGGCGACGCCGGATCAAGCAGCACTTCCTGCAAGCGTTCGATCATTTTGTCGGTGAGGGTAAGGGTTGGCTGGGGTGGGGCTGCATCGGTTTCATTCAGCCCCAGCCAGCGCGCCACCAGCGAGATGGTGGTGCCTTGCAACAACACCGACGTCACTACCACGAAGAACACCACATCGAAAATTGTCTGCGCGGCGGGCAACCCGGCGAGTAAAGGAAAAGTCGCCAGAATAATCGGCGTCGCGCCGCGCAGCCCCACCCACGAAACCAGCAGCTTTTCGCGGGCTGTATAGTGTGTCATGCTCAGGCTGATCCACACAGCCACCGGACGCGCTGCGAAGATCAGCACCGCGGTGATCGCCAGCGAGACCGCGGCTACGCCGGGCAGGCGCGATGGAAAAACCAACAGCCCTAGCGTAACAAACATAGCAATTTGCATCAACCAGGCCAAGCCATCGTGAAAACGGATCAGGCTGTTCTTGTGGAGAAAGTTGCGGTTGCCCATCACCATGCCAGCGAGATAGACCGCCAGAATGCCGCTGCCACCCAACAGGGTAACGCCGCCATAAGTCAACGCCACCAGCGCGATGGTAACGGCTGAATACAATCCCTCCTGCTTGATGCGGATGCCATTGACAATCCAGACGCCCAGACGGCCCGCCAGATAGCCCGCGACCGCACCGATGGCAATCTGCACGCCCAGGTCGCGCAGGAGCAGCAACATAGAGCTGGCTGGCTGGGTGATTAATTCGATCAGACCAACCGTCAGAATCACGGCCATCGGGTCGTTGCTGCCCGATTCCAGCTCCAGCAGCGGTTCGACCGTGCCGGTCAGGCGCAGGTTTTTCGAGCGCAGGATGCTGAAAACCGCGGCGGCATCGGTGGACGAGATGACTGCACCGAGCAGCAGCCCCACCAGCGGCGGCAGGCCGAGTATCCAGGTGGCAAACAGCCCCGCCACTGCCGCGGTGACGACCACGCCAATGCTGGCCATGGACAGTCCCGCCAGCGCCACTGGCCGGACGCGTTGCAGCGGTGTGTCCAGACCGCCCGAAAATAGGATGAAGGCCAGCGCGGTCACACCGACGGCCTGTGTTACGGCGGCATTGTCGAAATAAATGCCGCCGGGGCCATCGGAACCCGCCAACATACCGATGGCGAGAAAAAGCACCAGCACCGGCAAGCCCAGCAAGTCAGAAATCTTGCTGGCGAGTGCGCTGAGGACGAGCAACAGGCCGCCGATCAGTAAAAGCCATTCGATAGAGATCATAACGACATTATAGCTTAAACTACGCGTAGACCAACTGTCTGGCGCACACTGGAGTTAGCA